>CAVRAY010000001.1:0-902500 GCA_963719225.1 Thermoanaerobaculia bacterium | reverse complement strand
TGACCTCGAGGCCCCGCGCCGGCGGGATGATCAGGACCATCCCGATCCCGCAGTTGAAGACGCGAAGCATCTCGGCGGGCGCGATGCGTCCCTTGTCCTCCAGTAATCGGAAGAGGGGGGGCAGGCTCCAGGCGCTGGGGTGGACGACGGCGTCGAGGCCCTCGGGCAGGACGCGCGGGATGTTGTCCGGAAAGCCGCCGCCGGTGATGTGGGACATCGCCGAGAGAAGAGAGTTTTCTACGAGTGGAAGAACGCAAGAGAGATAGCTTCGATGCACAGCGAGCAGCGCCGAAGCAATCGTCTCGCCCCCGAGCTCCGGGAGCTCCGTCTGCGGCGCCATCCCCAGACCTTCGAAGAGAATCTTCCGCGCCAGCGAGTATCCATTCGTATGGAGACCCGAAGAGGGAAGACCGATCAGCAAGTCTCCTTCTTTGACCTTCGTCCCGTCGAGGAGCCTCGGCCGATCCACGACTCCCACGATCGTGCCCGCGAGGTCGTAGTCGCCCTCGGCGTACATGCCCGGCATTTCCGCAGTCTCTCCTCCCAGGAGAGCGCACCCGTTTTCCCGGCAGGCTCTCGCGAGTCCCTCCAGGACCTGGCCGACGATCTCCGGCTTCATCTTCCCGGTCGCGATGTAGTCGAGAAAAAAGCGGGCTGGCGCCCTGGACGAGGATGTCGTTCACGCAGTGGTTGACGAGGTCCTGCCCCACGGTCCCGTGCACTCCCGCGGCGATCGCGACCTTCAGCTTCGTACCGACTCCGTCGGCCGAGGCGACGAGGAGCGGGTCGGACATCCCGGCGAAATCCGGACGGAAGAGGCCGCCGAATCCCCCGACGTCGCCCACCACGCCCTTCGTGAACGTGGAGCGGATCGCGTCTTTCGCGCGCGCGATGGCGCCCATCTTCGCGTCGATGTCGACGCCGGCATCCGCGTAGGTCGACCGGCGGGGATCCGTCACGGCGCGGATCGTAGCAGGGCGCTCCGGCACCGGACGGCGGCTTCACGGGGAGAAAGCGCGAGCCTGACGACTTTGTCGGGGGACGTTTCTCCCGAGAGGATCGTGACGTCCGACGCCGCGAGGCCGAAGGCCTCGGCGACGAGGGAGACGACGTCCCTGTTCGCCCTGCCCTTCTCGGGAGGAGCCTTCACCGACAGCTTGAGCGCGCCCCCGTGGGCCCCGAGCACGCGGCGCCGCGAGGCTCCCGCCGAAACGCGCAGGCGCAGACGCACGCTTCGGCCGTCGTCCTCCGTCGAGAATTCGAGCGAATCTGCGGCCACGTCCGAAGCAGCCGTCAGGGCTCTGAGGCGCGCACGAGCCGTGGGAAGATCTGGCCGGGCTTCTCTCCGGAGACGTCTTCGCGCGGCTCGTCGGAGGGGAAGAGCGTGGCCTGAGGATCGGGCACCGTGAGCGGAATCGGGTATCGGCCCGAGAAGCAGGCCGCGCACGCCTCGTTCTCGGCGCGTCCGAACGCCGTGAGCATGCCCTCGAGCGACAGGTATCCGAGCGAGTCGGCCTCGATGAACTTGCGCGTCGCCTCGAGATCCTTCGTCGCGGCGATGAGCTCTTTCCGCCGCGGAGTATCGATCCCGTAGTGGCACGGGTTCATCGTGGGCGGCGACGAGATGCGCATGTGGACCTCGCTCGCTCCCGCGGCCTTGAGCATCTTGACGATCTTCTTCGACGTCGTGCCGCGCACGATCGAGTCGTCCACGAGGACGACGCGCTTGCCCGCCACCACGGAGCGGACCGGATTCAGCTTCACCTTGACGCCGAAATGCCGAATCGCCTGTTTCGGCTCGATGAACGTGCGCCCCACGTAGTGGTTGCGCACGAGCCCCATTCCGTAAGGGATCCCGCTCTCCTCGGCGAATCCGAGCGCCGCGAAGACACCCGAGTCGGGCACCGGCACCACCACGTCGGCCGGGACCGGATGCTCGCGCGCGAGCCGCCGGCCGAAGGCACGGCGCGACTCCGCGACGGACTTCCCGAACACGGAGGAGTCGGGGCGGGCGAAGTAGACGTGCTCGAAAATGCAGAAGGCCGTCCGCTGGCCCATCGCGAACGAGGCCGAGGCGGTTCCTCCCGCGTCGAAGACGACGATCTCCCCGGGCTCGACGTCGCGCAGGGGCTCCGCGTCGATGAGATCGAACGCGCAGGTTTCCGAGGCCACGACGCGCGCATCGGGCGCCCCGTCGACCCGAAGCCGGCCGAGCGTCAGGGGCCGGATGCCCTGGGGATCCCGCACCGCGATCACGCGATCTTTGGCGAGGAGGACGATCGAGTAGGCGCCGCGCACGCGCGCGAGGGCCTCGCGCAGTGCCCCCACGACGTCCTCGACGCGGGAGCGCGCCATGAGATGGAGGAACACTTCGGTGTCCGAGCTCGTCGTGAAGATCGAGCCTTCTTCCTCCAGCTCGGCGCGGATCTCCACGGCGTTCACGAGGTTTCCGTTGTGGGCGACCGCGAGCGGGCCCTTGTTCGTGTTGTAGACGATGGGCTGCGCGTTCTCGAGGAGCGACTCTCCCGTCGTCGAATACCTCACGTGGCCGATCGCCGACGAGCCGGGCAACCGGGAAAGCCGGGCCTCGTCGAAGATGTCGGCGACGTATCCCATCTGTTTTTCGACGGCAAACCGCTGGCCCGTCCACGTGACGATGCCCGCGGACTCCTGCCCCCGGTGCTGCATCGCATAGAGGCCGAGATACGTCAGGTTCGCCGCGTCCGCGTGGCCGAAGATCCCGAAGACCCCGCACTCGTCCCGGAACTTGTCTTTCAGTTCGCTCCGGGCGGCCCCAACCACGTGTTTTAGTTTACCCCGCCATCGCCTCCAGCGGCGCGGCGAGCGCATCTCCTAATTAATCTTCGTATCTCCTTTTTCCAGCTTGGCGATCGCTTCCGCAAGGACCTTCTTGTTCCCCTCGTCCGGCGCCTGCTTGAGCGCGAGCCGTCCTTCCTCGAGCGCCTTCTTCGCGTCGCCGACGCCCGCGTAGCCGCGCATGAGCCCGACGTGCACGGGCCATTTGTCCGGGAAGCGCTTCGCGTTCGTCTGGAAGATGCTCAGGGCCTGCTGGGGCTTGCCCTCGTTCAGGAGAGAGCGCCCGACCTGGTGGATCTGGACGGCCGTCGCTCCCGGCAGGTTGATGGCCTTGTCCCACGTCTTCGCGGCCTCGGCGGTCTTGCCGTTCGCCTCCTGCGCGCGCGCGAGTGTCGCCACCGCGGCGATCTGGTTTTCCCCGCCGAAGTTCGGCCCGGCTCCGCGCTGAGCCCAGTCGAGCGCCTCGGGAAGGGCGATCTTGTTTCGCAGGCAGTAGTCCGCCGCCCTTTGCCAGTTCTCCCAATAGAAACCTGTGTAGCCGCGCAGCTCGTCCTTCAGCTTCGCGACCCACCTGGCGTTCACGTCGTCCACGGTGATTGCGAGCGGGACCTGCAATTCCTCCCACTTCAAGGCGACCGTCGCCTTGGCCGGCTCACGCTCCGTGAAGTCGTACGTGAGCCACTCGTGGTACTCGCCCTTCCCGGGCTTCGCCGTCACCCGGAGGGCGTCCTCCTTCGGGTCGTACCAGTAGCTTCCCCAGGACGTCGCGTTCTTCGAGAAAACGAACGTCCACTCGTCGGGACCCGTGATCGCGAAGAGGCCGTACGAGCCCGCCGGCAGGGACTTGCCCTGCACCTTCACCTCGTCCGAGACGGTGAAGATCGTGTTCTCGTTCGCCCCCGCGCGCCAGGGGCAGGACTTGCAGTCGTTGAAGTCGAGCTCCGTGAGGCCGTACGGGACCAGCTTGCCCCAGATCTTCCCCCGCCGGTCGTTGCCCTTGAGGACGACGCGGGGACTCGCATACGAGATCGTAACCGTGACCGGCCCGACCTGCTGCGTCACCGAGGCGCGCTGGTTGTCCCCGCTGGCGGGGAGGTAATGGGGCTGGGCGGGGGCCGAGAACGCGAAAAGAATGACGAATGCGGCTAGAGCGGGGAGTGCGAAGGCTCGTTTGTTTCGTTTCATGGGGGCTGATACGCAGAGGTAATGGGCGTGTTTCTTAGAAAGTGAATTGGACCCGGCGCTAGATGCGCCGAAGAGCTTCCACCATGGCCGGCATGGCCCGCCGGCCTAATTACCTTCTAAGAAAATCTTTCTTCCGTTCCCCCATTTCCCTCTTAACTCGCTTCAGAATCCCATCGAACATCGCCGCCGTCAGCCGCCCCGTGTTCGTGTTCTGCTGGCTGACGTGGTACGAGCCGAAGAGGGTCACGCCGCCCAGATCGACCTCCGCGCCGTGCGCGAACGCCGGACGCGGGCGCGGGATCACGACCTCGTTCTTTTCGAGCGCTTCCAGGGCCGACCGCCACGCGAGGGCGCCGAGGGCGAGAACGACGCGCAGGTTTTCCAGCGCGGCGATTTCGCGGACGAGGAACGGGCGGCAGGTCGCGAACTCGCGCGGCGTGGGCCTGTTGTCCGGCGGGGCGCAGCGCACGGACGCCGCGATCCAGGCGTCGCGCAGCGCGAGGCCGTCCTCCCGCGACACGGAGACGGGCTGGTTCGCGAAGCCCGCTCGATACAGGGCGGCGAAGAGAAAGTCGCCGGACGAGTCGCCGGTGAAGATGCGCCCGGTCCGGTTTCCTCCGTGCGCCGCCGGCGCGAGGCCGACGACGAGAAGCCGGGCGCCGGGCTCGCCGAATCCGGGAACCGGCCGTGCCCAGTATCGCTGGCCCCGGAAACGGCGAGGGGGGTGATCCGCCGCTTCCTCCCGCCAGGCGACGAGGCGCGGGCAGGCGCGGCAGGCGACGATTTCGGCCGCGATTCTGTCGAGGGAGCGGAAGCTCGGAACGGGTCTTACTTCTTCGGAGGAGCCGGGGTCGCGGCAGCGGCCGTCCTCGACTTCTCGGCGGTCTTCTCGGCCGCGGCCCCGACCTTCGCGCCGGCTTTCTCCATCGCGGCGCCGGCCGTCGCCGTCATCTCCGCGGCTCCCGCCTTCGCCTTCTCGGCCGCCTGGCTCAGCGACGCTGCGGCCGTCGACGCCGCCTTGGCGGCGTCTGTCGACACGGTCCTGACCTTCTCGACGGCTTTGTCGGCGGCGGCGCCGGCCTTTTCCATCGGCCCTTTCTCTTCGGTTTTCGCGCAACCGCCGAGGACCAGAACCGAAACGGCGGCGAGCGCAAGCGCGCCGCGCAGCGAGGGGGCCCTCATGAGCTTCATGTCGGAATCTCCTTCTGGCGCCCGCTTCGCTCAGTCGGACGGCGCCGTTGAATCTCGAGCAGGAAAGCGGCGCGCAAAAAATACGAAAACGAATGGAGAAACGCAACGTAGAAGCCCACGAGCCCGTCTCGGAAACCCGCCCTCAGAACGAGGTATCGAAAGAACTCGACGAGCGGCCGAAGGAAAAGCCCGGTCACGCTCCCGCGGGCCCCTCGGTCGTAGCGGTCGTGAGCGCCGAGCCGCGCGTACGTCGACGCCTTTCGAAGCGCGTCCGACAGATCCCGATAGGGATGATGGAGGAGGGGCGCCGCGAACTTCTCCGTCGTCCCGTCGACGACGAGCACCTCGTGTACCCGGCCGCCCTCGGCCCGCAGTCCCCGAGACCGGCGTGCGAGACGAAGCTTGTAATCGGGGTACCACGTGCCGTGCCGCACGGCCTGGCCGAGAAAATGCGAGAGACGCGGCATCCGATAGCCGGAGATCGCCGGATCATCTCGCCCGAGAGCGGCGAGGATCTCCCCGCGAAGCGAAGGGGAAACCCGCTCGTCCGCGTCGAGGACGAGGACCCAGTCGTGTCGGGCTTCCGCGAGCGCCCGGTTGCGTGACGCGACGAATCCTTCCCAGCCGATCGACTCCACGCGGGCCCCGCCGAAGCGCGCGACACGGGCGGTGTCGTCCGTCGAGCCGGTGTCCGCCACGACGATTTCGTCCGCGAAGTCGACGGACTCGAGCGCGTCCCCCAACCGGTCCTGCTCGTTCTTCACGAGGAGAACGACGGAGAGCGGCGCGCGCACGGCAACGACATTATCAGGCGTCGCGCGCGCGGGCGCTATTCTTCCCCGCGTGAGGCTGCTCGCCCTCGACCTCGGCGCCTCCCTGCGCGGCGGACAGAGGCAGACGGCGTTGCTTCTCGCAGAGCTCTCTCGACGGGGCCACGCGATCAGGTTCGTCGGGAGGCGCGGGGCTCCCCTCGTCGAGCTTCTCCGGAATCGTGGCGCGGTCGAGATCGTGGAGGCGCCACCCGGGTCCGAAGCCTCGCCCTCTCTTCTTCTGTTGGTTTCCCGGGCAGCCCGGAGCTTCCGGCCGGACGTCGTTTATGCGGGAGACGCCCGCGGACACGGGGCGGCCGTTTGGAGTCGCGCGGCCTCGCGCCGGCCCCTCGTCGTTCACCGGCGCGTCGTCTTCGGCCCCTCGCCGAATGCCTTGTCTCGCGCGAAATACCGGGCCGTCAAGCGCTTTCTCGCCGTTTCTTCGGCCGTGGCGAGAACGCTCGAGGCGGTCGGAATCCCGCCGGCGCGAATTTCCGTCGTCCCCGACGGGCTTCCTCCCGAGGCTTTCGTCGACGCTCCGGTGCCGCCCGCTCCTCCCTTCCGGCTCGTGCACGTCGGCGCTTTCGACGGCCGGAAAGGGCAGGACGTCGCGGTCGACGTCGTGGCGCGGCTCGTTCGTCGCGGCGTCGATGCGACGATGCAGTTTCTCGGCTCCGGGCCGCAGCGATCCGCCGTCGAGGCCCGCGCCGCCGCGGCGGGCGTCACGGACCGCTGCGCTTTCGCAGGCGAGGTCGCGGACGTCGCCACGACTCTCGCCGCCAGCCACCTCCTGCTCCTGCCGTCCCACAGCGAGGGCTCGCCGCTCGCGCTCGTCGAGGCGATGGCCGCGGGCTGTCCCGTCCTGGCCCACGCGGTGGGCGGCATCCCGGAGCTCACGGATCACGGCGCGACTGGCGCGCTCGTCTCGTCGCTGGCGCCCGAGGCGTGGGAATCCGCCGCGTTTTCTCTCCTCTCCGACGCTGAAGAGAGGGCGCGTCTGATCGCCGCGGGCCGCGCGAAGGCGAGCGGGCGCACCCTCCAACGGACGGTCGCTTCCGTCGAGGCCGAGCTCGAGCGGGCGCGCACAGGGGACGGCACCTGAGGACCCTCGTTCGCGCGACGAACTGGGTGGGCGACGTCGTGATGTCGCGCCCGGCTCTCCGCGCGCTCAAAGCCGCGGATCCACGCGGCCATCTCGCCGTCGTCGCGCGCCCATGGGTGGCGGCTCTGTACCGGCTCGCGGCCGAAGTCGACGAGGTGCTGTTCGAACACTCTCCCGACGAAGGCGCCGCCGGGGCGGATCGTTCGCGCGTCGTGGAAGAAATCCGAAAGAGGAGCTTCGAACGTGCCGTGATCCTCCCGACGAGCTTCTCGACGGCGCTGCTCGTCGCTCGTGCGGGAATTCCGGAGAGGATCGGCTTTCGCGGCGACGGCCGAAGCCTTCTCCTCACGAGGGCCGTCCGCCTCCGTCTCGGAGTGGGCGAACATCAGGTCTGGAGGCATCTCCGTCTCGCCGCGGCGGCGGGGGCGGCGAGTCCCGCCGCGCCGGACGTGTCGTGGGGCGTGCCCCGCGAAACACGGGATGCGGGCCGCGCGCTCCTCGCGGCGGCGGGCGTCCCGGGCGCCTTCGTCGCCGCGCACGTCGCGTCCTTCGCGCACGCCGCCAAGCGCTGGGCCCTCGCGCGGTATGCGGCGGTCTTCGAGGCGATGGCCGTGCGGCGCGGCCTTCCCGTCGTGCTTCTCGGGAGCTCGGGGGAGAGGGGAGTCAATGCGCAGGCTGCCTCTCTCGCGAAAAAGGCCGCGATGTTCGACCTTTCAGGCCAGACGTCGCTGCCCGAAGCGCTCGGAATCCTCTCCGAGGCGCGGCTCTTCCTCGGCAACGACTCCGGCCTCGCCCATCTCGCGAGCGCGGCCGGGACGCCCACGGTCGTCGTCTTCGGTTCGACCGACCCGGACGCGACGCGCCCGTGGGACGGGCCGCGCCCGGACGGAAAACCCGTCCGCCTCGCGCTCGTCCGGCGACGGACGCTTTGCGCGCCCTGCCGGTTCGACGTCTGCCCGATCGATCACGCGTGCATGACGGGGGTGACCCCCGGGGACGTCCTCGCGGCGATCGAGAACGTGCTCTCGGCCTAGCGGTAGCGCCGCATTCCCACTGTGATCGCGCGAACGTAGAGCGTCTCGCATGCGCCCGGCCCCGTGTCCATCCGGCTGAGGCTCGTCTTCCAGACGAAGCCGTCCGGCCCGTCCACGTCCACGAGATCGCCCTCGAGGCGGACGACATCCCCTCGGTGCACGTGCCCGAGCACCGATCTGATGCGCCCGGTCGCCGCGATGAGGTGCGTGTTCGCCGTGTGGCTCGAGACGTATGCGGGATCGAGCGAGCGATCGTGTGTCGACCAGTTGTAGAAGCGGCCCGTCTGCACGTAGGAGACGTGCGACCAGGCCGGCTCCCTCGTCGCGGCTCCCCAGGCGAGCGCAAAGTCCCATGGAAGAAGATCACCGGAGAGCCCGGCCCGATAGCGCTCCGTCGACGCGACGCGCGCGGCCACGTCATACGAGGCGCGCGGCGTTAGTCGGAACGAGCGGCCGCGTCGCGTCTCGGAGAACTCCGCTGCGGACCCCTCCCCCTGCACGGGTTCCTTGAGCGCGTTCGGGAGGGGCGCGGTCTCGTGAGCGATGAACGAGAGCGGAATCGAAGGCAGGAATCGGTCGACCGCGAACCATGCGGCGAACGCGATCGCAACTGTCTTCACCGCCGCTCCGATTCGGTCTTCCACGCCTTCTTCAGCCCCTGCGGGCCCGCTCGTCGTCCACGAAACGGCAGATGAGGTGAAGCGCGGCGAGGTGCAGCTCCTGCACGTGGGCGGTTTCCGACGACGGAACGACGATGCCGACGTCCCATCGCGCGGCTTCGGCACGGCCCTTCTCGCCGGTGAGCAAAATGGTCGTGAGGCCGCGTTCCTTCGCCGCCTCGAGCGCCTTCAGCACGTTCGCGCTTCCGCCCGACGTCGTGATCCCGACGGCCACGTCGCCCGGCTTCGCGAGCGCCTCGATCTGGCGCGAGAACACGACGGAGTAGTCGTAATCGTTCGCACAGGCCGTCAGGATCGCGACGTCGGCCGCGAGCGCGATGGCCGGGAGCGCGGGACGGTCGTCCCGGTAACGGACGACGAGCTCGGCCGCGAAGTGCTGCGCCTGCGTCGCGCTTCCGCCGTTCCCGAACGCGAACGTCGTGTGCGCCGAAAGAGCGGCGCCGGCCACGAGGCGGGCGGCCTTTTCCACTCCGGGGCCGATCGAGAGGGCGGCGCCTTCGGCGAGCGCCGCGAGGTCGCTGAAATAGGCTCGCATCAGCTTCCCCCTTTCAGGCGCGTGACCATCGAGGAGGTCGAAAGGCCCTCGACGAGGGGGACGAGCACGACGGAGCCTCCGTACGAACGCACGAAGGGGGCGCCGACGACGGTGGCTTCCGTATAGTCGCCGCCCTTGACGAGCGTCTGCGGACGCAATTCCCGGATGAGGGCTTCGGGCGTGTCCTCGTCGAAGACGACGACGAAGTCCACGGCGTCGAGGCCTCCGAGCACCTGCGCGCGGTCGGCCTCGGAGAGGATCGGCCGCCCGTCGCCCTTCAGCCGCTTCACCGAGGCGTCGCTATTGAGGCCGACGACGAGGACGTCGCCGGCCTTCCGCGCCTGCGTGAGGAGCTTCACGTGCCCGGGATGCAGGAGGTCGAAGCATCCGTTCGTGAATACGACGCTCTTGTGGGCACGCCGGAGCATCGACGAAACCGCGGAAAGGTGCGCGCGGTCGAGGACCTTCTCGTGCGGCGATCCTGCCGCCCCTTCGAAAAGGTCCGCCCAGTGCACGGGGGCCGTGCCCACGCGGGCGACCGCAAAGCTCGCCGCGCGGTTCGCGACCTCGGCGGCCTCGAAAAGACCGAGACCGCAGCCCACGGCCACGCCGAAGGCCGCGAGGACCGTGTCCCCCGCGCCCGTCACGTCGAACACCTCCCGGGCGTGGGCCGTGATGCGCCGCGGCTCGCGGCCGCGCGCGAGGAGCAGCATGCCTTCCTCCGAGAGCTTCACGAGAAGCGCTTCGAGGCCCAGCTCGTCCCTCAGCCGAGCCCCGAGGCGGGCGACGGCTTGAAGGTCGCGCGCCGGCTCGCCGGCCACGGCCTCGAGCTCGCGGCGATTCGGCGTCACCACCGTCGCGCCCTTGTACCGCGCGTAATCGCGCCCTTTCGGATCGACGAGCGCGGGAATTCCTTTCGCGCGCGCGGCCTCGAGCAGGGCCGTCATGAGAGCGGGGGTGAGCGTGCCCTTCGCATAGTCGGAGAGAAGGAGTACGTCGGCGGCGTCCACGGCCTGGCGCGCGGCCGCGACGAGCGCGCGCTCGGCGGACGGCGACAGCGCGGACGCGATCTCCTCGTCCACGCGCAGCATCTGGCGCCCCTCGGAAACCATGCGGCGCTTGACGGGCGTCGCACGCAGCGGATCGACGACGATCGTGCCCGAAGCCCCCGGCAGCGTCGTCAGCCGCCGCGCGAGCCAGGCGCCCTCCTCTCCGGGCCCGACGGCGCCCAGCGTGACCACGCGCGCCCCGAGACACGCGAGGTTCTCGACGACGTTTCCGGCCCCACCCGCCCGCCGGCTCATCGCCGCGAGGGAGAGGAGCGGGACGGGCGCCTCCGGCGCGACCCGCTCGACGGAGCCGACCCACGTCTCGTCGAGCATGAGGTCTCCCGCGACCGCGACCGTGACGCTGGGCGCCGCGGCCGCGAGCGCGGCGATTTCACGCGGCGTCACGCGGATCTCCGCGGCGGGCGGCGGGACGGCAGGCGCGAGAGGAGCTGGTCGAGCGCATCGGCGAGGGTCGTCGCGAGTATCGCACCGGGCGCGCGCGCGCGGACGAGCGGCCGGTCCCTCCGGCCATAGCCCGTGAGGACGTGCGCCGTCGCCGCGCCGAGAGCGAGACCGGACCCGACGTCGTCCCACTTGTCTCCTACGACCGCCGAGCGCCGCGCGGAGAGACCGCGGGCACGGAGCGCGCGCTCGTGAAGGAGCGTTCCCGGCTTGCGGCACCGGCATTTCCGGCGAAGCGAGGGGACGGCGGCTTCCGGATGGTGCGGGCAGACGAGGATGCCCTCGAACGTCACGCCCCGGGCGGCGTATCGGCGCACGACCTCGGCGTTCACAGCGTCCACCTGCTCGCGCGTCAGGAAGCCGCGGGCGAGCCCGGACTGGTTCGTGACGATGAAGAGGGCCGTTCCCTCGCGCTGGAATGCCCTCAGGCGCTCCGCGGCGCCGGGCGCGAGCCGCACCGCGCGCGGGTCCCCGAGGAAACCGCGTTCGGCGACGAGCGTCCCGTCACGATCGAGAAAAAGCGCGTCGAAGCGGCGGCGCGTCAAGAGCCCGGCGCCAAGGCCTTGCGGACGGCCTCGCCGAAGGACTTCGCCGTCTGAGGCCCCGCCAGACGCGCGACGAGCTCGCCCTTGCGGTCGTACACGAGCGTGTAAGGCACGGCTCCGTCCCAGCTCTTGTCCACGGCGTCGATGAAGACCTGCGGATCGGGGCTCTTCGCCTGCCAGCAGACGAACGGGATCTTCGCGGACGCCAGGAACTTCTGCACGTCCGACGTCTTCTTCAGGGAATCGGTCGACACGAGGGCGACGGCCACGTCCTTCGAGGAAAACCCCTTCGCCGCGGAGACGAGGGCGGGCATCTCCTCGCGGCACGGGTCGCACCACGTCGCCCAGAAGTTCACGAGAAGGACGCGGCCCTTCTTCGCGGCCACGACGCGCGCGCGGTACTGCTCCGGTTTCACGAGCTTCACGGGCTCGGAAGCGGCAGGTTGGGCGAGGACCACGAGGGCCGCCGCCGGCAGCAGGAACCCCCGGACGATGCTCAAACGCGTTTGATCGTGCAGCCGAAGGCTTTCGTCTCGGCCGCGGGGACGGGCTTTCCCGCGAGCACGGCGTCGAGCGCATTCCTCAGGTCCGGCGATTTCACGCCTCCGGGATCGTCCTGGTTCTCGTCGATGCGGCCGTGGTAGAGAAGGCTCCCCTTCGGGTCGACGACGAAGACCTCCGGCGTCTTCGTCGCGCCATAGGCGTCGGCGATCCGATTGGCGTCGTCTTTCAGAACCGGGAACGTGAAGCCGTGCTTTTCCGCGTGCGCCTTCACCTCGGCGGCCGGCTCCGTCTTGTTGCTGTTGATCCCGACGAGCGCGATGCCCTTCGCCGCGTACTCCTTCCCGAGGGCCGCCATGCGCGTGTTGTAGGCGTTCGAGACCGGACACTGCGTGGCGACGAACACGACGGCGACCGCCTTGCTCCGGGCGAGAAGGTCCTTCAGCGCGACCGGCTTCCCGTCGGAAGCCGCCGGAAGCGTGAAATCGGGCGCCGGGGCTCCGATCCTCAACGCCGCGGCGCGCGCGGCCGGAGCGGCGAGAGAGATCAGGAAAAGAACGGCGGCGGCGTGGACGGTGCGTCTCTTCACGTGCGGGCCTCCAGAAGCTCGAGAAATGCCGATTCGGACCCGGTCTTGAGCGCGGCCGTCGCGAGCTCGAGCACCCGCGCTCCATTGAGGGAGACGCCCAGCCGACCCGGCACGACGCGGCCGAGGAGCGACACGGCGACTCCGTAGCGGCGCCCGGCTTCCACGAGATTCCGCTCGCGGCCCGCCGGCATCGAGACGACCGCGCGGCCCGCCGACTGCGAAAAAAGAAATCGGGTCGACGACAGCGCGGTCATGACGTTGACGTCGGCGCCGAGATCCGCGGGGCCCATCGCGGCCTCGGCGAGCGCCACCGCGAAGCCCCCCTCGGACACGTCGTGAGCCGAGGAGAGCATGCCGTCGCGCACCGTCTCCAGGAGGAGGTTCACGAGCGCGCGCGTCGAGGCGAGGTCGAGCGAGGGGCACGGGCCCTCGTCGCGTCCGAGAACCGTCGCGAGGTATTCGGTCGCGCCCATCTCGTCGCGTGTCGTCCCCAGGAGCGCGACGATGTCGCCCTCACGCGCGAAATGGAGCCCGACCGTGCGCGTGACGTCCTCCAGGAGGCCCACCATTCCGACCGTCGGCGTGGGCAGGATGGAGACGCCGTCGGTCTCGTTGTAGAGCGACACGTTGCCCGAGATGACCGGCGTCTCGAACGCGCGGCAGGCCTCCGAGAGTCCGCGAATCGCCGCCGCGAACTGGCCGAGGATCTCGGGGCGTTCGGGATTCCCGAAATTGAGGCAGTCCGTGACGGCGAGCGGCCTTGCGCCGACACAGGCGAGATTGAGCGCGGCCTCGGCCACCGCGTGCGCCGCCCCGGTCTGCGGGTCGGCCGCGACGTAACGCGGGTTGACGTCGCACGTCATCGCGAGCCCTTTCGGGGTGCCCGGGATACGGATGATGGCCGCGTCGCCGCCCGGGCCGGCCACCGTGTTCGTCCTCACGCTCCAGTCGTACTGCGTGGCGATCCAGCGTTTCGAGCAGAGATTCGGCGACGCGAGGAGCGTGCGAAGCGCCGCGCCGTCGTCCGGCGCGCCGTCCAGGGCGACTTGCGTGGCGGCCGGGAGCGGCTTCGGCGCCGCGGAGTCCCTCCGGTAGATCGGCGCTTCCTGGACGAGCGGGGCGATCTCGAGATCGGCCACGACGTCGCCCTGCCAGAGGAGGCGCATGCGCGGCTCCCTGCGGACGACGCCGATCTTCGCGACGTCGACCCCCCACTTGCGGAAGACGTCGGCGACCTCGGCCTCCCGTCCCCTGTGCACGACGAGGACCATGCGCTCCTGCGATTCGGAGAGCATCAGCTCGTACGGCGTCATCCCGGTCTCGCGCATCGGAACCTTCGACAGGTCGAGCTCCATCCCGACGCCGCCGCGGGCGCACATCTCGAACGTGGAGGACGTCAGCCCCGCGGCTCCCATGTCCTGGATCGCGACCACCGCGTCCCCCTCGAGGACCTCGAGCACGGCTTCGAGGACGAGCTTCTCGACGAAGGGATCGCCCACCTGCACGGTCGGGCGCCGCTGCGACTTGCGATCGTCGAAGGCGTCCGAAGCCATCGACGCGCCGTGGATTCCGTCGCGGCCGGTCTTCGAGCCCGCGTAGAGGACGGGGTTTCCCGGGCCGGAGGCTTTCGCGCGAAAGATCCTGTCCTGCCTCACGACGCCGACCGCCATGACGTTCACGAGAATGTTCTTGTTGTACGCCGGGTGGAAGAACGTCATCCCGCCGACCGTCGGGACGCCGATGCAGTTGCCGTACCCCCGACGCCGCGGACGACGCCGTCCACGAGGTCGCGCATGCGCGGAGCCGCCGGGTCCCCGAAAAAGAGGGGGTCGAGGATCGCGAGCGGGCGGGCCCCCATCGTGAAGACGTCGCGCAGGATTCCGCCGACGCCCGTGGCCGCGCCCTGGTAGGGCTCGATGAAGGACGGGTGGTTGTGGGATTCCATCTTGAACACGACGGCGAGTCCGTCGCCGATGTCCACGGCGCCCGCGTTCTCGCCCGGCCCCTGCAGGACGCGCGCGCCGGTGGTCGGCAGCTCACGAAGGTAGGGCTTCGAGGACTTGTACGAGCAGTGCTCGCTCCAGAGCGCCGAGTAGATTCCCAGCTCGACGAGGTTGGGATCGCGGCCGAGGATCTCCCGGATCCGCAGGAACTCGTCGGGCGAGAGCCCGTGTTCGGCCACAACGGCGGGAGAGAGCGGCGCGGCCGGGACAGCCATGGAGGCGTAGTTTAGCGGAAGCGTTCCTCCTCCTCGCCGCTGCGCATGCCATCATTCCCGCTGTGGATGCAGCGCGGCTCGTTGCTCTGCTCCGACCTCTTTTCGAAGCGACGAACGCTCGCTGGATGCTCGCGGGCGGCTTTGCCCTGGCGGCCTGGGGATCGACGCGCGCGACCCTCGACCTCGACCTCGTCGTCGATGAAGCCGCTCGGGCGGAGCTCCTTCCGAGAATCACCGGTCAGGGCTTCGAAATCCTGCTCGATTCCGAGGGCTTCACGAACCTCCAGCATGGCGATCCTGATCTCGGCCGCTTGGACCTCGTCTGGGTGGAAGGCGAGACCAGCAGACGCCTCTTCGACGCGGCGGTGGAGCGCCCCGGGCCCGACGGCCGGCCGATCCTCGTGCCGCGGCCCGAGCACCTCGTCGCCATGAAGGTCCGCGCTATCCAGAGCGTGGCGACAAGAGCGATTCGAGACAGTCCCGACCTGCAACACCTTCTCGCCCTTCCCGGAATCGACCATAATGAAGCCCGTGGATACTTCGAGAGGGCGGGCCTCACGGACCTCTACGAGCGGCTCAAGCCCACGTCGTGAGGCCATCGACCTCGACGGCCTTCCCCGCCCCTCTCCCGCGACAGCCGCTGCCCTCGAACGGAATCGACCGCGACCGGTTTCGCTGGCGGACTACACGCTCTTCGTAAGACGGTTTCGGTGGACCCGCGAGCAGCTCCGGTCCGTGCCTCCGCCTTCCGGACCTCGCTTCACTCTCATCTGACGTCAAGAGTCTCTAGACCCGGGCGGAAGGCCCGCCGGCGGCTCCGGGCTCCGTCGCGGGACGCCAGCCCTTCAGAGAGCGCACGACGATCTCCGCCTCGACGAGCGCGGCCCGCACCTCCGCCGCGATCGCGATGGCGTTCGGCGTGTCGCCGTGGACGCAAAGCGTGTCGACCGCGAGAGGGACCGCCTGGCCGTTGCGCGCGATCGTCTGGCGATCGAAGACGAACGAGACCGCGGATCGGGCCGCGGCTTCGGGATCCTCGACGAGAGCTCCGGGGGCGCCGCGAGGAATGAGGGAGCCATCGGCTTCGTATCCGCGATCCACGAAGCCTTCCGCCGCGACGGCGAGACCCAGAGCGCGCCCGGCGTCGAGGAGCTTGGATCCGGGAGACGAGACGAGGACGAGGCTCCTCGACACGCTCCACACGGCCCGCGCGACCGCGGAAGCGACGTCGGGGTTCGCCGCGGCGGCGTGATAGAGAGCCCCGTGCGGCTTGACGCCCGTGAGCTCGCCCTCTTCCTCGCGGACGATGTTGCGCAGCGTGTCGACCTGTCCCTTCACGAGGGCCTCGATCGCCTCGGGGCCGAGCGCGACCGGGCTCCTCCCGAAATTTGCCCGATCCTCGTACGAGGGGTGCGCGTGGATCGCGACCCCCTTGGCGAGCGCCAGGCACACGACCTTGCGCATCGAGACCTCGTCACCGGCGTGACCTCCGCAGGCGATGTTCACCGTGGAGACCCAGCGCATGAGGCCCGCGTCGTCGCCGCCCTCGCCGCCGTCGAAATTGAGGTCGACGGCGTAGCGGCTCTTGGCGCGGAACTCGCGAACGGGCTCGATCATGGAGGGCCTCCGGGAAACGCGCGGAGACGGGCTTCGCGCGCGTCCATCAGTTTTCTGGCTTCTGCCACGGAGATTCTCTCAAAGCGCACGTTTCGGCCCGGCGGCGTGCGCGCGAGGAGATCGAGGTCCGCCCAGGCCACGACGGCGACCTTCGGATAGCCGCCCGTCGTGGGTCGCTCGCCGAGAAGCACGATCGGGTACCCGTCCGCGGTCACCTGGACGGTCCCCCGGGTGGTTCCCTCCGACGGGCGGGAAGCGGTTTCCACGAGGCCGAGGGAAGGGCCCGAGAGCCGGAGGCCCATGCGGTTCGACTCGGGAAGGATCTTCCAGCGCGTGCGCCAGAAGGCCGCGTGCGCGACCGCGTCGAACTCGCCTTCGTCCGATCCCGCGAACGCGCGCAGGACGACGTCGCCTTCGCCCGGCTGTGACAGGTCCGCCCGCGCCTGGGCGAGCGGCGCTCCGGAAGCCGGAAGGACCGGGAGGAAGTCCCCGCGCTGGAGGCGCCGTCCCTGGAGGCCGCCGAAGCGGCCCGAGACGCACGTCGAACGGCTCCCGAGGACGAGCGGAACGTCGATCCCGCCACCGACCGCGACGATCGCGCGCGTCGCGCCGGGAGCCGGCGCGAGCGAGATGATCTCGCCCTCGGCGACGCGGAGCGCTTTCCCGGGCGCGGGCCCGAACGTCCCGCCGAGGACCGCGAGATCGAGGTCGCTCGAGGCGCGCAGGACCGGTCCCAGGAGCGTGATCTCGAGAGCGGCCGCGTTCTCGGCGTTCCCGACGAGGCGGTTCGCCAGACGCAGCGCTTCCTCGTCGAGCGCGCCGGTCTCCGGAACGCCGAACGACGCCCACCCGTATCGCCCGAGGTCCTGCACCGTCGTGAGGAGCCCCGGCTCCAGGACGAGGAGTCCGCGCGTCCCCATCACAGCGAAAAGCGCACCCGGTCCCCGGCGGCGAAGAGAAACGGCGGATCGGACCGGAAGTCCACGAGCTCGCGCGCGGTCCGCCCGAGGAGGTTCCATCCGCCCGGAGTCGGGGCCGGATAGATTCCGACGTACGGCCCCGCGAGGGCGACGCTTCCGGCAGGCACGGCGACGCGCGGAGTGCCGCGCCTCGGCAGGTGAAAGGCCCTGGGCAACCCGTAGAGATAGGCAAATCCGGGCGAGAAGCCGAGAAATCCGACGGTGAACTCCAGCCTGACGAATGCCTCGAGAAAGGCGTCGGGCGAGAGCCCCGAGCGCGATGCGATCTCGTCGAGGTCCGCACCGTCCGGCGTCATCCGGATCTCGTGCCGGCGCCCCGGACGCGCGGGCCCCGTGCCGTCAGGAGCCGCTTCGAACGCTTCGAGAGAGCGCGCGGAAAGCTCCGGCGTGCCGAGAACGAGGACGGTGCGCGCCGCGGGGACGACGTCCACGAGACCCGGAAGACCCGAGGCCCGGATCGCCGCCGCGGCGTTTCGCGCCGCCTCGTTCGCCCGCGCCTCCTCGCCTTCGAACTCGAGGAGCCACGCGTACTCTCCCGCCACCTTCACGCGGCCCGCCCTTTCCGGCGCACGAGATAGACGGGGATGCCGAGGAGGACGAGGCCGAATCCCGGCAGCGTCGTGCGCGGGCTCGCGATCGCGAGCAGGATCACCACGGCGCCCGCGAGGAAGACGAAGAGCGCGGACGTCGCCGGATGGCCCCAGGTCCGGAAAGGCCGGTCCTGCCCGGGGAGCTTCCGGCGCAGGGCCGGCACCGCGAGGACCAGGAGAATGAGGACGACGAACTCCACCGCGACGACGTAGCGCAGGAGATCCGAGTACGTCCCCGAGAGAATGAGGACGAGCGCCCATGCGGCCTGGAGCGCGAGGGCGACGCCGGGTACCCCGGCCGCGTTCAGGCGCGCGGCCGCCGCGGGCAGGTGGCCGTCCGCCGCGAGCGCATAGACGACGCGCGCCCCGGAGAGGACGAGACCGTTCGCGCACCCGAACGTGGACACGAGAATCGCCCCCGCCATCCATGTGCCCCCGCCAGGCACCAGGGTCGCGGCCGCGGCCGTGCCGACGCGGTCCTGAGGTGCATGGGCGATGCCCGAAAAGCCCAGCGCCTTGAGGTAACCCACGTTCGCGAGCACGTAGAGGCACGTGACGAGCGCGCAACCGAGGAGGAGCGCGCGCGGGAAGGTGCGGCCGGGCTCCCGGATCTCGGCGCCGGGGAACGTCACGTTCGTCCAGGCCGATTGCGAGAACGCGGGCCCGACGAGCGCGAGGGCGAACGCCAGGACGAGGGACCCCGCGAAGGGCACTTCCACCCCGGGGACAGTGGCGGAAGCGGACGCGCGGCCGAGGAGGATTCCCGCCGCCGTCAGGGCGACGAGCGCGGCGACCTTGAGGATGGTCAGGACGTTCTGCAGGCGGGTTCCCGTCTTGAGCCCGATCGCGTTCGTGGCGCTGAGGACGAGAACGACGGATGCCGCGACGGCTTTCGTCGCTCCGCCCGCCACGGACGGCAGGAGGATCCCGAGGAACTTCGCGAAGGCGACCGCGACCGCCGCGATCGTGCCGGTCTGGATGACGAGCGCCATCGTCCATCCGAAAAGGAACCCGGCGAGCGGCCCGTACGCCTCGCGGAAGAAGATGTAGGGGCCGCCGGCGAGCGGAAACATCGTCGCGAGCTCGGCGCACGCGTTCGCCGCCAGAAGCGTGAGCGCGCCCGCGAGGATCCAGACGGCGAGAAGGCGCCCCGGCGTGCCGAGGAGCCGCGCGGACTCGGCCGAGACGATGAAGATCCCCGAGCCGATCATCGAGCCGACGACGAGCGCCGTTGCGTCGACGAGCCCGATGAGGCGCCGGGGCGCGCCGGACGGCGGCTGCATGGGTAGAGGAACGTTACCGCAGACTGCGTCCGAGGTCGCGCGCGGAATTTCCGGCGAGCTCGGACCGTTCGAAAGGCCGTGGCACGGCTCGCCGAACGCCTTCCCGAAAACGCGCCCGGAGACTTCTATGTCGACCGGACGTGCATCGACTGCGCGACGTGCCGGCAGATGACGCCTGAGGTCTTCGCGCAGGGCGACGGCTTTTCGTACGTGGCGCGCCAGCCGGGCGACGCTCCGGCCGAATCCCGGGCGCTCGCGGCCCTCGTGGCCTGCCCGACGGGTTCGATCGGCACCGCGAACCGGGCCGCGAAGACGCGCGAAGCCGCGAACGCCTTTCCGGAGCCCGCCGGGGACGGCGTCTTCTTCTGCGGCTACACGTCGGAGAAATCGTTCGGCGCCTGGAGCTGGCTCGCGGCGCGCCCGGAAGGAAACGTCCTCGTGGATTCCCCGCGCGCCGCCGGCCCGCTTCTCGCGGGCCTCGAGCGCCTCGGCGGCGTGGCGACCCTCTTCCTCACGCACCGCGACGACGTCGCCGACCACGCCGCGCTGAGGAAGCGCTTCTCCTGCGAGCGCGTCATCCACGCGCGGGACGCCGTGGCCCTCGGCGAGCCGCCCGAACGCGCCCTCGAAGGCGACGAGCCCATCCGCCTCGCGCACGATCTCGTCGCCGTTCCGACTCCCGGCCACACGCGCGGCCACACGGTCCTGCTCTGGAAGGACACCGTCCTCTTCACGGGCGACACCCTGGCCTTCTCGAAGAGGCGCGGGCATCTCGTCGGATTCCGCGACGCGTGCTGGTACTCGTGGAAGGAGCAGATCCGGTCGATGGAGCGCCTGCTCGACTTCTCCTTCACGCGCGTCCTGCCGGGCCACGGCGAGACGTTCCGCGCGGACTCGCCGGCCGCGATGCGCAAGGAGCTGGAGAAGTGCGTCGCGTGGATGAAGACGCGCTGACGCTGTCAGGCGAGCTTCAGGTCGGTCTTCGCGAAATCCGTTCCCGTGCAGAGGAGCGGCTGACCCGCCAGCTTCGCGACCGCATAGCTCATGCAGTCCCCGAAGTTGAGAGCTGCGCGGTGCCGGCCTTTTCCGAAGCGGGCGAACGCCTCGGCGGCCGCGCGGGCGTGCTCCTCTTCGAAAGGAATCACGACGATCCCGAAGTCGCGCACGAACTCGAACGCGTCGACGATCAGACGCCGTTCGGGCCGTATCCGAGAAGCCGCGCGTGCTCTTTCTTCGAGATCTTCTTCCCGAGGACCCGCTTTGGAAGAGTCGCCCAGAACCTTCGGAGCAGCCGATCGATTCTCTCTCTCCGAGCTTTGATGGACAGCCCCATGAAGAGAGTCTACTTCCCTACGTCCCGTGCATCGCCATGCGGGTCGTCGCGAAGGACTTGAAGAGACGCGCGCCGTCCGTGCCGCCGAGGAGCTCCTCGGCCGCCCGCTCGGGATGCGGCATGAGGCCGACGACGTTGCCCTTCACGTTGCAGATGCCCGCGACGTCGTCCAGCGACCCGTTCGGGTTCGCCCCGTCGCCGCGCGAGCCGTCGCTGAGCACGTAGCGGAAGACGATCTGATCCCGCGCGATCATCTCCTCGTGCACGCGGCGCTCGGCGGTCCAGTTGCCCTCGCCGTGAGCAACCGGCATCCTCAGGACGTCGCCCTTGTTGATCGCGAGCGTGAACGGCGTGCGCTTGGACTCGACGCGCAGGAAGACGTCGCGGCAGACGAATCGCAGCCCTTCGTTCTTGAGCATCGCCCCGGGAAGGAGCCCCGCCTCGCAGAGGATCTGGAAGCCGTTGCAGATGCCGAGCACGGCCCCTCCCTGTCCCGCAAACGCGGCCACGGACTCCATCACGGGAGAGAAACGCGCCATCGCGCCGCTCCTCAGGTAATCGCCGTACGCGAAGCCTCCCGGCAGGATCACCAGCTCGGGATCGCCGAGGGCGCGCTCGTCGTGGCGCACCATCCTCACGTCCGCCTGGAGCACGTTCCGCGCTGCAGCGGCGGCATCCTCGTCGCAGTTGCTGCCCGGAAACACGACGACGGCGACGCGCGGCGACGCGACGGTCACCGGGCGGCTCCCGCCGGCGCGGCCGCGGGCTCGAGGAGAACCTCGTAGTCCTCGATGACGGGATTCGCGAGGAGCTTCCCCGCCATCTGCTCGCCCGCCTCCTTCGCCACCTTCGGGTCGTCCGTATCGACCTCGAGGCGGAAGAGCTTCCCGGCCCTCACGTCCGAGACCGACACGTAGCCGAGGCGGTGGAGCGCTCCGGCGATCGCCTTCCCCTGGGGATCGAGAACTCCCGGCTTGAGCATGACCTTCACGAGAACCGTCATCGGCGACTCCTCGTCCCGACTCTACATCCAGTCCGTGGGCTCATCGTGCCGGGCGACCGCGAGAGACGCGTGCGTGCCGGTGTCCTCGAGCGCCTCGCGGAAGACCCTTTCGGCGAGCGCGCTCGTGTTGTTGTGCCGCGACACGTGGAGGGCCACCACCGCGGCGGTCCGGGGTCCGACGAGACGCCGAAGCCCTTCGGCCGCGCTCTCGTTCGAAAGGTGCCCCACGGCGGAGAGAATCCGCTTCTTCAGGTACGGCGGATACGGACCGGATCGCAGCAGATCCTCGTCGTGATTCGCCTCGAGGCCGAGGACGTCGCAGTCGCTCAGCACCTCGAGCACGGCCGAGGAAAGATGCCCGAGATCGGTGGCGATCCCGACGCGGCGGCCGCCTCCGTCCGCGAAAACGAAGCACACCGATTCGGCGCCGTCGTGCGGGGTGGACGTGACGCGCACGTGGAGGTCCCCCAGGATCATCTCCCTCCCGCCCGCCACGGGCCGCACGTCGGCGAAGAGCGGCCCCGGGAATCCGCC
This sequence comes from Thermoanaerobaculia bacterium, assembly GCA_963719225.1. Classification (GTDB taxonomy): domain Bacteria; phylum Acidobacteriota; class Thermoanaerobaculia; order UBA5066; family UBA5066; genus Fen-183. Next base: position 880,443 of record CAVRAY010000001.1, on the reverse strand, counting down.
GGCCACGGCGGTGCCGCGCGACGCGAACACGGGGATGCCGTGCCGCCGGTTCAGGTCGAGCGCGGCATAGACGTGGTCCGCGTGCTCGTGCGTGAGGAAGACGGCCGAAATCTCGGCCAGCGAGGTTCCGCGCAAGGCGAGGCGCCTCTCGGTCTCCTTCGTCGAGAGGCCCGCGTCCACGAGGATGCTCGTCCCGTTCACGCGCACGACGGCGCAGTTCCCCGACGAGCCCGAGCCGAGGAAGCAGACCTCGATGCGGCTCACCGGGCCCCCGTGCTGCCGAAGCCGCCGGCTCCCCGCGCCGTGTCGACGAGGTCGACCGCGTCCTCGAAGACGGCGCGCGCCACCGGCGCGATCACGAGCTGCGCGATCCGGTCGCCGCGCGTCAAGGTCACGGGCTCCGTGCCCAGATTCACGATGAGGACGCCGACCTCGCCGCGGTAATCCGCGTCGATCGTCCCGACGCCGTTCGCAAGCGCCAGCCCCTGCCGGAGGGCAAGGCCGGAGCGGGCGCGCACCTGGCCCTCGAAGCCCCTGGGGATCTCGAGGACGAGGCCGGTGGGAACGAGGGTGCGCTGGCCCGGAGCCAGGACGAGAGGCTCTTCGAGGGCCGCGCGCAGGTCGGCGCCGGCGGCGCCGTCGGAGGCGTAGACGGGAGGCGCGAGGTCCCGGAAGGCCTCTGCGATCCGGTAGCGAACGGGGACGCTCGCGCCCGCCGTCATGCCGCCAGCACCTCGGCGACGTCGTCCGCGAGGCTCAACGCGAAGGCCTCCGGCCGTTCCCCCGCGGGAAGCGGCCCCGCGACGCCGAGGCCGAGGCGCCCCGCGTCCCGCGCGCCGTAGAGGAGCCGGATCGCGGCGGACACGTCTTCCGCCGTCACGCGGTCCACGTCGGCGAGGAACTCCTCCGTCGGGTAAGGATGGCCCCTGTACAGCCAGGACTGCACCGCCTTCTCGCGGCGCGCGGCCGTGGACTCCAGAGAGAGAGCGGCTTCCGCGTGAAAGAGGTTCTTCGCGCGCCTCAGCTCCGAGCGCGTGACTCCCTCCTCGCGGAAGCGCCTGAGCGCGCGGGCCGTCGTCGCGACGAGGCGCGCGAGATTCTTCGGCTGAGTCGCCGCCGAGACGAGAGCGACCCCGGCCTCGCGATGCAGCGTCAGGCCGGTCCCGACGGCATACGCGAGGCCGCGCCGCTCGCGCACGTCGCGCCAGAGGCGGGACGACACGCCGCCGCCCAGGACCTCGGTCGCGATCCACGCCGCCGGCACGAGCGGATGCCCGAACGGGATCGTCGGCCCCCCCACGAGAAGGTGCGTCTGCTGGAGGTCCGGCCGTGCGAGGTGAAACGCGCAGCGGGCGGCGCGAGGCTTCCGCTCCGCGGGCGCGAAGACAGCCGGAGGCGCCTCCCGCCGCGCACGTCCGCGCGAGAAGAGCGCGACGAGGCGATCGGGGTCGAACGCGCCGGCGGCCGCGACGAGCGTTCGCTCGGGCCGGGCGATCGCGCGGAACCGCCGGACGAGCCCCGTGTGGGTGAGGCTCTTCACGGTGGCCGCCGTTCCGAGAATCGGCGCGCCGAGGGCGTGCCGGGGCCAGAGGCGCCGGAGGAAGCTCTCGTGCAGGAGGTCGTCGGGCGCGTCCTCGGCCTCGGCCATCTCCTCGAGGATGACGCCGCGCTCCACCTCCACGTCCGCGGCCGTGAACGCGGGCGCGGACGTGAGGTCGACGAGGAGATCGACGGCCTCTTCCGCCCGCTCCGCCGGCACGCGCGCGTGGAACGAAACGCACTCCTTCGTGGTGTACGCGTCGCAGTCGCCCCCGAGCCGGTCGGTGATCCGCGCGACCGCGGCGCCCGAGCGCAGGCGTGTTCTCTTGAAGAGGAGGTGCTCGAGGAAGTGCGTCGCGCCGCGCTCGAGAGGGTCCTCGGAGGCCGAGCCGCCCGCCATCGTGATCGAGAGCGCGAGGCTTCGCACGTCGCGCATCGGGTCCAGCCACACCGCCGTCCCGTCCGGGAGCTTCCTCACGAGCACGGCTGATTCTAGGCCCGCAGACCGCTTCGCGGTCTGACCGGATGGGCGGGCCTAGATTCTGCGAGTGAGCGGGGGAAACAGGTTCCTGTTTCCCCCGAACCCCCTTCACCGCTCGAGGAGCGACGCCTCATAGTGTCGGGTGACAATGGCGGGGAAAGGAGCGAAGAATCCCCTCGAGAGAAGCCGGGAAGAACGCCGGGATCGCGCTCGCCGCGCTCGTGCTCGGTCTCGCTCTCGCCGAGGCCGGCCTCAGGCTCTTCTTTCCGCAGCCCCTCGCCGAGCGCTACGGCGCCCCGGCCGCGGGCGGGCCGCTCGTCGCGGCCGATCCTGAGCTCGGCTGGACGCTCCGGCCGAACGTCTCCGGTCTCGCGAGCGACGAACCGTGGCAGGCGGATCTCGCGACGAACGCGCTCGGGTTCCGGGACGTGGACCACGGGAATAAGGTCCCGGGTGTGACGCGCGTCGTCGTGCTCGGCGATTCCTTCGTCTTCGGGAGCGGCGTCAGGCAGGACGAGCCGGTGACGAGACCTCTCGCCGATCTCCTCGGCCCGTCGTTCGAGGTGATCAACCTCGGCGTGCCCGGGTACGGGACGGACCAGGCCCTCCTGACTCTCCGCCGCTGGGGAGCCCGCCTCTCGCCCGACCTCGTCCTCGTCGGCTTCTTCTGGAACGACGTGATGGAGAACGCGAGCGTCGAGATGTACGGCAGGCCGAAACCCCGATTCCTCCTCGCGGGTGACTCCCTCGCGCTCGTGCCTCCGGCGAACGCGATGAATCGCTCCGTCGCCCGCCGCCTCGACGCGGCTCTCGGGTCGCGCTCCCACCTCTGGTCGCTGGCGCGACGCGCGTTCGGGACGGGCGCGGACCGGGTCGAGCCAGAGACGCGGCCCGTGATGGTCGACCTCTCGCTGCGCAGCGCGCCCCCCGCGCGCGAGCCGGAGTTCGCGCTGACGTGGGCGCTTCTCGGCGCGCTCGAGAGAGAGACCCGTGCCCTCGACGCCTCGCCGATCGTCTTCACCGTTCCTCCCCGCTTCCTCGTGGACGACGTCGCGAAGCAGAAGGTCCTCAAGATCTACGGCCTCGGCCCGGACGCTCTCGACGAGGACGGCTTCTTCCGCCTGAAGGACGCCTGCGCGCGCCGCGATCTTCCGGTCGTCGATCTCCTTCCCGCGTTCCGCGACGCGACGAAGGCGGGCGAACGCCTCTTCCTTCCGACCGGCATCCACTGGAGCGCGAAAGGCCACGCGCTCTCCGCGCAGGTCCTCGCGCCCGCCGTGCGCGACGCGGCACGGACGCGGCGCATCGTTGATGCTGTGGTGCGATGATCGTTGATGCCATGAAGCACCCATACGGACGACGACGCGGTCGGCGGCGCCCTCGCGAGAACACGTTCTCCATGGGGCAGCCTGCCCAGAATCTTCGAAAGGCGCTCGCTCTCGCGTCGCGCCTCGAGGATGCCGGCGTCCTCGAGAAGCTCGCGCTGCGCAAGTGAGACGAGGGCCCGAGTAGATCCCTCGCGGCTCGCGACTCAGCGCTTCGGGAAGGAGGTGCCGGGCCCGGGGAACGGAGCGTTCGTCGTGGGCGACTGGTTGAGGAGCGTCTGCTCCGTGAAGCGCCACTCGTTGTAGTTCTCGCGCCCCGAGAACATCCGGTAGCCCTTCTTCTTCGACGTGGAGTAGACGCCCAGGATCGGGCCGGGCGGCTGGTCGCCGCCGGGCGCGCCCGACGACGGCGTGGAAAAAGGCGAAACGGTGGGCGTCGGCGCGGGAGTGGGCACCTTGCCCCCGCCCGGCGGAACGGTTCCCCCGCCCGACGTCGTCACGGGCGCCCCGGCCTGCGTGATGAGGCCCCACTTGTCCGAGTTCGTGATCGGGTCCTTCCAGAGCTTGCGCAGCGTGCGCGGGCGCATCTCGAACATCTCCTTGAGCGTGTTGGGATACCGGCCGTACCGGCGCCGGAAGTTGCGGATCCCCTCGGCGTACTGAAAGCCGCGGAAGACGAGCTCCGCTTCCTTGTCGCGCTGCGCCTCGGCAGACGCCATCGGGAGAACCGCGGCGATGAGGATCATCATCACCGTCATCCCGATGATGAGCGCGACGAGCGTGTATCCGCGGCTTCCCTTCACCCCTTCACCACGTGTTGTACGGCGCCCCGTCGAGGGACACCTGCTTCGAGCCGCTCTTGACGTCGATGATGCCCGGCGGCTCCGCCGAAGCGGTCTCCGACGAGTCCGGCTCCTCCATGATGACCTGCCACGTGTCGGCCGATTTCGTGAACGGGTCGATCGGGATCTTGCGGATGTACTTGTCCGTGACGAGCGTCTGGAGCGTGTCCGGATAGTGGCCCTTGTCGGCGTAGTACTGGTCGAGGCACGTCCGAAACGTGAAGAGATCCTCTTTCAGCGTGGCCTCCTTCGCGCGGATCGGCGCCTTCTGGAGCTGCGGGACCGCGATCGCCACGAGGATGCCCAGGATCGCCATGACGACGAGCAGCTCGACGAGAGTGAAGCCACGAGTGAAGCCAAAAGTCGAGCCTTTTCCTCTTCGCATCACCAATCCTTGTATTTGGTCTTGTCGAGGCCCGTGAGCGGCGACAGGGAATAGACGTCGTAGACGTTCTGCCGGCCCCACGAGCGCGCGTCCGGATCGTCCTGGTAGCTCCTCAGCCCCCATTCCGCCTTGCCGGTCATCGGGTCGAACGGGATCTTCCTGAGGAACCTCTTCTTCTTCTTGACCTGTCCGACGAGCTCGACCCCTTCCACGAGCTTCTCGAGCGTCTTCGGATAGCCCTCCGTGTCGAGTTCGACGGGGATGAGGCCCTGGTCCGAGAGCCGCTTGTAGTCGTCGATCGCGCTCCGCATCGAGCGCAGCGCCTCGCGCAGCTCCATCTCCTTCTGCCGCACGACGCCGAAACGCGTCACGGGGACGATCATCGCCGTGAGGATGAGGATGCAGGCGCACACGATCACGAGCTCGACGAGCGAAAAGCCGCGCCGCGCCCTCCGGGGAAGCATCATGAGGCGGATTTCACCGTGAGGGAGGCGGCCTCGACGCGCGGCGCCGGGGTGGCTCCTGCCGGCGTCGAAGCCGAGCCGGCCGTGACGCGCACGAGCGTGGTCCCGGGCGCGAGGCCGCGCATCGCCAGCTTCGCGAGAACGCCGCCGGGAAGGCCGGCCGAACCGCCGACGCGCGCGAAATGAAGTCGCGCCCGTCCGGCGACGCGCTCCGAGTCGAAGCGGATCGCCTCGGCGCCTTCGGCATTCCGCCAGGGGCCGGGGGCGACTCCCGTCACCTCGGCCACCGCGGGATCCCACTCGACCGTGACCTCGAGCGCGCCGAGCGTCTCGAGGCCGGAGTCGCCCGTCACGTTCACGACGGAGACCTCGCCCGGAGCGATCGAGGCGGACGTCGCCGCGAGGCGGAGCATCGGACCCGCCGGCGAGGACACGATCCCCGGCCCGGCAGCCGCGCCAGAATTTGCGACGCTCGTGTTCGCGACGAGAGCCTGCGCGGGCACGCCGGTTCCCTCGCCCGAAGAGGCGACAGACGCCTGCGCCTCCGGCACGGCCGTCTCGCGCGAGGTCCTCGGCGTGAAGGGAACCGGCGTGGGCGTGCGGCGGAACGGGTCGTTCGGCGGCGTGCCCTGGATGATCGGGAGGGTCGGGTTCGTGACGGGAGGCGCCCCCACCGGCCGCATCGGCTGCCGCCCCGGAGGCTGCGCGGCGTCGAACGGGGAGCCCGGCGCGTTCGGAGACTCGAGGCGCGTGTTGAGGCCCGAGAACGAGACGTTGTTCTCCGTGCCGACCCAGATCGGAATGAGGTCCTCTTCCGTGATCTGTGGCGACCGGATGATGTGCGGGGTGAGCGTGAGGAAGAGGTCCGTCCGCCTGTCGTCCGTCGTCGTGTGCGTAAAGAGCGCGCCGATGAGAGGAATGTCGCCGAGGAACGGGATCGTGCTCTTCGTCTTCTGCGAGTCCTTTCGGATGAGGCCCGCGAGAAAGTTCGTCTCGCCGTCCTTCAGCCGGATCGACGACGTGATCGTGCGCGTACTGATGATCGGCTGCTTCGATCCGTCGCCCGCCGTAACGGATCCGTTCAGCTGGGAGACCTCGATCGTGAGCTTGAGCGAGACCTCCTTGTTGTGGTGGACGCGCGGCTCCATGTCGATCTTGATGCCGACGTCCTGGTACTGGAACGACGTGATGGGAACGACGCCCGTCGAGCCGACGGCTTGCTGCGTGTTGATGGTCGTGACGGGGATCGGGACGCGGTCGCCGATGACGAGCTGGGCTTTCTCGCCCTCCGCGATCCGGAGCTGCGGTTTCGCGAGCACCTCGGCGTCGGTGTTGTCCTTCACGAAATTGAACGAGACGGTGGGGATCGTGAACAAGAAGTCGTTGATCCCAAGGCCTTTGATCGCGTTCCACGGCAGCGAAGCGGCGGCGGCCGTGGCGCCGCTTCCGGCGCCCGGGACGACGGTCGCCACCGTCAACGGGGATCGCGCCGACAGGACGGTGCCGAGATCCAGAAGCTTGCTGGTGTTCACCTGGAGCAGCTCGACGTCCACGACGACCTCGGACTTCGCCTTGTCGTTCACCTCGATGAGGCGCTCGGCCACGGCCACCTTGTCGGCGGTGTCGCGGATGATGATGGCGTTGAGCGCCGGGATCGTACCGAGTCGGCGCAGGTCGAGGATCGACCGCACCATGGCCGAGACGTCCTTCACGTCGCCGTTCGAAAGGAAGAACGTCCGGATCACCAGGTCCTCGTACTCCTTGCGGTTCTGCTGCGTGTCCTGCGCGATGAGGATCGTCCGCTCGTCGATGACCTTGTAGAAGTGGCCCGCCTGCCGCATCGCGGTCTCGAGGGCTTTCTGGAACGTCATCCCGCGCAGGTCCAGGGTGAAGCGGTCGTCCTTGAGCTGGGGGTCGTAGATGACGTTGATGCCCGCGGCGGCTCCGAGGGCCGCATAGATCTTCTTGATGTTCGTGTCGGGCGCGAACGCGACGTCGATGGGCTTCGTCGACGACGGGTTCAGCATCGGCGGCGCCCCGCGAACTCCGCGCGCCGCCGCCTTCGCCTTCTCGACCGGAGTGCCGCCCGCGTTGTCCCGCTCGCGGGTCTCGATGTCGGCTCTGGCCCGCCGCAATTCCTGGAGCGCCGAGTCGTTCGTGGAGTCGAGGGCGATCGAGACTTCGAGCTCGGAAACCGCGAGGTCGAGCTGGCCGGCGGACCTGTGCAGCCGCCCGCGCTCGTAATGGGCCTGCGCCGCCTGAAAGCGCGCGCGCTGGAGGGAAATGCGGGCGGCCGAGTCCTTCGGGTCGAGGGAGAGCGCTTTCTCGTAGGCGAGGACCGCGAGATCCCAGTGCTTGCGCGCTTCCTCGCGCTCGCCCTCCTGGTAAGCGCGCGAGGACGCACAGGCGGAGGCTGCGAGCGCGAAGACGAGGGCGGCGGCCAGGCCCGGTCGGCGCGCAGAGCGGAGGGAAGCTCGGCCGTTTCGTATCGTCGTCATGCGGTGTCCTTCATCTCCCGCCTCACGGAAGCGGGATCGGAATGCGTCGGGTGATCTCGGGCGGGAGACCGGTGAACGCGAAGTCGACGGACTCGCGGTTGATCTTCCGGATGATGAAGCGGCCGTCCACGGTGTCTCCCTCGCGTGCGTTGATGATCCGGCCCCCTTCTTCCAGCGAAACGATCGGGGCCTCGCGAGACCCGAAGAAGCCGAGGACCTTGAACGGAATCGCCGGCGGAATGATCGGCGTCGGAGTCGGCGTCGGCTGGATGGGCATCGCACCGACGAACAGAGGGCTGCCCGGCAGGATCGGTGTCGGCGTCGGAATCGGCGTCGGCCGGGGCGTCGGGGTCGGCGACTCGAAGAAGCGGAAGACGTTTCGGCCGACCTCCTTGTCGGCGCCACGCGGGACGACGTGCGTCAGGTCGGGAATCGACTCCGGGTCGGAGGCGCCGCGCGCCGTGCTCGGACGACTCGATGGCGCCGTCGCCACGGCGGCTTCCGGAGTTTCGGAACCCTTCGGCAGATAGGACAGAGCCGCGAACGCCAGGACCCCCCCGAGCACGAGGAGGAGGAGCTTGAGGTTCGACTTCGGAGCCTTCCCGCGCGCGCTCATTGCGCGACTCCACGCGCGGCCGGGCTGGGTGACGCGGGCCCGGCGGCACGAACCGTTCCGGTCCGGCCGCCGTGCGTGCCGCGACGCGGCGCGGAGGAATCGTCGGGCCGGAAATAGTGCGCGACGGTCAGATTCAGGCGAAGCACGTCGGGTTGGGTGTCGTCCGTCGCGAGGGCGACGCTCTCGAGCAGCAGGAAGCGCGGGTTGCTCTCGAAGGAGAAGAGGAGCTTCTTGATGTCGGCGTACCGCCCCTGCACGTTGAACTGCAGCGCGAGGCGCGTTGCGGCGCCGACCTCGTCGAAGGAGTACGAGATCTGGCCCGGTACGGTACCGGCCTTTTCGGTGAGCTTGTAGACGTCCTCGATGACGGCGGCGAGACGCTCCTTGCGCCCCCCGAGGACGTCGCGGTTGAAGTCCTCGAGGTCTTTCTGCAGCGCGCGCAGGCGCTCCTCGGTCTTGACGACCCGGCGCGCGGCCTCGGCGGCGTGGTCGCGCTTGCCCTCCAGCTCGGCGCGTGTTCTTTCGAGAGCCTTGAACCGCTCGTCGTAGAAGGCGTGATAGCCGATCAGGACGGCCGTGGCCGCGACGAGGAGGAGAACGAGCACCGCGAAGAGCGGCAACCGCGCCCGCCACGGCGACCTGCGGATTCCGCCCGCGCGCGCAAGTGGAAAGAGCCGGCGGATCCGTTCGCCGGCCGTGAGGGCGGCCGTCGGGGGCGGCGCGCTCACGGACGCCCCTCCCCCCGGCCTTCGACGTCGTGGTACTCGACCCTGAGGACGAGACGGCGGCCTTCCGGTAAGCCCTTCTCGCCCCGGTCTTCGCTCGTCGGAGTGGGTTTCTCGAACCATGGCGAGGCGTCGAACGCGCGGATCGTCTTCGGCAGGCCGTTCGGGTCGCGCGAGATGAGGGTCAGAGTCACGAGGACCGTGTCCGTCGTGGCGCGGTGCCCCGAGGCGTTCGGCCCGGAAGGTCCCGTCACCTTCTGAAGGGCGATCGACGCGATGCGGAGGTCGGCCGGCAGGGTCCTTTCGAGACGCGTCAGGAACCGCGTCCACGAGAAGGCGCGCCTCAGCGCGATCTCGTTCGCGTCCTCCACGTCCGAGGCCAGCGAGCCGACGTCGACGCGCGCCAGAGACGCCGTGGCTTTCTGACGCGCTTCCTCGAGGCTCGAGATCTCGGCTCTCAGGCTCGCGATCGACGCCCGCGTCCGGCTCGAGTCGGCGAAATAGCGGGTCACGGTCCGCGCGGCGACGAACGATAGACCGGCCACGAGAAGCGCGAGAGAACCCGCCGCCAGGTTCGCGGGGCGCGTGTCGACGAACGGCCGGTGCGCGAGGTTGTATCGCCCCGGCATCAATCACCCCCCGCGAGGACGCCCAAGGCGGCGAGCGTGGCCGGATCCTCCGCCGCGGCGGCGGGCGTCACGGTCACCGCGGGGGCGAGGCGGGTCAGCGTTAGGAGCGCGGGCTCCGCGGCGCCGGCGGAGGCGCGGAACTCGCGCAGCGCCTCGAGGACCGAAGAGTTAGAAGGTCCCGCGGCGCATTTTCCGGCGACGTCCGCGGGCGGCGCCTCGGCCGGCCGGGCCGGCGTTCCGAACGTGACCGCGTGGCGCACGTCCTGCACCGCCTCGCTCGCCTCGGCGAACGGCCTCGTACGCGCGAAGACGAGCTGCGAGCCCGCATAGACGAGGGTCGTCGCCGTGTCGTCATCCGTCCAGACGAGGAAGGCGTCGCCGGCCGACCGGCCGCCGAGCGACGCGACCGCGAACGCGGCGGTCTCGAGCGCGCCGATGCGGATGCCCGCCTTCTCGAACGGCGCTTCCCACGAGGATGTTGCGGGCTCCGAGGCCGCGAGCGCGAGGATGCGGGTTCCTTCCGTTCCGGCCCCCGCCGGCTGCCACGAGAGACGGAGATCTCCGGTCGGCTCGCCGAACGCGCGTCCGAACTTCCAGCGAAGCATGTCGTCGACTTCGCGCTCGTGGCTCTCCGGCTGGACGGCGTCGATCACGAGGAGCTTCACCCAGCCGTCGGGAACCACGAGGGAGGCGGCCGGAATTTTCGCGCCGACCTCGGCGAGGAGGCGCTGGAGCGCGCCGGAAAGCGCGGGTCCCGCGAGGGGCGACCCGTCCGGACCGGACGTGAAAGTCTCGGGCGGCAGCGCGCGGGACACGACGCGGAAGGCGGGCGTCGCCGAGAGCGCCGAGCGTCGCGCTCCGTCGGCGGGACCGACGTAGACGAGCCGGTCGCGCGCCAGGACGAAGGCGTGCGGCGGGCGGGCGGACCGCCAGAACGCCGGCGAGAACGGGTTCTTCCTGCCGTCACTCAACGAAGGTCACCTTGTTGATCTCGCGCAGCGTCGTCTGGCCGGCCAGGACCTTCTTGATCGCCGATTCGCGGAGGAAGCTCATTCCCTCGGCCTGGGCCGCCTTCTTGATCTCCGCCGCGGGACGCTTGTCGAGGATGAGGCTTCGGATGCGGTCCGAGAGGTCGAGGAGCTCCGTGATCGCCATCCGGCCGTAAAAGCCGGTGCCGTTGCACTCGATGCACCCGCGGCCCTCGTAAAGGGTGACGCCGGCCATCTGCTCCGGGGCGATCGCGGACTCCTCGAGGAGCTGCGCCGTCGGCGTCGACACGACGCGGCAGTGCGGGCAGATCTTGCGCACGAGCCGCTGCGCGAGGATGCAATTGAGAGCAGAGACGAAGTTGTAGAGCTCGACCTTCATGTTCAGGAAACGCCCGAGCACGTCCACGACGTTGTTCGCATGAACGGTCGTGAAGACGAGGTGCCCCGTGAGGGCGGCCTGCACGGCGATCTGCGCCGTCTCCTCGTCGCGGATCTCGCCGACCATGACCTTGTCGGGGTCGTGCCGGAGAATGGAGCGTAGTCCGCGCGCGAACGTGAGGCCCTTCTTCTCGTTCACGGGAATCTGCGTCACGCCGCGAAGCTGGTACTCGACCGGGTCCTCGATCGTGATGATCTTGTCCTCGACCGTCTGGATCTCAGAGAGGCACGCGTAGAGCGTCGTCGTCTTGCCCGAGCCCGTGGGCCCGGTGACGAGCACCATGCCGTACGGCTCGCGGATGAACTTTCTCAGACGCCGCATCGTCTCGGGGTCCATTCCGAGGACGTCGAGACGCAGGTTCTTGAACTCGGCGTTCGCGGACTCCTTGTCGAGGATGCGGATGACCGCGTCCTCGCCGTGGACCGTCGGCATGATCGAGACGCGGAAGTCGATCGTGCGGCCCTTGACGCGCACCTTGAAGCGGCCGTCCTGCGGGATGCGCTTCTCGGCGATGTCGAGCTCCGACATGACCTTGATGCGGCTGATGATCGTCTGGTGGTGCTTTTTGTCGATCGGCTCCATCGCCGGGTAGAGGACGCCGTCGATGCGGTACTTGATGACGACGACGTGCTCCTGCGTCTCGATGTGGATGTCCGAGGCGCGACGCTGGATCGCGTTGAAGAGCACCGAGTCGACCAGCTTGATGATCGGGCTCGCGTCGGCGGTGATGCGGTCGATCGAGAGGACTTCCTGCCCCTCTTCGTCCTCCCGCACGACCTGCATCCGAAACTCCTCCGTCGCCTCCTCGAGGACGCGCTGGGTGGATTCGGATTTCTGGAGGATGTCCTGGAGGGCGGCCCTCGACCCGACGCGGACTCGCAGGCGCTTCTTGAGGAGCCCCTCGAGCTCGTCCCGCTTCACGACGTCGGCCGGATCCGCCATGACCACCGCGAGAGTTCCGTTCTCCGCCTTCTCCGGCACGAACTCGAAGCGGAGCATCCACTCGAGCGGGATCGAACGGAAGAGCTCGGCGTCGATCCGGAACGTCCAGAGATCGACGTACGGCAGCCCGAGGCGCTCGGCGAGCTGGCGGGCGCGCGTCTCCTCGGAAGCCGCGTCGAGGAATCGCGGCATCGCGGTTTCGGGGGAGGGTCCTCGGGTCGCGCTCATCTGGTATCCGCTTCTACGGCCCGTCAGGCCTTGATGTTGGAGAGGATGGTGAACATGGGGAGGTAGATCGAGAGGAGGATCGTCGCGATGACACCTCCCATGACGACGAGGATGATCGGCTCGATGAGGGTGACGATGCGCTGGAGTCGGGCTTCGATGGCCTCGTCGTAGAAGTCCGACACGTTCGTGAGCATCTCCTCGAGCGCCCCGGTGGCTTCGCCGACCTTGATCATCTCGACCGCGAGCGACGTGAAGATGCCCGTCTCCTCGAGGCTTCGCCACAGCTCGGCACCTTCGCGCACGCGGGGAACGACGGCGGCGACGCCGCCCGAGACGCGCCGGTTCGCGACCGCGCCCGCCGCGATGTCGAGCGCGGGGACGAGGGGCGTCCCGGCGCCGACGAGCGTGGCGAGAGAGCGGGAGAACTGCGAGAGCGCGAACTGCTGGAGAATCGTCCCGACGAGCGGCAGGCGCAGGAGGAAGCCGTCCCAGGCGATGCTCCCCGCCTCGCTCGCCTTCCAGCGGGAAAGAACGACGCCTCCCACGGCGAGCACCGCCAGCATCAGGACAATGTGCGCGTGCAGGAAGTCGGCCGTTCCGACGACCACCCGCGTGATGAGGGGCAGCCGGCCCGCCTCGAAGCCCGCGAAGAACTCCCGGAATCTCGGGATGACGTACGTCATCAGGATGAAGACGAGCCCGATGGACAAGCAGATGAGGACCGCCGGATAGACGAGGGCTCCCGTCACCTTGCGCCGGATGCCGCCGAGGATCTTCTGGTAGGCGAGATACCGGCGCAGGACCTTCTCGACCTCGCCCGAGCGCTCGCCGGCCTTGAGCGAGGTCGCGTAGAGCCTCGGGAAGACGTCGCCGTGCGACAGGAAGGCGTCCGAGAGCGCCACGCCCGAGACGAGCTGGTCGCGGACGTCCTTCAGGATCGCCTTGAAGCGCGGGTTCTCCTGCCTTTCGAGGAGGATGTCGAAGCCGTTGACGATGGGAAGGCCCGCCTTCAGGAGGGCGACGAGCTCCTGGTTGAAGACGAGAAACTCCGCGGTCTTCACCGGGCGCGTGCGGCGCGGCAGGAAGCCCGAAAGAGCGTCGGCGAAAGAACGCCGGCCTCCGGAGACGGCCGCTCCTTCGCCGCCGGAGAGCTTCGCGGAAAAGAGCTTCGCGCCGAGTCGCGCGACTTCGGTCTCGAGCGCGTGCTCGTCGGGAGCTTCGATCGCGCGCGTCACGATCGCGCCATCCCCCATCCCGACGCGGCAGACGTACGTCGGCATCAGTTCAGGAAGATCCCCGGCCCCGGCTGGCGCCAGTTCGCGAAGATGACGACGAAGAGCTTGTCCCCGGCGGACTCGTCGCGCCCGACGCCGAGGATGTAAGGCTGCCCGAGATTGACGTTGATGGACGTGCGGAGGATCTCGCCGCGGATCTCACGGCCCGCCTCGCGCCGCACGCGCTCGAGGGAGAGATCCCGGAGCTGGACCTGCGTGCCGTCACGCGAGGGCTCGAGGAGGAACTCGAGGCGGTAGCCGCCGCCCATCGCGTACGCCACCCGCTGGCCTTCGACGCCCTGGACGACGACGGAGTCGAGCCGGGTGAAATCGGTCACGTTGAAGAGCTTCTTGAGCTTCTCTCCGATTCCGCGGATCTCCTCCGAGACGTTCGTCTTTTCGGCCGCCCGCGCTTTCTCCGCCGCGGACTTCAGGAGCGTGACGGCGATGTCGATGGCGCGCAGCGGGACGTCGAAAGCCACGAGGGCCCGGGCGACCTGCTCGACCTGACCCGCGGAACCACGGACCGTGAGGGAATTCTGGTTCGTGTCGAGGACGACCGAAACGGCGCCCGTGGCCGAAAGCAGCGGACGCAGAACCACGAGCGCATCCTCGACCTTGCGGTGCTTCAGCGTGAAGACCTTGACGACGGTCTGCGGCTGCGGAGCGCCGGCGCCGGACGCTCCGCCGGCGGCGAGCAGCGTCAGCGACAGGAGGACGAGGGCCCGGACGGCGTTCCGAAGCCGGGCGGAGCGAGGCTTCATGACTCAGAGATCCGCGTGCGGATCCGCGATGAAGACGACGTTCGGCTCCTTCGGTGAGACGGCGGCGAACTCGTAGACGCGCGCGCCGGGATTCTTCAGGTCCTGGATCAGGGGCCGGGAGGCCGGGCGCACGTCGAGGGCGTCGCGCACGTCCGGCCCGTTCTGGCTTTCACGCGGCGTGGGCGCGAGACCCGCCGGAGCCTGAGCCCGCTCGTTCTGGGCGAGCCGGATGGCGCCGATGCCGAAGAGCCCTGCGGCGAGGACGACGAGCGCGGCCGCCTGAAGGAAGCGACGCGAGAAGAACGGCTGCGCCGAAGGAGGAGAGAAGACCCGGGAGCGCCGCCTCACTTCGGCGAGGACGTCGTCCGCCACGCGCCGCACGTCCTCCGCCGCCGGTGCGGCCGCGAGGGACGCCCCGAGCGGCACGAACAGGAGCGTCGGGTCGATCGCGCGTGCCTCGGCCGCGCAGAAAGCACACGCCGAGAGATGCGCCTTCAGCTCGGAGGAGAGAGAAGCAAGGGACGAAGAGGGAGAAGAAGAGTTTTCTTCTGAAAGGAGATGGCGGACAGCGAGGCGCACGCGAGGCGCGTCAGGGCAGCCCCGCCCCGCCGTCGTCCCGCCCCGCTCTCCGCTCCCTCCGTTCGCCACCCTGCTCATCCCCGTCTTTCTTCCCTTTCTCAGAAAATCCGAAATCCGAATCCGAAAACCAAAACCTACCGGCCTGAAACGAACTCGGGAAACCGCTTCCGGATCTCGACGCGCAGCAGGCGCCGGGCCTGGAAAAGGTGATTGCGCACCGTCGACTCGCGGCAGTCGAGGATTCGGGCGATCTCGCTCGAGTCCATGTCCTCGAATTCCTTCAGGACGAACACGAGCCGCTGCTTCTCGGACAGAACGTTCGCGCACACCTCGAAGACGCGCCGGACTTCGGTCTCGGCGAGGAGCGCGGGACCGTCGGGCTCCGCGCTCGTGCGTGCCCCCTTCACGAGCCGGAAGCTCTCGGCCTCCGTGCGCTGCCGCGTCCCGCGCGCCCGCAACGCGTCGATGGCGAGATTGCCGGCAATGCGAAAGAGCCAGGTCGAGAACGCCCAGGCCGGGTCGTACCGCTCGAGGTTCTCCCAGACCCTAACGAACGTGAGCTGCGCGACGTCGCGCGCGTCCTCCGCGTCTCCCAGCAGCCGCCTCAGGAAGGACAGGACGCCGGGAGTCCGCCGGGCGACGAGCTCGGCGAACGCCTCCGCATCCCCCCGCGCGGCGCGGCGGGCGAGCGCCCGCTCTTCGGCGGGTGCTCCCGCGGATCCGACCAAAACGGCGCGCAGCCCGGGCCCCTCGGACGGGGGCTCGGATGAATCCGGACGGGCAGCGGACGAGACGAGACGCATCGCTTCGGGGTCTTTTACGTTCGTGGGCTCGTCGTCGTCTACCAGCCGGAAGGACCCCCTCAACCTTCCGAAGTATAATCCCCGCAGCGAGTGGAGCGGGGCGATAAATTCTTGTCAGGACTTGATTTGATGTCTGCTCTGCCCTCCGAAGCTCCACTTTTCCCGCTCATTTTTTCAAGGCTTTTTCCATCCGTCGGTAGCCCCGGGAACCCAGGTGGCGTCTGGATTCAAGGTGTCTCCGTGGGGGAGGTAGAGGTCGCTCTCACACTGGCTGAGCTGCTCGCTTCGCTCGACCCGGGCATGCCGCTCCTGCTCACCTCCACGACGCCCGCGGGAGTCGGCCTGCTGTCGCGCCGGAGACCCGGCATCTGGCGGCCGTTCCCGCTCGACGTGCCGTCCTCCGTCCGGAGGTTCTTCGATGCGACGCGGCCTCGGCTCCTGGTCCTCGTCGAGACGGAGCTCTGGCCCGGCGTCCTCGGCGAGGCACGGCGCCGTGCAATCCCCGTTCTCGTCGTGAACGCGCGCCTCTCGGAACGGTCCGCGAGACGGTATCGGAGGATCGCGCGCCTCTTCGGGGGCACGTGGGACGCTCTCACGCGCGTCCTGGCGCGGACGAGAGAGGACGCTTCGCGCTTCGAGGAGATCGGTGTTCCTTCTTCACGGATCGCCGTCGGCGGCGATCTGAAGTTCGACCGCGCTCCCGTGCCCGAGCCGCCGTTCGCCGGGCGCGTGCGACGCCTCGCGCGCGGACGTCCGATCCTCGTCGCGGGCTCGATCGCGGAAAGCGAGATCCCCCTCGTTCTCGAGGTCAGACGCACGCTGGAAAAGACCGCGCCCGGAGTGTTTCTCGTCCTGGCGCCCCGGCAGCCGGAGGGCTTCGACGCCGCGGAGCGGCGCGCCCGGGCCGAGGGGCTGGCCGTGACCCGGCGCTCGAGCCCCGAAGGCACGGAAAGTGAGCGAGCGGACCTCTTCCTCCTCGATTCGGTCGGCGAGCTCGCCGGAACGTATGCGCTCGCCGAGGCGGCGCTCCTCGGCGGATCGTTCGCGCCGAAAGGCGGACACAACGTCCTCGAGCCTCTCCGAGCCGGCGCCCCGGTCGTGCACGGGCCGTCCACCGGGAACATCAGGTCCGCGCTCGAGGCCGCCGAAGGAGCCGTCTTCGCCGCGGCGGATGCGCGCTCGGCCGCCGACGCGCTCCGGCCGCTGCTGATGGACAAGGCGGCGCGCGCCCGAGCATCCGCCATCACGCGAGAGCTTTTCGCGGGCCACGCCGGCGCCGCGCGGACGGCCGCCGAGGCCGCCCTCCAACTCGCCTCCGCCGGGGCGCCGGGCGCGTGAGCTTCCTCTCGCCGCTCGCGGCTCTCTACGGAACCGCCGTGTCCGCGCGCCTCGCCGCATATCGTCGCGGCCTTTTTCGCGTTCGCCGCGCCGGACGTCCGGTTCTCTCCGTCGGGAACCTCGCTGCCGGAGGTACGGGGAAGACTCCATTCGTGCGGTGGCTCGCCGGGGAGCTTCTCGGCCGCGAGATCCGCCCCTCCGTTCTCACGCGCGGCTACGGCCGGGCGACGCGCCGGGCGGTCGTCGTCTCGGACGGCGCCGGCCTCGTCGCCTCGGTTCGCGATTCCGGAGATGAAGCGGCGGTCCTCGCCCGCGCTCTTCCACGCGTCCCCATCGTGGCTGACCGCAACCGCATCGCCGCCGCGCGGCGCGTCGAGGCGCTCGTGCCCGACGTCGCCCTTCATCTCCTCGACGACGGCTTCTCCCACGTCGCCCTCGCGCGCGACCTCGACGTCGTGCTCCTCGACGCGACGGCGCCCGACGCGGGAGGCGCGCTCCTGCCCCGAGGAGGCCTGCGCGAACCGCTGTCGTCCCTCGAGAGAGCGGACCTCGTCGTCGTCACGAAGTGCGAACAGGCGGATTCCGCCCGCGCACGCGGTCTTGCGGCGCGATGGGCGCCCGGCGCACCCGTCTACCACGCGACGACCCGCGTCCTCGGCATTCACGACGACGCCGGAGAAGAAGTCCGCCCCGAGGACCTTCCGGGTGAGACTCTCGTCGCCGTCGCGGGCCTCGCGCGCCCGAACGCGTTCTTCGAGACGCTGGCTTCGCTCGGCATCGCCCCCGCCGGCATCGAGACGTTTCGAGACCACGACCCGTATGCGCCCTTCGCTCTCGGAAGGATCGAGCGCGCGGCCGAGGAATCCGGGGCGACCGCCGTCATCACGACCGAGAAGGACGCCGTCAAGCTGGAGGGACGCCTGAGGCTTCCTCTCTACCGCGTCGCCGTCGAGATGGCGGTCACGGAACCCGGTTTCGTCTCGGACGCGCTCACGCGTCTCGCACGGCCGCCCTCCTGAGTCCGATGCCGAAACAGCGCACGGCGGCCCGGAATCGACTCGAGGCGCTCGCCGCGGGCGCCGCGGGCGCCCTGTTGGCAAGAATGACACCCGAGGCGGCGGAGGGATTCGGCCGTGCTCTCGGCCGCCTCTACCTCAGGCTCGACGTCAAGCGCCGCGCGCTCGCTCGTGCAAACCTCGCGCGCGCCTTTCCCGAGCTTCCCGCAGCCGGGATCGAGGCCCTCGCGGTGCGCGTTTTCGAGCACTTCGGAGGCGTCGCGGCCGAGCTCCTCCACTCCAGCGGCCACGGGCCCGAGGACGCTCTCGCGCGCATCGAGACGCAGGGGGCCGAGTACGCGCGCGAGGCTTTTGCCAGCGGGCGCGGGGTCTTCCTCCTCACCGCGCACCTCGGAAATTGGGAGTGGGCCGCTCTCGGCACCGGCGCCCTCGGCATCCCTGTGCGCGTCATCGCCCGCCCGCTCGACAACCCGCTGCTCGATGCCCGGCTCACGCGACTGCGCACGTCCAACGGGAACTCCGTCATCGGAAAGCGGGACGCGGCGCGGGAAATGCTGCGTTCCCTCCGCGCGGGCGCCGCGATCGGCATCCTCAACGATCAGCACGCGCGCCCGCCGGATGCCGTCACGGCGCCGTTCTTCGGCCAGCCGGCGGCGACCTCTTCGGCGCTCGCGAAGCTCGTGGACCGCACGGAGGCCCTCGTCGTCCCGACGGCGGCGATCCGCATCGCGCCGGCACGCTGGCGTCTGACCTACGAACCTGCATTGGACGTCCGCACGCTCCCCGAATCGGAACGCGGAGTGGAAAAGCTCACCGCCCGCCTCAACGGGATTCTGGAACAGATGATCCGCCGTAACCCGGAACAGTGGCTGTGGCTTCACAACCGATGGAGAGTCGACTGAGGCCGTAACTCAGGGGGTCCGGGGGCACGCGGAGCCTGCCCCCGGAGAGCGGCTGTGGCTTCACAACCGATGGAGAGTCGACTGAGCGAAAAAAAAACGCCCGGGCACGAGGCCCGGGCGTTGAAGCTCGAAGCTGTTTTTTTGAAGCTTACTTCGTGGCGGGCGCGGTGGGCGTCGTCGCCGTGGTCGTCTCGGTCTTCGTCTTTTCCTTGGTGGCGCCGCTCTTCTTGGTGGTCTTCTTGTGGGTCTTCTTCACGGTCTTCTTGCCCATCGTCGTAGCCGTCGAGGCCTCTGTCGAGGACTTCTCGGTCGTGGCGCCCGTGATGGCGTTCGTCGTCGTCTTGGCCTCGGACTTCGTCGTGGCCTTCGTCTCGTCAGCGAAGGCAACGCCCAGCGAAAGAACGGCGACAGCAACGAGAGCGGAAAGGGTCTTCTTCATCTTTTTTCTCCATTCCCCTGTTTCTGTGGCCGGTTCGGGGGCTACCGACGGGACGGATAGCGCAACCCGCCTGCCACCCAACGACGATAGCCTTCGCAGCACGATAACTTGCTTTCTTAGAATGGTTTAAGGGATGATTCGCGCTCGAGCCGCACATTCGTTCCCGGGCGAGTCTGCACCTTTCCGTGCACCGGCAATCCCGGAAGCGTGGGTCCCGCCCTCTTCACCTTCCAAGAAAAACGGCCTGACCCAAACCCAGACATCACCGGAAACGCGCCCTATTTCAGCTCGACGTTCCAGTACGCCACGTCCAAGAAGTTCTTCCAGGTCGGGTGTATCCGGTGCGGCGACAGGAGGCCGAGCGGCGTGCCCCGCGGCTTGCCCGGGACGCGCCTCAGCTTCATGCCGGCCTCCTCGGGCAGGCGATTGCCCTTCTTGACGTTGCACGGAAGGCAGGCGCAGACGATGTTGTCCCAGTTGGAGGGGCCCCCGCGCGACAGCGGAATCACGTGATCGAGCGAGAGATCCGACGTGGAATACCGCTTGCCGCAGTACTGGCATCGGTTGCCGTCGCGCATGTAGATGTTGTGCCGCGAGAATTTCACCTCGTTGCGGGGGGAGCGCTCGCAGGAGAGAAGCTGGATCACGCGCGGCACCCGGATGACGAGGTTCGGAGTGGTGACGACGTCGTCCTCGGGCTGAACCGGAATGTCCTGCCACTCGTTCCAGGCGTAGGTCGTGTAGTCGGGCAGCACGGCGCGCACGTGCCCCTTGTAGAACAGCGTGAACGTCCGCTTGACGTCCGTCAGCGTCAGGGCGGCGAAACCGCGATTCAGAACGAGCACCGGAGACTCGAGCACGATCCAAGGATAGCCCAACGGCTGCTAAGGTTGCGCCAGCCGGATGCGGATCCTCTTCGTGCGCCTCTCGTCCTTCGGCGACGTCGTCTTCGCGCTTCCCGCGGCGAAGGCGCTCGAGACCGCTCTCTCCGGCGCGCAACTCACGTGGGCGATCGAGCCACCGCTGGCGCAACTCGTGACCGGCGCACCGTACGTGGACGACGTTCTGCCCGTCGACACGCGCGGGTGGCGGCGCGCCTGGCGCGCCACGAAGACGAGAGAGGGGATTTCGGAATTTCTGAGAAGGGTAAGAGGGGAAAAGACCCCGTTCGATCTCGTCGTCGATGCGCAGGGCCTGTTCAAATCGGCGCTCGTGACGCTGGCGGCGCGGGGCGCGCCGCGCAAGGTCGGCTTCGGGTGGAAGACGGCGACCGAGCGGATCAACTGTCTTTTCACGGACGAGCACATCGACGTCGACCGCACCTCACGCCCGCACGTCGCCGACCGGATGCTCGCGCTCGCCGAGCACGTGACGGGAAAGACGGGATTCGAGAGGACGCCGGACGTGAAGCATCTGGTCGAGAGAGAAGATCCCGCGGTCGATTCCTGGCTGGAGCAGATGGGCGAGCGCAGGTTCGCGGTGTTACAGCCTTTTTCTTCGAAGGGTAACAAGGAATGGGCAGCGGCTGACGTCGTGGCGTTTTCCGAGCGGCTCTCCTCCGAAGGCATCCAGCCCGTGCTCCGCTGGGGGCCGGAAGAAAAGGGCCGGGCAGATTCGCTTCTTACCCTTTCTAAGAAAATCTTCTCTTCCTCTCCCTCTTCCTCAAGTCTTCCTCTTCTCCTCGCCCCCGCCACGACCCCCGCCTCCACCGCCCGACTCGCGTCGCGCGCGGCGCTTTTCGTCGGCGCCGATACGGGACCGACGCACCTCGCGGCCGCGTCGGGCACGCCGACGCTCGTCCTCTTCGGCCCGACGTCCGTCGAACGCTTCGGCCCGATCGGGCCCCGGGCGGCGACGCTCCGGGAATCTCCCGCGGACTACAATCGTTCCAGGCCGGGATGGCCTGCCGATGCCGTTCATGAAGCCACCCGCCGTCTCCGCGCGTAAGACCGCGCGCGCGCGCAGCGCGGCCGCCGTTCTCGCGGCCGCCTGGGCGGTCGCCGTCCTCCTGGGCGGCCGCGCCTCCGGGACCGTCGAGAAAAGCCCCGCGATCTCCGCGGCGCGCGAGTCGCTCTCGAGGGACCGGCTTTATCCCGTGCCCTTCGGCGACGGCGAGACCCTCGTCTATACGATCGCGTGGCTGAAGATCGAGGGCGGCGAGATGACGCTCAGGACTTCGCGCGAGACCTCGACGGACGGCGTGCCCGTTCACCGGATCGCCCTCGTCGCCACCTCGAACGACTACGTCTCGAAGTTCTACCCCGTGCGCGACCTCTACGAGACGTGGGTGGATGCGCGCGACTTCCAGCCCCTTCGCTTCGAGAAGCACGCGCGTGAAGGGCGCTACGAGTCCGACGAGGTCGAGGAGTTCGACCTCACGCGTCGGATCGGCAGCTGGCGGGAGGACCGGACCCCGTTGCCCGAGCGGGTCCAGGACATCATTTCCTCCTTCTACTTCCTGCGTACGCAGCCGCTCGCCGTGGGTCAGGACGTCCGCCTCGACATGTTCTCGCGTGGGAAAATCTACAAGCTCAAGGCCTCGATCCTCGAGAAAGAGAGAGTCGAGACCGAGGCCGGCACGTTCGAAGCGTTCAAGGTGCAGCCCCAGCTCCGGGAAAACGAGACGGCCGAGGACCGCAACCGCGGAAAGCTCTTTCTCTGGTTCTCGGCCGACGAGCGGCGCCTCCCCGTCATGGCCAAGACGGTGATGCCGATCGGCTCGGTTACGGCGCGCCTCCGGAAGATCGTGGGCGGCGCAAAACCACATCGCGATCGGCCGGCCGCGCCCTGAAAAGCTAGAATCGCTGCATGGCCGTCAAGCTCGGGGACCTCCTCGTCAAGTCGAAGCTCATCTCGAACGAGCAGCTCCAGGAAGCGCTCAAGGAGGTTCAGTCCTCGGGGATGAAGCTCGGAGAGGCCCTCGTCAAGCTCGGCTACATCACGGAAGACGACATCACGGAGACGCTCTCGGCCCAGTTCGGCGTTCCCTCGATCAACCTCTCGCATTTCGAGATCGACCCCGCCGTCCTCAAGCTCGTCGCCGCCGATGTCGCACGCAAGTACAACATCCTTCCCGTCAACAAGACCGGCGCGACGATCACGATCGCGATGGCCGACCCGACGAACGTCTTCGCCATGGACGACATCAAGTTCATGACGGGATACAACGTCGAGCCTGTCGTGGCGTCCGAGGCGGCGCTCTCGCTCGCGATCGACAAGCATTACGGCGCGACCCATGCCCTCGAGCTGAAGAAGGTCATGGAGGAGATGTCGGTCACGGATACTGCCGACACCTCCCTCGAGGTCGTCGAGGAGTCCGAGCAAGAGACGATCGACCTCGAGAAGCTCGTCGACGAGGGCGAGGAAGCCCCCGTCATCCGGCTCGTGAACATCATCCTCACGGACGCCATCAAGCGGGGGGCTTCGGACATCCACATCGAGCCCTACGAGCGCGAATACCGCGTGCGTTACCGCATCGACGGAATCCTGTACGAGGTCATGAACCCGCCTCCGAAGCTCAAGGAGGCCATCGCCTCGCGTATCAAGATCCTCGCGAAGCTCGACATCGCCGAGAAGCGCCTCCCGCAGGACGGGCGCATCAAGATCAAGATGAAGCTCACGGGCAAGGTGAAGGAGCTCGACTACCGCGTTTCGGTCCTTCCGACTCTCTTCGGCGAGAAGATCGTCTGCCGCCTCCTCGACAAGGACAACCTCATGCTCGACATGACGAAGCTGGGGTTCGAGAAGGACAGCCTCCTCAAGTTCGAGAAGGCCATTCTGCGCCCGTGGGGAATGGTCCTCGTGACGGGGCCCACGGGCTCGGGCAAGACGAACACCCTCTACTCCGCCCTCTCTCGGATCAACACGCCCGAGACGAACATCATCACGGCCGAGGATCCCGTCGAGTTCAACCTGCCGGGGATCAACCAGGTCCAGATGAAGGACCAGATCGGGCTGAACTTCGCGGCCGCGCTGCGGTCGTTCCTGAGGCAGGACCCGAACATCATCCTCGTCGGCGAGATCCGGGACTTCGAGACAGCCGAGATCGCCGTCAAGGCGGCCTTGACGGGCCACCTCGTCCTGTCGACCCTTCATACGAACGACGCGCCCTCCACGATCAACCGCCTCATGAACATGGGGATCGAGCCGTACCTCGTCGCGACGTCCGTCGTCCTCATCGCGGCGCAGCGCCTCATCCGGCGCGTGTGCGCGGCCTGCAAGGCGCCCACGGAAGTCGCCCCGCAGGTCCTCGTGTCGCTCGGCTTCACGGCCGAGGACGCGAAAGCCATCCAGGTCATGAAGGGCAAGGGCTGCGAGAAGTGCAACAACACCGGCTACAAGGGCCGCGTCGCCCTCGTCGAGGTGCTGGAGATCTCGGAGGAGATCCGGGAGCTCATCCTTTCCGGCGCGTCCTCCATCGAGATCAAGCGGAAGGGCCTGGAGGAGGGCATGGTCTCCCTCAGGCGCTCGGGCCTCCAGAAGATCAAGGACGGCATGACCTCGATCGAGGAAGTCGTCCGCGAGACGGTGCTGTAAGCACGGGCCCGAGTCGCGGTAGAGCCTCAGTCACTGCTGGAGCGCACAGGGCCAGTGTCAGCTTCCCTGAGCTCGGGACTGAATCAAACCGTGGTGAGGCGCCGAGCCTATTCAGCTTCGCCCCGAGGTTACGGAACTTCTTCTTGGAAAACGCCTTCCTCCTAGCGAGGAGCTGGCGGGCGCCGGATCTCTCACTATTCACGGGGTGCGATCTTATCCTCACGCCGGCTTGCAACCAGACCATCTATATACAGATCCAGTCGTAGTAGAATCTGCATCACGAGGCAGATCATGCGGACGACCTTGAACATCGACGACGAGGCGCTCGCGGCGGCGCTGGAAGCCGACCCTGGAAAGACGAAGACGGCCGTGATCAATGACGCGCTACGAGATTACGCGCGCCGGCGCGCGCTGCGCGGCCTGCGGAAGCTCGCGGGCAAGGTCGGCTGGCAGGGCGACCTCGACGCGCTCCGCAAGAGGCGGCCCCGGCCGTCGTGAGGGTGCTCGTCGACACATCGGCGTGGGTCGAGTTCCTGAACGGGACGAAGTCTCCGGAGGCCGTCGCCGTGGACCGCCTCCTCGCGGGCGAGGACGACGTCTGCACCTGTGGAATCGTCGTCGCCGAGGTCTTCCAGGGGATCCGGCGCGAGCGCGAGGCGCTGGAGGAGTTCTTCCGGAAGATGACGCTCCTCGAGGCCTCCGGCCTCTCGGCCTATCTCAAGGCTGCCGAGCTCTACCGTTCGCTTCGCCGGCGTGGTGTGACCGTGCGCTCGACGATCGACTGCCTGGTCGCCGTCCTGGCCGACGAGAACGGCTGTGCCGTCCTGGCCCGGGATCGCGACCTGCGCCTCATCCTCGGGAGCGGGTTGCTTTCCGTCCATTCCTGGGTTTGAAGGGGTTGCGACGGCCCTCTGGCCTCCGGGGCTTCCCCCGCGTATGATTCCTGAGTACTCAGGAGGGACAGCGAAATGGGGGTTACGCTCCATCAGCTTCTCAAGACGCTCGTCGAGCGCGGAGGATCCGACCTTCACCTCACGACGAACTCGCCCCCGATGATCCGGGTGGATGGGGATCTCATTCCTCTCGACTACCCGCCTCTCGCGGTTCCCGAGACGAAGCAGCTCGCCTATTCGATCCTGACCGACGTGCAGAAGCACCGGTTCGAGGAGCAGCTCGAGCTGGACCTGTCCTTCGGCGTGAAGGGACTCGCGCGTTTCCGCGGAAACTGCTTCCTGCAGCGGGGCGCCGTGTCGGCGGTCTTCCGGCAGATCCCGTACGAGATCCTCGGCTTCCGCGAGCTGGGCGTTCCGAACGTGGTCGAGGGCCTCTGCAACAAGCCGCGCGGCCTCGTCCTCGTCACGGGCCCGACCGGCTCGGGCAAGTCCACGACCCTGGCGACGATGCTGGACAAGATCAACCGGGAGCATCCGAAGCACATCGTCACGATCGAGGATCCGATCGAGTTCCTCCACACGCACAAGCGCTGCATCGTGAACCAGCGCGAGCTGCACGCCGACACGCATTCCTTTCCGAACGCCCTGAGGGCCGTCCTCCGCGAAGACCCGGACATCGTCCTCGTCGGCGAGATGCGCGACCTCGAGACGATGGAGTGCGCGCTCAGGATCGCCGAGACGGGCCACCTCACCCTCGCGACGCTCCACACGAACAGCGCCGTGCAGACGATGAACCGCATCATCGACGCGTTTCCCGCGAACCAGCAGCCCCAGGTGCGCGCGCAGCTGTCGTTCGTGCTCGAGGGGATCCTCTGTCAAAGCCTCCTGCCCCGCGCCTCCGGAAAAGGCCGCTGCATGGCCATGGAGATCCTCATCCCGACTCCCGCGATTCGGAACCTCATCCGCGAGGACAAGCTCCACCAGATCTACTCGATGATGCAGACCGGCCAGAACAAGTACGGCATGCAGACGTTCAACCAATCGCTCGCGACGCTCGTTCACCGCCGCGTCATCTCGCAGGAGCTCGCGATGTCGGTCTCGTCTCTCCCGGACGAGCTCGCCGAGATGATCGCGCGCGGCGCGGGCGTCGTCACTTCGACGGCGGCCGGCGGCACCGCTGCCGTCCCCGGAGCGCCGGCGAACGTGACACGGCGCGGATAGAAAAGCTCTCGGAGGATCCATGGCGCAGTTCGTCTGGAAAGGCCGCACGCGGCAGGGTGGCACGACGGGTGGAGTCCTCGTCGCGGACTCGAAGGACCTCGCGATCGCCGATCTCAGGCGCCGGCAGATCGACGTCACGACGGTCAAGGAGAAGGGCAAGGAGCTGGCCGTCCCGAAGCTCGGCGGCGGCAGCGTCAACGCACGGCGCCTCGCGATCTTCACGCGCCAGTTCTCGGTCATGATCGACGCCGGTCTTCCGCTCGTCCAGTGCCTCGAGATCCTGGGCAGCCAGCAGGACAGCCGTCTTTTCCAGAAGATCATCCTGGCCGTGCGGCAGGACGTCGAAGCGGGCTCGTCGCTCGCCGAGGCGATGCGCAAGCACCCGAAGGCGTTCGACGACCTCTTCGTGAACATGGTGGCGGCCGGCGAGGCGGGCGGTATCCTCGACACGATCCTGCGCCGCCTCTCGACCTACATCGAGAAGGCCGTCAAGCTGAAGAGCCAGGTCAAGACGGCTCTCATCTACCCCGTCGCCGTCCTCACGGTCGCGGCCATCGTCGTCTTCATCATCCTGTGGAAGGTCATTCCGACGTTCGCTTCGCTTTTCGCGGCTCTCGGCGCCGAGCTGCCGCTCCCCACGCGGCTCGTCATCAAGGCCTCGAACTTCGTCGCGAGCTACCTCCTCTTCATCATCGCGGGAATTGTCGCGCTCGGCTACTTCCTGAAGCGCTACTACGCGACGTACCGGGGCAGGCGCGTCATCGACGGCATCGTCCTGAAGATGCCGGTCCTCGGCGACATCATGAGGAAGATCGCCGTCGCGCGTTTCTGCCGCACGCTCGCCACGCTGACCTCTTCGGGCGTACCGATCCTCGACGGCCTCGAGATCACCGCCAAGACCGCCGGAAACGCGATCGTCGAGGACGCGATCATGGGGGTCCGGAAGTCCGTCGAAGCCGGGCGCACGATCGCCGAACCGCTCGGCGAAACGAAGGTTTTCCCGTCCATGGTCGTGCAGATGATCGGAGTCGGCGAGCAGACGGGCGCCCTCGACGCGATGCTGAACAAGATCGCGGAGTTCTACGAGGAAGAGGTCGACAATGCGGTCGCCGGCCTCATGAAGCTCATGGAGCCCATCATGATCGCGATCCTCGGCGTCGTCATCGGCACGATCGTCGTCGCGATGTACATGCCGATGTTCGACCTCATCAGCAAGATCAACTAGAAGAGCAATTAGAACTAATATCTCCGGGTGAGTTCAGGGCGGATGCGGGCTTTCGAGCCGCTGCACTCGATGCTGCGGGCGTTCGTCGTCCTGCGCGTCGTCATCGTCTCGACGCTTCTCCTCTCGGCTTTCCTCATCCAGTTCACGTTCTCGACGTCCCTGCCTCTCAATTTCATCTACTACCTGGCCGCGTTCGCCTACTCGATCTCGATCGTGGCGATCCTGTCGCTCGACCGGATTCCGGCCGAAACGAACGCCGGCGTGCAGCTCCTCGGCGACCTCGTCGTCATCACCGGCCTCGTCTACGTCTCGGGAGGCCCGGATTCGGGCTTCACATTCCTCTACCTGAGCACGGTCACGGCGGGATCGATCCTGCTCGGCCGGCGAGGCGGCCTCGCGACGGCGGGGCTCGCGGCGGTCTTCTACGCCGTCCTCGTCGACCTCATGTACCTCGAGGTCGTCGGGCCCCTCGAGACGGGCGAGCGCACGCGACACTTCTGGAGCCTTCCCACGCTCGTCGGAAACGTCGCGCTCAACATCGCCGCTTTCGTCGCGACGGCGCTACTCGTCTCGATCGCGTCGGACAAGCTGCGCGAGGCGCGCGCCGACGTGGAGCGCCGCAAGGCCGAGATCGCCCGGCTCCAGGCTCTTCACGGCTCGGTCCTGATGTCGATGTCCTCGGGTGTCCTCACGACGGACCTCGACGGAGGCGTCACATATGCGAACCGCGCCGCGCAGGAGCTGCTCGGCACGCCGTCGGTCGATCTCGTGGGCCGCCCGCTCCTCGGACTCGGGCTCGTCGGCGACGCGGACTGGAAGAAAATCGCCGCTTCGGGCTCCGAGATCCTCCGCTTCGAGAACACCCGCCGATCGCAGGAGGGTGAGGAGTACTTCGGAATCTCGGCGACGGCCCTGAGGGACGGCTCGGGCTACACGATCGGGCGCATCCTCATCTTCCAGAATCTCACCGAGCTCAAGCGGCTCGAGGGCGAAGTGCGCCTCAAGGACAAGCTCGCGGCCGTCGGTGAGCTCGCCGCCGGGATCGCGCACGAGATCCGCAACCCTCTCGCTTCGATCTCCGGTTCGGTGCAGGTCCTCAAGGACTCGTCCTCGCCCGGGTCGCCCGAGCAGAAGCTCATGGAGATCGTCGTCGCCGAGTCTCAACGCCTCTCCTCGATCCTCGAGGACTTCCTGAGGTACGTCCGGCCGAAAGAGCGCGCCATCGAGCCGGTGGACGCGCCCGCGGCCCTCGACGACGTGCTGACGCTTCTCGCGCACGGAGACGAGATCTCCTCGCGCCACCGCGTCGTGCAGGAGTTCGACCCGCCCTCGGTCGTGGTCCAGGCGGACCCTGGTCAGCTCCGGCAGATCTTCTGGAACGTCGCGCGCAACGCGCTCGCGGCGATGCCCGGCGGCGGGACGCTCTCGGTTTCGGCCCACCTTCGGGGAAACCAGTGGAACGTGTCGTTTGCGGACGAAGGCCACGGAATGACGGCCGACGAGCGGGACCGCCTCTTCACGCCCTTCGCGCACAGCTTTCCCGGCGGCACCGGCCTCGGTCTCGCGATCGTCCATCGGATCGTCGAGGAGCACGGCGGAGCAATTCGCGTCGATACGACGCCGGGACGGGGCACGACGGTTTCCATCTCTCTTCCCCTCGCGGCTTCCGCGGAGGAGGGCGGCGTTCCGGCGGCGTCCGAACGCGCCACGACGGAGGTTTCATGACGGCCGAAAACGGCCCGCACCTCCTCGTCATCGACGACGAGGCCGGCATCCGGGAGATGCTCACGATCCTTTTCCAGAAGGCGGGCTACCGCGTCACGTCGGCGGCCGGCTGCGTCGAGGGCCTCGCGGCCCTCGCCGCCGCGCCGCCCGACCTCGTGATGACGGATCTCAAGATGCCGGATGGAAGCGGCCTCGACATCCTCAGGAAGTCACACGAGTCGAACCCCGATCTGCCCGTCGTCATGATCACGGCGTACTCGTCCACGAAGACGGCCGTCGAGGCGCTCAAAGCCGGAGCCTACGACTACATTGCGAAGCCATTCGACGTCGAGGAGCTCAAGCACGTCGTCGGGCGCGCTCTCGAGAAGAAACGCCTCGTCGACGAGAACGTCGCGCTCAAGGAGCGCGCCGAGGGGCGCTCCGCCGCCGGAGTCGTGGGCATCTCGCGCAAGATGCGCGCCCTCTTCGATCTCATCTCGCGCATCGGCAAGACGACGTCGACGGTCCTCATCGCGGGTGAGTCGGGCACCGGCAAGGAGCTCGTCGCCCGTGCGATCCACCAGGCCTCATCCCGCGCGGCGAAGCCCTTCATCTCGATCAATTGCGGCGCGATGCCCGAGAACCTCCTCGAGTCGGAGCTCTTCGGCCACGAACGTGGCGCGTTCACGGGCGCCGTCAAGGAGAAGAAAGGCCTCTTTCAAGAGGCCGAGGGCGGAACCGTCTTCCTCGACGAGATCGGCGAGACCTCCGTCACGATGCAGGTGAAGCTCCTGCGCGCGTTGCAGGAGCGGGTCGTGCGCCGCGTCGGCGGCAACACCGAAGAGCCGATCGACGTGCGGATCATCTGCGCGACCAACAAGGACCTGCAGAAGAAAGTGGCGGACGGGACGTTCCGCGAGGACCTCTATTACCGCATCAACGTCATTCCCGTCGCACTCCCTCCGCTGCGCGAGCGCCGCGACGACATTCCCCACCTCGTCCGGCACTTCCTGCAGAAAGTCTCGCTGGAGCAGGGCATCGATGAAAAGAGGATCACGACCGAGGCGTTGCGGCTCCTCGAGGCTTACGCGTGGCCCGGCAACGTGCGAGAGCTCGAGAATCTGATCGAGCGCACGATCGCGCTCGAGCCGACCGACGTCATCACGACGGCTTCCCTTCCGGACACCTTCCTGCATCCGGCCGGCCTGCCGCCCGCGTCTTCCCTCGAGGGGTTCGACCTTCCGACCGACGGCCTCGACCTCGAGGCCTACCTGGAATGGCTCGGCAAGCGCCTCATGCAGCAGGCACTCGAGAGGACGGGAGGCGTGCAGATCCGCGCCGCCGAGCTTCTCCGGATGTCGGAGCGCTCGTTCCGCTACTACGCCAAGAAGTACGGCATCCGCCGCGACGGCGAGGAGACGTCCGACGAGCGCGCCGTCCTTCCGCCGCCCGTCGAGGAGTCGTGATCCGGCGTCAAGCGGCCGCTTCCTTCGCGGCTCTCCTCGGCGTCGCCGCCTGCTCGCGCCCCGCGACCTCGCCCGCGGCGCCGGCAGGGTCGTCGGCGCCGGCTGCCGCTGCGGGCCCGCGCGTCGTCCTCCCGTCCGGCGTGGCGATCGCGGTCGAGGTCGCCGTCAACGACCAGGAGCGCGGTCAGGGCCTCATGTTTCGCGAGTCGATGCCACGCGCCGCCGGGATGGTCTTTCTCTTCGACGGTCTCGAGATCCGGCCCTTCTGGATGAAGAACTGCCATTTTCCGCTCGACCTGATCTACGCGACGAAGGACGGAACCGTCATGGACGTGCTGAAGGACGTTCCGCCGTGTCCGCCCGACCCGGCGCCCTGCGTGAGCGTCGTGCCGGCGGCGAAAGCCGACA
This sequence comes from Thermoanaerobaculia bacterium, assembly GCA_963719225.1. Taxonomy (GTDB): domain Bacteria; phylum Acidobacteriota; class Thermoanaerobaculia; order UBA5066; family UBA5066; genus Fen-183. The sequence continues at coordinate 849,773 of CAVRAY010000001.1, read as the reverse complement.
CCGTCCTCGAGGTGAACGCGGGGGTCGCGGGCGAGAACGGTGTCGTCAAGGGCGCAAAGCTGAAATGGATCGGAATCCCGGGAAGATAGAGAAAGAAGAGAGATCTTCTTAGAAGGTAAATAGGAGCGACCAGCTCTCGTACCCTCTAAGAAATCTCCGGTCGTGCCCTTCGGGCCTCTCTGGTACGCTTTGAAAAAGCCGTGGAACCGCATCTGCGTTCATTTCCGGTGTACGACCCTTCGAGCCTTCTCCGCTCGGCCGTGAGTCTGGCCGCCGAGCTGACGCGCTTCCGCGACGCCGAAACGGGGATGCACCTCGAGCGCGTCTCGCATTACGCGCAACTCATCGCCCGGACCCTTCCATCTGCCGAAGGGCTGGACGAGGAGTTCATCGACGATCTTTTCGCCCTCGCGCCGGCGCACGACATCGGCAAGGTGGCGATCCCGGATCACATCCTCCTCAAACAGGGAGTCTTCACGCCCGCAGAGTTCGAGATCATGAAAGGCCACGTGACGTCGGGCATCGCCGTCGTGCGGCCCTACCATTGTAGGTCGGATCTTGTATCGATGATGATTTCGTAGGACAATTGCGGCGTGGCGCGCACCGTCGTCTCGACGAAGTTCCAGGTCGTGATTCCGAAGGACATCCGTGAGGAGACCGGCCTCCGAAAGGGGCAAACCTTCCAGGTCATCAGCAAGGGTGGCGTCATCTCACTCGTGCCCGAGCGCCCGCTCACGGAGCTGAAGGGATTCGCCCGGAGCGCCCGGTCGGCGGGATTCCGCGAGAAGCGGGACCGGCTCTGAGGCTGATCGACTCTTCGGGCTGGCTCGAGGTCTTTCGGGGAGGGCCTCATGCCGATCGCGTGGCCCGCCTGCTGGCCGATCCCGACGAGATCCTGACGCCGACGATCGCGCTCTACGAGGTTTACAAGGTTCTCAAACGCGACGCGTCCGAGGAGGACGCGCTCCTGGCCGTCGCCCAGATGCTCAGGACGAACGTCGTCCCCTTGAGCGAAACGCTCGCCCTCGAGGCGGCGGACACGAGTCTCGAGAATTCGCTCGCGATGGCGGACGCGATCGTCTATGCGACCGCGCGATCGCGCGGCGCCGAGCTCGTCACGACCGACGCCGATCTCGAGGGTCTCCCCGGCGTCGTTTTTCTTTCGAAGAAGAAGGACCGACCGCAGCCCGGTCCGCTCAGGCGTAGCCGACTGCGGGGGACAGGGAAATCGCGCTTCGCATGAACGAACCGCTCCCCCGCCCGACGCTCCGGCCCCGATCGTCGACGATCTCCGCTTCCGCGACGAAGAGGTTCTTCGACCGGCTCACGACGCGTCCCGTCGCCGTCATGACGCCTTCTGTCACCGGGCGCGTGAGGTAGACGTTGTACGTCACGGTCAGGACGAAGACGTCCGTCACGAGGGAGTTCACGGCGAAGAACGCGGCGTCGTCGAGAACCTTGAAGTAGACCGAGCCGTGGACGGCGTTCGCGGCGTGGAAGAAATCGGGACGAACGGTGATCGCAACCTCCGCGCGCCCCTCGCCGACGAGCAGACGCGGCGCGAAGAAGGCGTTGATGGGCGCCGTCGCGTACATGCGCTCGAGCTTCCTGAAGTGATCCTCCGGGCTCATGCGCGATCAGGCGGAGAGGGACATCCCGACTCCTACAATCCGCCGGGCACGAACCGGAAGAGGCCGCGGCCGATCGTGGCGAGGTAGAGGCCCGAGGCGCTGCGCGGGTCGCCGGCCCATCCCGCGACGACGAGGCCGGATTCGGGCAGCGCGACGGAGAGGCTTCCGCCGGCGTCGTCCTCGGGCCGAAAGAACAGGACCGGGCGCTCGGTCGAGAGGGCGACGCCGATGGGCTCGGGGACGAAGTGGACAGCTGCCCGCGGGCGTCCGAAACCGCCGGTCAGGATCCGGCCGCCGCCGGGAAGCGGCCGCCGGGCCCACTCGGCGCCGTCCCACCACAGGGTGAAGCCCTCCGCGTCGGCCGACCAGGTCTTCAGGCCGCTCTCCGGAAGGCGGGCGCGGCGGACGTCCTCGACCCGCGATTTCAGTGAGCCGAGACGCCGCCACGCGCTTCCGCCGTTCGACGACTCGAAGACGCCTTCGTTCGTCGCGGCGAGGAATCGCCCTTCGCCGTCGGAAGCGAATGCGCGCGTTCCGGCGCCCAGCACCTTCGCGAACGGCGCGCCCGCGCGCGGGGCGCGGTAGATCCCGTCCGGCGCGCCCGCGAGCAGCGCGCTCCCGGAGGAGACGAGGGAAAGCACCGTCGACGGAGGAGACGCCGCGAGGCGCTCGACGTCTCCCGTGGTCGCGTCCACGCTCCACAGGCCGCCGCTTCTTCCGTCCGCGGCACGCGCGACGACGACGCGACCCGACTGGAGCACCGCGACAGCCGAGACGCGCGCCTCCGAGAGACCGCGATTCGACTCCCCGAGCGTCAGCCCGCCATCCTCGGACCGGAAGATCCCTTCCGCTTCGGTGCCGACGAGGAGACGGGACGGATCGCGCGGATCGAAGACGAGCGCGGTGACCACGAGCTCCGCCGAGATGCGCCGAAACGTCTTTCCCCGGTCGCGGCTCTCGAACAAGCCGCCCGTCGTGCCCGCGAGAATGCGATTCGGATCCCGCGGATCCACACGAACGACGTGCGTGCGCCGGTCCGTGAGCCCTTCGCGATAGCGCGTCCAATTCGCGCCGCCGTCCGTCGTGCGGTAAACCCAGCCGCACGTTGCGGCCCAGAAGTCGTTCGGGTCGTCCGCCGAGAAATCGATCCCGAAGACCTCGGTGTCCTCGACCATCCCGTTCGCGATGCGCGCCCAGGTCAGGCCGCCGTCCAGGGAGCGGAAGGGATGGCGGAACGACCCGCAATAGAGGACCCCCGGCCTGATGGGGTCGAACGCCATGAAAGACACGCCGCTCCCCGCGTCGAGCGCCGGCGCGGAGGTTCGCCACGTCAGGCCGTCGTCCTCGGAAATCTCGAGCCCCCAATCGCCCCCGACGCCGACCACCTTCCTGCCGGACCGCGACATGACCGCGACGACGCGCGCGCCCGCGCGGTCTTCCCAGCGCTTGACGACCTGGAACGAACGTCCGAGATCCGTCGACCGGACGAGGAGGCCTCCCTTGACGACGCCCGTGAGACCGGCCCAGACGGCACCGGGACGGGCGGGATCGACGGCGAGCGAGGTCACGGCGTAGCCCGGGAAAGGCGCGCCGCCGGGCGGCGACGTCCACGAGACGCCGCCGTCGCCGGAGCGGTAGATGCCGCCCTGCGCCGTGCCTGCCCAGAAGACGCCCGCGAGGACCGGGTCCGCGGCGAGCGACTTCACCTCCGCGCCCGGAAGCGGATACCGGTACCACGCGCCCGGCGTGCCGCGCGGCGGCTCGCCCGCGAGCGGGAGCGACACGAGGAGCGCGCAGATGGAGCCTGCGAACCGGAAGCGCATGCCCAAGTTTAACGGTTTAGAGAAGGAACGAGATTTCTGCTGATATCTGGAGCTTCTGCTGCAGCCTCCCGACTATTTCCTTTTGCTGTCTTTCTTAGAAGGTGAAGAGGGCGCGGCCGAGGTTTTCGCGGATGACCCCTCCGAAGCCGCGGCCGGACCAGAGTCTTTCTTCTCTTTCGAAGAGTCCCCCGGCGAACCGCCGCTGGCCTCGGCCCCGGCGCCGCTCGGTTTGCCGGCCTCCCCTTCTTTCCCTTTCGAAGAATCTCCCTCTTTCTTCGCCGAATCTCCCTCTTTCTCTTTCGAAGAATCCTCCGGCTTCCCCCCGGCTTTCGCGTAGTCCGTCGCATAGAACCCCGAGCCCTTGAACTGGAACGCCGGAGTCGAGAGGAGCTTCACGAGCTTGCCGCCGCAATGAGGGCATTTCTTCGGCGGCGGGTCCGAGAAGCGCTGGATGACCTCGGTTTTCCGTCCGCAGCTCGTGCACTGAAATTCGTAGAGTGCCATGCCGTCAGCCTGCGGCGCCGCCGCCGGCCGCCGGGATGTTGCCGGACCCCGTCTTCCACTGGATCTTCTTGATTCCGCTCGTCAGGATTTCGCGGCGCGTCACGAGATGCAGCACCCAGAAAGCATAGACGAGCCTCGCGTTCGTCGAAACGTCCCCGGGACCCGCGGTGATCAGGTCGCGCAGGCTGCGCCGGCCGTCCACGAGGGAGAGGAGCTTGAGCTCGCCCTCGGCCCAGGAAACCCCGGAGGCCCCGGCGGCGACCTCGCCCTGCTCGAAGATCGTCCAGGAGGGGCCGAGTCGTGACACGACGCGCCGGGGGTCCGGAAGAAGCCGGATGCCGTCTGCGATGGCCTGCGGCGTGGAGACGTTGAGCTGGATGAGCTCCTCCGTCCGGAACTTCCCCACTTCGAACGTCACCGTCCCTTTCTCCCACGAAAAGATCGAGTAGAGGATGGCTTTCACCTGCTCGGTGACGATCTGCCGCAGATGGTCCGGCGTGAGGACGCCCATTTCCACGAGCAGCTCCCCGTGACGCTTGCCGTGAGCGGCGTCGATCCGGCTGGTGGAGACGCGCAGCTCGCCGGAGGAGATGAGGGCGCTCTTCTTCAGGTAAGCGCCCAGCGAGTCATGGAGGTCCGACGACGTCGCGAAGATCACGTTCCCGCCCATCAGATAGATCTTCTTGACCACGTCCCCCGACGTAGCGGTGACGACCCCGGGCACGCGATGGTGGTGGATCGTCCGGAGGATCTCCGGAAGGGGCTCTTCTGCGAGCTCACCCGTGTATTGAAACGGGGATTCCAACATTTTGGCGATTCTACTCACGGAAGAGGGTTCCGCGCCTTGCTAGGATCCCTCCGTGATCGCGTTCGAGGAAGCCCTCGCGAACGTGCTGGGGGCCGCCACGCCGCTCACGGCCGTCGCGGTCCCGCTCGGAGAGGCCCAGGGACGCGTCCTCGCCGAAGACGTCTCCGCCGACCTGCCTTTTCCGGCATTCGACATGACGGCGATGGACGGCTGGGCCGTACTCGCCCAGGAGGTCGCCAAGACGCCTTCTCTCTTCGCGCGCGCGGGAACCGCAGGTGCGGGCCGCGTCACGGGACCGCTCTTCGCGGGAGCCGCGTGGAAGGTGATGACGGGCGCGCCGATGCCGCCCGGCAGCGACGCGGTCGTCCCCGTCGAGGACGCCGCCGAGATCGACCAGAAGACGGTGCGGCTCGACGTCGCGCCGCGCCCCGGCGCGCACGTCCGCCATCAGGGAGAAGTCTTCCAGAAGGGCGCGCTCCTCCTGCCCGCCGGCCGCCGCCTCACGCCCGCGGACCTCGTGCTCGCCGCGGCTGCCGGTCGCGCGACGCTGCGCGTGGCGCGTCCCATCCGCGCCCTGGTCCTCGTGACCGGGGACGAGATCGTCGCTCCGGGGACGACGCCCGGTCCCGCGCAGGTGAGGAACACGAACGGTCCGCTTCTCGTCTCCGCGCTGCGCCGGGCCGGGGCCCAGGTCACGGACCTCGGGGTCGCGCGCGACACGAAGGAATCGCTCGTGAGGATCCTGCGCGGCGCTCTGGAGCGCGGCGAGGATCTCGTCCTGACGACCGGCGGCGTCTCGGCCGGCGACTACGACTACGTCGCGGCGGCCCTCCAGTCCGCGGGCGCGTCGATCCGTTTTCACAAGGTCGCGATTCGCCCCGCAAAGCCCGTGCTCTTCGCGACGAAGGGGGCGACGCTCGTGTTCGGCCTGCCCGGAAATCCGGTTTCGGCCGCCGTGGGCTTCGACTTCTTCGTGAGGCCCGCCCTCAGGTTTGCGGCGGGGAGCGTGCCTCCCCTTCCTCCCGCCCTGCCCGCCCGCCTTGCCGGGCCGGTCCGCAACAAGGGGCCGCGCCTCGCCTTTCACCCGGCGTCGCTCTCGCTCAGGGACGGTGAGGAGATCGTCGAGCCCATCGCGACGAAGGGCAGTCACGACGTTCTCGCGCACGCGCGGGCGAACGCCTTTCTCGAGCTTCCGCCCGGGTCCTCCTTTGCGGCGGGCGATCTCGTCGCCACCCACCGCGGCTCGCCGGAGAGCACGTTTTGAAGGGTCGACGCGTCGGCGTCACGGGTCTCGGCTGCCTCACCCCGATCGGAAACGGTGTCCCCGCGTTCACCGAAGGGCTCCGGTCCGGACGGTCCGGCGTCTCGAGGATCACGCTTTTCGATCCGGCCGCTCTCGACGTGTCGATCGCGGCCGAGGTGAAGGGCTTCGACCCCGAATCCGCGATGAGCGCGAAAGAGCTTCGCCACGTCGGGCGCGTCGTCCCGCTCTCGCTCGCGGCGGCCGGCGAGGCGTTCACCAGCGCGGGGATCGACACCGAAAAGCTCTCCCTCGAGGAGAGGCGGAGGATCGCGGTCGTCTTCGGCTCGGGCGGCGGCGCCGTGGATTTCTTCGAGCGCATGTACGGTCACTGGTACCGCGGAGACGTGAAGAAGGCGTCCGTCTACGCGATCCCGACCGGCACGATGGGCACACTCTCCTCCGAGATCTCGATGCGCTTCGGCCTCAAGGGGCGCTCCCACGTGATCACGACGGGTTGCACGTCCTCGGCCGATGCCCTCGCCTATGCGTCTCGCCTGGTCGCCTGGGGCGACGAGGACCTCGTCCTCACGGGCGGCGCCGACGCCGTGATCACCCCCGGCATCATGACGGGGTTCACGATCATGCAGATCCTTTCCACGGCCCGCAACGACACCCCGCCCGCGGCGAGCCGCCCGTTCGACGCGGGGCGTGACGGGTTCGTCCTCGGAGAGGGCGCGTGGATGTTCGTTCTCGAGCCTCTCGAACGGGCACGCGCCCGCGGCGCGCGGGTGCTCGCCGAGATCTGCGGGTACGGTACGAGCTGCGACGCGTACCACCGCGTGCGCCTCGACGAGTCCGGCGAGGAGCCTGCGCGAGCGATGCGCGAGGCGCTCGCGGACGCCGGCCTCGCCGCCGCCGACCTCGGCTACGTGCAGTACCACGGGACGTCCACGCTGCTCAACGACCGCATCGAGACCCGTGCGACGAAGATCGCGCTCGGCGACGCGGCGGCGCGCATTCCCGGCAGCAGCGTGAAGAGCCAGATCGGCCATCCGCAGGGCGCCTCGGGAGCGGCCGGCTTCGCCGCGACGTTGCTCGGCATGCAGTGCGGATTCCTTCCGCCGACGCTCAATCTCGAGACCGCCGACCCGGACTGCGACCTCGATTACGTTCCGAACGCGGCGCGGCCCGCCCAGGTCGAGTTCGCGCTTTGCAACGGGATCGCGTTCGGCTCGAAGAACTCCGCGCTCGTCCTCCGCAACGGCCGCTCGCTCTGAGGCGGGGATGAGCTTCTGGGTTCCCCGCCGTCGCCCCGAGCCCGAGCTCCTCGACGGCGCGGACGTCCCGGCCGGCGAGGCCGAGGCGAGCCTCGCCGACATCGAGTGGGTGCATCGGAGGCTCGGCGGCCGCCCCCTCGTCCGCCGCCTCTTCCGGCCGCTCCTCGCGGCGCTGGCGGGGCGCAAGAAGACGCCCCTCGTCCTCGACCTCGGCTGCGGCTCGGGGCACGTGGGGCGCGACCTCCTCGCGGCGGCCGCCGATGAGGGAACGAGGGTCCGCGTCATCGGCCTCGATCTCAAGACGTCGCACGCGCGGCTCGCGGCGCGCGGAACCGCCGTCGTCGGAGACACGTTCCGGCTTCCCTTCGGCGACCGGAGCGTGGACGTCGTCCTGTCGACTCTCTTCCTGCATCACTTCTCTCCGGCGGAAGCGGCGGCGCTCTTCGCGGAGGCGCGGCGGGTCGCAGGCTCGGCCGTCTTCGCGCTCGACCTCACGCGCAACCGCCTCGCGCTCGCCGCGATCTCCCTCCTGGGGCCCGTCGCCTTTCGGAGCCGGCTTTCCGTCGCCGACGGGAAGACGTCCGTGAGGCAGGCCTACACGTCCGAGGAGATCGCCGAGATCGCGGCACCCGTCCTTCCGGGCGCCCGTGTCACGATGGCCTCGCTCTTCCTCTGGGAGCTCGTCTGGAAGCGCCCCTGAAGGACGCGTGCGACGTCGCCGTCATCGGCGGCAGCCTTGCGGGCTCTGCCGCCGCATGCGCCCTCGCGCGCGCCGGCGCGCGCGTCGTCGTCCTCGAGAAAGCGCGCTTTCCGCGCGAGAAGGTCTGTGGTTGCTTCCTCTCGCACGAGGCTCTCCCGGTGCTCGCCAGGATGGGATTCGGAGAAGAGCTTGGAAAGAAGGGAGCGGAAACGATCACGCATTTCCGACTCGTTCGGCGCGATGGCACCTCCGTGGAGGCCCAGCTTCCAAGACCCGTGATGTCGATTTCACGGAAATGTCTGGATTCCCTCGCGGCCGATGCCGCCGAGCGAGCGGGCGCCGAAATGCGATTCGGCGCCACCGTTCTGTCGCTGGAAGGCGATCTTCAGGAAGGCTTCCTCATCAAGGGACCGGGGTTTGAGCTGAGAGCGCGCGCGGCCGTGGGCGCGTGGGGACGCTACAGCCCTTTGGACGGACGCCTCGGCCGCACGTTCATTCGAAGAAAATCTTGCTTGTTCGGCTTTGGAAAGCAGTTCACTGGAATCGGCGAACGGCTTTCCAGCCGCGCGGTCCTGCATTTCTTAGAAGGGGGCTATCTCGGCCTCTCGCGCATCGAGGACGGCCGCGTCAATCTCGCAGGCCTCGTGACGGCGGCAGTCGCGAAGAAGGCTCACGCTTCCCTCGACGAGCTTCTTTCGGAGGCCTCCCGCAAGAGCCACGCACTCGCCGCCGATCTCGAGGGGCTTACGCCCGTGTCGGGTCCCCCGCTGATCTCGGAGCCCCTTTACCTCGGCCGCCATGGGGCCGTGGCGGGAGACGTCCTCTGCGTCGGCGACGCCGCGGGCGTGATCGACCCGTACACCGGCACGGGAATGTCGCTCGCGTTGCTCTTCGGAGAGGCCGTGGCCGCGCCGCTCGCCGATTTCATCGCGGAGCGACTCGACGCCGAAGGTCTTCGCCGCGCCCACTTTCGCCGGCACCGCGAAATCGCGGGCAAGCGGTTTCTCCTCTCGCGACTGTTCCGCCCATTTTTCTCCGGCGGCGTCGCGTCTCGCCTCGTCACTCCGGCGGGAGCGCCGATCGCACGGTGGGCGGCGCGCGCCACCCGGGAGTGATCAGCGCCGTTTGGCCTTCTTCCCGGAGGCCGGCCTCGGGAGCTTTCGTCTCGCCCGCTTCTTTCGGGCCTTCGGAAAGAGTCCTGTCCTGATCGTCTCGATCTGGCCGAGGTGGATTCGGTCGTGTCCCGCGTAGGTCGCCACCATCGACCGGATCGACTCGTCGCCCCGCTCTTCGTGCACGCCGATGCGGTCCCACGCCTCTTCGGGAAGGCGCTCGAGGAGACCGAGGTTCACGGCCCGCGCCATCGCGAAGTCGTCCGCGAGGTCGACGGCTCTCGCGTTCATGGATCCGAGCCGTTCCACGAATGCGTCCTGGTCCGTGACGGGGAGCGGCGGGCGGTCGTGCGCGCCGATGAAGCGATACCGGCTCCCGACGATGACTTCGGTGTCGGCGAGGTGCGCGACGATCTCCTTGATGCACCACTTGCCCGGAGCCGGTTTCGTTTCGAGCTGCCTCTCGGTCAGGCCCCGGATCAGCTTCCGGACGAGGTCGGGCGTCTCGGCCATGACGGACACCGGATCGTCGTCGCCGAGAGCTGCGGCATAACTGGCCTCGACGACGGGTCCGGGACCTCGGGAAGCCAATGGACCTCTCAGCGGATGGCGGCTGCGATGTCTGCGGCCGTGACCGGTTCCTGGCTTCTCAGGCGTATCTTCCCCCCCGTGCGCCACGCGATCCAGTAGGGCGCCTTCTCGATGCCCGACTCCCTCGCCCAATCGCCGTGGGGATCGATGACGACCGGCCGGCGCACTCCGCGCGCGCGCTTGACCGCCTCCTTCACGGGCTCTTCGCCGAACACGATGAAGCATTCGATGCCCTGCTGCTCGAGCTGCCCGGCTACCGTGACGGCCTGGGGCAACGTTTCCTTGTACTTGCCGCCGACCGTCGGCGTCAGATAGACGGCCGCGCAGCCCGGCGGCGAGCAGTTGCGCAGGACGACGGTCTCCATGTTCGATTCGAAGCCGCTGTACTTCTGAAGAGCTTGGGGCCCGACCTCGCCCGGCGGCTTGTAGTAGATCCACAGCCCGATTCCGATGGCGGCGATCGCGAGCAGGATCGTGGTCCCAGAGGGGCCCATCGAGACCTTGCGATCGTCGAAGTGATAGCGCGAGGAAACCGCAGCCTGCGGGACTCCCTCGCCGCCCGACGCCGGACGGGCGCCAGGCGGACGCGAAGTCGGAGGAGGTGAAGCCGAGCCCATGTCTGGACCCATTGTAACGGAGAGCGCCGCCGGAGGGCGGACGGCGCGCCGTCAGGCCGAAGGTCCCTTGCGGAGCAATACCGAGCCGGACGTCGAGCGGATGATCAGCTTCGGGCCGCCTCCGTTGAGCTTTCCTTCGCCCGAGATCGAGCCCGGCCGGCGCGTGATGACGACGTCCGGAAACTGCGACGAGATGGCATCCGCTTCCATCTCCGCGCCGGAGACGCGGACGTCGATGTCGGCGCGGTAGTTGGACGGAAGCGTGATCGTCACGTCGCCCCCGTTCGTCACGAGCTCTCCGCCCGGCGCCGCCGCGCTCGAGATCTCGCAGACGATCGTGCCCCCGGACGTCCGCGCCACGACCGGACCATGGACCTTCCTCAACGTGATGTCGCCCCCGCCCGTCCGGGCCGCCACCGACCCCCCCGCCGAACGGACGGTGAGGTCGCCTCCGGCCGTCTCGAGCCGCGCATCGCCGCTGACGGCGCCGGCGCGGATGTCGCCCCCCGAAGTCGTCGCCTTGAGGTCGCCCATCACGCTCTCGATGCGGATGTCGCCGCCCGCGGACGAGAGCTCCGCGCCCTTGCCGGCGGATTTCACGTGGATCTGGCCGGACTGCGTCGAGATCTTCACGCGGCCTCCGACCTGGCCGGCCGTGACGTCGCCCGGCGCGTGAGAGAGGAGGAGGTCGCCTTCCAAGTCGCCCTTCGAGATCGAGCGCCCCCAGGGATCCGGCACCGGCGGCACCGGCGGTGCGGCCGCGGCACGAGGCGCCGGGGCCGGGTGAGGTGCCGGAGGGACGGGCGGGATCACGGCCCGGGGCGCCCGAGCGGGCGACGTCACGGACACGATGATCGGCCCGCGCCCCGACGTGAGTCTCTTGGCCTGGGCTTCCGTCGTGCCCTCCGCCAGGAGGAGGATTCGGCCGTTCAGGTTCGAGCAGCGCACGTTCGCGCCGCCGCCGCCCACGGTGCCTTCGTACGCGCGGTTCATGCGGACGGTGACCGACCGGGAGATCTCGCGGCTCATCTCCTGCATCTCGCGGTTCAAGTCCTGGAGCGCCTCGTTCAGCTCGTTGAGGTCGATGAGGCCGTCGTCGCCTTCGTCGCTCTTCCTGGCCTTGTGCCTCTTCTCCTTGATCTCGGCCTTGATCTTGGCGCGCTCGGCCTTGATCTTGTCGCGCGCGGCCCTCGACTCGTCGCGTGCGCGCGACACTTCGTCATCCTCGGGGGCCGCGGGAAGGGCGAACGACGAGAGGATCTCGCCGCTCATCGTGTGGCCCTCGAAGTGGAAGCCGGCCTTCGCGGGAAGCACGAGCTCGATGCCGCCGTTGACGGTACGGACGTCCACGCTCGCGCCCCTCGGGAGCTCGGCGAACGTGGCGTGAATCGCCCCGTTCACGGTATTGAGCTTCGCTTCGCGGCGCGCACGGTTGACGTCGATCTTGCCGTTCACCGTGGACAGATCCACGGGCGCGGCCGCGTCCAGGACGCTCACGGCACCGTTCACGGTCGAGACGCTGAGCGCGAGACCCGGAGGCGACGTGATTCGGTACTTCACTTCGGTCCGCCACGTGTCGTCGTCGTGGTCGCTGTGAACGTTCCAGCCCCGCCCGCGCCGCCGCACGATGACGCCGGGCTCTTCCGTGTAGAGCGCGAGCTCACCGTTCTCGTTGTCGAAGCGGACCTTGACGTCGTCGAGCTTCTTTCGGGCGATCTCCTCGGTGGGCGCATAGACGGTCACGTCGACGTCGGCCTTGAACGACGGACCGGCGAGGATCTCGACGCTGCCGTTGACGTTCTCGACGGTGAGGGATTTCAGGTTGCCCGAAGCGACGAAGTTCTGAGTCCGGCTCGCGTGGGCGGACGATTCCCCTCTCGCGTCGGCGCGGAGGCCGGCCGCGAGCGTGAGGAGGACGAGAGCCGCGATGAGGAGCGCCCAGACGACGACGCGGTTTCTGCCGCGCGTGCGGGCCTCGTTCGAAGAGGAGGGGAAAGAGGTCGTGCTCATGATGACAAGACGCTCCCGTGGAAGAAAAGTATCGGCATCAGATCTCGAGACCTTTCAGCGCGAGCGCGGCCTGGCTGCGCACGTAGCCGTTCTCGCGGTCGTCTCCGGCCTTCTGTCTCAGGGTTTCGATCGTCTTCTGGTCCTTCAGCACCGAGGCGGATTTCGCGAGCCCTTCCACCGCGAGGATCCGGACGGCGGGGTTCACGTCGGCCTTCAGCGCGTGCGCGAGGGCATCGCGGATCTCGGGAGTGGGCGGCATCTGCACGAGAGCCTCGGCCGCCTTCTTCCTCACGCTCGGATTCTTGTCCGATTGGAGCGTGCGGCGGAGGAGGTTCACGATCTCGGGAGAGACGGCCGCGCCCTCGCGCGTCGTCGCCGAGACGAAATCGAGAACCCGGCCCCGTGCGCCTTCCGTCTCCGCGGCGCCCGACATCAGCGAGACGAGAAGATCCGCCACGCCCTTTTCTTCCGGACGTCCGACGACCGTGTAGCGGGTCGTCACGTCGAACGAGACGGCGATCTTCCCCGGCTCCTCCGCGGCGCGATACGTCGCGTTCGCGAGGCGTGGCTTGCTCGAGAGGTCGAGCGAAGCGCGGGAGGCGTCCACCGTGCGATTCGCGACGAGCGAGACGTTCTCGCCGCGCCCGTTCGGCGTGGGGAGCGCGGCGACGCCCACGGGGAGCCGAGGGCCGTTCCCGGTCCGGGCGACGAGGAATCCGAGCCCGCCCGCGAGCAGCAGGGCCGCGGCCTTCGCGAGAGAGTCGAGAGCCCGACGCGGGCGGAACGGGACGACGTTTTCGCGTCGCGCGCGGCTCTCGGCGGCGATTGCGGCCGATGTGCGCGCGACGAACGCTGCCGAAGGGACGAGATCGGCCCCGTCGTCGTCCCCGAGCCGCGCCCACACGGACTCGATTCCCGCCGCTTCCGCGCGGCAGGTCTCGCATGACGCGAGGTGGGAGGCGAGGAACGACATGTCCTCCGGCGACGCCTGCGATCCAGCGAGGCGGACGAGGACGAGGTCCCGGAGCTTCAGAGCCTGGCGGCATTCCATGACGAGTCTCCTTCGGAGAAATGGGCCTTGAGCGTCTCCATGGCCCGGAAGATCCGCGTTTTCACCGCCCCTTCGCTGATGTCGAGCGTGCGGGCGATCTCCGCGTAGGGCATCCCGTGATAGCGCGCGAGGACGAGCGCCTCGCGCTGTTCGTCGGAGAGCTCGGCGAGCGCCCGCCGGACGGCCTCGCGCCGCTGCCGTTCCGCCAGCCGCTCGTCCACCGGAATCCCGGGCTCTCTCACCTCGGCGACGGCCTCGAGGGTGACGCTCGGCCGACGGACGGTCCGGCGCAGGCGGTCGCGGCACGCGTTCGTCGCGATCGCGAAGAGCCACGAGGCCACCGGCGCGCGTCCGTCGTACTGGTCGGCACGCACCATGAGCTTGAGAAAGACGTCCTGGGTGATCTCCTCGGCCTCCGCCGGGTCGCCGAGGATGCGGCCGGTGAACCTCAGGAGAGGCGCCGCATAGCGGTGGAACAGCCGTGCCGCTCCCGCGGCCTCGCCGCGGCGAACCTGCTCCATCGACTCGAGATCCGCTTCCAGGTCCGGGTTCGCGCCGGGAGCTTCCACGCACGCCTCCAAGGCCGGAACGGCCGAAACGGCAGCACTCACGGGAGTATGACGGTGCGCCGGCCGGAAGGTTACGGTGCGAGGGGCCTCAACCCCGGCGGATCGAGAGCCTTCCCTTGTCCGTAGACAGCGTGACGCGCGGGCCGCCCCCGTTCACCGTCGCGGAAGAGCGAAGCCCGGACCGCCGCGAGGAGCGAATCGGGCCCGCTCCCTCGAAGTCCGAGACGATCTCGCCCCTGCGGCCGGCGTCCGCGCTCAGCTCGAAGGCCGCCTGGGCGGGGAACGTCAGGGTCACGTCGCCCTTGTAGGTCTCCGCATGCACGGCTCCCGAAAGACGCTTGAATTCCGCCCGGACCTCGCCCTTGTACGTCTTCAGGTCGAGAGCTCCCGAGAGGCCGGCGAGCGAGACTGTTCCCTTGTACGTCTCGAGCGAGAGATGGCCTGCGAAGTCCTTGACGTCCGTGTCGGACTTGTAGTCGTGGATTCGGAGCGTGGACGCGCGTGGCAGGCTGACTCTGTAGTGGACGAACGGACGGCTCGTGCAGCCTCCGAAGAAGCCCCACGTCGTCTCGAGCCTGTCGTGGTCGGACTCGATCCGCACGTTCCGGCCGCTCGGCTCGATGATGACTTCCGTAGCGTCCATCCACCTCTTCTGATCCCGCTCCGACCCGCAGCTGTCGTCCGGGACGATCCGCGCCTCGACGGCGACTTCGGCGCGGTCCCAGGGCGTCACGCGGATGCTGCCTTTGTACGTGTCGATCGTGACCTTGCCGTCTGCCGCGAGGGGGAGCGTCTTCGAGACCGTGCGCTCGGCGAAGGCCGGAGAAGCCGCGAGGAGGAGGATCAGGGCTCCGCGAAGGAGGTGTTTCATGAGGAACCTCTATGCGGAAAGACGCATTCGGCGGAAAATGGTTCTCCCCGGCCGCGGGGGCCGGGGCGTGCGTGGCTCGTTCCCCGGCGAAAACGCGAGCAATACGATGCAACACCCGAGAATCATCCAGGGGGGAATGGGGGTCGGCGTTTCCGGATGGAGGCTGGCCCAGGCCGTCTCGTCGCTGGGGCAGCTCGGTGTCGCCGCGGGAACGGCGCTCGACGTGGTCCTGGCCCGCCGGCTGCAGGACGGCGATCCGGGAGGTCACGTCCGACGCGCGCTCTCCCGCTTCCCGTTCCCGCGGGCCGCCGCGCGGATCCTCGATCGGTACTTCGTGGAGGGCGGCAAGGCGCCGGACAAGCCTTATCGCGCCGTACCGATGCACTCGATGACGAGTCCGAGGGAGCTCCTGGAGCTGTGCGTGGCCGGCTCCTTCACCGAGGTGTTCCTCGCCCGGGAAGGCCATGAAGGACTCGTCGGGATCAACTTCCTCGAGAAGATCCAGCTCCCGGTTCTTCCGTCCCTGTACGGCGCGATGCTGGCGGGGGTCGATTACGTCCTGATGGGCGCCGGAATTCCGCTCAAGGTGCCGCTCGTCCTCGACCTCTTCGTGAACCACGAGCCCTCGACCTACCCGCTGAACGTGACGGATTCGCAGGAAGGCGACGATCATCTGCTGCGGTTCGAGCCCGGGGAATTGAGCGAAGGCGGCGCGCCTCCCCCTCCGTTGAAGCGTCCCTTTTTCCTCCCGATCATCTCGTCCTACACGCTCGCGCTGACGCTCGTGAGGAAGGCGAACGGCCGCGTGGACGGCTTCATCGTGGAGGGACCGACGGCGGGAGGCCACAACGCCCCGCCCCGCGGGCGGATGCAGCTCTCGGCCGCCGGCGAGCCGGTCTACGGGGAGCGGGATGCCATCGATCTCGCGAAGGTCCGCGAGCTGGGTCTTCCGTTCTGGCTCGCGGGGGGACACGGCACGAGAGAGGGTCTCGACGAGGCGCTCGCGGCTGGCGCGGCGGGGATCCAGGTCGGGACGGCGTTCGCCTTCTGCGAGGAGTCGGGGCTCGACGCCCGCTACAAGGAGCACATCCTGAAGATGGCTCTGGCCGGCACCGCGAACGTCTTCACGCATCCGGTCGCCTCTCCGACCGGCTTCCCGTTCAAGGTCGCCCGCATGGAAGGCAGCCTTTCGGAGGAAGAGGATTACCTCCTTCGCATGCGCATCTGCGACCTCGGCTACCTGCGCGAGGCGTACCGGCGCGACGATGCGTCGATCGGCTATCGGTGCCCGTCCGAGCCGGCCACGACCTTTGCGGCGAAGGGGGGCTCCACGGCCGACACGGAAGGGCGGCGCTGCCTCTGCAACGCCCTTCTCGCGAACATCGGCCACGCGCAGGTGAGGAGCGATGCCCTGAAGGAGAAGCCGCTGCTCACGTCCGGCGACGATCTCACGGAGATCGGGCGCTTCCTGAGAGAGGGCGCGTCCTCGTACACCGCGAAGGACGTCGTGTCTTTGCTCCTCGGCGTCTGAAGTCGCCGACGCGGATTCCGGCCGCCGGCTACCGCTTCACCGGAGCCGAAGCCGCGCTCTTCACATCGGCGTCAGAGCCGGACGCCCAGCAACATGCCGTCTGGCGTCGGAAGGCAGACCGTGTCGTAGTGCGCGCACGCCTCCTCGTGGAAGCGGCGCATCGCGGCGGCCTCCGGCGAGTCCTCGAGGAGCCTGCCGAAGAGGAACGCGTTGTCGCCGACGAGCAGGCCGCCCGGACGCGTGTACTCGGCCGCCCAGCGCCCGTAACGGTCGTAGTTGGCCTTGTCCGCGTCGATGAAGACCGCGTCGAAGGGGCCGAACGAGACGAGCCGGGGCAGCACGTCGAGAGCCCGGCCTTCGTGAACCGTGATCGTCTCCTGGAGCCCCGCCGAGGCGAAATTCTCGCGCGCGATGCGCGCGTGCTTCGGGTCGAGCTCGATCGTGTGGACGTGCCCCTCCGGAGGGAGAGCTCGCGCGGCGCGGATCGCCGAGTACCCGGCGAGGGTCCCGATCTCCACGACCCGGCGCGCGCCGGCGAGCTTCAGGAGGAGCTCGAGAGCCTTCCCTTCGGAGGGTCCGAGCTGGATGGCCGGCATCCCGTGCTTTTCCGGGGCGTCGAACGCGCGCGCGAGCGCCGCGTCGTGCGGCGCGTGCGTGGCCGCGACCCAGTCGAGGATCTCGGGAGTCGTGTACCTCTGGCCGGCGCGGGAGTCGGCATCGGCCACGGCGTCACCGGACCGCGGGCTCGAGAAGCGTCAGCGTGCCCGTGCCTCCGTCGAGCTCGGCGAGGACGCCGAGCGGAAGGGTCGCCTTGTCGGCGACGTGTCCGAAGACGAGGTTCGCGACGACGGGGACGCCGAGCTTGCCGAGGCGGTCCTGACAGACCTCCTGCCACGTCCACGTGCCCATGCCGGCGAAGCTCGGCTTGTAGTCCTTCGGGCCGCAGTCGTGGAACTTCCCGAGCGCCACACCCGCGAGGCCCGAAAGCTTTCCGGTCAGGAGGAACTGCGTGAGCCAGCGGTCGATGCGGTACGGCTCCTCGCCAACCTCTTCGAGAAAGAGGATGCGGCCCTTGAGCTCCGGCTCGAACGGCGTGCCGACGAGCGTGGAGAAGACGCTGATGTTGCCGCCCACGAGCCTGCCCTTCCCCTTCCCCGAGGCCAGCTTGTAGATGCGGTTCTCGACGTCCACATGGCCCTCGGAGGGCTTGAACGGCGGCGGCTCGGCGATGCGCCCGGCGGCGACCGTCTGCGTGAGCACTTTCTTGAATGCCGCCAGCGTGTAATCGCTCTGCATCTCGCCCCCGATGGGCCCGTGGAACGTCACGAGGCCGGTCAGGCGGTTGATCGCGTTCAGAAGAGCCGTGATGTCGCTGTACCCGCAGAGGACCTTCGGGTTCCTTCGGATCGTCTCGTAATCCAGGAGCGGCAGGATGCGCGAGGCGCCGTAGCCGCCGCGCAGGCAGAAGATCGCGTCGACGGACGGATCCGCGAACGCGGCGTTGAGATCGGCGGCACGGTGCTCGTCGCTTCCCGCGAGGTAGTTCGTCGCTTCTCGGGCGTGCGGGAACAGCTTCGGCTTGAATCCCATCGATTCGACGACCTCCACGGCGACGTCGTTCCGGTCGGGATTCCAGGCGGGCGACGCGGGTGAGACGAGCGCGACCGTCATGCCGGGGCGGAGCGCCTTCGGGGTGACGGGGTCCGGCGGCTTCTCCGCGTACCGGGCGAGGGCCGCCTGGGCCGGCAGCGGGAAACCGGCGATGAGCGAGGCGAACGAGATCTCTTCGAGGAACGCGCGTCGGCTTTTCAGCATGGGCCGGATTCTAGGCTGCCGCGTTCCTCCAGGGCCCCGGTACGAAGCGCCGGACGGCCGCGAGGATCAACAGGGCCGCTCCGAACGTGGCGACGATGGCCGCGCCCGTCGGGAGGTCGAACTGGAAGGAGAACCACACTCCCAGCGCCGACACGACAGCCCCCATCGTCCAGCCGATCGCGAGCCTCGGCCCGAGCCGCTCGGCGAAGAGCATCGCGGTCACCGAGGGCACGATGAGGAAGCAGAAGACGAGGAGCACGCCGGCGATCGCGACCGACGACGTCACGACGAATCCGAAGGACATGTAGAAAAGGAAGTCCCACCACCGGATGTTCAGACCCTGCCGCTCCGCTTCCGGCTCGTTCATCGAGATCAGGAGGAATCGCTTCCGGAAGAAGAAGTGAAACAAGCCCACGAGCGAATAGAGGAGCGCGGTCTTCGCCAGCTCGCTCCATGTCACCGAGAGGATGTTGCCGACGAGCATTTCCTTGAGGTGCTCCGTCTCCTGGGTCGCCTTCGACATCACGAGGATGGCGACCGCCGCCGACACCGCGTAGACGATGCCGATGATCGCCTCCTGCGGGATGCGCGTCTTACGGTGGACGCGCGACATCGCGAAGATCGCGGCTCCCAGGAACGTGAAGCCGAGGGAGAAGACGTACGCAGCGGTGGAGTGGAGGTCGTATCCGGCGAGATACGCGACCGTCGTACCCAGAGCCGCGATTTGCGCAAGGGAAAGGTCGACGAAGATGACGCCGCGTTCGACCACGTGAACGCCGAGATAGGCATGGATTCCGGTGAGGATGAGGCTCGCGACGAACGCGGGAAGCAGGATCTGAAGGATCGTCATTCGTCTATTTCTTTGCCTTGCTGGCCGAGACGAAGGCTTCGATGTTGTGATCGAAGAGCGAGAAGTAGTCCTTGATCTCCGGAATCCCGCCGACCGACGGGTAGAACGTGACCACCGCGGCGCCCGTCTTCTCTCCGATGTACTTCGGCGTCTTGCTGTCGAAGTAGGGTTCGATGAGGATCACCGGGATCTTCTGCGCCCGGATCAGGTTGATGATCTCGAGCGTGTGAGAGGGCGAGGGCGGAATGCCCGGCTTCGGCTCGATGTGCCCTGCGATCGAGAGCTTGAAGTACTTGGCGAAGTTCGGCCAGGAGTCGTGGAAGGTCACGACCTTCGTCCCCGCGTAGGAACCCATCTTCGTGTTCCATTCCTTCTCCTTCTCGGTCAGACGTCCTTCGAAAGCGGCGAGGTTCTTCTCGAAGACGGCCTTCCCGAAGGGATCGAGCTCCGACAGCTTCCGGGCGATGGCCCGCGCGATCACGCGGCCGTTTTCCGGATCGGTCCAGTAGTGCGGGTTCCCGTACGGATGCACGTCGCCCATCGCGCGGGTGACCTGCTGGGTCGGCCGCTGGAGGATGTCGCAGCCGCTCGAAGCGTCGAGATACCCGGGGCTGCCGGGATGAATCCTGTCGTTGCGGCTCTGGTCGATCAGCGGCGGCAGGTAGCCGACCTCGAGCTCGAGACCGGCGACGATCAGGACGTCGGCGCGGGAGAGCTTCAGGATGAAGGAGGGCTTGGCGTCCACGAAATGCGGGTCCTGATATCCCTTCGCCAGCGCGTACGTCTCCACCCGGTTGCCGCCGATCGCGTCCGCGATCGAGGCGAGGTCCTGGAGGGACGTGACGACCCGGAGCTTCGCCTCCGCGGCGGAAGAGAAGAGAAGCGCGATGAGCAAGAGAGAGAGGGAGACCGGGGATTTTCTTAGAAGGTGGCCGGTGCGTGTGGTGCGGGCGATGCCACCTGGCGCAGCCGAAGCCGATGCGAGCCGCCCTCTTACCCTTCTAAGAGAATCTTCTTTCGCCGTCTTCATGATCTCCGAGCCTTTCGTCACTAGAACGGGTGCGCGCCGTGCGCGCCGATCGCAAATTGCAGCTGGAGAAGGAGCTCGTTGGCCGTGTAGATTTCCGGCGCGCCTGGATAGCCTTCGTAGCGGCGGCGCCGGAACTCTCCTCGAACCTGGGAGAACTCGCTCGGCCAGAAGGTCAGGGTCACGGCGACGCCGGTGTCGCGCTTGGCAGAGTCGTCCGCATGGTCGGAGGACTCGAAGCGCGCCCCGGTGAACCAGCGCTTGGAGAGCTGGTACTCGCCCGAGACGAACCACCCCCATGCGGTTCGGGGGCCGTCAGGCTGGTCGCGCCGGCTGCGAAAGAGCTCCCCCTCAAAGAGGCGGACTTGTAGTTTCCGCGCACGAGCGGTTTCCAACGAAACGTCGCGTCGATCGCCTCGAGGCGCGTCACCGCGTCCGCGGCCGTTCCGTTCGGACCCTGCCCGTACGAGAAGCCGAGATCGAGGTTCGTGGAATCGCTCAGGTCCCGAAAGACACGGTAGTGACTGTTGTAGGCCAGATCGCTCCGCTTCTCGGCGACGAACAAACCAGCCGAATCCCCGCGAAACACCTGCGCCGTGATCTCCGAGAAGGTGTCGCCGGGCAGGGGAAGGAGCTTCGCGAGAGAGACGCCCGTTCCGATCCACCCCTCCTCGCCTCCCAGGAGGTTCACGATCGGCAGAGGCGCGTCGGGCCACGGGAGGACGTGGAGATGAAGGGTGTTGATCTTGCCGAATGCCACGCGCATCCGGCCGACCTTCGCGAGCAGGCCCGCGGGCAGCGAAGTAAACGTCAGGAAGCCCTCTTCCACCTCGACGCCTTCCTCTCCGAAGGAGAGGAAGAAATCGGCCCGGCCGTACGGGTCGACGATCGCCTGGAGGCCGACTTCCGATTCCCGCAGGCTCGCGTTGGGCAGGCTCTCCACCCGGTTCTGGCCGGCGACGGCGAGGAAGTTCCCGATCACCGAGATGCTGGGATTGAAGTAGTTCGTCGTCTGGCTGCCGCCGCTTCCCGCCTGAGGCGGTGGGATGTCGGGGGTGGGCGCCGCGGCGGGAGTAGGCGTCGCGGGGGGCGCGTCGGTCTGCGCGGCGGCAGGACCGGCCGCGGCGAGAGTCAGCGTGAGGAGCGTCCTCCCGAGGCGTCGAATCAGCGCAGACGCATCCACGTCGTCGTCACGTTAGCAGACCGCGTGCCGCGGGCCGGTAGCTTCAGGGGACCGACGTCATCGCCATGTAGCTGCCGTCTCCCGTGCCCTGCCCCGGCACCGCGCCGTCGTTCACGACGCCGTAGACGATGAACGGATCGAGGTTGCCCGCGGGGGCACGCACGCGAACATAACCGTTTCGGATGCCGAACGCAGAAAGCGCGGAATTCAACTGTATCCAGTCGGGAAACGACCGAATCAGGGACACAACGCGTGTTCCCGCCAGGTTTCCGGTTTCGCCGTCGAAGAAATCCAATGAAAGGGACCAGGGGGATTGCGCGCCCCCGGGCCCGCCAAAAGGCGGATCGGCCGTCGCAAGCGCGAGGTTCGAACGCGTAGACCCGTTCTGCTTGAGGCCGTAGACCCAGCCTTCCGACAAGGCCGCATCAGGCGGTGGTATCGCGGCGTATGCGACGCCGAACGTCCCGCCTCCGGGCGCGGACGAAAACGTGCGCGCGCTCGCATGGAACGCCGTCGCCCCTCCATTCGAAGAAATCTCCAGCGGCGTCGCCGACGAGGCAAGCCCGAGAAATGAGAGCACGTCGGGAATGAATCGCTGCTCTCGCGGCTGTAGGACGACGTCTTTGTTGGCGTTTGCCTCCCTGAATGTCAACTTGATCGCGTCGGTGCCCGGATTCGTCAGCGCGAGCTCGGTCACGAAACTGCCCGTCCCCACCGCGACGGGCAGCATCTGTCGATCCGATCTCCGTCCGGCGGCCACGGGCGAGACGAACGCGCCGTCGTCGGTGACGTTGTCGTTGACGACGGCGTACGCGTAGAAGGGATCGACGCCTCCCACGCGCTCGACGGTCGCCCACCCGTTCGTCATGCCCGCCAGCTGCAGGACCTGGTTGAGCTGCATCCACTGTCCGGCCTGGAGGCTGACGGGCGCCAGGGCGAAGCGCCGCCCGTCACCCGGGTCGCCGCTCGTGAGCGTGACCTGCAGGAGCACGCTCGTCTTCGCGGCCGGATCGCCGGCGTTCACGAGCGCGAGGTTGCTCCGGAACGCGGCGTCCTCGCGCAGTCCGAAGAGCGAGATACCCTTCTCCGCGGTCTCAGCGGGAGAGAGGGCCGGATACGCGAGGCCCGCGCGGCCCTCGGGCAGCACGGCCTGTGTCCGCACCGAAGCGAAGGCGGCGTCGCCGGACGAGATCCCCCTGAAGACGAGGCGAAGCGTACCGCCCTGGTTTCCGGCCGGAATCGTCAGGTTCTTTCCGCGAAGGTATTCGAGGGTGTCGGCGAAGACGAGCTGGCGTCCCGGGGGCACCGTCTCCGTCACCGTGCCGCTTCCCGAGCTCGCCAGCGACGTCGCGGCGGTGAACGTCAGGTCGACCGAAGCGGCCGTCGTGCCGCGGTTTCCCAGCGTCAGCTCCGAAACGAAGCGCGCCCCGGTGCGACCGATGACGTCGACGACCACGGGCACGAGCCGCACCGCGCTCTTTCCGTCCGCGTCGGTCAGGCGATGGATCACGCCTCCCGTGTAGTCGGCGACGTAGATCTCGCCCGCTTCGTCCTCGCCGAACGTGGAGATCGCGAAGCCGGGCTTCAGGAGCTCGATGTCGTCCCACCCGGTGTCCGTGCGGCGAAGGCCCCAGATCCGCCCGCTGCAGTAGTCGCCGTAGAAGTAGATTCCCGTCAGGGCGTCGAAATCGCGGCCTCGATAGGCGAAGCCGCCCGTCACCGAGCAGTTCCCGCCCGCGTGCGAGTGCTCGGCGACGGGGAACGTGATGCCGGCGGTCGGGCAGCCGGTGGAAGGGGTGAAGCAGTGGTTCCCTTCCGTGAGCCGCCAGCCGTAGTTCTCGCCACCGGTGCTCTCCGCGGGCTGCACATCCACCTCTTCCCACGCCCCCTGACCGACGTCGGCGATGTAGAGCACGTTCGTCTTGCGGTCGAACGAGAAACGCCAGGGGTTTCGCAGCCCATACGCCCAGATCTCGGGACGCGAAGAGGAAGATCCTGCGAAAGGGTTGTCGGGCGGAATACCGTATGGCGAAGCCGCGCCCCGCACATCTATTCGAAGAATCTTTCCGAGAAGACTCCCGAGATTCTGCGCGTTGTTGTTGGGGTCGCCCGCGTCCCCGCCGTCGCCCATGCCGACGTAAAGGTAGCCGTCCGGCCCGAACACGAGCTGCCCGCCGTTGTGGTTCGCAAAGGGCTGGGCAATGCTGAGGAGAATCTGTTCGGATGTCGCGTCCGCGACGTTCGGATCGCCGGACACCGTGAAGCGCGAGATAACCGTGTCGCCCCTGACGTCGGTGTAGTCCGCATAGAACTCGCTCTTCCTGCCGCGGCCGGGAGGAAACGCGATCGAGAGGAGGCCGCGCTCCGAGCCGAAGCTCACGCGCGAGGAGATGTCGAGAAAGGGCGTCGGAAGGATCGCGCCGTCCTTGAGGATCCGCACGCGTCCCCGCTGCTCCACGACGAACAGCCGCGCGCTGCCGTCGTTCGCGTGCGTGACGTGGACGGGGTTCGTGAAGCCCGACGCGACCCTCTCGAGAGCGATCCGCGACCACGGGAGCCCCTGCGCCGCCGAGCCCGAGGAGACGAGCGCGAAGCCGAGAGCGGCGAATCGGGCGAAAGACGAAGGCACGGCCCTCCCGAAAGGCCCGGGATCAGGGGGCCTTCTTCTCCTCGTAGTGTCGAAGGGCAACGCGTTCTTCGTCGTAGACCTCGAAGACCGGAAGGAGCTGGGAAAGATGGAGGCTCTTGCGGACGCGCTCGTGCAGGTTCAGGAGCTTCAGCTTCGCCCCGAACCGCTCGCAGATCTTGTGGCTCGCCACGAGCTCGCCCGTTCCCGCGCTGTCGATCGAGGTCACCTCGGAGAGATTGAGCAGAATCTTCTTCCAGCCCTCGGCGAGAAGCTCGTTCACGACGCCCCTCAGGATCTCGTCGCCGACCCCCGCGAGGAGGCGGCCCTGGAGGTCGACGATCACGACGTCCTTCGTCTTGCGGACTTCGACGTGCATCTCCACCATCGTACCGCGAAGCCTCGAAGCTGGCAGAATCGCGGCCTCATGCCGGCACCGACGCTCCACGAGGGCCTCGAGGCTCTGCGCGCTGACCGCGCGTCCGAGCCGGCCGCCGTCGGCGCCGTCGCGCGTCTCGCGTCCGCGTTCGGCACCCCTCTCTACGTCTACGACAAGGCGACGATCACGGGTCAGTTTCAGGCGTTTCGGGCGGCATTTGGGCGCCGCTTTTCGAAGCTCCGTATCCACTACGCCCTCAAGGCGAACACGAATGGTGCTCTCGTGTCTCTCCTCCGGTCGGAAGGCGCCGCCGCGGAGGTCGTCTCGCTCGGCGAGATCCTCGCGGCGCTGAAAGCCGGATATCGCGGCGACGAGATCCTCTTCACGAGCTCGTCGAAGGGGCTCGAGGAGATCGCGAAGGCCGTCGCGATCGGCGCCGTCGTGAACGTCGACTCGCGCGACGAGCTGGAACAGGTCGCCGCGCACGCGGAGGCCGCGAGTCTGACGGCGAGGATCTCGTTCCGGATCAATCCCGGCGTGGATCCTCACACGCTCCATCAGATCAACACCGGCATCGCCGAGTCCAAATTCGGCCTTCACCTCGAGGGAGGCCTCGCCCGGGCGGGGTACGCGCGGGCGAAGGAGCTTCCCGCGATCCGGATCGTGGGCGTGCATTGCCACATCGGATCGCAGATCACCGAGATCGACGGGTACGTCCTGACCGCCCGGAAGATGCTCTCCTTCGTCGAAGAGCTGGAGAAAGACCCCGGGATCCGCGTTTCCTTCGTGAATCTCGGCGGCGGGCTGGGCGTGCCGTATCACGACGGCGAAAAAGGTGTCACTCCCGAGGCGCTGGCGTCCGCGCTCGAGCCCCTCTGGAAGAAATTCACCGCGAACGCCGGGTACGAGCCCGAGCTGTGGATGGAGCCCGGCCGGTTCTTCGTGGGGCCCGCGGGCTTCCTCGTGACACGCGTGAACTCGGTGAAGGAGACTCCGCTCAAGGTCTTCGCGAACGTGAACGCGGGCTCGAACACGCTCCTCCGCCCGGCCATGTACGCAGCGCACCATCGCGCGCGCGTCGTCGGCCGCCGAGGGACGCCCGAGACCCTCGACATCGCGGGCGACGTCTGCGAGACCGGAGACATCCTCGCCGCCGAGCGCTTCCTCCCGCGGCCCCAAACCGGCGATTTCGTCGTCTTCCTCGACGCCGGCGCCTACGGCTTCTCGATGGCGTCGACCTACAACGCGCGGCCGCTTCCGCCGGAGGTCCTCGTGGACGGCGACGACGCCACGCTCATTCGCCGCCGGGGGACGTTCGAGGATCTTTTCCGGGACGAGATCGGTCTCCCCGAGAGGTGACGCTCATGCTCAAGGCCGTCCGCATTCTTTCGGTCCTCGCTTCGGGGTCGCTCCTCGTGTCGTGCGCGGGAGGCAACCCGTTTCCGCCCGTGACGCTGGACTTCGGCCAGCTCACCCCGGACGCCCCTCGCCCGATCTCGCTTTCGCTCGACGAGAAGATCGGGCAGCTCTTCGTCGTCCCCGCGGCCGGCGTCTACATGAGCGAGGAATCCAAGGACTTTCAGACGCTGCGCCGCCATGTCGTGGACAACCACGTGGGCGGCGTCATCCTGTCCCGCTCGAACGTCTACGGGGCTGCCGTCCTCATCGGAAAGCTGCAGGAGCTCGCGAGGGTTCCGCTCCTCGTCTCGGCCGACCTCGAGGCCGGCCTCGGAATGCGTTTCGAGGACGTGACGTACGGCCCATGGGCGATGGCGATCGCGGCGGCCGGCGACCCGGCGCTCGCCGAGCGCGGCGCTCTCGCCACGGCCCGGGAAGCCCGCGCGATCGGCATCGGGCAGGTGTTCGCGCCCGTGGCCGACGTGAACGTGAATCCCGACAATCCCGTCATCAACGTCAGGAGCTTCGGCGAGGACCCGGCCGACGTTTCGCGGTACGTCGAGGCGACGGTGAGGGGCCTTCAGGCCGGCGGCGTCCTCGCGACGCTCAAGCACTTCCCCGGCCACGGGGACACCGCCACGGACACGCACCGCCAGCTCTCCATCGTGGGCGCGGACCGCCCGCGCCTCGAATCCGTCGAGCTCGTCCCGTTCCGGGCCGGTATCAAGGCCGGTGCCGAGTCCGTCATGGTCGCGCACGTCTCCATCCCCCGACTCGACGACACGCCCGCGCCGGCCCTCCCGAACCCTCCGAAGCCCGTCGACGCCATCGGCGAGAACGTCGAAGTCGAGACGAAGGGCACGATGCCCGCGTCGCTGTCCGAGCCCGTCGTCACGGGAATCCTCCGCAAGGAGCTCGCTTTCCCGGGACTCGTCGTGACGGACGCGATGCGGATGGGCGGCATCACCTCCCACTTCACGGCCGGCGAGGCTGCCGTACGCGCCATCCTCGCCGGGACGGACCAGGTTCTCCTCTCGAGCGACACGGACGCCGCCATCGCCGGCGTCCGCGAGGCGGTGCGGTCGGGCCGGATCTCCGAGAAACGCCTCGACGAGTCGGTGGCGCGGATCCTCGATTGCAAGAAGAGACTGAAACTGTACGACAAGCGCATCCCCTTCGTGGGCGCGGTCGCGAGAGTCGTCGATACGCCGGCCGTGCAGGCGCTGGAAGCCGAGGTCACACGGCGCTCGCTCACGCTCGTGCGCGAGCAGCCCGAGGCGATCCCGCTCAGGAGAGGCGCGAGGCTGTTTTCGCTCGTCGTAGCGGACGAGGCGACGAAGAACGGCCCCGCGGGAACGCTCGGGACCGAGATTGCGGCGCGGAACCGGTCCGCGAGGACGGCGACGCTCGACCCACGTTCGACGCCGGAGGAGACGAAAGCCGCCGTCGAGGCCGCGAAGGACGCCGATGCGATTCTCGTTTCGCTCTTCGTGAGGACGCGCTCGGGGCTGGGAAAGATCGCGGTGCCGGAGGCCGGGAAAACCGCGATCCCGCAGCTCCTCGCGCTCGGGAAGCCCGTCGTCGTCGTCTCCTTCGGAAGCCCCTATCTCCTTCGGGATTTCCCCGACATTCAAACGTACATCTGCGCGTGGGGCGGCCAGGACATCGCGCAGGTGGCGGTCGCTCAGGCGCTGTTCGGCGAATCCGCGATCGGCGGCAGGCTCCCCATCACGATCCCCGGCCTCGCGAAGCGGGGGGACGGGATCGAGAAGCCGGCGGCACCGGCGGGACCGTAGAGCTCTCCACGGACGTGACCGGAATGATCGGGCGCAACGCTTCTGCTCAACGATGCTCTCTTTTCCTGCTCCTCGTCCTTCCAGCTCTCACGGCTTCCGGGGAACAGCTCCCTCTCAAGACCTACACGACCGCCGACGGGCTCGCGAGCGACCGAATCCACTGCATCCTCCCCGACTCGCGCGGATTCCTCTGGCTGGGCACCGAGGACGGCATCTCTCTCTTCGACGGATACGGCTTCAAGAACTACTCCGTCGCGGAGGGACTGCCGGCCGGGAGTGTCCAGACGCTGATCGAGACGCGCGATGGGGCGTACTGGATCGGGACGGCCGGAGGCCTCGTGCGCTGGGACGCGGCCCACGAGGTGACTCGATCGCGCGCAGCCTTCCTCCGGATCGCGCTTCGAGACGACGGGCACGGCGACGACGTGCAGGCCCTGCTCGAGGACCACGCGGGCATCCTCTGGGCGGGGACCGCAAGCGGGCTTTTTCGCCTCGACCCGGCCGGAATAGGGTGGAAGGCGGTGCGCGTCCCTGTGGGAAAAGACGCGCCAGCGGGAGCGGAGTCGATCAACGCCCTCGTTGAAGATCGTGCGGGCAATCTCTGGATCGGAGCCGATGAGGGCTTGTTCCGTCGTTCGGCCGGGGGGGTCCTTGATCACATGATCGGGCCAGGCCCTCCTCTCGTGGAGGTCCGTTGTCTGACTCAAGACCGCGGAGGCTCCGTCTGGGCCGGAACACGTCTTCAGGGCCTCTTCGAGGTGAAGGGTTCCGAGGTCCGCCAGGCCTACACGCGTGCGAACGGGCTCGCGGGTGAACCCGTCACAGCCCTTCTCGAGACTTCAGACGGAAAGATCTGGGTGGCATGCTACGGCGGCCTCACCGAGGTCGCCGCCGACCGATCGGCGGTTCGCACATACACGGGGACCGAAGGGCTGTCCGGGCTCGGTATGTGGTCGCTCGCCGAGGACAGGAATGGGAATCTCTGGATCGGAAGCGACGACTCCGGCGTCATGAAGCTCGCCCGAAACGGATTCCGCCGCTATGACCGCCGGGACGGACTGACGAGCGACCGAGTGGCCTCCCTTTTCGAGGGCCCGGGCGGCGAGCCCTGTGCGTTCACCAGGGGACAAAGGCCCGAAGAGCTCACCGGCGCAGATGGCTTTCTCGCGTGCTACGACGGCAGGCGCTTCCGTGCCGGACGCCCGCGTCTTCCGAAAGGCACTCCCTACGGGTGGGGCTCGCAGGAGGTGACCCTCAGGGACCGGGCCGGAGAGTGGTGGGTGCCGACCTTCTCCGGCCTGTTTCGTTTTCCATCGGTCCCCTTCGAGCGCCTCGTGTCGACTCCGCCGAGCCGCCTGTACACGAAGGCCGAGGGTCTTCCTTCGAACCAGGTTTTCCGTCTCTACGAGGACAGCCGGGGCGACCTTTGGATCTCTCTCCTGGAAACGGAGGGCTGGCTCGCGCGCTGGGATCGTCGTACGGACTCCTTCCGGGTCTTCACCGAGGCCGATGGCATTCCCAGGGAGCCGCCGCTGGCGTTCGCGGAGGACGGAAGCGGAGAGGTCTGGATCGGCTTCCAGCGGGGCGGCCTCGCGCGATATCGCGACGGGCGGACCACTCTCTTCACGGAGAGAGAAGGTCTCCCTCGAGGTTCGGTGCGGGCGCTTCATCTCGACGCGGCCGGGCGGCTGTGGATCGCGACGAGCCGGGGGGGCGTCGCCCGCGTCGACACGCCGGCCGCTCCAAAGCCGCGGTTCGTGACGCTCGGCCTCGCGTATGGTCTCGCGAGCGAGAACGCCGCGTCGCTCGCAGAGGACCGGTGGGGCCGCATCTACGTCGGAACCGAGCGCGGGCTCGACCGGATCGATCCTGCGACCGGAAACGTCCAGCACTTCACGGCCGACGACGGACTCGCTCCCGGAATCGTGGAGGCCACCTTCCACGACCGGAACGGCAACCTGTGGTTCGGATCCGGGGAGGGACTCTCCCGTCTCGATCCCACCCGCGAGCCACGGAAGAATCCCCCGACGCTGCGCATCACGCGCGTTACGCTGGACGGCGTCCGGCAGCCGCTGTCGCCGCTCGGCGGGACCCTCGTGTCGCTCCTGGACGCGGGTCGCGAAGCCGCGCCGCTCGAGATCGACTTCGGCGGCATCGACTTCGCAGCGGGCGGGAAGCTGCGCTACCAGCACCGCCTGGAGGGTGTCGACCGCGACTGGAGCGCGCCCTCGGATCAGCGCTCCGTCGTTCTCGCGCGGCTGCCCGGCGGCACATACCGGTTCCGCGTCCGCGCGATCGCGAACGACGGCACGGTCGGGACGAGCGCCGCCGAGGTGCGCTTCGCGATGCTCCCGCCCCTCTGGAAGAGGCCGGTCGTTCTCCTCTTCCTCGCGGTCGCCGTGGCCTCGCTCGCCTACGCGGTTCATCGCAACCGGCTCCGAAGCGCCCTCGCAGTCGAGCGCGTCCGCATGCGCGTCGCGACGGACCTGCACGACGACATCGGCGCCGACCTCTCGGAGATCGCGATCCTGAGCGAGCTCGCGGCGAGCCGGGACGCCCTCGAGCGGACACGGCTGCTGGGGGAGATCGGCTCCTCGGCGCGCCGCCTCGTCGACACCCTCAGCGACATCGTCTGGTCCACGAATCCGGGGAAGGACGACCTCGGAAGCGTCGTCCAGCGGATCCGCCACTTCGCCGCGAACGCCCTCGAGAGCAGGGGCATCGCGTGGACGCTCGAGGTCCCGGACGGGGTCGGCGGGCTCGCGATCGATCCGGAACGCCGGAGGCAGGTCTTCCTCATTCTGAAGGAAGCGGTGACGAACGTCGCGCGTCATTCCCGCTGCACCCGTGCGTCCCTGCGGGTCCTGCTCGTCCTCCACGCGATCTCGATCGACGTCGAGGACGACGGGAAGGGCTTCGACGTCGGGGCCGAGGCGTCGGGCTCCGGCCACGGGCTCGCGAGCATGCGCGCGCGCGCCGCCGCCCTCGGCGCGGACCTCCGCGTGGACTCGCAGCCGGCGGGCGGCACGCGCATCACTCTCGTCGTCCCCCTCCGCGCGCCCGTTCGTGCCGCATCGTGATGCGGTTGTGTCGAGGCGCCCGGCAGCGGAGGATCCGCCGGACGGCACGATGAACGGTCGCGATCGCATCCGGGTGGCTCTCGTCGAGGACAAGCGGCTCACGCGCGAGGGGTTGGGAGCCCTTCTCGACTCCTCGGCCGAGCTGACGTGCGTCGGCCTCTACGCGTCGGTCGAGCGGGCCGCCGCCGGGCTAGGTGCGGCCCCGTGCGACGTCTTGCTTCTCGATATCCACCTGCCGGGCATGTCCGGCGTCGAGGGCGTGCGCGTCCTGACGGAGAAGTTCCCGGAGATGCGCGTTCTCATGCTCACCGTGTACGAGGACGAGGTGAAGGTTTTCGAATCGATCTGCAACGGGGCGAGCGGGTACCTCCTGAAGAAGACGCCTCCCGCGCAGCTCGTGGAGGCCGTCCGGCAGGCGCGGCTCGGCGGCACGCCCCTCTCGCCGGAGATCGCCGGCCACATCGTGCGGCGTTTCCGACGGGCGCCCGGCGCGGCGCGGCCCGAGCCTCTCCTCACCGCCCAGGAGATCCGTCTCTTGCGCCTCCTCGCCGACGGCCACAGCTACCAGTCCGCGAGCGACCAGCTCGACGTCACGATCAACACGGTCCGGGACCACGTGCGCGCGATCTACGAGAAGCTGCACGTCCATTCTCGCTCGGAAGCGGTAAGCAAGGGATTGCGGCGGCGCCTCATCGAGTGAGGCGGGGGCGGGGGCCCGCTCTCGAGCACCCTCACACCTCGAATCCACCGCATCCCCATGCTATGCCGAAGAGGCGGGGGATCTCCTAGATTGCGTTCTCGCGCAATTTCGAGGAGGACACATGGCAGCTCTGCGTTCCCGGATCGAAGTTCGGGGGGTCCCCGCGATCGCGGCTGCGGTCCTGTTCCTCGCGGCCTCACCCGCCGGCGCGGCCACGATCACGGTCAACGGTACGTCCGACGCGGCCGCCAACGACGGCGTCTGCACGCTGCGGGAAGCGATCATCGCCGCTAACACGAACACGGCCTCGGGCGGAGCCGCGGGTGAATGCGCGGCCGGCGCCGCGGGTCTCGACACGATTGCGTTCAACATTCCAGGCGCCGGAGTCAAGACCATCACTCCGGCCTCACCGCTCCCGCCAATCACCGAGGCGGTCTTCATCAACGGCTACACGCAAGGGGTGTCGAGCCCCAACACGAACGCGTTCAACGCCGGCATCAACGCCGTCATCCTCATCGAGTTGAACGGCGACGCGGCCGGAGGGCTGACCGTCAACGCCGCCGGGTCCGTCATCCGCGGGCTGAACATACATGGACTCCTCGGCGACCAGATCACGATCAACGCAGGCAGCGTGACGATCGCGGGCAACTTTCTCGGAACGAATCCGGCAGGGACGGTGGCGACCGGCGGCAGCGGAGTCGGCATCCGTCTGTCGTCGGGGGATAACTGCGTCTTCGGCGGTCCCGCCGCCGCGGACCGAAACCTCGTGTCAGGCGACACGACGGGGCCGGTGTCGATCTTCCTCACCTCGGGCAATGGAACCCTGATTCAGGGCAACTACATCGGGACGGACGTCACGGGAACGCTGGCTCTCAACGTAAGCGCCTTCAACTCCCCCGGGGGAATCAACATCCACAGTCCGGCGTCGAACACGACCATTCTGGGGAATCTGATCTCGGGAAACAGCGGCGGCGGCGCCGATCTTCTCGGCGGGGGCACCGTCCAGGGGAATCTCGTCGGAACCCAGCGGGACGGGGTCGGCGCCCTGGGGAACTCCAATTTCGGCGGAATCAACTTCAACGGAACCGGCTTTCTCATCGGCGGGACGAGCCTCGGGCAGAGCAATACGATTGCGTTCAATGCCGGCGTGGGGGTCCGTGTTCAAAACAACGCCTTCGGCCACACCATCTTGGGCAACTCCATCTTCTCCAATACACTTCTAGGGATCAGCCTCTCTTCGGGCGCTCCCCTGGCCAACGACGCGTGCGACGTCGACACCCTGCCGGGCAATCTCGGGCAGAACTATCCCGTGCTCACCTCGGCGTCCATCGCCGCCGGAAACGTCACGATCTCCGGGACGCTCAACAGCGCGGCCAGTACGACTTACCGCGTCGAGTTCTTCTCGAACATCACCTGCCATGCCTCCGGCAACGGTGAGGGGCGGACATTTCTCGGGTTCGCCACCGTCACGACGGATGGGACCTGTAACGCGAGCTTCGGGCCGCTCGTTTTCGCCATTTCCGGGGGGCAGACGATCATCACGGCGACGGCGACCGACCCCGCGAACAACACGTCCGAATTCTCGGTTTGCCTGAACGCGGCAGGCGCGCCGCCCACGCCCACGCCCACGACCACGCCGACGACGATCGCCACGGCGACGCCTACGACGACGCCCACCGTCACGCCCACCCCGACGACCGGCCCTCCAGGTGCCGCCAGCAACATCCCGACGCTGTCGGACGGGATGCTCGCCCTCCTCGGACTCGCCCTCGTGGCGGCGGCGCTCACGCTCTTGAAACGAGGCGTCTGACACATCGCGGGGATAATCCCCGCATGAGAACGATCCGCCGGTTTCTGGTCGCGTGCGCGGCCTGTACGTTCCTCTCCGTCTTCGCGTCCGACGTAGACGAAGCACGCGCCGTCTTCGAGAAGAACATTGCCGCCATCCACAGGCGCGACAAGGCGGCGTATCTCGCCTGCTACCTCGACTCCGCGCAGCTCGTCCGCGCGACGCCCGAGGGACCCGCTCTCGGCTACGAGGACTTCGCGAAGCAGGCAGGCGCGAAGTGGCCGGACACACTCGTCGCGGACGACCTGAGGCTCGTGCCGGTCTCCTCCGGCATCGTCTACGGCACGTATCGCTACAGGGTGCGCTACGGCGCGGACGAGCACGCCGGCCTCTCCGAGCGGCTCTTCGTCAAGACTCCGAAGGGCTGGAAGATCACCGTCACCTCCGCGTTCGACGCTCCGCTCGGCACGCCCCCGCCGCCGCGCGCCTTCGTCGGGGCGACGCTCGTCGACGGGACCGGCGCTCCGCCCGTCCCCGACGCGGTCGTCCTGGTGCGCGCGGGAAGGATCGACTGCGCCGGACCCCGACCGTCCTGCCGCGTCCCCGAAGGCGTGGCCGTCGAAAGCCTGAACGGCGCCTGGATCACGCCCGGCCTCATCGACGCGCACGTCCACTTTTCGCAGACGGGCTGGGCCGACGGGCGGCCGGACGCGCTCGACGTGAGGAAGACGCACCCCTACGAGAAGACCGAGGGCTTCCTCAAAGCGCATCCCGAGCGCTTTTTCCGGTCGTACCTCTGCTCGGGTGTGACGAGCGTCTTCGACGTGGGCGGCTATCCGTGGACGCTCGAGCTGCCTCGACGGGCCGAGAACGACACGTTGGCGCCCCGCGTGGCCGCGGCCGGCCCTCTCCTCTCGACCCTCGACCACTGGCTGAACCTGCCCGCCGAGCGGCAGTTCATCCACCTGAAAGACGCCGAGTCGGCGCGAACCGGCGTGTCCTACCTCAAGTCGCTGAGCCCGGCCGCCGTCAAGCTCTGGTACATCGTGCGGCCCGACCTCCCGATCGAAACGACGGCGCCGTTTGTCCTCGCGGCGGGCGAGGAGGTCAGAAAAAACGGCCTGCGCCTGATCGTCCATTCCACCGGCCTCGCCGAGGCGAAAGTGGCGCTCAAGGCCGGCGCGAAGCTTCTCGTCCACAGCGTCTGGGACGTTCCGGTGGACGACGAGTTCCTCGCCCTCGCGAAGAAGAACGGCACGATCTACTGCCCGACGCTCGTCGTGGCCGGCGGCTACGTCCGGATGTTCGAGGCCGCTCTGGCGAAGAAGACGCCCGTGATCGACGACCCGAACGGTTGCGTCGATCCGTCGACGCGCGAGAACGTTGCCGAAACGGCGAGGGTCGAGGCGACGAACGTGCAGGCGGCAGCGGCGACCCGCGCCGCCCGCACCGCGGAGCTGAACAAAGTCTCCGCCGCGAACCTGAAGGTCGTGCGCGACGCCGGCATCCCGATCGCGATGGGCACGGATGCCGGGAATCCCCTCACGCTCCACGGCGTCTCCGTCTACGCGGAGATGGAAGCGATGCAGGCCGCGGGAATGACGCCGATGGAAGTCCTCGTGGCCTCGACGAGAGGCGGCAGCCTCGCGCTCGGGCGCGACCGGGAGGTCGGCACGGTCGAAAAGGGGAAGCTCGCCGATTTCCTCGTCCTCGGCGCCGATCCCGCGGCCGACATCGCTAACGTGCGGAAGTTGAAAGCCGTCGTCCGCGGAGGCGTCTACCGGACCCAGGCCGATCTCCGCGCCATCGTCGCGGCGGAAGGCAAATGATCTCTCTGCTCCTGGCGCTCGCGGTCGTCCAACCGTCCGCGGCGGCAATGTCCGCCGGCCGCCTGAGCCACATCGATTCCGTCGTCGAAGAGTCGATCCGGAACAAGGAGTGCCCGGGCGCGGTCGTCCTCGTGGGCCGGCACGGAAAGATCGTCTTTCGCAAAGCCTACGGCAACCGTGCGGTCCTTCCGGCCGTCGAGCCGATGACGCCGGAGACGGTCTTCGACCTCGCGTCCCTCACGAAGGTCGTCGCGACGGCGACGAGCGTGATGGCGCTCGTCGAGGATGGGAAGGTCCGCCTCCAGGACCGCGTCGCGAAACACATCCCCGAATTCGCGTCGGGCGGCGGCGCCCGAGACCAGGTCACCGTGGAGCAGCTCCTGACGCATCGGGCGGGATTGGCCGCCGACGATCCGATGGCGCTCTATGTCGGTTCGCCGCAGGAGATCTTCGAAAAGAAATACAGGCAGCCGCTCGTCGCGGCGCCCGGATCGCGCTTCCTTTACTCGGATGCGGGATTCGAGGTCCTCGGCGAAATGGTGCGTCGGATCTCTTCTCTTCCACTCGACGAATACGCGGCGAAACGCGTCTTCGAGCCCCTCGGAATGAAGGACACGGGCTTCCTTCCCCTCTCTCCCTCTTCACCTTCCAAGAAATCTTCTTCTTTCTTTTCTCCTCCGCTCTCCCGCATCGCCCCCACCGAGAAGATCAACGGCGAGATCCGGCGGGGCGCGGTCCACGACCCGCGCGCCTCGGCGCTCGGCGGCGTCGCGGGCCACGCGGGACTTTTTTCGACCGCGGACGACCTGGCGAAGTTCTGCGCGGCGATGCTCGCGGGCGGGAGCGGGGTGCTCTCGCCCGCGACGGTCGCCGCGATGACACGTCCGCGCTCCTACGGCGACGACGATCTTCGCGGCCTCGGCTGGGACGTCGCCACGCGCTTTTCGTCGGTCCGCGGGGATCTCTTTCCGCTCGGATCCTACGGACACACCGGCTGGACCGGCACGTCTCTCTGGCTGGATCCGACGACGGAGACGTTCGTCATCCTCCTCACGAACCGCAACCATCCCGACGAGTCCGGAAACGTCATCCCGCTGCGCGGCAGGGTCGCGACGATCGTCGCGAGCGCAATCACGGACAGGACACCGGAAGAGCTTAGAAAGGCTTCGGAGGGGACTGCCTTCCTTGCCGCCATCGGCGCCGCGACGGCAGCTTCGAAGAGCACGAGCGCGCCTTCGGCGCCCGCGCCTGCGGCGCGTTCTTCGAGTGGTATAGAGGCCGCTGCCGAGCATGCGCGCGTTCTGGGGCAGGTCCGGCCGGGCATCGACACACTCGAAGAATCTTCGTTCAAATTCATTTCTGGAATGCGCATCGGGTTGCTCACGAACCACACGGGCCTTACGCGCGACGGCCGCTCCACGATCGACGTACTTTCCTCGGCAAAGGCAAAGTCAGCGGGCGTGACCCTTTCCAAGCTCTTCTCCCCGGAGCACGGAATCCGCGGGGCGCTCGACGAGAAGGTCTCCGACTCCACCGACGAGAAGACGGGCCTCCCCGTTCGCTCGCTCTACGGCGATACGCCCGAGTCGCGCCGGCCGCGGCCCGAGGATCTCAAGGGCCTCGATGCCGTCGTCGTGGACCTGCAGGACGCGGGCTGCCGCTTCTACACGTATCTCGCCTCGATGGGCTACGTCCTCGAAGAGGCGGCGAAAGCGAAAGTGAAAGTCTTCGTCCTCGATCGGCCGAACCCGATTCGCGCCGACGTGCGGGAGGGCCCGCCGGCCGACGACGACGCGCTCTCCTTCGTCGCGTATCACACGACGCCGATCCGGACGGGGATGACGATCGGCGAGCTGGCGACTCTCTACAACGCGGAGAAAAAGCTCGGTGCGGACCTGACG
The DNA here is from genome assembly GCA_963719225.1 of Thermoanaerobaculia bacterium. Taxonomy (GTDB): domain Bacteria; phylum Acidobacteriota; class Thermoanaerobaculia; order UBA5066; family UBA5066; genus Fen-183. Next base: position 813,062 of record CAVRAY010000001.1, on the reverse strand, counting down.
GTCGTGAAGATGCGGGGCTACGCGCGGGACCTCTGGTACGACGAGACGGGCCTCGCCTGGGTGAACCCTTCGCCGAACCTCCGTTCGGTGACCCAGGCGGCGCTCTATCCGGGGATCGGCCTCCTCGAGACGACGAATCTCTCCGTCGGGCGCGGGACCGACTCCCCGTTCGAGATTTTTGGCGCGCCGTGGATGGACGGCCCGCGCGTCGCGGCGACCTTGAACGCGCGCGGCCTCGCCGGAGTGCGCTTCACGCCCGTGCGCTTCAAGCCTCTCTCGTCGGTCTTCAAGGACGAGGAGTGCTCCGGCGTCCGGATCACGCTCGTCGACCGGAATGCTCTGAACGCGGTGGCCCTCGGCTTCCACGTCGCGACCGCCCTCCGCGACCTGCACGCGAAAGAGTGGAACGGGGAGAAGTTGAACCGTCTCCTCGTCAGCCGCGCCGCGCTCGCGCGCTTTTCACGCGGCGAGACCGCCGGCGAGATCACGGGCGCCTGGGCCGCAGGATCGATGGAGTCCGAGAGGCGGCGGGCCGCGTTCCTGCTGTACCCTTAGACGCGATGGCAGACAGCGTGCACCCGACCCACGATGACGGTTTTTTCAGGGGATTGATCGACAACCTCACGGAAGGTGTCTACTTTCTCGACCGGTCGCGCCGCATCACGTACTGGAACCGCGGCGCGGAACGGCTCACGGGCTATCCCGCCGAGGAAGTGCTCGGCAAGTGCTGCGCGGAGGGACTCCTCCAGCACATGGATTCGAACGGCCGGCTCCTCTGCCACGACGGCTGCCCGATGGAGGCCACGATGGTCGACGGCCTCGAACGGGCCGAGGAGATGTTTCTCCACCACAAGAACGGCCATCGCGTGCCGATCACGGTGCGCGCGTACCCGATCCGGGGGACCGCCGGCGAGATCGTCGGAGCCGTCGAAGTCTTCAACGACATCTCCGGACAGGTCCTCGCGGCAGAGCGGATCCGGGAGCTGGAGGCCCTCTCCCTGATCGACCCCCTCACCGGCGCCGGAAACCGCCGCTACGCGGAGATCCAGCTCTCCTCGCGTCTCGCCGAGAAGCAGCGTTACGGGCTGCCGGTCGGACTCCTTTTCCTGGACCTGGACGGGTTCAAGAACGTCAACGACCGGTACGGACACGCAGCGGGAGACGACGCGCTCCGCGTCGTCGGGAAGACGCTCTCGGGCGCCCTGAGGGTGGGCGACTTCCTCGGGCGCTGGGGCGGCGAGGAGTTCATCGTGCTCGTCGGAGGGCTCGACGCGCACCACCTCACGGAGGCCGGCCAGAGGCTGCGAACTCTCATCGCACATTCCAGCGTTCCGACGGTCCCCGGCCTCGAGATGACCGTCTCGGTCGGCGTGACCGAGGCGCGGACGGACGACACCGTGGCCTCGCTCGTCGCCCGGGCGGACGCGCGGATGTACGAGGCGAAGAGACTCGGCCGAAATCGGGTCGTGGACGACGCGAGCTCTACTTCCTGAGGGTCTCTTCCTTCCGCTCTTCTTCCCCCCTCTCAGCGCTTCTGCGGCAGCCGCTTCTTCTCGAGCTTCACGAGGACGGTGTACTCCGGGTCCACGAGCTGGACGATCGGCGCCTTCGCGAACTGCGAGACGAACTGGTAGGCATCGATCTCCGGCAGGCCCGTCGCCTCGCGCACCCACCCCACCATCGCCTTGAAGGCGACGCGCGCGGCGTCCTCGAGGGGACGGCCCGCGCCCACGAACATGACCTCGTCCGCGTTCTCGATGCGCGGCACGGGAGTCGGCTTTCCCTTCACCAGGTCCACGACGAGCTCGACGTTCATCGCGCCCTCGACGGCGGCCCCCATGATTTCGCCGTCCCCCATCGCGTAGTGGCCGTCGCCGAACGACAAGAGCCCGCCCTTGACGCTCACGCCGAGATAGACCGTGTTTCCCGCCTTCACCTCGGGGCAGTCCATGTTCCCGCCGAAGGTGCCCGGTACGATCGTGGAGCGCGCTTCGCCCATCGAAGGCGCGACGCCGAGGCAGCCGAGGAACGGAGCGAGCGGAACTTCCCAGGCCTGCTTCCCGTCGCCGGACGTCGTCCGCGCGACGCCTTTCTTCGCGTCGATCCCGTAGCGCCACACGGTCTCAGGGAACTCGGGACCCAGGATCGCGGTGCGATCCGTCCCGACGAGCGCGCCGAAACCCGGCCCGAACGCGGAGACGGCCCACGTCCGCGCGGGCTCCAGCTTCAGGATCCGGATCGCGAGGGTGTCGCCCGGCTCGGCGCCTTCCACGAAGAACGGCCCCGTCTGCGGGTTGTCGTGCCCGGGCGCCATGACCTTCGACGGCAGGTCCGCGGTCGTCTTCACGGCGCCGTCGAAGCAGTCTTCCGTCCATGCGACGACCCGCGTGCCGGATCGGATCCGATAGCGCGCGGGGACACCGCCGAACGTATACGCGAGCTCTTCGTGTTTCGGGACGACTCGGAGGATGGCCGCCGATGGAACGGACGGCGCGGCCGCAGCGGCCTGGAAGAGGAGCAGAGTGAAAAGCATGGCGGAAACCTATCAGGCTTCCGCCTGCCGCGTCGGCAGGCCGGGCGCGCCGGGGAAGCTACGCCGTCCGGGCGAGCTTCGGCTTCTCGTCGGGCGCTTCCTTCGCATCCGCGACCGCCGGAGCCAGGGCCGGCGCCGTCTTCGGGGCCACGCGCCGCATCCGGGTGCGCACGGAGTCCCAGCTCGAGAGGATGCGCTGGGCGACCGCGCTCCCCGTCCTCTCGAGATGCGTCCTGACGAGCGGCAGGAGGATCTCCTCGTCGGCGACGCCCAGCGGCTCGACGTTCACGAGCTCCGTGTTGCACCGCGACGCGAAGAGTCCGTCGGCGTCGAGCACGTAAGCGACGCCGTTCGTCATTCCCGCCCCGAAGTTCGCCCCCGTCTCTCCGAGGACGACGACGATCCCACCCGTCATGTACTCGCAGCCGTGCACGCCGAGCCCTTCGACGACCGCCACCGCCCCCGAGTTGCGCACGGCGAACCGGTCGCCGGCGCGGCCCGCGGCGAAGAAGCGGCCGGACGTCGCGCCGTAGAGCGCCGCATTCCCGACGATCGCCTGGGGACCCGCCGAGGCGGCATGGCGGGCACGGGGGGACGGCTTCAGGACGATCTCGGCGCCGCAGAGTCCCTTCCCCGCGCCGTCGTTCGCCTCGCCCTCGAGCTCGAGGACGAGGCCCGAGATCGCGAACGCGCCGAAGCTCTGGCCGGCCGGCCCGCGGAACTTCAGGCGCACGGCGCCGGGAGGGACCTCGCCGAGCTCGCGCACGAGCGCGCCGGAAAGGTGCGCCCCCACGGAGAGGTTGTGGTTGCGCACCTCGAACGTCCCGGAGTACGCGCCCGACGACCGGAGCGCGGAAAGTGCCTCGGGAAGGACTTCGCTGTCGAGCGACGGGAACTGCGGACCCCGGCGCGGCCGGTCGTTGCGCAGCTGCATGCGTCGGCGCGGGCTCGTCCCGTCGTCGGCGCGAAGGAGAAGGAGGGACGTGTCGAGGAGCGCCGCACGCGGAGATTCCGGGCGGTCGACGCGGGCGAGGAAGTCGGCCCGGCCCACGATCTCGTCCAGGGAGCGCGCGCCGAGCGAAGCGAGGATCTCGCGCACGTCCTCGGCGAGGTGCGTGAAGTACGCGATGACCTTCTCGGGAGTCCCGCGATACTTCTTGCGGAGGTCCTCGCGCTGGGTCGCGATGCCCGTCGGGCACGTGTTCAGGTGGCACTGCCGCGCCATCGAGCACCCCGCCGCCACGAGAGGCGCCGTCCCGAAGCCGAACGACTCGGCGCCGAGGCACGCGGCGATGACGACGTCGCGCGCCGTCCTGAGGCCCCCGTCCACGCGCACCTCGATGCGGCGGCGGAGGCCGTTCTCGACGAGCGCGTGCTGCGCCTCGGCGAGCCCCAGCTCCCAGGGCGCGCCGGCGTGCTTGATCGACGAGAGCGGAGAGGCGCCCGTCCCGCCCGCGTGCCCGGCGATGAGCACGTAGTCGGCGTAAGCCTTCGCGACGCCCGCGGCGACGGTCCCGACGCCGGCCTCGGCCACGAGCTTCACGCCGACGCGGGCATTGGGATTGACTTCCTTGAGGTCGTGGATGAGCTGCGCGAGATCCTCGATCGAATAGATGTCGTGGTGCGGCGGCGGCGAGATGAGTGGAATGCCCGGCACCGTGAGCCTCAGCCGCGCGATGAGCGGCGAGTTCTTGTGCGCGGGCAGCTGGCCGCCTTCCCCCGGCTTTGCGCCCTGGGCCATCTTGATCTCGAGCTCGTCTGCCCTCACGAGGTACCGGGCCGTGACGCCGAAGCGCGCGGAGGCGACCTGCTTGATCTTGTTGTCCCGGCGTTCGCCGCCGGAGTCTTCCCAGGTCGCCGGGTCCTCGCCGCCCTCGCCGGAATTCGATCGGGCCCCGATCCGGTTCATCGCGATCGCGAGCGTCTCGTGCATCTCCGGGGAAAGGGCGCCGAGCGACATCGCCGAGACGATGAAGCGCTTGCGGATCTCCTCGGCGCTCTCGACCTCCTCGACTTGCACGGCCTGCCGCGGAGCGAAGCCGAGCAGGTCCCGCGGCACCGAAGCGCCTCGCGCGTCGGCCTTCTCGCGGAACTCCTCCCACGCGCCGTCCGTTCCCTTCGCCGCCTTCTGGAGGGAGACGACGACCGGCGGCGACCACGCGTGCTCTTCGGTGTCCTTGCGATAGCGCACGCGGCCGTGGTCGGGCAGCGGAGCGCCTTCCCACGCCGCGCGATGGGACGCGAGGACGTCCGAGGCGATTTCGGCGAATCCGAGGCCGCCGAGCGGCGAGGAGGTTCCCCGGAAGCAGCGCTCCATCACCTCGGGCGCGAGCCCGAGCGCGTCGAAGACCTGACCTCCGCAATACGAAGACAGCGCGGAGATCCCCATCTTCGCGATGACCTTGCGGAGCCCCTTCTCGGCCGAGACCCGGAACGTGGCTGCGGCGTCGCCGGGAACGTCCTCCCGCGCGGCGAGCGCCCGCACGGACGCGAGCGCGAGCCACGGGTGGACCGCCTCGGCCCCGAACCCGCAGAGGACCGCGAAGTGATGCACGTCGCGCGCGTCGCCGCTCTCCACGACGAGGCCGACGCGGTAGCGCAGGCCCGTGCGGAGGAGGTGCTCGCGGACCGCGCCGAGCGCGAGGAGCGAGGGAATCGCAACGCGTTCCTTCGTGGCGCCGCGGTCGGTGATCACGAGGATCTCCGAACCCGCGCGCACCGCCGCCTCGGCGCGATGCGACAGCTCCTCGAGCGCGGCGGTCAGGGCGCGCTCCCCGTCGTCGGCGGGGAACGTCGCGTCGAGAGTCACGGGCCTGAACGCCGACGCGGCGAAGACGCCCGCCATCTCGTCCTCGAGGAGGACCGGATGCTCCAGCGTCAGGAAGTGGGCGTCGCCGGGCTCCTCGAGGAGGAGCGAGCCTCCCTTCCCGAGGTCCATGCGAAGCGACATGACGAGCGTCTCGCGCAGCGAGTCGATCGGCGGATTCGTGACCTGGGCGAAGCGCTGGCGGAAGAACGAGTAGAGCGGCTGTAGGGATTTCGCGAGCGGCGGGATCGGAGCGTCGTCGCCCATGCTGAAGACCGGTTCCATTCCGGCCGCCATCGGGGCCAGGACGTACTTGACGTCCTCGACGCCCCATCCCCGGGCGCTCTGGAACCTGACGAGGTCCTCGTCGGGCGGGGGAGGAAGAGGGACCTCCACCTTCGTGACGTGTACGAGATGCCGCTTCACCCACGCGCCCCAGGGCCGCCGCGCGGCGAGGCGGGCTTTCACGTCCGCGTCGCGGAGCACCTCTCCCGTCGCCGTGTCGACCGCGATCGTCTCGCCCGGGCCGAGGCGCCCGCTCTCCACGACGTCCTCGGGCTCGAGGTCGACGATTCCCGCTTCCGAAGCGGCCACGACGAGCCCGTCCCGCGCGATCTTGAAGCGCAGGGGACGAAGGCCGCTGCGGTCGAGGTGCGCGCCGGCCACGATTCCGTCCGAGAAGGCGACGGCCGCGGGTCCGTCCCACGGCTCGACGAGGCCCGCGTGAAAATCGTAGAACGCACGCAGGGCGTCATCGGCCTCGCCCTGGGGAGCGTCGGGAATCAGCATCGTGAGCGCGTGAAGCGGGTCGCGACCCGATCGCACGAGGAGCTCGAGCGCCTCGTCGAGGCTCGTCGAGTCGCTGCCCTCGTCGGTCAGGACGGGGAGGAGGCGCGGAAGGCGGCCGTTCCAGACCGGGGACGACAGCTCGGGTTCGCGCGCGCGCATCGCGTTCCGGTTTCCCCACAACGTGTTGATCTCGCCGTTGTGCGCGAGGAGGTGGAACGGCTGCGCGAGGCTCCAGCTCGGAACCGTGTTCGTGGAATACCTCTGGTGGAAGACGGCGATCGGTGTCTCGTAGTCGGAGTCCTCGAGGTCGGAATAGAAGGGCTTCAGCTCCGTCCCGGTCAGGAGCGCCTTGTAGACGATGGTCCTCGACGAGAGAGACACGACCCAGAAGCCGTGGAGCCTCGCCTGGCGCGCCCGCCGCGCGGCGACGCGTCCCGCCAGATAGAGCGTTCGTTCCCACTCGGCGGCGTCCCGGTCACGCGGAGGACCGACGAAGGCCTGGAAGATCGCCGGCCTCGCCTCTTCGGCCGCAGGGCCCAGCCGCTCGGTCCGGACGGGCACGGTGCGCCATCCGAGGAACGGCAGCCCCTCGGCGGCGAACGTCTTCTCGACGAGCTCCATCGACCAGAGCTGCGCGTCGTTCACGCGCGGAAAGAAGAACGTCCCGATCGCGAAAGGCGCCCCGTCGGGAAGAGGAATCCCCAGCCGCTCCGCCTCGCGGCGGAAGAGCTTCTCGGGAATGCGGGTCAGGATCCCGGCGCCGTCGCCCGTCCGGTCCGCGCCCGTCGCGCCGCGGTGCGCGACGCGGGCGAGCCCCCCGAGCGCGAGCCTCAGGACCCGATGCGAGGAGTGGCGCGGGTGCGCGACGAAGCCGACGCCGCAGGCGTCCTGCTCACGGAACGGGTTTCGCGCGGGGCTGACCCCGTCCGTCCACCGTCGCGGCGCGCTCCCTCTTTCCACGTCTCTCCTCTTTCTTACCGCCAGAACGAAAAAGGCCCGCTCCCTCCTGGGAGCGGGCCTTGGGATTTCCGTGTCGCCGTGTACCTTAATCCCCTCGCCCGCCCCCCGCCGCAGCACGCTTCGTAAGGACGAGGCCAATGACGGCCTCGCCCACGTTCTTCGTGGTCTTGGTAGTCGCCGTCGAGGTCTTCGCCATCGCGAGGGAATTATCGCGGAGCGACGCCGGTGGAATCAAGATACATTTGAATCACCCCGAACTTTGACGGAGGCGACAAATGTCCGACCCCAACCTCTCGCCCTCGCGCCGTCTCTTCGCGAAGAGCCTCGCGCTCGCTGCGGCCGCGCCGGCCCTTTCGGGCGCGGCGACCGCCCTCGGCCAGACGGCTCCCGCGCCGTCTCCCGCACCGTCTCCGACGCCGGTCCCCACGCCCGAGGCCCCGTCCTCGGCCGCCGAGGCGCTCACGGAGGTCGTGCGCATCCGCTGGGGCCGGCACCTGTCCGGCGAGCAGCTCTCGGAGATCGCGAAAGCCCTCGACGGGCGTCTCCGCGGGGCCGAGGCGATGAAGAAGGTTCCTCTCACGAACGCCGACGAGCCGGACATCGTCTTCTTCGCGGAACTGCCGGGAGGCGCCTGATGGCTGCGCCCGGCGACGACGTCTTCTTTCTTCCCGTCAGCGAGCTCTCGAAGAAGCTCAAGGCGCGGGAAATCTCGCCCGTCGCCCTCGCCGAGGGCGCGCTCGACAGGCTCGAGCGCCTCGGTCCGAGGTACGGCGCCGTCGTGACGATCACGAAAGACCGCGCGCTCGCGGAGGCGAAGGCGGCGGAGGCCGAGCTCGCGGCCGGAAAATGGCGCGGGCCGCTCCACGGCGTGCCTTACGGCGTGAAGGACCTCCTCGCGACGAAGGGCATCCCCACGACGTGGGGGGCCGAGCCGTACCGGACTCAGGTCTTCGACGAGGACGCGACAGTCGTCAGGAAGCTGCACGACGCGGGCGCCGTCCTCGTCGGGAAGCTCGCGATGGTCGAGCTCGCGGGCGGCCTCGGCTACAACAACGCGGACGCGTCGTTCACGGGACCCGGCCGCACGCCGTGGAACACGGACTTCTGGTCGGGCGGGTCGTCCTCGGGGCCCGGCGCCGCCATGGCCGCCGGCCTCGTGGGGTTCTCGATCGGCTCGGAGACCTCGGGCTCCATCCTGACGCCCGCCGCGTTCTCGGGCGTGACCGGCCTCAGGCCGACGTACGGCCGCGTGAGCCGGCATGGCGCGATGGCGCTCTGCTGGACGCTCGACAAGCTCGGCCCGATGTGCCGTTCGGCGGAGGATTGCGGTCTCGTCATGGCCGCGATCGCGGGGCGCGACCCGAAGGACCCGACGTCTCTCGCGCGTCCCTTCGCGCCGGCGCGCGTGCCTTCCGCGGGCGGGAAGCCACGGCGCTTCCGGATCGGCGTCATCAAGGGCACGACGGAAAAGGTCCAGCCCGAGGTGCGGAAGAACTTCGAAGCCTCCTTGAAGGTCTTCGAAGCCTTTTGCGAGATCGTGCCCGACGTGACGTACCCCGAGTTCCCGTACGGGCCGGCGGTCGGGACGATCGTGGCGGCCGAGGGCGCGAGCGCCTTCCGCGATCTCATCGAGAGCGGCCGCACCCGGGAGCTCAAGGTCCCGAACGACCGCTGGGGCGGCTACGCGGCATCCATGGTCCTCGCGGTGGACTACATCCAGGCGCTGCGCCTGCGCGCGCCGATGAAGAAGGCTCTGGACGCGCTCTACGCGAAATTCGACGCGCTCGTCTCGCCCACGAGGGCGACGGTCGCATACCCGATCGGCCCGGACTTCGACAAGGCGTATCCCGGCGTCGGCGGCGGCCCGGCCGTCATTCCGGCGGGAAACCTCGTGGGCCAGCCCGCGCTCTCCGTGCCGAACGGCTTCGGCGAGAAAGGCCTCCCCACGGCGTTCCAGCTCACGGGCCGAGCGTTCTCGGACGAGACGCTCGTCGCACTCGGCGCCGCGTACCAGGCGCGCACGGAGTGGCACAAGAAGCGCCCGCCGGCGTGAGGGAAGGGTCGTTCGCCGCCATCCGGCTGCGCATCTGGGGCGTCCTCGCGCTCGTCTACGTCGTGTCCTATTTCCACCGGATCGCGCCGGCCGTCCTCGCGAAAGACCTCATGGCGAGCTTCGCGGCGACGGGAGTCGAGGTCGCCACGATGGCCGCCCTCTACCTCTACGCGTTCGCCGCGATGCAGTTCGTCGTGGGCGCGGCCGTGGATGCGTGGGGGCCGCGGCGCGCCGTGGCGGCGGGCGCGGCCATGATGGCGGCGGGCGGAGCGGTTTTCGCTGCCGCGCGCGTCCTGCCCGTCGCGTACGGAGCGCGGCTCGTCGTGGGTGCGGGCGCTTCCGTCGTGTTCATCGGAATGCTCAAGCAGGTGGGCGCCTGGTGGAGGCCGGACGAGTTCGGGACGTGGTCGGGCCTCACGCAAGTCGCCGGAAACCTCGGGGGCCTCCTCGCGACGGCCCCACTGGCGCTCGTTGTCGCCGCCCTCGGCTGGCGCGCGACGTTCGGCGGCGTGGCGGTGCTTTCGCTCGCCCTCGCGGGCCTCTGCCTCGCCGTCGTACGCGACCGGCCCGAGGACGCAGGCCTTCCGCCGCCCTTGGCGCGCGGAGCGGTCCCTCGCGTCTCGGTGGCCGAGGGCTATCGGACGGTGTTCGGAAACCGGAGGACGTGGCCGATGTTCGCCGTCTTCTTCTTCCAGTACGGGACGTATCTCTCGTTCTCCGGCCTCTGGGCGGTCCCGTGGATGCGGGACGTCTACGGGATGACGGCGAAGGAGGCCGCGGGGATCGTGTCCCTCGTCAGCATCGGCGTCATCCTCGGAGCGCCGACGGCCGGCTTCCTCTCCGACAAGGTCTTCCGGGCGCGGCGCCTTCCCTACATTCTGTTCACGCTCGCCTACGCGGCCGTCTGGGCCTGCGTCTGCGTCCCTTCCGCGGGACCGCCGCGCGCCCTTCTCGGGCCTCTCTGCTTCCTGCTGGGTCTCGCGACGAGCTGCTTCACGCTCACATGGGCCCTCGCACGCGACGTAAATCCGCCACGGTTCAGCGGCATCGCGACGGCCACGGTGAATGCGGGCGGCTTCCTGGGCGCGGCGGTGACACAGAACGTTCTCGGCCGGATCCTCGATGCGCACTGGCTCGGCGTCCTCGAAGGCGGCGCGCGACGCTATCCCGTCGCGGGCTATCGCGCCGCGTTTCTCACGAACCTCGGCATGCTGCTCCTTGCTTGCCTCCTCACGTTCGCGATCACGGAGACCTTCGGGAAGCCCGCGCCGGACTGAGCCGATCGCGAGCCCCTGCCCCTAGAATCCCCGCATGACGCGACGCCTCTCTTCCCGCCGGCCGGCGGCCGTCCTCCTCGTCCTCGCGCTCTTCGCGGCGTTCGCGGTTTCCGTGGCGGACTCGCCCGTCCTGCTCGCCGCGGCTCCCGCCGAGGCACCGAATGCAGCCGAGATCCGGCTCGCGCTCGCGAAGCTGAACGTCGTCGGCGGCGTCCTCTACGTCGCGGCCCACCCCGATGACGAGAACACGGCGTTCCTCGCATGGGCCTCCCGCGAGAGGCTCGTGGACGCGGGGTACCTGTCGATGACGCGCGGCGACGGAGGCCAGAATCTCATCGGCACCGAGTCAGGCGAGCTCATCGGCGTCCTCAGGACGCAGGAGCTTCTCGCGGCGCGCCGCCTCGACGGGGCGAAGCAGTTCTTCTCCCGCGCGGTCGACTTCGGCTATTCGAAGACCCCCGAGGAAACGCTCCGGATCTGGGGGAAGGAGCAGGTGCTCGCGGACACCGTGCGCGTCATCCGCACGTTCCGGCCGGACGTGATCGTCACGCGCTTCCCGACGACCGGCGAAGGCGGCCACGGCCACCACACCGCCTCGGCGATTCTCGCGGAGGAGGCGTTCAAGGCCGCGGGCGACCCGTCGCGGTTTCCCGACCAGCTCGACGTCCTCACGCCGTGGCAGCCGAAACGGCTTGTCTGGAACGTCTTCCGCTTCGGCGGCGACGCGCCGCGCAAGGACGTGCCCGGACAGGTCACGGCGGACCTCGGTGCCTACAACGCGCTCCTGGGCCGCTCGTACACCGAGATCGCGGCGCTCAGCCGGTCCATGCACAAGAGCCAGGGTTTCGGCTCCGCCGAGCGGCGCGGCACGTGGCTCAACGACTTCAAGAACATCGCGGGCGCGCCGGCGGAGAAGGACCTCTTCGAGGGAATCGACCTGTCGTGGGGGCGGTATGGGCCGAAGGGAGAGGAAGTCGGAAGAATTCTTAGAAAGGTGGAGGAGGCATTTCGCCCAACGGATCCGGCGGCCTCGGTTCCCCAGCTGGTCGAAGCATGGACGCTCCTCGGGCGAGTGACCGAATCGGCGAGCACGCCGCCCAATTCACCTTCTAAGCAGATCCCCGAAACGACCTCGCGAGAAGGCAGCAAGCGCGGAGAGGGTCCGAAGCAAATGGACCCCCTCCTCGCGCGCAAGCGCCACGACATCGCCGACGCGATCCGCGCCTGTCTCGGCGTCTGGGTCGAGGCGGTCGCGAGCGAGCCTTCCGCCGCGCCCGGCGCGAGCGTGAAGGTCGCGACGATGATCCTGAACCGCTCGCCCCGACCGGCGACGCTCGAGACGGTCTCGGTGACGTACGCGGGCGCGCCCGGAGAGGGCGGCGCCCTCGCGCAGAACGAGCCGCTGCGGCGGGAGATCTCGCTGACCCTGCCCGGAGACGTCGAGACGACGCAACCCTACTGGTTGAGGGACCGGCCTGGAAAGGGACTATTCACCGTGACCGACCCGGCCCTCATCGGCCTCCCCGAGAACCCGCCGCCTCTCGTCGCGCGCTTCACGGTCCGAGTCGACGGAGTCCCGATCCCGCTCGAGGCGCCCGTCGTCTTCCGCCGCACGGACCCCGTCAAGGGCGAGATGTACCGCCCGTTCGTCATCACGCCGCCCGTGACGGCGACGTTCGACGAGAAGGTCTACGCGTTCGAGACCGAGAAGCCGAAGAAGGTGCGGGTCACGCTGACGGCCGGCGCCGCCGTCTCGGGAGTGCTGCGGTTGAAGACGGCGTCCGGGTTCGCCGCGTCGCCGGCCGAGGTGCCGTTCGCGTTCACGGCGCGCGGCGAGGAGAAGGCGGTGACGTTCACCGTGACGCCGCCTGCCGGATCTTCCGTGGCGACGCTCACGGCCGAAGCGGTCGTGAGCGGAAAAGTGCATGCGCGCGGTCTCGTGCGCGTCGACTATCCGCACATCTCCCCTCGGACGCTGTTTCCTCCCGCCGAGGCGAAAGTCCTGCGTCTCGACGTGAAAGCGCCGCAGGCGCCCGTCGGCTACGTCATGGGCTCCGGCGATGAGGTCCCCGACGCGCTGCGTCAGATGGGCTACACCGTGACCCTCCTCGCCGACGACGAGCTCGAGAACGGCGATCTGTCGCGCTATGCCGCGATCGTGACCGGAATTCGCGCCTACAACACGCGCCCGCGTCTGAAGCTCGCCCAGGCGCGGCTCGAGGATTACGTCGAGAAAGGCGGCACGCTCGTGGCGCAGTACAACACGACGGGAGACCTCGTCACGGAACAGATCGGGCCGTACCCCTTCAAGATCTCCCGGGATCGCGTCACCGTCGAGGAAGCCCCGGTGAAATTCCTGAACCCCGGGAGCTCGCTTCTCAACTTTCCGAACAGGCTGACGCCGGCCGATTTCGACGGGTGGGTGCAGGAGCGCGGCCTCTACTTCCCGGGAACGTGGGACCCCCGCTACGAGACGACGATCGAGACGCACGATCCCGGCGAGGGCGCGAAACCCGGCGGCCTCCTCTTCGCGCGGCACGGAAAGGGCGCGTTCGTCTACACCGGATACGCGTTCTTCCGGCAGCTGCCGGCCGGCGTCCCCGGCGCGTACCGCTTCTTCGTAAACCTCGTGTCGGCGGGCGCGGGCGCGCGGCTCAAGACGACCGCTCCCTCCCCGCCGACGCGCTGACGGAAAAGAAGGTTCCGAGGGAATACCGGGTCAAGGGCACCTTGACGAAGTAGTTCCTACTTCTTCCACTCCGCGATCTTCTTCTCCAGAGCCGCGACCGCTTCGGGCGACGGCTTCTGCTCGGCGGCCGCGCCGGCGGCGAGGGCTTTCTCGGCCGTCGCGACGGCTTCCTTCTTCTTGCCGTCCGCGGCGAGAGCGTTCGCCTTCACCGAGAGATTGCCGAACGTGGCCTTCGTGGCGATGGACTTGTCGATCCACTTCCCGGCGTCCTCGAGCGCGTACTTGCTGTCGTAGAGGTACCGCGCCGCGACGAGCGGCGTCTGCCAGTCGTCGGGCTTCGCCTTCGCCATGGACTCCCTCGCGTTCGTCAGGAACTGCGCCTTCGTGTCGACCTTGAGGGACACGGGCACCATCAGCTTCTCCCACTCGATCGCGAGCACGGCCGAATCGGACGTCACCGACAGGAATTCGATCGTGAACTGGTCGTGCGGCGCGGAGGCCTCGGGCTTCACCTTGACGCGCAGGACGTCCTTGTCGGGGCTGTGATCCGGCCCGCCCGTCGATTGCTTGTTGAAAATCACGGTCCATTCGGTCTTCCCGGGAATCGTGTAGAGCCCGTACGAGCCCGCGGCGAGCTTCTGGCCTTCGACCATCACGTCCCCGTCGAGCGTGATCTTCGTGACCGCGTTCGCCCCCGTCCGCCAGACCTTGTCGTACGGCACGAGCCCGCCCCAGATCACGCGCTCTTCCTTGCGCGTCGGGCCTTTCACGTGCGGCCGGCTGTAGGCGACCTCGACCTTCGTGACGCCGATCGTCTGGGAGACGGTGGCGTTCGGGCTGGGAAGAGGCGAGGTGAGCTGCCCGATCGCGGGGATGGCGGCAGCAACGGCGAGAGTGGCGAGAAAGGCGGTGCGGCTCATCGTCTTCATGTCTTCTCCTCCGGAATCGAACGGATTCTACGCAGGGCGGATAAGATGCGCCCACCGAATTCGATTAGGAGGACGATCCATGAAAATCCGTCACCTCGTCACGGCCGCCCTCGCTCTCTCTCTCTTGGCCGCTTCCGCGGCGCGCGCGCAGGCGCCCGCGAAGGGTTTCCGGGCCGAATTCCTGGGCCAGCAGGATCGCCTCGAGAAGCAGCTTCTCGGCCTCGCGGAGGCGACGCCCACCGACAAGTTCGGCTGGCGACCCGCCCCTGGGGTGCGGTCGATCAGCGAGGTCTACATGCACATCGCAGGCGGGAACTACTTCGTCCTCGGCTTCGCGGGCATCAAGGTGCCCGCGGGCCTGGACAAGGAGATGGAGAAGAACGTCACCGAGAAGTCAAAGGTGATCGACGAGCTCAAGAAGTCCTTTGCGCACGTGCGCGCCGGTATCGCCGGTCTCTCGGATGCGGACCTCGACAAGCCCGAGAAGATGTTCGGGTTCGACACGACGGTCCGGGGGGTTCTCCTCACCGTCGCGAATCACGAGCACGAGCACCTCGGCCAGTCCATCGCGTACGCGCGCATGAACGGTGTCGTCCCGCCGTGGACGGCCGAGCAGCAGAAGCGGATGAAGGAGGAGATGGAGAAGAAGCCGGCCGGAGAGCCCGCGAAGAAGTGACCTTTCTGGTCCTCGCGTCACCCGTGCCGGGGACGATGTGGACCTGGCTCGATGAGCGACTCGCGTCGGGCCTCGTCCTCGCGCTCCCGCTCGGCCTCGCCGGTTTCGTCCTTCTCCGTTTCGGCCTCCTCGCGCGGCTCGGCGCCGCCGTCTCCGAGCCGCGCGAATCCCCCGCGCGTGCCGTCGTCGCGGCGCTCGCGGCCGCCGCATCCCTCCTTCTTGCGGCCCTTCTGCCGCCCGCTCTCCTCGGGGCGTTCAGCCCCGGATCCACGGGCTATGCGCCGTTCTCTCCCGCGCCGGGTTCCGCGTCGCTTTCGTCGGCTGCCGCTACGTTTGGCTTCTTCGCTCTGCAGAGCCTGGCGGAGGAGCTTCTCTTCCGGGCCTTCTTCCTGACGCTCCTCGCGGCTCTCTTCCTCTTCGTGGCACGCCTCCTCTTCGGGAAGCTCTCCGGGATGGACGAGCCGCTTCGAGGGCGTGCCGCCGCGCGGCGCTGGTTCGTCTCGGGACTCCTCGCGAACGCGGGACAGTCCGTCGCCTTCGCCTCGATGCACGCGGTCAACCCGAACGTGACTCCTCTCGCGCTCCTCAACATCGGGCTGGCCGGTTCGGTCCTGGGCTGGCTCTACTGGAGCGAAGGCGGTCTCCTCGGGCCCTGGACGTTCCACACGCTCTGGAATTTCAGCCTGGCCGCGCTCGCGCTCCCCGTCAGCGGGATGATGCTGGGAAGGCCGGTCGTCCCGACCGGAATCCGCGGCGCCGGCCTGCCGGCGCTCAGCGGGGGTGCGTTCGGTCCCGAAGGCTCGGTCCTGTCCACCGTCATGCTGGCGGCCCTCCTGGTCCTTCTCGTCCGCCGGAGCGCGCGAAGGCTCCCGGGCGCGTATCCTTCCTCGTCATGAAGGGCGACCGAAGGCTGTTCACGTGTCCCGCGTGCCAGAAGTCCTTCTTCTACTGGGTTCCAGAAGCCGTGACCCAGCCGAAGGTGAAATGCTATTTCTGCGGCGCCGAAGCCTTTCCGAACGGCGAGCCGCCCCCGCCTCCGGCCCCCGCCCCCGCGCCTCCGGCTCCCCAACCCGCCGCCGCGGTCCCGCCCGCCGAAGGGACTCCGTCACCCGGCTGAGGAGAGAGCCTGAGCGACCCCCTCGAAGCCCTCACGGCGGCCGTCCGAAAGGGCGATACCGCCGCAGTCGAAACCCTCCTCGACGCCGATCCCGGCCTCGTGAACGCGCGCCGCCCCGATGGATCGTCGTTCGTCCTCTTCGCCATATACAGCGGCCACGCACGCCTCGTGAACGTGTTCCGCGAGCACGGGCGGTCCCTCGACCTCTTCGAGGCCACGGCCGCGGGCGACGCCCCCGCGGTGAGGGCCTTTCTTTCGGCGGACCCGGCCGCGGCTCGAGCCGTCTCGCCGGACGGATTCCCCGTCCTCGGCCTCGCGGTGTTCTTCGGTCACACGTCCCTCGCCGACCTTCTCCTCGCTTCGGGCGCGGACCCGAACGCGGCGTCCACGAACGCGATGAAGGTCAGCCCGCTCCACGCGGCGACCTCGCGCGGCGACGTCGCGATGGTCAAGAAGCTGCTCGAGAAGGGCGCCGCGCCCGACACCCGCCAGCAGAGCGGGTGGACGAGCCTTCACAGCGCTGCCTCGCTGGGAAATACCGAGATCGTCCGCCTGCTCCGCGCGCGGGGCGCCGACGTCTCGGCGCGGACCGACGACGGCAAGACGGCCGCGGATCTCGCGGGGGAGCGCGGGCACTCAGTGCTTGCGGAAGCACTGCGGCAGGCTTGATCCGCCGGCATCGCCGGAAGGGCTCGACGCGCCGCCGCGTCAGGGCGTCGCGGCGCGGTACACGATCTCTCCGCCCACGACCGTCATCCGCACCTTCGCCCTCGGAATCTCTCCGACCGCCGTCTTTTCCGAGACGATGTCGCGGTCGAGGACGGTGAAGTCCGCGTCATACGTGGCGGCGATCCGCCCGCGCCGCGACTCGGCGAACTCGGCCCAGGCGTTGTCGGCGGTGAAGAGGCGGAGCGCCTCCGCCCGCGTGAGCGCCTCCTCCTTCCGCCAGCCGCCCGGCGGATGGCCCGCGAGGTCCTGCCGCGTCACGGCCGCGTAGATGCCGAGAAGGGGGTTCTCGGACTCCACGGCGAAGTCGCTTCCGCCGGCAAGATGCGCGCCCGACCTCAGGAGCGATCGCCAGGCGTATGCGCCCTGGAGACGCTCCGGGCCGACGCGCGTTTCGGCCCATGGCATGTCCGAGGTCGCGTGCGTCGGCTGCACGGAGGCGATGACGCCGAGCCTCGCGAAGCGATCGAGGTCGCGAAGCGAGAGGATCTGGGCGTGCTCGATCCGCGGGCGCGGGTCGACGGGACGCACGGCGGCGAGCGCCTTCTCGTACGCGTCGAGCGTCACCCGGTTCGCGCGGTCGCCGATCGCGTGCACCCAGACCTGAAAACCGCCTCGGAGCGCCTTCTCCGCGAGACGCTCCGTTTCCTCGGGCGGCGTCACGTCGAGGCCTTGGTTGCCGGGCGCGTCGCTGTAATCGGCGAGAAGGGCGGCGCCGCGCGAACCGAGCGCGCCGTCCGCCACGATCTTGAGGGCGCGCACGGTGAGCCGTCCCGATTGACGCGGACCTTTTGCGATCGCCTCGTCGAGACTCCGCGGCCCCACCGTCGCGTACACGCGGATCGGCATCTTCCTTCCCTGGGCGAGGGAGGTCAGGATCCCAATCTCCTCCGCGCTCGAGCCGGAGGCGTCGCCGACGCCGGTCAGGCCGACGCGCGCGCAGGCCTCGAGGGCCGCGAGGTAGTCGCGCTCGATCTCGTCCGGCCCGGGCTCGGGAATCGCCTTCCAGACGAGGGCGTTCGCGTTGTCCAGCAGGACGCCGGCCGGACGCCCGTCCGCCAGGCGTTCGATGCGACCGCCGTCGGGATCCTCCGTCGTCGCGGTCACGTGCGCGGCGGCGAGCGCCGCCTCGTTCACCCAGATGGCGTGCCCGTCCACGC
Source organism: Thermoanaerobaculia bacterium (assembly GCA_963719225.1). GTDB lineage: Bacteria > Acidobacteriota > Thermoanaerobaculia > UBA5066 > UBA5066 > Fen-183. The sequence continues at coordinate 795,347 of CAVRAY010000001.1, read as the reverse complement.
GCCCGAGAACGACGGGGTGGCCGGGCGAAACGGCTGAGAGCTCGGCAGCGGTGGGAAACCCCTTCTCCCGCCACCTGTTCTGATCCCAGCCGCGGCCGCGAATCCACTCGCCCCGGGCGGCCGTTTCGGTCCGCGCTTTCACGCGCGCGAGGATCTCCTCCTTCGAGAGGCCGCGGAGGTCGAGCGAGCGCCGGAGTGCTCCGAGGCCGCGAAGGTGGCCGTGCGCGTCCGTGAGGCCGGGCACGACGACCGCGCCCCCGAGATCGACGACGCGCGCCTCGGGGGCGAGGGCGCGCGCTTCGCGCTCCGCGCCTACGAAACGCACGCCGCCCCCCTCGACGAGAATCGCGTCCTTCGCGGGACTGGAGTCCCACGCGCGGTACACGGTCGCCCCCGTGTAGAGGACCGGCGACGTGGACGGCTTCGGGTGCCGGCCGGGCGCTCCCCGCTTCTGCGCGAGGAGCCACGGGACGAGATCGGGCTCGGCGAACGCCGGGTCCCACGCGTTGTGGCCGACTCCGGGGAACTCCGTGTACGCGGCATTTCCACCCGCAAGGCGCAGCGCTTCGGCCATGCGCCGCGACTCCGTAACCGGGATCGTGTCGTCCGCGTCGCCATGAAACGCCCACACGGGCGTCTTCCCGAGTCCCCGCGCGACGATTCCGTGAGGATCGTTCGACTCGAGGACGCGGCGCATGTCGGGCGGCCGGAAGCTCTGGATGGGGAACCCGCGGGACGATCCGATGTAGCCGCAGATGGGCACGACCGCCGCGAAAAGTCCCGGCCTCTGAAACGCGGTCCACCAGGCGCCCGCGCCACCCATCGACATGCCCAGGAGGACCACGCGCTCGCGATCGCCGTGAAACTCGACGAGCGCCTCCTCGAGGGCGAGGAGCGCGGCGGTCTGGCTGTCTCCGATCCACTGCGCCTCCTTCGGGCACTGCGGGAAGACGACGAGGAACGGCCAGCGCGACGGGTCCTTCCGGATCGCGCGCCCGAGGCCCACGTGCGTGTGCTCCCCCTGAGAGCCGCGCTCGCCGGCTCCATGGAGGAACAGGATGGCGGGAAGCCTCGAGCCGGGAGCGAAGCTCTCGGGCACGAAGACCTGGTAGGGATACGCGGTGCCGTTCACCGTCACGCCGCGCTTCTCGAAGCGGGGCTCGGCGGCGGAGGCGGAGAGAGAGAGGGCGAGAAGCGCGAGCGCGACGAGCGCCTTCATCGCGAGACGACCACCTCTCCGCCCTTCATGACGAACGGGATCCTCTCGAGGAGCGTCACGTCCTTCAGAGGATCGCCGTCGACGGCCACGAGGTCGGCGTACTTGCCCGGCGCGATCGATCCGACCATCGTCCAGCCGAGGAGATCGGCGGCGTTCACCGTCGCCGCCTGGATCGCCTGGAGCGGGGTCATGCCCCAGCGCACCATGTGCGCGAACTGCTTGCCGTTCATGCCGTGGGGATAGACGCCGGCGTCCGTGCCGTACGCCTGCTTCACGCCGGCCTTCACGGCCTTCTGGAAATTCTGGCGCTGAAGGAGCCCGATCTTCCGCTCCTTCTCGATGATCTTCTCCGGGTAGCCCATCTTCGCGAACTCCGCGAGGATCCAGTCGTCGTTGTAGACGTCGGCCACGAGGACGGTGCCCCGCTCCTTCATCATGCGGATTCCCTCGTCGTCGATCAGGCTCCCGTGCTCGATCGATGCCACCCCCGCCGCGACCGCGCGCTTGATCGCCTCGGTGCCGTGCGCGTGCGCCGCGACTTTGCGGCCCCACATCGCGGACTCCTCGCAGATCGCCTTCATCTCCTCGAGGGAGTACTGAGGCGCTCCGACGGACTCCTCCTCGGAGAGGACGCCGGCCGAGGCGATCATCTTGATCACGTCGGCGCCAAACTTCACGTTCTGCCGGACGAGCTTGCGCACGGCGTCCAGGCCGTCGGCGACTCCGGAGAAGCGCTCGAACCTGAGGTACGGGGAGAAGCCCGTCAGGTCTCCGTGCCCGCCCGTCGACCCGATGGCGAGCCCCGCGACCTTGAGTCGAGGCCCGGAAACCTTGCCGGCGTCGATCGCGTTGCGGAGCGCCACGTCGACGTATTCGGGCGAGCCCACGACACGCAACGTCGTGAAACCGGCCTCGAGGGTGCGCCTGGCATAGACGTGCGCGGTGACGGCGACGTCGATCGGAGACCGCCGGAAGCGGTCCGCGTAGTAATCCTCCGGCTGGGACGTGATGTGCGTATGCACGTCGATGAGGCCCGGGAGGACCGTTCTTTGGGAGAGATCGACGATCCGCGTGCCCGCCGGGACCACGAGACTCGGCCCCACGTCCTTGATCACTCCGTTCTCGATCAGGATCTCCTGGCCTTTCTTCACGGCCCCGGACGCGACGTCCACGAGCGAGCCGGCCTTCACGAGAACCGTCGCGGAGTTTTGTTGGGCCGGCGCGGGCGAGACCAGAGCGAGGAGGAATGAGGCACAAGCGGCAAGAGCGGGTTTCCTGAGCGTCATGTGCGAGAGGCTAGCAGAGCGCGCCACCTAGAATGACGCGATGATCCCGACGGCGGAGGGGCCTCTCCTCGAGCGCATCCAGGCCCAGATGCGCGCGGTCGCGCGCCGGCAGTACGAGGCGGTCCTCGTCCCTCCGTTCACGCTCTTCTTTCACGACACGGACCCGCTGCCCTATTTCAATTACGCGATTCCCGACGGCGCCGGCGCGACGGCGGGCAACCTGACTGCTCGTCTCGACCGCCTCGAGACGGAGTTTCATGCCCGCCGCCGCGTGCCGCGATTCGAGTACGTCGAGGCGTGCGCGCCGCAACTCGCCGGGACTCTCGAGGCGCACGGGTTCGTTCTGGAGAACCGGGCCCAGCTCATGGTGTGCCCGCGCGGAAGAGAGCGCGATGCGCCGGCCGTGAGCGGCCTCGAGGTCACCTCGCTCGACGCCGCGACGACGCTTTCGGAGTTCGCGGCCTTTCTCGAGGTTCAGCGGCGCGCCTTCGGACTCCCTTCCGCGCGGATGCCCTCGGAGGAGGAGGCTCGCAACTTGCGCGAGACGCTGGGCGACGGGGTCGCGTTCCTCGCCCGGATCGCGGGCGAGCCCGTCGCGACGGCCATGATCCAGCCGCCGCACGACGGCCTCGCGGAGCTCGTGGGCGTCTCGACGCTCGAGGCGTTCCGGGGACGGGGCATCGGCGGGTTCCTCTCGTGCTCCGCCGTCCGCGCCGCGTTTCGGCTCGGCTCCACCCTCGTCTTCCTCTCCGCCGCCGATCGGCGCGCCGGCCGAGTCTACGAGGCCGCGGGGTTCTCTCCGGCCGGCCACTCGCTCTTCTACCGGCGCCCCGCGGAACCTTGTTGACTCAGCGCGCCCGCCGGTAGACGCGCACCGTCCTTGGGCCGCCCCAGGCGTACGCGGGATAACGCGCGACTTCCGACCAACGGTCCAGCGCTCCCGGATCGGCGGCGAGCGAAGGCTCGAGGAAACGGTCGAGCGCGACGAGCGCGGCCGCGTCCGTAAGACGGAGGAGACGCGGCGGAATCGAGCCGCCCTCGCCCACCGGCCGTTCGAGCCAGGCGAGGGCCTGGGGCGAGACGAGACCCGTCGTGTCGAGGACGCGCGCACGCGTCGCCCAGCCGAGCGCGCCGATTTCCGGCGCCGCGACGGTTTCGTCCGGCCTCAGGTTCAGGGACGCCGCCGCGCGGGCGTAGACGTCTTCCCGTCCCGACGGCTCGTAGGGGCGGAACGCCGCGACGTGCACCACGGCCGAAGCGGCGAGGAGGAAGGCCGCCGCCGCGCGACCTGCCCGGGGAAGGCGTCCCACGCATGCCGCCAGGACGAAGGCCGCGGCGAGCGCGAGCGGCGGGAGGTACCAGTCGAAGACGAGGGGGTTCGCGAGGGCGAAGGCCGTCACGTAGAGAGCCGAGAAGCCGGCAAAGGAGAGAGTCGGAAGCCCGGCGAGAGCGGCCCGGCCCAGGACGAGAATCATTGCGAGCGCCGCGGCGGCCACGAGAGCCGCGACGAACGGCGGGCCCGGCGTCTCCCCCGCGACGAGCAGGTCGAGGATCGACTCGGTGAGCCTGGAGAACGCGTGGCCGGAGGGCATCGCGTACGCGAGCCGCTTGGCTGTCACGCTGTGCGGGAGCGGTGAGCCGTACGCGATCCAGAGGGCGCCCGCGGCGGCCGCGGCCGGCGCGAGACCGACGACGGACGCACGCCACGGCCACCGTCCATTGACGGCGCGCAGCGCCACGAAGAGCGCAACGGCGAGGACGGCGGCGTCGGGATGCAGGAAAGAGAGCGCCGAGGTGGCGGCGAAGGCGGTCACGTCGCGCCCGCGGCACGCGAGCTCGACCGCGAGTAAGAGCCCGAAAAGGTAGAGCGGCGTCTCCATGCCGGACGAGAACACCCGGAGGGACTCGCGCGGCGAGAGCCCGGCCGCGACGAAGATGAGCGCGAACGCGGGCCCGGTCACGCGCCGCGCGAGCCGATACGCCAGCAGCGCGACGAGCGGCAGGCACGCGGCTCCCAACGCGAACGCGAGGGCCGGAATCGACGTGCCCGTGAGCCGGTGGAGGCCCGCGAGGAGAAGGGCGAAGAGCGGCGCGGACGTCCCGAGGACGCGCTCGCCCGCGTTGTAGACGAGACCGGCTCCCTCGGCGAGGTTTCGGGCGTAACGAAACGTGATGTACGCGTCGTCCACGAAGAGCGGGCCGCGCCTCAGGGCGACGGTTCCGAGGACGAGCGCTATCCCGAACGGCAGGAAGAGCTCGCGCGCCCGGAACGGGGGTGGACCGCCGGCCGTCCCGGGCGCCGCGAGGGGCGGGTCAACGCGCGAAGAAGCGATGACCCATGTTATCGACTTATGACAGGCTTACCGCTCTTCCCACGCCGGACGGAAAGGACGACCATGCCCAAGTCCCGCCGCGAGTTCCTCGCGACCACAGCCGCCTCCGCCGCAGCGCTCGTCACGGGAATGCGCGCGGACGCGCAGACGCCGCCTTTGGCTCCTTCCTCTCAGCCGACACCCGTCGCGGGAATGCCGCCCGCCTTCGGCACGGCGCCCGCCGTCGGCCCCGAGGTGACCGTCGCGACAATCGCCGAGGCCGAGAAGCTCGTCCGCGTGGCGCTCACCCCGAAGGCGCGCGCGCAGGCCGCCGGCAACTGGCGTCAGGCCATGGCGGGCACGATGGAACGGCGCACGGGGCCGAGGAAGGTCGCCCTCGAGGCGTCGCTCGCGCCCGCGTCCCGGTGGGATCCCGTCCTGCCGGGCCTCACGGCCGGACCGCTGCGCGACCGCTTTCTCCGCGGGCAAGCCGACCCGGGGCCGATGCCGAAGGCTGACGCGGACGTCGCCTTCGCGCCCGTGACGGCTCTGTCCCGCTGGATCCAATCTCGCGCGCTCAGCTCGGAGCGGCTGACGCGCCTCTACCTGGAGCGGCTGTCGCGCTTCGATCCGAAGCTCAAGTGCGTCATCACGCTCACGCCCGAGCTCGCTCTCGAACAGGCCCGCCGAGCCGACGCCGAAATCGCGGCAGGAAGGTACCGCGGCCCGCTGCACGGCATCCCGTGGGGCGTGAAGGACCTCCTCGACACGAAGGGCATCCGCACGACCTGGGGCGCGGAGACGTATCGGAATCGCGTCCCCGACGCGGACGCCGTCGTCGTGAAACGTCTCCACGAGGCGGGCGCCGTCCTCGTCGCCAAGCTGAGCCTGGGTGCGCTCGCCCTCAACGACATCTGGTACGGCGGCGAGACGAAGAACCCGTGGGTCCTCGAGGAGGGGTCGGGCGGCAGCAGCGCGGGACCCGGCTCGGCGACTGCGGCAGGGTGCGTCGGTTTCGCCATCGGGAGCGAGACGGAAGGGAGCATCGTCGACCCCTCGATGCGCTGCGGCGTGACCGGTCTCAGGCCGACGTTCGGGCGCGTCGCGCGCACGGGCGCGATGACTCTCTGCTGGTCGATGGACAAGCTCGGCCCCATGACCCGCGGCGTCGAGGACGCGATGCTCGTTCTCGCCGCGATCTCCGGCCCGGACGCCGGCGACCTTTCGAGCGTCCCGAGCCGTCTCGATTTCGAGGCGGACGGCCCCGTCGCCGGCCTCAAGGTCGGATATTTCCCGGGGTGGATGAGGGAGAGCCCGGCGACCGACGTCGACCGTGCCTCGCTCGAGACGGTCCGCCGCCTCGGCATGGCGCCGGTCGAGGTCGGCCTCCCGGACTGGCCGTACGGCTCGCTCAACACGATCCTCTTCGCGGAAGCGGCGGCCGCGTTCGAGGAGCTGACGCTCTCCGGCGGCCTCGACGAGCTGAGGATGCAGGTGCCTGACGCCTGGCCGAACACGTTCCGACAGTCGCGGTTTCTCTCGGCCGTCGACTACGTGCAGGCCGACCGGCTGCGCCGCAAGGTGGCGCAGGAGATGGCGCGGATCTTCTCGACGGTCGACTTCCTCCTCGTGCCGTCCCTCCGCGACGAGATCCTCACGATCACGAACTTCACCGGCCACCCCTCGCTCACGCTGCCCGCGGGCTTCGTCGAGGTGGGGGAGGCGCGCAGCGACTGGGCGCCCGATCCCGCCCGGCCGCTCCCGAAGTTCTCGCCGAAGAGGCGGGTCCCGCACGGCGTCACGCTGATCGGCCGGCTCTTCGACGAGGGGACGATCGGCCGCGCGGGAATCGCGCTCGAGAAGGCGTTCGGCGTGCGCGACGAGCGGCCGAACGGGTTCTGAGCGCGGGCTCACGACCTCCCGTACGGATCGTCGATGACGAACCGCCACGTGCCGTCGACCTGGCGCCGGACGAGCTCGAGCGCCCTGCCCGACCGCTCGACCGACAAGTCGTCGTCGCCGCCGACGGTCAGGCGCCAGTCGTTGTAGAGGAGGGCGAGGCCCTCGCCCGCGTGCACGACGCGCTTCACCTGGCATTCGATCCTCGACCTGGCCGCGATCATCTCCTCGATGACCGGCCGGATCGCCGCCGCGCCCGTCGCGACGCCGTCGCGGAGCACGTAGCAGCCGCGGTCCTCGTACAGCGCCAGGACGCCCTCGACGTCACCGGCGTTTACGCGGTCGGCGAACAGGCGGTCGCAGTCCTCGGGCGTGCGAGCGAACACGGTCTCTCCTCGACGCCGTTTCACGTCGCCGAGCGTTTCCATGCATCGCGCGGGCCAGGTCGAATCTCCCTCTTTCTTCGAATTTGTGTCGATGGCGGAGCCTTTTGACCGCCACGCGGGACGCTTTTTTGTCTCCCGCGTGCGGGGGGAAGGCGGCGTGCCAGAATCCGTTCCTTGCCTTGAGTCTCTTCCGAGGAGTCCCCATGCGCGTGCCTCTCGCCGCCGTTGCCCTTTCCCTCGTGCTGTCTTACGCCGACGCCTCCGTTGCGCTCGCAGCGACGGCGCCGTACGGGCCATCGAAGATGCTCACGGACCCCGCGCTCTCGGCCGACCGGATCGCTTTCGTCTACGGGAACGACGTCTGGACCTGCCGCCTCGACGGCGGCGGTGTCCAACGCATCAGCTCGGGGCCCGGCGTGAAGATGCGTCCCGCCTTCAGCCCGGACGGCTCGCTCCTCGCGTTCAGCGCCGAGCTGGACGGCAACCTCGACGTCTTCGTCGTCCCCGCCGCCGGCGGCGTGCCGAAGCGCCTCACGTGGCACCCGGGCCGCGACGTCGTGCAGGCGTTCACGCCGGACGGCAAGGCCGTCCTCTTCACGTCGCCGCGCGCGGCGGTCAACAACCGGCACACGCAGCTCTACACGGTGCCCGTCGAGGGCGGCCTCGAAACGGCCCTGCCGATCCCGTACGCCGACCGAGCCGCGTACTCCCCCGACGGCAAAACGATCGCCTACAGCCCGAACGGCCCCCGTCACCTGCAGTGGAAGCGCTACCGCGGCGGCACGGTTTCCAGGATATGGCTCTACGACGTGGCGACGCACGCGATCCAGCACGTGCCGCAGCCCGCGACGCGGTGCAACGACGCGGACCCGATATGGGTGAACGGAGCCGGCGGAGGCGGGGGAGCGACCATCGTCCTACGTTCGGATCGCGACGGCGAGTTCAACCTCTACGTTCTCGATCAAACGGCGGACCCAGCTAGTCCTTCCAAGAAATCCTTCTCTCTCTCCCGGCTCACCCGCTACACGGATTTCCCCGTCCTCAACGCTTCCGGAGCCGCCGGGCGCATCGTCTTCGAGCAGGCCGGCACCCTTCACCTCCTCGACCCCGCCTCGAAGAAGGTCACCGACCTTTCGATCACGGTTCCCGGCGACCTCCTCGAGACGCGCCCGCGCTGGGCGAAGGGCGCGAAGTGGATCCGCGGGGCCGCGCTCTCCCCCTCCGGCGCGCGCGCCGCGTTCGAGTTCCGGGGCGAGATCGTGACCGTGCCCGCCGAGAAGGGCGACGCGCGCAACCTCACGCGCACGACCGCCTTCCACGAGCGCGCGCCCGCGTGGTCGCCGGACGGCAAGGAGATCGCGTACGTCTCGGACGAGAGCGGCGAGAACGAGATCGTCGTCAGGGCGCAGGACGGCAAGGGGGCGCCGAAGACGATCAAGGTTCCGGGCGCGGGCTTCTACGACGAGCTCGTCTTTTCGCCCGACGGAAAGAAGATCGTCCTGACGGACAACTCCCTGACGCTCCACATCGTCGACGTCGCGAGCGGAGCCTCGAAAAAGATCGCGACCGAGCGACTCTACGCGCCCGCGCGTTACAGGATGCTACGCGGCTCGTGGTCGCCGGACTCGCGCTGGGTCGCCTACACGCTCTCCGGGCCCACGTACATCCGGACGGCGTACGTCTACTCCCTCGACGAGGGCAAGTCCTATCCCCTCACTGACGGCCTCTCGGACGTGTCGGACCCCGCCTTCGACAAGGCCGGGAGGCTCCTCTATTTCCTCGCGTCCACCGACGCGGGCCCGCAGCGCAACTGGTTCTCCCTGCAGAACACCGACGCGCGCATCACGAACGCGATCTACGTGGCGACGTTGAAGAGGGGCACGCCCTCGCCTCTCGCGAAGGAGAGCGACGAGGAGAAGGGCGAAGAGGCTAAAGAGGGAAAGACCGACGAGAAGAAAGAAGATTCTTCGAAAGGTGCCAAGGGTAAGCCGCCCGCGCCCGTCGTCATCGACCGCGACGGCTTCAACGTCCGCATCGTCGACCTGCCTGTCCACCCCGCCGAGATCTCGAACCTCCAGGCCGGCAGCGCGGGCCAGCTCTTCTTCCAGCGCAAGGCGGACGGCAAGACGTCCGTCCAGCGTTTCGACTTCAAGGAGCGCAAGGCCGAGACGGTCGTCCCCGAGGCCGAGGATTACTTCGTGTCCTTCGACGGGAAGAAGATCCTCTTCAGGCAGAAGGACAAGGAGTCCGCGCCGAGAGAGGCGCCGCCGGGAGCTCCGCAAAAAGAGTCGTGGTCGCTCGTCTCCTCGTCGCCGAAGAAGGCCGACACGAAGGACGGCTCGGACGGCAAGCCGAAGGAAGGCTCCGACGGCAAGCTCAAGCTCGACGCGATCGCCGTGCGCGTCGACCCTCGGGACGAATGGCCCGAGATCTTCGACGAAGCCTGGCGCGTCAACCGGGATTACTTCTACGACCCGAAGATGCACGGTGCCGACTGGAAGGCCATGAAGGCGAAGTACGCCGCCTTCGTCCCGTACCTGTCCTCGCGGACCGACCTCAACCGCCTCATCCAGTGGATGTGCAGCGAGCTCGCCGTCGGCCACCACCGGAACACGCCGGGCGACTCGTTCGCGGAAATCGCTCATGTACAGGGAGGCTTGCTCGGCGCGGACTACGAAGTCGCGAACGGCCGCTACCGCTTCAAGAAAGTCTTCGGCGGCCTGAACTGGAACCCCGAGCTGCGCGCGCCGCTTTCCGAGCCGGGCGTCGAGGTCAGGTCCGGCGAGTACCTCCTCGCGGTGAACGGCAAGGATCTCGCGCCGCCCGAGAACCTCTACGCGCGTTTCGAGGGCACGGCCGGAAAGATCATCGAGATCACGGTCGGGCCGAAGCCGGACGGCACGCTCTCGCGCACGGTCAGCGTGGTCCCCGTGGCGGACGAGGCGACGCTCCGCAACCGCGACTGGGTCGAGGGCAATCTGCGGAAGGTCGACGCCGCGACGGGCGGACGCGTCGCGTACGTCTACGTCCCGAACACGGCGGAGCTCGGCCACACGTATTTCAAGCGGTACTTCTATCCCCAGGCCTCACGCGACGCGATCATCGTGGACGAGCGCTTCAACGGCGGCGGCAGCGTGGCCGATTACTACATCGAGGCGCTGACACGCCAGCCCATCGCGTGGTGGGCGATGCGTTACGGCGACGACCTCAAGACGCCGAGCGCGTCCATCCAGGGTCCGAAGGTCATGCTCATCGACGAGACCGCCGGCTCCGGCGGCGATCTCCTGCCGTGGATGTTCAGGCACTTCAAGGTCGGGACGCTCGTGGGCCAGCGCACGTGGGGCGGCCTCGTCGGCATCCTCGGCTTCCCGACGCTCATGGACGGCGCCGTCGTCACCGCTCCGAACCTCGGCTTCTGGACGCCGGAGGAAGGCTTCGGCGTCGAGAACGTCGGCGTCCCGCCCGACGTCGAAGTCGAGCAGATGCCCGCCGACGTCATCGCCGGCCACGACCCGCAGCTCGAGAAGGCGATCGCGATCGTGATGGAGGAGCTGAAGAAGAACCCGCCGCAGAAGCCGAAGCGGCCGGCGATGCCGGTGAGGTAGGAGCGGGAGTTTCTGCGTTCAGAACATCCACGCCCCGCGCGCCATGAGCGCGGCGGCGAAGGGGATGACGAGGATGAGGGCCGTCTCGACGTCGTTCAGCGTGATGAGCCTGTCGAGCGGCGCCTTGCCGACGAGCTCGGCCGCACGGTCCTTCGCGATGCGCCAGCGGATGAACGTGACCATCGGCTGGATCTCGAGCACGAAGACGACGAGGAAGAGCGACATCTTCACCCAGAAGAATCCGTTCCTCAGATAGTAGTCGGGCGTCTTCTCGAGCCCCGAGAACGCGCGCGTGAGCCCCGTCACGATCCAGAGGAGAGCCGCGAGGCCCCAGACGTTGTCGGCGGAGAGAAGCGCCGCGCGCGTCCCGGCGTCACCGCGCGCGATCCTGAGCTCGCGCAACCGCATGCCGCGCAGGAACAGGCTCGCGAAACCCAGCGGAAGCGCGATGAGGTGGAGGGTGGACAGGAGGGCGCGGACGAGCACGCCGACATCTTAGCGGGACACGAGACCCGATTCGCCCGGGCCCGCCGCTTGCTTCCGTGGAAAGATGAAGGTGGAAAGATGAAGGAGGTTCTCCCATGAGACGCACACTCGTCCCAGGCGCGCTGGTGGCCTCGGCGCTCCTCTCGGCATCCGCGCATGCCGAGACATGGGCGATCGATGCCGAGAAGTCCTCGTTCACCGTGCACGTCTTCAAGTCGGGCCTCTTCTCCGCTTTCGGCGACAACCACGAGGTTCGGGCGACCGTCGCCTCGGGATCCGTATCCGACGGAGAGAAGCCGGCGGTGGAGCTCGAAGTGGACGCGCGAAAGATGACGGTGCTCGATCCGGACCTTGCGAAAGAGAAGCGGGCCGAGGTGCAGAAGAGGATGCTGGGACCGGAGGTCCTCGACGTCGCGAAGTTCCCGGAGATCCGATTCAAGTCCACCGCCGTCAAGCCGGTCGCCGAAGGGCGCTGGCAGGTCGAGGGAGAGCTGGAGCTGCGCGGGAAGAAAGTGCCGCTCAAGTTCGAGGTCACGGGCGCGAGGGAACGCTTTCGCGGCTCGGCGACGGTCAAGCAGAGTTCCTTCGGCATCAAGCCGATCAAGGCCGGAGGCGGTACGGTGAATGTGAAAGACGACCTCAAAATCGACTTCGAGATCGTGACGAAGAATCCTTGACCGCGAAGGTCAGCGGAGGTGGACGGTGACGAGGCCCCTCACGTTGAAGAGACCGTCATTCTGCGACGAGGTCGAGGGCGGCCGCACGACCGTGAGCGGGCTGTAGAACGCCTCGGCGGAGAACGACGCGGTGGTTCCGAGAGCCACGTCGAAACCAGCCGCGCCCCAGCCGGTCCAGCCGTGCGTGGTGAGGAGTGTGTTGTCGGCCGTCCCGTTCCAGTACGCGCCGACCTGGAACTGGAGGTCGTTGTACGTCGCGCCGCCCGCGAGGTGCACTGCGACGCCGGGCGCGACCTTGATGCCGCCCGTCAGCGCCGCGCCGGTGTAGTTCAGATTCGCGACGTCCGTCGACCGCGCGTCGCAGCCGTACGGGTTCCCGGGCGTGCCCGGCCGCGAGCGCACCACATCTGCGGGGCACGTGTAGTCGCCGTACGAGTGCCCGATCTGCCCGTAGAGCCGCAGCCCGAGGCTCCCGCCGGGCTTGTCGAAGAAGGCCTTCTCGATCGCGGCGTCGAAGAGGTTCGTCTGCGTTCCGTGGATGCGGATCGGCGGGAGCCAGCCCGCCTCGACCGCGAAGCCGGCGGGCAGGCCGATGAGGAGGCGCGGCCGCCCGTAGAGCGGCGCCTTGTTGAGGTCCTCCACCTTCGTCCCCTCGAAGCCGACGGTCCGCTCCGTATCGGTGAGATACGGGATCCAGCCTCCCTCAAGCGCGATCTCGATGGTCCCGGGCGCCCGTTCCCGGGGCGCCTGGAGCGGCGTGAACGTCGTGACCGCCGCGAAGTACTTGAGGGCCCACGCCTCGGGGCGGTCGAAGTCGATCTGCTGCGCCGGAGTCTGGGCCGCGAGGCGTGACGCGCCCGCCAGCAGAAGAAAAAGTACCGTGGCTTGAAGGGGCGATGTCTTTTTCTGTTTTCGAGATTCGTAACTCATGTCCGGTCGGCTGCAACAAACGGACCGGAATTGCGCAAGCTCTTCTTGCAAATGGGTGAGCGGCGTCACGCGCGCGCGGAGGATCGCTGGAAAATTACTCCACGAGGACGTCGCAGCCCTTTGCGTGCGCGATCAGGTTCTCCGAGTACCGCGTGTCGCCGGAGAGGACGACCGTCTTTCCCGCGTAATCGATGCGATAGCCGTACGCCGGCTTCACCGGGCCGTGATCCACCGCGAACACCGTGATCTTGACGCCCGAGACCTCGAGGATCGCTTCGGGAGAAATGTCCTTCGCCTCGACCGCGGCTCCCGGCGCGGGCAGGCGCTCGTCGACGTCCCGTCGCGTCTTCACGTCGAACTCGAAGGCCTTCTCGAGGTGCGCCATGAGAGCGGCCGTCCCCTCCGGACCCTTCACGGAAAACGGCTTGGTCCGCCCGAAGATCCAGCCCGTCAGCCACAGGTCCGGCAGGCCCACGACGTGATCGGAATGAAGGTGCGTCAGGAGAACGAGGTCGACTCCGGAGAGGAGGTCCCGTCCCCCGATCGCAAAGAGGCGCTGCGTCGCGCCGCGCCCGACGTCCACCAGGATGCGCGTCGGCGGAACCGTCGCGGCCTCGACGAGGATCGACGGCCCGAAACGCGTCATCGACGGCCGCGGGTTGCCGGTCCCGAGGAGCGTGACGCGGAGCGCGGGCGGCGGCGGAACGATTGCCTTCCCCGGCTCGTCCGCGCGTAAGGCGACGCCGAAGAGGAGCGAAAGAAGGACCGCGGCTCGGCGTGACTCCATTTGCTAGCTCGGAAGCTGACTTAGAGCCGCCCCTCGGCGGCAAGAACCGCCTTGAGGCCGCGTTCGACGAGCGATGCGCGGGTGATTCCGAGGTTCCGCGCGAGGGCGTCCGAGCGAACGAGAAGGCCTCGCTCCACGCTCACCGAGATGACCTTCGCCCCGGCACCTCGGATAGGACGGCCCGGCTTCCGGCGTGCCCTTTCCCAGCGGGCGCGCTCGTCGGGCCCCATCGGGCGGAACTCGTCCGCGACCAGCTCACGTTCGAGATCCTTCGCTGCGGCTCTCAGCGCCGCGAGGGACGTCGCAGCGGATCCGACACCCGAATGCTGCTTTCTCTTCATCGTTTTCGCCTCCGGAATCTCCGCTTCTCCTTCTCCGTCAGAGGCCGCGCGTGAATGATGTAGGAGGTGAACGGCGGAGCGCAACGACCTACAGTGGGGCTCACGTCGGGCTGTTTTTCTTAGAAGGTGAATGTGCAGGCGCCTCGCGGCTCAGCCTCGGCCCTATGCAATCGGCCCATTCACCCTTCGAAGAAAATCGCCCCGACCCGATGCTTCGCCAAAGCAGGTTGCGAGCGGCTTTCGGGTTCTCTCACACGACTCGATCCGATCGTCTAGCCGGCCCCGGCGCCTCCGGCGGCCTTCGGGCGCGTGATGAGCGTCGCCTTGAAGAAGTCGCGGTTGAGCTGCGCGATGAACTCCTGGCGGATCTCCTTCGGACACGCACGCGAGCACTCGCCGTGGTTCGTGCACGTGCCGAAGCCTTCCGCGTCCATCTGCTGGACCATCGTGAGCACGCGGTCGTAACGCTCGGGCTGGCCCTGCGGCAACAGCGCGAGGTGCGAAACCTTCGCCGCCACGAAGAGCATCGCCGAGCCGTTCGGGCACGCTGCGGCGCAGGCGCCGCAGCCGATGCACTGGGCCGCGTCCATCGAGCGCTCGGCGCAGTCCTTCGGAACGAGGATCGCGTTGCCGTCCGGGGCGTTGCCGGTCGGGAGCGTGATGAACCCTCCGGCCGCGACGATGCGGTCGAAGGACGAGCGGTCGACGATGAGGTCCTTCAGGACCGGGAACGGCGTGACGCGCCAGGGCTCGAGCGTGATGACGTCGCCGTCCTTGAAGGTGCGCATGTGGAGCTGGCAGCTCGTCGTGCCGCGGCGCGGCCCGTGCGGATTGCCGTTCACGACGATGCCGCACATGCCACAGATGCCTTCGCGGCAGTCGTGGTCGAAGGCGATCGGATCCTCGCCCTTTTCAACGAGGCGCCGGTTCACGACGTCGAGCATCTCGAGGAAGGACATGTCCGGGCTGATGTCCGGTGCGTCGTACGTGACGAATTTGCCTTCGGACTTCGAGTTCTTCTGCCGCCAGACGTTCAGGGTGAGCTTCATTTGTAGCTCCTCTGCGTCAGGTGGACGTTCTCGAAGGCGAGCGGCTCGACGTTGCGGATCGGCGCCTTGCCCTCCCCAGCGTATTCCCAGGCCGCGACGTGGCAGAATTTTTCGTCGTTGCGCAGCGCCTCGCCGTCCGGAGTCTGGTACTCCTCGCGGAAGTGGCCGCCGCAGGATTCCTCGCGCTCGAGCGCGTCGAGGCACATGAGCTCCCCCAGCTCGAGGAAGTCCGCCACGCGTCCCGCTCTCTCCAGAGTCTGGTTGATCTCGTCTTTCCCGCCCACGACCGTGAGGTTCTTCCAGAACTCCTCGCGCAGCACGGGGATCTTCTGGAGGGCCGTCTTCAGGCCCTCGCGGTTGCGGCCCATGCCGCAGTACTCCCACATGATCTTGCCGAGCTCCTTGTGGAAGGAGTCCACCGTGCGCTTCCCCTTCACGGAGAGGAGACGCGCGACGCGCGCGGCCACGGCGCTCTCGGCCTCCTTGAAGGCGGCATGCGACGTGTCGACCTTCGCCTGCTTCGTCGTGGCGAGGTAGTTGCCGATCGTGTACGGAAGGACGAAGTAACCGTCCGCGAGGCCCTGCATGAGGGCGCTCGCCCCGAGGCGGTTCGCCCCGTGGTCCGAGAAGTTCGCCTCGCCCGCGACGTGGAGGCCCGGGACCGTGGACATGAGGTTGTAGTCCACCCAGAGGCCGCCCATCACGTAGTGGGCGGCGGGGAAGATGCGCATCGGAACCTTGTACGGGTTCTCGTCGGTGATGCGCTCGTACATGTCGAACAGGTTCCCGTAGCGCTCGCGGATCGTGCCTTCGCCGAGACGCTTGATGGAGTCCGCGAAGTCGAGGTAGACGCCGAGGCCGGTCTCGCCCACGCCGCGCCCCTCGTCGCACACCTGCTTGGCGGCGCGGGACGCGATGTCGCGCGGCGCGAGGTTGCCGTACGAGGGGTACTTGCGCTCGAGGTAGTAGTCGCGCTCGGCCTCCGGGATGTCGCCGGCGGCGCGCTTGTCGCCCTTCTTCAGGGGCACCCAGATTCGGCCGTCGTTGCGTAGCGACTCCGACATGAGCGTGAGCTTGCTCTGGTGGTCGCCCGTCACGGGGATGCAGGTCGGATGGATCTGCGTGTAGCAGGGATTCGCGAAGGCCGCGCCCTTCTTGTACGCGCGCCAGATCGCGGTCGTGTTGCAGCCCGCCGCGTTCGTGGAGAGATAGAAGACGTTCGCGTAGCCGCCCGTCGCGAGGACGACGGCGTCGGCGGCGTGCGACTCGACCTTGCCCGTGATCATGTCGCGGGTCACGATGCCGCGCGCGCGGCCGTCGACGAGGACGACCTCGAGCATCTCGTGGCGCGAATGCATCTTCACGTTGCCGAGGCCGATCTGACGCTCGAGGGCCTGGTAGGCGCCGAGGAGGAGCTGCTGACCCGTCTGGCCGCGCGAATAGAACGTGCGCGACACCTGCGCCCCGCCGAACGAGCGGTTCCCCAGCGTGCCGCCGTACTCGCGTCCGAACGGCACTCCCTGCGCGACGCACTGGTCGATGATGTTCGACGAGACTTCCGCGAGCCGGTAGACGTTCGCCTCGCGGGCGCGGAAGTCCCCGCCCTTGATCGTGTCGTAAAAGAGGCGCTGGACGCTGTCGCCGTCGTTCTGGTAGTTCTTCGAGGCGTTGATGCCGCCCTGCGCCGCGATCGAGTGAGCGCGGCGCGGACTGTCCTGGTAGCAGAAGCACGAGACGTTGTATCCGAGCTCGGCGAGGGAGGCGGCTCCCGCGCCGCCGGCGAGGCCGGAGCCGACGACGATGACCGAGTACTTGCGCTTGTTCGCCGGATTGACGAGCTTCATCTCGAAACGGTGCTTGTCCCACTTCTTCTCGAGAGGCCCGTCGGGGACGTTCGACTTCAGTTCGATCATTTCAGCCACCCCGCGAGGACCGCGATCGGGACGAGGGCGAACCCGGCGCACACGACGATCGTGAAAAGGGTCGCGAGGGTCTTGCGCCAGGGGTCGTACTTCGGGTGCGAAAGGCCCAGGGTCTGCAACATGCTCCAGGCGCCGTGGTAGAGGTGAAACGCGAGCGCGCCCATCGCGACGAGGTAGAAGAGCGCGACGGCGACGGGCGTGAGGCCGGCGACGAGGTTCTGGTAGACCCGGCCCTCGACGAAGCTCGGGTGCAGGGTGCCCGTCGTCATGTGGAGGATGTGGTAGACGATGAAGACCGCGAGGAGAGGCCCCGTCCAGCGCATGGAACGCGACGCCAGAGTGGCCTCTTCGTAGTCCGTGACCCGGTAGCCCTCCGGCCGGGCCGCGAGGCTCTTCTGCGTGAGGCCGAGGTAGGACCAGATGTGGAGGCCCACCGCGAGGAGGAGCCCGGCCCTCACGAACCAGATTCCCGTGCCGTGCACGAGCTCTCGCAGGAAGGCCCCGTAGTGGTCCAGCGCCGCGGGCCCGTTCGGGAGGAAGGCCTGCAGGTTTCCGGCCATGTGGCCGAGGACGAAAACCGAAAGGACGATCCCGGTGATCGCCATGACGATCTTCTTGCCGACCGACGAATTCAGGAGTTGCGCGGGGGCCGCCATGCGATCGAGTCTCCTCCTTCAGTTCTCCGGCGTGATCAGACGGTCAGCAATCCGACGAGCTCATGAACGGAGCCGGCGGACTTCTTGAGAGCGGCGGACTCCTCCGGGGTGAGCTTGAGCTCGATGATCCTCTCGATGCCGTTCTTGCCGAGGACGACCGGCACGCCCACGAAGACGCCGTTGATCCCGTACTCGCCTTCGAGGTACGCGGCGCAGGGCAGGATCTTCTTGCGGTCGTTGAAGATCGCCTCGGCCATCTCGACGGCGGCCGCGGACGGGGCGTAATACGCCGAGCCCGTCTTCAGGAAGTTCACGATCTCGGCGCCGCCGCCCGCGGTGCGCTTGACGATCGCCGCCACGCGCTCGGGGGACATCAGCTCGGTGATCGGCACGCCGGCCACCGTGGAGTACCGCGGGAGCGGAACCATCGTGTCGCCGTGGCCGCCGAGGACGGTGGCGTGGATGTTCGTCATCGAGACCCCGAGCTCCATCGCGATGAACGCGCGCATGCGCGCGCTGTCGAGGATGCCCGCCATCCCGATCACGTTCTGCTTGGGCAGCTTCGTGATGCGGCGGACGACCTCGCACATCGCGTCGAGCGGGTTCGTGACGACGATGACCTTGAGGTCGCGCGAGCCGCGCGTCGTCTTCGAGATGCAGCCCGCGACGATCTCCTCGTTCTTGCGCAGGAGGTCGTCGCGCGACATGCCCGGCTTGCGGGCGAGACCGGCCGTGAGGATCACGAGGTCGGACCCTTCGGTCTCCTCGTAGCCGTTCGTGCCGACGATCCGCATGTCGAAACCCTCGACGGCACCCGACTGGACCATGTCCAGCCCCTTGCCCTGCGGGACCCCTTCGATGACGTCCACGAGAACGACGTCCGCGAGCTCTTTTTCGACGATTCTCTGGGCGACGGTCGCGCCCACGTTTCCCGCCCCGATCACAGTGACTTTGCGTCGCATGACTTCGCTCCTTCCCTGCACGTCGGTCGGACGTGCCCAACGACGAAGCCTAGCACCGGCATTGCGACGCATACGACCATGCAAACGTACTAGGATGGATATGGTGAGCGGCTACAAGAACCTCCCGACCTG
The DNA here is from genome assembly GCA_963719225.1 of Thermoanaerobaculia bacterium. Classification (GTDB taxonomy): domain Bacteria; phylum Acidobacteriota; class Thermoanaerobaculia; order UBA5066; family UBA5066; genus Fen-183. The sequence continues at coordinate 776,698 of CAVRAY010000001.1, read as the reverse complement.
GAAGCGCGGAATGAGTTTTGCTCACACGATTTACGCTGCCGTCGAGGCCTCCGGGGCGAAGGGCACCGAAGCCGGCACCCGGCTCCGGAAGGCCGCCGTATCGGTCCCGTCGCTCGTCGGCGAGGCTTTTCTCGACCTTCCGGGGAGCGACGTGGAAGAGGCGCTCGGACTCGCCGAGACGAAGCTGGCGGAGGTCGCCAGCCTCCTGACCTCCGAGCCGGCCCTCGCCGGGATTCCCGAGGGCGACCGCGAAAGCCTCCTGAACGATCTTTCCGCTCTCAGGGCCGAGCTGGTCCAGCTCAGGGAGGAGCGGTCGGGGGAGCGGACGAACTGAGGGGCGGAGGGGCCTTCCCGAGTCCGTGACGTGTCAGGAGCGCCGCGGTCTCCTCCGGGGTCATCCGTCGCAGGGCGGGCTGCGGGTCGTCGGCAATGCCTTTCACGAGGGCGGCGGCCAGCGCCGCATTCGCGCGCGAGGCCGCGAAATCCACGGTCTCGACCGTGTCCTTTTCCGAGTGATAGACGGCGCGATAGGGCTCGAGATCCTGCAACGCGGTCAACGTCGGAACGCCGGCCTCGACGAACGAGAAGCTGTCGGCGCCCGCCCAGACCGTGTAGAGGCCGAAGAGGCCGCGCCAGGCTTCACGGCCGGCGAGGGCGCGCCTGAAGAGAGCGCGCAGATCCTCCTTCCGTCCGTTCAGGTAGAAGCCCAGCGTCCGCGCGGAGCCGAGGTCGTAAACGATCGCGACGACGACCCGCCCGAGCTCTTTCTCGTGGGCCTTCACGTAGGCCCGTGACCCGAGGAGCTTCTGTTCCTCCCCCGTGAAGAGGACGAAGCGCGCCGACCGGCCCAGAGGACCCCTCGCCCGGACCGTCCGGGCGGCCCCCAGGACGAGCGCCACGTTCACGGCGTCGTCGTTCGCTCCGGGGCTTCCCGCCACCGAGTCGAGATGCGCGGCCAGGAGGACGATTTCTCCCGGCCGATCCCGGCCCGGAATCTCCGCGACGACGTTCCGCGGCGGCGCCGCGCCGGAAGGGCGCCCGGACCAGTCCCATTCCTCGAAGCGCACGTCGAGTCCCGACTCGCGAAAGCGCGCGGCCGCCCACTCCTCAGCCCGCGCGCACGCGTCCGTGCCCGTGACGCGCGGCCCGAGCGCACACAGCGCCCGCGTGTCGGCCTCGAGCGTCTCGCCCGCGCGATCGGGGGCGAAGCTCTCCGCCGGCCGCTCGCGGGGCCCGCAGGCCGCGAGCGCCGCGAGGGCGAACGCGCCCGAGGCGAGGCGGCCTCGAGGATTCATCGCGAGAGGTTCTGGAGCGCGTCGGTCGGCGCGTAAGCGTCCGTGAGCACGGGGACATCCCCGATCTTCAGCTCGCCCTCGTAGAGGGTCGCCGCCCATTCCGTGACGGGCGGGCGGGAGAGTTTCGCCGCGACCGCTTCGGCCCGGTCGGCGATCGTGGCTTTGTCGAGCCGGTCCGCGGATCGCGTCGCGATGAGGATGGCGTTCCCGTCGAAGGTCGCACGCCCCGCCGAGAGCTCGGACGAGAAAATGTACGTGCGCGGGAAGACGAGGCGGACGGTCTTGACCGCCGCCCAGAAGAGGGCGTTCCGCCGTCCCGTGAGGTTGCCGCCGAAGTTCATCGCGAGGACGCCGTCGGGCGGGAGCTTTCGACGACAGAGCTCGAAGAACTCCTTCGTGACGAGATGGAAGGGAAGACTGTCCGCGAAGTAGGCGTCCACGAACACGACGTCGGTCGCCGGAACCTGGCGGTCGAGCTCGCGCCTGCCGTCGCCCACGAGGACGCGTCCGTTCGCAGGCGTCGTGAACCGGAAGAAGCGCCGCGCGGTCTCGACGACCTCCGGGTCGATCTCGATCGAGGTGGTGGCAATCTCCGGCGCGCGCTCGGAGAGGAGAGACGGAACCATCCCCGCCCCGAGGCCGATCATGACCGCGCTCCGCACCGGACGCACCGGAAAGACCAGCGCGAGCATCATCCCGTCCCGGTAGCCTTTCGGCAGCACGAGGCCGGGCCGCACCGCAACGTAGCCCTGCGTGCGGTTGTCGAAGTAGAGCGAGCGTCTCAGGCCCGCATCGACGACGCGGATGTGGTGATAGGCCGTCTCTTTCTCGTAAACGACCACCCCGGCCGGCTCGGGCGAGACCGCGCCCGTGGACACGACGAGGTACGTGACGGCCGCCCCGACCACGAGGAGCGAGACGATCGCGAGCCGCGCGGCCGTCCGCGGCGCCGGTACGAGCAGGGAGGCCGCGAGAAGCGTCGCGCCGAGGCCGAAAAGAATCGGCCGGGTCGCGAACGCCGGGATGAGGAAGAAAGCCGTGGCGAACGTTCCGAGAATCGAGCCTGCGGTGGAGAGCGCCGAGAGGCGGCCCGACGCCGAGCCGACGGTCGCGATTTCCCTCGCCGCGAGGCGCACGGCGAATGGCGTCACCATGCCCATGAGGACGCTCGGCGGGCCGAACAGCACCACGGCCGCGACGAGCGGGCGAAAGCGTTCGGGAATCGGAGCCCGGCCGAGCGCGGCGATGAGGGCATGCGGTGAGGCGAAGACCAGGAAGAGGACGATTCCGCTGCATGCCAGGAGCCCGGCCAGCATCGCCGGATCGGGCCGGCGATCGGCCAGCCGCCCGCCGAAGGCATAGCCGAGAGCGAGGGCGGCGAGGAACGTCGTGATGAGGGCGCCCCAGACGAAAAGCGACGTCCCGAAGACGGGAGCCAGGACGCGGCTCCCCACGATCTCGAGCCCCATCAAAGCCGCGCCCGAGAGGAAAACGGCAGCATCGAGGCGCCAACGCGCCCCGGGGAGCTCGGTCACCCGTGAGCCCCGGCCGCTTGACGCCTTCGGCTCCGCCCGATAGTTTCACCCGTCATGAAGCCACGCTTCCCGATGACCGCCCTCCTCCTGGCGTTCGCCCTCGCCTCCTCCGCCGCGCTGTCACAGTCGACCGCCGGTCCCGCCCCGACGAAACCGGCCGAAACGTCGACGACGTCCTCCACGGCCTCGACGGGCGCTCCGTCGACCGCGGTTCCGGCTCCCGCGACGGCCGAAGCTCCGAAGCCGGCCCCCACGAAAGCGGAGGTCGCCAGGACCGGCACGGCGGCGCCCGAGCCTCCGGCCGGCTCTTCGCGCACGACGACGATCGTCATCGGGCTGATCGTGCTCCTGCTCCTGATCGTGCTCGTCATCTTGGGGACGAAGAAAGAGGAGTGACCCCTTTTTCCGCGGCTTGAGACAGCTCGGCGATTCTTTCGCCCAGCTTCTCCACGTCGCGCGCGTCGCCCGCGAACTGGGCGAGCGGCTCGAGCTGCTCCTTCGCGCGTGCGGCGGTCGAGGCGAGGCCCGCCCACTGCGCCTCCTTGTCGGTCACGTCGGGGTCGACCGCGTACGCCGCGTACGTCGTCGCGTGGACGAGCGACGCGTGCAGACGCGTCGCGGCGGCCTTGTGCTCGGGCGGCACCTCGCGCATGAGCTGATAGGCGATGTGCTGCGCGGCCATGGCCGCGCGATAGAGCGGGTGCTCGGTGACTTCCTTCCGCGGAGAAATCTTCGGCACTTACTCTCCTCTCAACAAATCCAGGCAATTCCGATCGACAGCACGTCGACGTGCGCCGCGGCCGGGACGACGTTCACCTTCTCGAAGCGGCTCGTGTCCGGCGGAGCGACCTTCGCCTCCAGCGCGGCGATCTCGGCTCTCAGCCCTTCGACTTTCGATTCGGCCGTTCCTTCCATCCTGCGCTTCGTCAGGACCGAGCCGACTCTTCCCACGCGCAGCGACTTCCGCTTCCCGAGCAAACCGCCGAGGACGTCGAGGGCGGCCGTGCCGATCGAGGCGTACGTTTCCATCGATCTGCCCTGCTCGACGGCCTCGGCCGCAGCGAGATCGCGGCGTTTCTTCTCGAGCTTCTCGCGTAGCGCGGCCGGCGCTTCGGCGCCCGCCGCGAGGCGCTTCGCGAAGTCTTCCGGCGATTCGCCGGAAGCGGAGAGCGCCCCCGTGACGGGGTCTCTCCAGAGCGTCGTCGCGAGCTTGTCCGGAAGGCGCGAGCGCACCGCCTTCTCGACGGTCTTCACCGTGCCCTCGCCGAGCCACGCGGGCAGATCGGCGTAGCTGAGCGGCCGGGCGGGCGCCGCGGCCTTCAGCGACTCCAGGCCGGCGGGCCCGAGGTCGAGGGTTTCGCCCTCCAGCACCTCCGCGGGAGATCCCGCGTTCAGGGGGAAGAGCTTCGCCGCGGTGGTTTCCGGCGCGGACGACGTCCCCGAGCGGAAGCGCACGGCATATTTCACGAAGAGCGCCGGAGAGGCGATGTCGGCATTTCTCTTCTCGAGCCATCGCGCCGGCCAGGCCGAAGGAAGGGCGGGTGCCGAAGGGCCCGCGGGCGCTTTTCGCGGCGGCGGCGGCACGGCGCTTCCGCTCTTCAGCCTCGCGAGGTCGGCCTTGGTCATCGGCCCGCGGAGATAGCTCATCGCCCAGCGCGTCTCGATCAGCGCCGGCTCCTTGCGGTGCACGTCGTTCAGGAGAAACACGCGCTTTCGCGTTTTCGTCAGAAGCGCCGAGGCGTCCTTGCCGCCCGCTTCCACGAGGCCCTCGGAGAGACGCAGCTTGTCCCGCTCCGTCTGGAGCGTGCCCACCCACCAGCAGCCGCAGTTCGCGAGACCGCGGTAGTCGAGGTCGACGGGATTCTGCGAGGCGAGGACGACTCCCACGCCGAACGCGCGCGCCTGCTTGAGGAGCGTGAGGAGCGGCCTCTTCGTGGGGGGCTCGGCCGAGGGCGGGAAGAACCCGAAGATCTCGTCGACGTAGACGAGCGCTCTCAGGGCGGGGCTGCCCGGCAGCGAGCGCATCCAGGCCTTCACGCGCGCGAGGAGCGTCGCCACGACGAAGACGCGCTCGGCGTCGCCGAGATGCGCGATCGAGACGATCGAAAGGCGTGCCTTTCCTCCGGCCGGCGTGGGCGCCAGCATCCTGCCGACGTCGAGCGGCTCCCCTTCGCGGAACGCCGCCGTCGCGGGCGACGCGAGAAGGGAATTGACCGCCAGGACGAGCTCCTGCCGCTCCTTCGCGGGATAAAACGTCTCGAGCGGCAGCGCACCCACCTTCGCGAACGGCGGCGCCGCCGCGAACTCGAGGAGCGACTCGAACGTCGCGGTCTCGCCCTTCTCCCAGAGCCCCGTCACGCAAAGCGAGAGATAGATGAAGTCGCGCGATTTCACGGGATCCGCGTCGCGGCCCGCGAGGCCCAGCAGCCCTCCCACGAAGGCCGTGACGACGTCGCGGCGGTCTTCCTCGTCGGCCTCCCGCGGGGGGGGCGTGCAGGAGCCGAAGAGATCGACCGGCGTTCCGGACGTGGACCCGGGCGTGTAGATCACCGCGTCGCGGCTGTCGACGAGCACCTGGACGTCCGTCGGGCCGAGGCCCCAGCCCGCGAGGCCGTCCATCCATTTCTTCGCCTCGGACTCGGCCGTGCCCGCGGTCGGATCGACGAAAGGCGCGAACTCCTCGGCCGAGAGCCGCGGGAAGTCGAGCAGGAGGTTGCCGAGGTCGCCTTTCGGATCGATCGCGAGAACGGGAATGCCGCGGGTAAGCAGCTCCTCGATGAGAACGATGCCGAGAGCCGTCTTGCCGCTCCCCGTCATGCCGACGATGAGTCCGTGGGTCGTGAGGTCCGCGGGATCGAGGAGGAAAGGCTCCGTGCCGGTCCTGCCCGAAGCCGGATCGACGGCACGACCGAGGAATAGGCCGGCTTTCGCGGCGGGCATGAAAAGGATCTTAGCCCGCCATAATCCCGCCATGAACTCCGAGACCGGCGCTCAATCCTCGTCCCCGGGTCTCCAGCCCGCGATCCGCGTGTCGATGTTCCCGCGCGACACGAACGGCCAGGGCACGATCTTCGGCGGAGTGCTCCTCGCCTACATCGACCAGGCCGGGGCGATCGCGACGCGGGCGCACTGCGACCGCGTCCTCACCGTGAAGATGAACGAGGTCGTCTTCCACGCCCCCGTCTTCGTGGGCGACGTCGTGAGCTTCTACACGACCGTCGCCCGCATCGGCCGAACCTCGATCACCATCAAGGTCCTCGTCACCGCCGAGCGCTGGCGGAAGACGGACGAGACCGTGAAGGTGACCGAGGCCGAGGTCGTCTACGTGAACGTGGACGAGAAGAGGCAGCCGACCCCGATCACGCGTTTGCCGATTACACCGTCGTGAGCACGCCCTCCGTCTTGACTTCCCTCTTCTCGAACGGGGTGAAGTGACGCTCCCGAGCGCCGAGGAAGACCTGACGCGGCCGGGCGATCTTCTGCTCCTTGTCCTCGATCATCTCGTTCCACTGGGCGAGCCAGCCGGACATGCGCGGAATCGCGAAGAGCACCGGGAACATCTCGACGGGGAACTTCATGGCCTGGTAGATGAGGCCCGAATAGAAGTCCACGTTCGGGTAGAGCTTGCGTTTCAGGAAGTACTCGTCCTGGAGCGCGATGCGCTCGAGCTCGAGGGCGATGTCGAGGAGCGGGTTGCGGCCCGTGACCTCGAAGACCTTCTCGGCCATGTTCTTGATGACCTTCGCGCGCGGGTCGTAGTTCTTGTAGACGCGGTGGCCGAAGCCCATGAGGCGCGTCTCGCCGCCGCTCTCCTTGACGGACTTGATGAACGCCGGGATGTTCGCCTTCGAGCCGATCTCGAACAGCATGCGGAGGACGGCCTCGTTCGCCCCGCCGTGCAGCGGGCCGTAGAGGGCCGAGATCGCGCCGGCTGCCGAGCAATACGGGTCGGCCTCCGAGGAGCCGATCGCGCGCATCGCGTTCGTCGAGCAGTTCTGCTCGTGGTCGGCATGCAGGATGAAGAGGACTTCCAAAGCCCGCTCGAGGACGGGATTCGGCCGGTACTTCGGCTCGGCCGCGCGGTACATCATCTGCAGGAAGTTGCCGGTGTACGACAGGTCGTTGTCCGGATACGCATAGGGGAAGCCGATCGAGTGGCGGTAGGCAAACGCGGCCAGCGTCGGCATCTTCGCGACCAGGCGCACGATCTGCTGCCTCCGGGTCTCGGGCGAGTGAACGTCCTTCGCTTCCGGATAGAACGTGGACAGCGCCGCGACCGTGGAGGCGAGCACTCCCATGGGGTGCGCGTCGTACCGGAAGGCCGCCATCAAGTCCTTGATGTCCTCGTGGACCATCGTGTGGAAGGTGACGTCTTTCACCCAGTCCGTGTGCTGCTGCTTGGTCGGCAGCTCCCCGTTGAGGACGAGATACGCGGTCTCGAGATACGTCGTGTTCTCGGCGAGCTCAGCGATCGGGTATCCCCGGTATTCCAGGATGCCCTTGTCCCCGTCGATGAACGTGATCTTGCTCTTGCAAGACGCCGTGTTCATGAACGCGGGGTCGTAGGTCATCAGGCCGAAGTCGTCCGGGGACGTCTTCAGGACCCGAAGGTCGAGCGCCTTGATCGTCCCGTTCTGGATCGGGACCTCGATCGTTTTTCCGGTGCGGTTGTCGGTGACGGTCACAGACTGCCGCGGTGCATTGGATGACATAGTCGAATCCTCCTGGGCAGAGGCCGCCACGGCCCGCCAGAGTGAACGATGGGCCCGGGATGCGCTACTTGCAGTAGTTCAGATGCGCTATTCGGTTATTCATCGGTCCCGACCGGGCGGCGGGCCGCTTTGAGGCGGCTCTCCTTCGCTTTCGTCCGAAGCCTCGCCTCTCTCGCGCCGCGGGAGGGGCGGGTGGGCCGCCGGGCGGCGGGAGCCTGAAGGGCCCGGCCGACGAGGTCCCGGGCTCGCTCGCGGACGATTTCCAGGTTCCGGTGCCGGTCGCGGCTTTCCTGGGCGACGAGGCGCAGCCGCCCGTCGGCGGCCCGCCTCCTCCCGGCCAGGACGTAAAGGCGAGCGCGCGCGGCGGCGTCCAGACCTTCGATGCGTTCGACGTCGACGAGCAGCTCCACGCGCGACGCCACCTTGTTCACGTTCTGCCCGCCCGGACCCGACGCCCTGACCTGCCGCACCTCGAGCGCGGCTTCCGGAATGGTGACACCCGGGGCGACCGGGATCGGATCGGCCATGGGGGATTATCCTGAGGTCGTGAGGCAGGATCCCGTCCGGCTCGTCTATTCCACGGCGGTCGGCTCCGTCTGCGCGACGTGCGGCTGGCCGGCGAACGACTGCAAGTGCTCTTCTAAGGTCGAAGAGAAGGTTCCTTCGAAGGTGGTCGTCAAGCTGCGAATCGAGAAGAAAGGGCGAGGCGGGAAGATCGTGACGGTTCTCGACGGACTTCCGAGGAATTCAGATTTCTTAGAGGGTTTGGGAAAGGAGCTGAAGAAGCAGCTCGGCACCGGTGGGACGATCAGTGACGCCCTCATCGAGCTCCAGGGCGACCACCGCGACAGCCTTCGAAGAATCCTCTCCGAACGAAATTTCCTCGTGAAAGGCTGACCCGAATGCCGACGCGCGTCTATCTCGTCCGGCACGGCGCGACGACGCTCACGGCGGAGGACCGCTTCGCCGGCGAAACGGACGTGGACCTCTCGGATACGGGGCGTTCGCAGCTCCGCGATCTCGCCGACCGCCTCGCCCACGAGCCGCTCTGCGCCGTCTACGCGAGCCCGATGCGCCGCACCCTGGAGAGCGCCGAGATCCTCGCCGGGCCGCACGGGCTGCCCGTCGTCCCCGTCCCGGCGCTTCGGGAAATCTCCCATGGACGCTGGGAGGCGAAGACGCGCCGGGAGGTCGAGGCGCTCTGGCCCGAGGAATACGCCCGCTGGGAGTCGGACCCCTACACGTTCGCGCCGGCAGGCGGCGAGACCGGGCTCGCCGTCACCGCGCGGGCGCTTCCCGCCCTCGCCTCTCTCGTCGAGGAAAACGCGGGCCGCCCGTTCCTCGTGGTCTCGCACAAGGCCACGATTCGCCTGCTCGTCTCGGCGCTCGTCGGCTTCGATCCGCGCTTCTACCGCGACCGCCTCGATCAGAGCCCGGCGTGTCTGAACGTTCTGGACTTCAAGGACCCTTCGCACGCGCGGCTGACGCTCTTCAACGACGTGTCCCATTACGCGAGCGGCGCCCCGGGAACGCCCACGGCGCATCTCTCGAGCTGGTGGGACGGCGCGAAGATCTAGCAGGCTGCTGAAGAAAGGGCTCTTTTTCAAAGGAGCTTGAGCGGGAGAAGACACGTCAAGCTGAAAGAGGGGATTGCTTCGAGAGAGTGAGTCCGTGCTGCTCGCCTTTTTCGGCCCGCTTCGGTCGCACCGAGGGGCGCTTCAGGGGGAATCAGGCGGTCGAGGACTCCATTCGCGCCATTCGGACGAGGTTGTAGGCCGTCATCACGCTGAGGACGTGAGCCGCCACGCGGGCGAGTCCTCGGAAGCGCGTCTTGGCCAGGCCTCCGATGGTCTTACTCCAGCCGAAGATTTCTTCGACGCGCTTCCTGATTCGCTGGCTCACGGCGTAGCCCGCGTGTCTCGTCGTCCTTCGGTCGATGGCGCTGCGCCTGTTGGTGGTGTTCTGGGCCACGTGGGGCGTGACGCCTCTCTCTCGGAGCCTTTCGATGAAATCCCTCGTGTCGTAGCCCTTGTCGCCGGCCAGCGTGATGCGCTTGTCCGAGCCCAGCTCGTCGACCATGCCCAGTGCGGCCGACCTCTCCCCGTAGCCGTCGGCCGTCGTTACGCGCGCCTTCACGCACAGTCCGTTTCTGTTCTCCATCAAGACGTGGCCGAGGTAGCACAGCTGCGAAGGCTGGCCGTCTCCCTTCTTGTAGAGCTTGGCGTCGGGATCGGTCGTCGAGGCGTGCGTGTCGTTGCGCCTCTTCTGGCCGCGAAAGTCGACATCGGCGTTGCGGCCGCCAGGAGCTGGCGGCTCATCGCCGCCCTTACCGTCCTTGTCCTTCCGGGGCTGGAAGCTCTTCAAGGAGGCGTTCGCTTCGATCAGCGTGCCGTCCACGGTGAAGTGCTCGTCCGAGAGAAGAAACTTCTTGCGGGCCTGTGCGACGACTTCCGAGAAGAACTCCTCGAAGACCTCGGCCTCCAACAGTCTCTGGCGGTTCTTCGAGAAGGTCGTCGGATCGAAGGCCGGTGCAAGCCCCGGCATGTCCAGGAACCAGCGGAAGAGAAAGTCGTACCCGAGCCGCTCGCAGAAGAGCCGCTCGCTTCTCACGCTGTACAGCGCGATGAGGATCTGCGCCTTGAGAAGCATCTCGGGCGGAATCGATGGACGCCCTCGCTCCGAGTACAGCCTGGCGAGCTTGGGCTCGAGACGCCTGAGCGCTTCGTCTGCAAGCGCCTTCACCTTGCGGATCGGGTGGTCCCGCGGCACGAGCTCCTCGGGCGTCATCGTCACGACAAGATCGACCTGCTTTTCGTTGTCTCCACGCATGCACACCAAGGTGCAGCCGCATCGCGCAGCAGTCAATGCCTCGCCGCGATTTTCAGGAGCCCTTTTTCAGCAGCCTGCTAGGTCAGACGCGCCGCGGCCTTGCCCGCGGTCCGGCCGGTCGCCCAGGCCCATTGGAAATTGAAACCGCCGATCGGACCGAAGGCATCGAGGATCTCGCCGGCGAGAAAGAGGCCGGGCACGAGCCGGCTCTTCCCGCTGCCCGGATCCACCTCTTCGAGCGCGACGCCCCCGCCCGTCACCTCCGCCGTGCGGTAGCCCTCGGTCCCTGTCGCGGGGAGGGGAAACGCGGTCAGCGTTTCCACGACCCGCGCGCGCGCTTCGCGCGAAAGAAGAGAGAGCTTCTGGTCCGGGACCCGTGCCACATCGAGAATCAGGCTGGCAAGGCGGTCAGGCAGAGAAGATTTTCTTAGAAAGGGTAAGAGGGAGAGGGACCCGGAGCCGCCTGGGCGCCCAGCGCCCCGAAGCGCAGCGTCCCACTGCGCGGCGGCGTTGCCTGGCTGAGATCCGCCCGCGCTGTGCACGGGACCATTCTCAGAAATCTTCTCTTCCTCTTCTCTTCTTCTTTCTTCTCCGAATCCGAAGCAAATCCGAACTTCCGCCGTCTTCCCGACGAGCGCCGCGCGCGCGACGACATGCGAGACGTCGAGGACCGCCGGGCCGCTCCAGCCCTTGTGCGTGAAGAGGAAGCCGCCGCTCGACGTGGCGCGTTCTTTCTCGCTCCGCGCGGTGACGCGCGCCCCGCACGAGACGCCCGTGAGCGCGTGATGCGCGGGCGCGTCGCCCGTGAGCGGCACGAGCGCGGGGTACGTCGGCCGGACCGTGTGACCCATCGCCGCGGCCCATCCGTAACCCGCCGCGTCCGCGCCGCCCGCGAGGACGGAGAGGCCGCCGGTCGCGAGGATCACGCGCGGGGTGGCGATCTCTTCTCCGTCGAGACGCACGGCGAACCCGTCACCCGACCGCGCGACGCCGCGCACGGGAGCCGCGGAGCGCAGCGTCCCTCCCGCAGCCGTCAACGCGTCACGGAGCGCGTCGCGCACGTCTTTCGCGCGGTTCGAGGGCGGGAAGAGCTTCCGGGACTCCGGCTCCTCGCGGAGCGCCCCGCCGAGGAGCTCCTCGAAGAAGAGACGCTGGCCGGGAAGCGGCCACCGTTCCAGGAAGCGGCGCACGAGGCGGTTCGGCGACTCGGACACGAAGCGACGGGGCGCGTCCTCCATCGGCAGGACGTTGCAGCGGCCGCCGCCGGAGACGAGGATCTTCCGGCCCGCGTCCTTCGCGGCTTCGAGCGCGAGGACGCGGCGACCGCCGCGGGCGGCCGCGAGCGCCGCGAGGAGGCCCGCCGCGCCCCCTCCCACGACGACGACATCGGGCTTCACCGCGGGCTATATTGCGGCATGCCCGAACCCGGAGGCGGAATTGCCGGCGCCGCGCGCCGGCTTTTCACCCGCGTGTATTTCGTCGGGGCGTCGCTCTTCGGCGGAGTTCTCTTCCTCGGCCTCTCGGTCCTCGCGCTCTTTCGGCTCGTCGTCCTGAGATGGGAGCGCGACCGCGCCACGCGACTCTGGCTGGACCGATGGTCCGGCACGATGATGCCGGTCCTCGGCTGGACGGTGGAGGTGGAGCACGCCGAGCGCCTCGTCGCGCACCGCCCGGCGGTTCTCGTGGGAAACCACCAGTCGAACCTCGATGCCGTCGTGTGGGCCGCCTTCTTTCCCGACTCGACGGTGATCATCGGCAAGAAACAGATCGGCCTCATTCCGATCTTCGGCTGGCTTTTTCGCGCGACCGGCAACATCCTGATCGATCGCGAGAACGCGGCGAAGGCGCGGACGTCGATCGCGGAAGCCGCACGCAAGATCCGGCAGGAGGGCCTGCGCGTCTGGATGGCGCCCGAGGGCCACCGGAACCAGGGACCCGAGATGCTCCCTTTCAAAAAGGGCGCCTTTCACCTCGCCATCGCGGCGCAGGTTCCGGTCGTTCCGCTCATCGTCGGTCCGCTCGCTCCCGTCCTCGACGCGAGGCGGCTGCTCGTCCGCCCGGGCAACATCAAGGTGAAGGTCCTCGAGCCGATCCCGACGGCCGGCATGACGGAGGAAGACCTCCCGGCGCTGCTCGCGCGCACGCGAGCGGAAATGGACGCCGTCCGCCACGAGCTCTTTGCGGGGGCCGGGGCCGGATTCGAATAGAGGTGTGAGCGCGTTTCAGGGCGGCCATGCGAGCGCGAACCGCGCCAAAGGGAAGAACGTATCGCTTCCCTTCTCGAGCCCGACTACCTCGACGTCCAGGCCCGAGGCGCCGGGGTTGCAGAGCAGGAAGTGGAAGTGGCGCACCTCCGGCCCCTCGAAGACGTCGTCCGCGTGTCGGCGCCTCGCGCCGCGGGCGAGCCGTACACGCGGCCCTCCGCCGCCGCCCGCGACGAGGAAGGTCTTGCCGCCGCGAACGAAATGCTCGTAGCTGTGAACGTGACCGGAGACCATCGCGATCGTCTTCTTCGACGCGGCGAAGGGCGGCACGAAAGCCCTCCTCACGTGGAGCTCGTCTCCCGTGACGGTGCTGTTCGTGTACGGCGGATGGTGGACGAAAACGACCACGCCTTTCACGGCCTCTTCCGCGTCGGCCCTCGCTAGCTCTGCTTCCAGCCAGCCGGTTTCTTCGCGCCATGCCGCTTCACCGAGGGCGCCCTCGTTCGAGTCGAGGAATAGTAGACGAAGGGAACGGTACGTCTCGGCATACCAGCGGCTCATCGCGAGATGCGGGAAGCGTGCCACGACGTTGCGCCACGCGGAGCTCCGGCGCCCCCAGTACTCGTGGTTCCCGAGGATCGGCAGGATCGGCACAGCTGCGGCGCGAAGCGGCGCCGTCAACGCGTCGAACCCCTCCCAGTCCCGGCGTGACGATCCGTGGAAGACGAGGTCGCCGAGCCCGACGACGAAGTCCGGACCCCGAGCCGCGATCTCCGCGACGAGCCGACGCCGCTCCTCGGGATTCGACTCCCGCCAGAATTCCGCGCGCGAGGTGCGCTGGAGATCGCCGACGACGGCAAAACGCCCGGCCCGGCCCTCGATCAACGGGAGCCTACGATGGCCCTGAGAAGCGCCGGTTCGTCCGTCACGATCCCGTCGACGCCGAGCGCGACGAGCTCGCGCAGGTGATCCTCGTCGTTCACCGTCCAGGCCACGACCGACCCCACGCCTCCCCGCCGTCGCGCGCGCACGACCTGGCCGATTTCGCGCCGGAAGTCGCCCCAGGTGCGCCGGGACGCGCCCATCGCGACGTGCGCGAACCGGTGCCTTCGAGCGCCCCTGACGACGCCGGGCAGCTCGAAGTCGCCCGTGACACGTACGGCGTCGGGCGCCGGCTCGCGCTTCGTCTCGGCGACGAGAGCCGACACGATCTCGCGCTGCGCTTCCAGGAGGTGATACGTGAGGTCGGGGCGATGGTCCGGCCTCCGCACGCGCTCCGACACGAGACGCAGGAGGCGCACCACGTCGTCCGTCTGATCCACGGCCGGCTTCAAGTCGAGGAACACGTGCTTGAGGCGGGACTCGCCGGGCGCCCAGGCCAGGAGGTCCTCCAGCAGCGCCGGCGGCACCTCGGGCCTGCGAGCGCCGCCGAGAGAACTCTCGAAACCCTTTTCGGCGAGCGTGTAGCCGTAATGGTCGAGGAACAATGCCTTCTGGCAGTCGTGGACGGGCCGCCTCAGGTCTGATCCGAGAGCCGGCAGTGCGGGAAGGTAGAGATAGCTGCCCTCCGCGCCCACCTGGCGCGCGAGCGCGACGCTCCCGGACGGATCGGCGTCGTGCCAGAGCACGTAGCACCCGTCCTGGGTGACGCAGACATCCGTCTCGATGGCATCCGCCCCGAGGTCGAGCGCCTTCCGGAACGAGGCGAGCGTGTTTTCCGCAGCGTCCCGGGCTGCGCCGCGATGCCCGATCACCCACACGGGATGCGACGGACCTCGAGAGGCCTTCGGCCGCCCCGCCAGCCCCAGCAGCGAGCGGAGCAAACGCCGCGGGAAGCTCGCGTCGCCGAGATAGGTCACGAGGTGAGGCTCTCTTCCAGAAGATCCTACGTTCGGCCGGCTAGACGCGCAGCGTGTCCGGCCGCCAGGTCTGAATGCGCTTCTTGATCTCTTCGCCCGAGAGCTTCTCGTCGAGGGCGACCTTCACGAGTCCCGGGATCTCGGCGTCCGAGGCGAAGCGCAGCCCCACGAGCTGCCGGACCTCGAGCTCGCCGATGCGCGACTTGAGAGGCTCGTCGAGCAGGGCTGCGAGGCGCAGCCGCTCCTCGAGCCGGATGATCCGGTCCTGGAGCTTCAGCGGATAGATCCTGATCCTGAGCGTCAAGACGATCGCGGCGACCCAGGCGATCAGGTTCCAGGCCAACGAGACCGAAAAACCGCCCGAAAGGCTCTTGACGAACATCCAGAGCGCGACGAAGAACGAGATCGACACGACCGAGAAGGCAAAGAAGTGGTACCAGGGGTCCCAACGCCGGTGCGTCGCATAACCCTGGACTGGGGCTTCGGGCATGAGTTCCTCCGCTTTCCCCCGGGGGAGTGACTCGTCTACACTCGCGCGCCGGGGCGAGCCCCCGCAATCTACCGGAAAAAGGAGAACTTGCGCTGATGGTCCGACTTCGCCGCCTCTCTCCCCTCCTCGCGCTCGCCGTTCTGGCGCTCGCGCCCGCCGCGCGCGCCGAGAAAGAGACCTTTACGATCGACAAGGCCCACACCGAGTTCGGCTTCAAGGTGCGTCACTTCGTCTCGAAGGTCGGCGGCCGCTTCACGAAGTTCGACGGCACGATCGAGATCGACCGCGCGAACCCCTCGGCGAGCGCCGTACACCTCACGATCGACGCCACGAGCATCGACACCGGCAATGCCAACCGCGACAAGGACCTGAACTCCCCGAATTTCTTCGATACCGCGAAGTTCCCGCAGATCACGTTCACGTCCACGAAGATCGCGGCCAAGGGAAAGGACGTCTACGAGGTGACGGGGGACCTGACGATGCGGGGCGTGACGAAGCCCGTCGTCCTCACCGTGGCGGCGAACGGCTTCGCGAACGACGGACGCGGCGGACAGAAGGCCGGGTTCGACGTGACCGGAAAGCTGAACCGTAAGGACTTCGGCGTGAGCTGGAACAACGTCGTGGACGGCAACGCGATCCTCTCGGACGACGTCGACCTCGACATCACCATCGAGGCGAACAAGAAGAAGCCCGAAGCGGCCGCCCCGGCAGCGCCGTCCACGAAGTAGCGCGTGTCGGCTTCCCCCGCGCCCTACGCCGCTCACGTCGCGGCCCGCGCCTCGACGACCGCACGCGCGCTCGAGGAGACCGGTTTCGACCGGCTCTTGATCCACTCGGGCGTCCCGTTCACGTACTTCGCCGACGACAACGACGCGCCGTTCCATTCGACGCCCCACTTCACGCACTGGGCGCCCGTGGACGGCCCGTATCACCTTCTCGATTTCGTGCCCGGCAAGAGGCCTCGCCTCGTGCGCGTGCAGCCGCGCGACTTCTGGTACGCCCCGCCCGCGCCCGCGCCCGATTTCGTCCGCCGTGAGTTCGACGTCGTCGACGTGGCGACGCCCGATGCGGCCTGGAAGGAGATCGGAGCCGCGGGGCCGCGGACGGCGTTCGTGGGCTCCGTGGGCGACGAGGCCGGCACGCACGGGGTCGCATCTCCGGGCGTGAACCCGAAGCCGCTCGTCGCGCGCCTCGACTGGGAACGCACGTACAAGAGCGACTGGGAAGTCGCCGCCATCTCGGCGGCGACTGTGAAGGCCGCGCCCGCGCACCGCGCCGCGGAGGCCGCGTTCCGCGCCGGCGCTCCGGAGATCGACATCCACCACGCCTACCTCACGGCGCTAGGCGACGTCGAGGACGCGCTCCCGTACACGACGATCGTCGGGCTCGATCACCACGCCGCCACGCTCCACTATCACGGAAAAAGCGGCCGGGAGGCCGGGGAAGCCCGCGTCTTCCTGATCGACGCGGGCGCCGCGGCGCACGGCTACGCGTGCGACATCACGCGCACGTACGTCACGCCCGCGGCCGATCCCGTCTTCGCGCTTCTCCTCGAGGGCATGAAGAAGCTGCAGGCGCGCCTTTGCCTGAAGGGCCGCCCCGGGACTTCGTACGTCGATCTCCATCTCGAGACGCATCGGGGCGTGGCCGAGCTGCTTTCCCAGGCCGGCGTTTTCCGGATCTCCGCCGGCGAGGCCTTCGAGAAAGGCCTCACGCGCCCGTTCTTCCCCCACGGGCTCGGCCATTTCCTGGGCATCCAGGTGCACGACGTCGCGGGCCGCCAGGTTGACCGCGAAGGCACGATCGCGCCGCCGCCCGAAGGCCACCCGGCCCTTCGCACGACGCGACTCATCCAGGAGCGCATGGTCTTCACGATCGAGCCCGGTCTCTACTTCATTCCCATGCTCCTCGACCCCTATCGCTCGGGGCCGAACCGGGACGCCTTCGACTGGACGCTCGTGGACCGGCTCGTCCCTTCCGGCGGCATCCGCGTCGAGGACAACATCCTCGTGGAAAGAGGTGCGAACCGGAACCTGACGCGCGAGCTCCTTCCCGACTGACCGATCCATCTGCATCAGTTGACGCCGGAGAGGCGGCGCGTATCATTCTCCCGATGAGAACGAGTCTCACCCAGTCGGACGCCGAGGACCGCGCGCCGGATCCGCGGCTCTACGCACTTCCCGCGCTTCCCGTCGCCGGTAAGGCGATGACGCGCTGCGAGTGCGCCGGCGTTTCCTTCGCGGAGATCGGCAGGCTGCTCGATGCGGGGGAGCCGCTTCCCGCGGCGCTCACCCGGACGGGAATCGGAGAGATGTGCACGGCGTGCCGGCCGGACCTCGCTTCCTATCTCGCGGGCCGCTCGAATCCCGACTGATAATCTCCCCCACCGGAGGAAGAATGCGCGGAGACGACGAGGTCATTGGCCTGCTGAACGAAGTTCTCACGGCGGAGCTCACGGCCGTCAACCAGTACTTCATCCACGCGATGATGTGCCGCAACTGGCACTACAAGAGGCTTGCCGAGCATTCGCGCAAGGAATCGATCGAGGAGATGAAGCACGCGGAGAAGCTCGTCGAGCGCATCCTCTACCTCGAGGGCGCTCCGAACATGCAGCGCTACTTCAAGATCCAGGTCGGCCCGACGATCCCGGACCAGCACCGCTTCGACCTCGAGGTCGAGCGGTCGGCCGTCGGACGCCTGAATGCGGGGCTGGAGGCGTGCCGCGCCAAGGGGGACAACGGCTCGAGACTCCTCCTCGAGGAGATCCTCAAGGAGGAAGAGGAGCACATCGACTGGCTGGAGGCGCAGCTCGGGCAGATCGAGGAAATGGGGCTCCCGAACTACCTCGCCCAGCAGATCGAAGACTGACGCCCGTCCCGCCTACATGCTCGCGGAGACGGACGACGCGCTGCGCGTCGGCTGCGAAAGCTCCTTCACGACCTCGGCGGTCTTTTCGGTCGCGCGCCGCGCGATGTCGGCCTGCGACACGATCCCGCAGCAGAAGCCGTCCTCGTCCACGACAATGACACGCCGAACCTTGTTCCTTTCCATGAGCTCGCAGCAGACGTCGAGCCGGGTCACGGGCGTGACGGTGATGACGGGGCTCGACATGCAGTCTCCCGCCGTCAGGAGAGTCGCATCCTCTCCGGCGGCGACGATGCGGCAGACGATGTCGCGGTCCGTCACGATGCCCACGGGCCGCGGGAACGCCTCGTCATCGACGACCGGGATCGCCCCGCAGTCGTGCTCGGTGAGGAGTCTCGCCACCTGCTCGAGGCTCGTCCCGGACGTGCAGAAACAAGGACTGCCGGTCATGATGTCCTTTACTTTCATGTAAGACCTCCAAGGAAGGATGGAAAGTCCTTCCCCCTGGCGTTCTTCGAGCAAGGAGCGAGCCACCGGACGCGCCGATATACTGGCTCGAAATGCAGCCGGCGATCGCTTTCCGGGATGTCTCGTACGGCATTCGCGGAAAAGAGATCCTTCGCCATTTCGATCTCGAGGTCGCCCCAGGTGAGACGCTCGTCCTCCTCGGGCGGAGCGGCTCGGGAAAGACCACCGCCCTGAAGATGGTGAACGCGCTCCTCACGCCGGTTTCCGGGGACGTCACCGTGGAGGGAAAGCCCACGCGCGAATGGGATCCGATTCAACTGAGACGCCGGATCGGCTATGTGATCCAGGAGGCGGGACTTTTTCCGCATTACACGGTCGAAAGAAACGTCGCGCTCGTCCCCGAGCTCCTCGGGTGGGAGCGCGGCCGGATCGAAGCGCGCGTCGACGATCTGCTTTCGCGCGTGGGCCTCGCGCCCGGGGAATTTCGGTCGCGTTATCCGCGGGAGCTTTCGGGCGGCCAGCGGCAGCGGGTCGGCGTGGCGCGCGCACTCGCCGCCGAGCCTTCGCTCCTTCTCTTGGACGAGCCGTTCGGCGCGCTCGACCCCGTGACGCGCCGCGACCTCCAGCGCGAGTTCCTCGCGCTTCGAAGAAGCTGGACGAAGACCTCGCTCTTCGTCACTCACGACGTCCGCGAAGCCCTCGCTCTCGCGACGCGCATCGCGCTCCTCCACGAAGGGAGGCTCGAGTTCGTCGCGACGCCTCGCGAATTCCTCGCCGCGAAGACCGGCGAGGCGCGGATCTTCCTCGCGGCTCTCGAGGACCTTCCGGTGACCTGATGCCTGCCACTCTCGCGCACGAGATCGCGTCCCTGACCGGCGAGCACATCGTGCTCGTCGTCGTTTCGCTCTTCGCCGCGTCCCTTCTCGGCATTCCGGCGGGGATCTTCCTCACCCGGAGAGTGGCCTGGCGCTCGGCCGTCCTCGGTTTCACGAACGTGGTGCAGACGATTCCGAGCCTCGCCCTGTTCGGCTTCCTGATTCCCCTTCCCCTGATCGGAGGCATCGGCAAGAGGACGGCGATCGTCGCCCTCGTCCTCTATGCGCTCCTCCCGATCCTGCGCAACACGCTGACCGGAATCCTCGGAGTCGATGCCGCCGTCGTGGAATCCGCCACGGCGATGGGGATGACCGACCGGCAGCGCCTGTTCCAGGTCGAGCTGCCGCTCGCGGCCCCGACGATCCTCGCCGGCGTGCGCGTCGCCACGGTCACCACGATCGGCACCGCCACGATCGCCGCGGCCATCGGCGGCGGGGGCCTGGGCGTCTTCATCTTCCGCGGACTCGCCTCGGTCGACTCTTCCCAGATACTCGCGGGAGCCGTGCCCGCGGCGCTCCTCGCTCTCGCGGCGGACGGAGGTCTCGGATGGATCGAACGACGATTCGCCTGGCAATAGCGGCCGGACTCTTGGTCGCGCTCGCGGCAGCTTGCGGCACGGGGCTGACGGGCTGCGCGCGTGGGCGGACGCTCGTCGTCGGGTCGAAGAACTTCACGGAGCAGGAGATCCTCGGCGAGATCGCGGCACAGCAGCTCGAGAGGCGGCTCGGGACGCGGGTCACGCGCAAGCTCGACATCGGCGGCACGCTGCTCGCGCACGAGGCGCTCGTCGCCGGAGAGATCGACCTCTATCCGGAGTACACGGGCACCGCGCTCACGGCGATCCTGAAGCTCCCCGCCGCGACCGATCCGAAGGCCGTCTTCGACACCGTCGCGAGGGAATACCGCGCGCGATGGAAGCTCGTCTGGCTCTTCCCGCTCGGCTTCAACGACACGTTCGCGATGGTCATCCGTGGCGCGGACGCACGGAGCTCGGGCATCGCGACGCTGAGCCAGGCCGCGCAAAGAAAGAAAGGCTGGGTGCTCGGCGTGGGCTACGAGTTCCTGCGCCGCCCCGACGGCCTCGCCGGACTTCAGAAGACCTACGCGCTGCCCCTCGAAGGGACGCCCAAGACGATGGACCTCGGCCTCCTCTACGCCGCGCTCGTGCAGGGGCAGGTCGACCTCGTGGCCGGGAATTCCACCGACGGCCTCCTCGCCGAGCGGGATTTCAAGGTGCTCGAAGACGACAAGAAGTACTTCCCCCCTTACGAGGCCGCCTTCGTCGCGCGCGAGGAGTCCATTTCGAAGGAGCCGAGGGTGCGCGCCGCGCTCGAGGAGCTCACCGGAAAGCTCACGACGGCGACCATGCAGAAGCTCAACGCCCAGGTGGTCGGAAAGCACCGCCGGCCGGCCGACGTCGCCGCGGAATTCCTCGGCGGCACCTTCCCGCCTTGATTTACTCTCGGCATGCGATCCCGTTGCATTTGCCGCCCATCGAGCCAAACCTGTGAGTCGAGGCCGTTTTCCCGAACAGGAAGGAGCCGTCATGAATGCCATGAAATCGAAATCGGTCGCGTTCGCCGTCGCCGTTGGAATCGCCGGAGTGCTGGCGCTCGACGCCCAGCCACCCGCACAGGTCAAACGAAACATTGTCCTGAAGCAGGACACGAGCATTCCGGGCCGCGAGGCCGTCATGGCCCTCGTGGAACCGCCTCCCGGGTCGGCGGAAGGGAAACACACGCACCCCGCCGAGGTCTATGCGTTCGTACAGGAGGGCACGGTGTTGCTCGAGCTCGAAGGCAATCCCACGGCGACGCTGAAGGCCGGCGACGTCTTTCACATCCCGCAAGGCAAGGTTCACCAGGCGATCAACAACGGCAGCGTCACCGCGAAGCTGAATGCCGTGTTCGTCGCCGAGAAAGGGAAGCCGCTGACGACGCCGGTCAAGTAGGGCGCCTCAACGCTTCAGCCGGGCGGACAGACGGTGATTTGTTCCGGAGGTCCGATACGATGGGCGGCGTGAAACACCACCTGCTCGTCACCGTGGCGTCTCTGTCTTTCGCAGCCTCGTCCGCGCTCGCGGCCCAACCCGCCACGCCGAAAGTCCCCGTGTCGGACGCGTACCACGGCGTCCGCGTCGTCGACAATTACCGCTGGCTCGAGAACGGAGACGATCCGAAGGTACAGGCGTGGAGCGACGCCCAGAACGCCCGCGCGCGTGCGATCCTCGATCATCTGCAGGGCCGCGACGCTCTTCGAGCGCGAATCGAGCATTTGCTGACGGCCCGGCCCGCCTCGATCGCCGGCATCGTGCCGCAGGCCGGCAGGTTCTTCGCCGTCTGTCTCGATCCGGCCCGCAAGCAGCAGCCGTGGATCGTCCTCCTTCCCTCGCTCACG
This sequence comes from Thermoanaerobaculia bacterium, assembly GCA_963719225.1. Lineage (GTDB taxonomy): Bacteria > Acidobacteriota > Thermoanaerobaculia > UBA5066 > UBA5066 > Fen-183. The sequence continues at coordinate 755,168 of CAVRAY010000001.1, read as the reverse complement.
AGCACGGAAGGGATGCGGACGCTCGTCGATCCGAACGTCGTCGATCCGGCCGGCCACACGGCGTTCGATTGGTTCGTGCCGTCGCCCGACGGCGAAAAGCTCGCCGTCTCTCTCTCGGAAGGCGGAAGCGAGGCAGGCACGCTCCACGTGTACGACGTCGCCACGGCCCGGGAGACCGGCGACGTCATTCCACGAGCGCAAAACGGCACCGCCGGAGGGAGCGTCGCCTGGACCGCAGACTCCAGAGGCTTCTTTTACACGCGCTATCCCCACGAAGGCGAGCGTCCGAAGGAAGACCTCGACTTTTTCCAGCAGGTCTTCTTCCACACGCTCGGCACGCCGGCCGGAGAGGACCGGTATTCGATGGGGAAGGAGCTCCCCCGCATCGCCGAGATCACCCTTCGCGCCAGCGAGGACGGACGGCTTCACCTCGCCCTCGTGCAGAACGGGGACAGCGGGGATTACGCCGTCTATTTCCTGCCCGACGGCGCCACGACCTGGCAGCCCCTGAGCACGTTCGCGGACGGTCTCATCGACGCGCGCTTCGGCCGGGACGGTTCCATCTGGACGATCTCGAAGAAGGGCGCGCCGAGGAGACGCGTCCTCCGGATTCCCGCCCGGAATCCCACGCTCGCGGCCGCGCGCCTCGTCCTCGACCAGCGCGCGGGAGTTATCGAGGCCATCGCGCCGACCCGATCCCGCCTCTATGCGATCGAGGCGCTCGGTGGGAAGAGCCGCGTCCGCGCCTACGACCTCGACGGAAACGCCCTCGAGGAGGTGCCAACTCCCGCGGCCTCCGCCGCCGAGGATCTTCGGCCGCTCGACGGCGACCGTCTGTTCTACGGCGTCTCGAGCTTTCTGGAGCCCAAGACCGGCTACGCGTATGACCCGGTGACGAAGAGCGCGACGCGCACGGTTGCCGCGCGCAAGCCGGTCGCGGACTTCTCGGACGCAGAGGTCCTGGAAGAGAGCGCTCTCTCGAAGGACGGCACGCGCGTTCCCATGTTCATCCTTCAGCGGAAGGGCACGAAGAGAGACTCCCGAAACCCGGTCGTCCTGACCGGGTACGGCGGCTTCGGGATCTCGCAAACGCCCCATTACAGCGACCTCGCGCACGTCCTCACGGAGCGCGGCGTCGTCAAGGTCTTCACGATCCTGCGCGGGGGAGGCGAGTTCGGGGAGGAGTGGCACGACGCAGGCCGTCTCACGAAGAAGCAGAACGTCTTCGACGACTTCCTCGCCTGCGCGCGCCGGCTCATCGAGCTGAAGATCACGAACCCCGGCAAGCTCGCGATCGAGGGCGGCTCGAACGGCGGCCTCCTGATGGGCGCGGCGCTCACGCAAGCGCCGAAGCTGTTCCGGGCCGTCGTCTCCCACGTCGGCATCTACGACATGCTCCGCGTCGAGACCTCCGCGAACGGCCAGTTCAACACCGTGGAGTTCGGCACCGTGAAGGTCCCCGAGCAGTTCAGGGCGCTGTACGCGTACTCGCCCTACCACCACGTCCGGGACAAGACGCGCTATCCCGCGGTCCTCATGCCCACGGGAGCGAATGACCCGCGCGTGGACCCGATGCAGTCGCGGAAGATGGTCGCGCGCCTGCAGGCGGCGGACCCGAAAGCGACGGTGCTCCTGCGCACGAGCGGCAGCACCGGCCACGGCGGAATCGGAGCGGGCGTGAAGGATCTCGTCGAGCTCTACACGGACGTCGACGCGTTCCTGCTCTCGCAGCTCGGGGTCCCGCTCTCGACCGACCGGCTGCGCGCGCCCCGGGCGACGCACTGACGCGCGGGCCGTCGGGGAGAGACGCGCGAGAGGCCCACAACCTGTTAACATCGAGTGGGACGGAGGATTGAAGGCCATGACAAGCGGCTCTACGAAACGCACGCACGTCGTCATTCCTTCGAAGGTGGTTTCCGCGATCGACGCCCAGGTCGGAAAGCGGCGGCGGAGTTGGTTCATCGTCCAGGCCGCCGAGCGCGAGCTGCGCCGCCTCGAGCAAGCGAAATCCGTGAAGGCAGCGGCGGGTTCGTGGCGAAGCGAGGATCACCCCGAATACCGCAGAGGCGTGACCGCCTGGATCCGTAAGGTGCGCGCCGAGGGGGAGCGGCGCTTCGTGCGCGCATCCCGCAAGCCCAGTTGAGCACGTATCTGCTCGATACGTCCGTCATCATCGACGTCCTCCGTGGCGTCCGGCGGCGGATCGAGATGGTGGAGCGCTTCTTGGCGGACGGGCACCTCCTCGCGTGCACGGCGATCAATGTCGCCGAAGTGTTCGCGGGCATGCGCCCGAAGGAGCGAGGCCCGACCGTGGCTCTCCTCGCCAGCCTCGAGCACTACGACATCACGCGCGACCTGGCTGAAAAGGCGGGTACCCTGCGCCGCGAGTGGGCGACTCGCGGCAGGACGCTGGCGCTGCCGGACTGCCTGATCGCCGCCGCCGCCCTGACACACGGTCTCGTGCTCGTGACGGACAACGCGAAGGACTTCCCAATGCCCGGCCTTCTACGCCACGCGCTCGACGAAGGGGCCTAGTACCCTCCGTCCGCCTCCTCACGCCCTCTCGAGAAGGCACACGCCCGACCAGGGGCCGCGAGCCCAGGAGCGCGGTCTTTCCCAGCCGTTCGAAGAGATCGCGGCGGGCGGCCGCGTCATTCAGGTCGAGGCGCACGCGCTCGAGAGAGCAGACGGGCTTCTCGCCGGCGAGGATCTCCTCCTTGTACGCGAGGATTCCGGGCAGATCGACCTCGACCCACTTCAAGGACGGCGGCAGCGCCATGCGGTACGGCCTCGCATCGAGACCTGACGCGAGGTTGACGACGAGATCCGCTCCCGCGCGGATCTGTTCCTCGATGAACGCGTCGAAGAGCACCGTGCGTGCCACCCAGGCCCACGTCGCCTTGTCCGAGAACGGCATCGCGGCCGCGATCTCTTCGCCGCGGGCGCCGGAAAGCTTCCGCGCCCAGGGATCCCGGAAGAGCGCGTCGGGGCGTTCCGTCTCGCGCGCGCGATACACGGCGACCCAGAGGGCGGTGTCCGAGACGTTCCGAACGAGGGGGCCGGTCTCGCCCATGGGTCGGTCTCGCCTTTCGACGACAAACCGATCGGGGGCTCGCCGGCCTGACGCAGCTTCGCGTTCAGGGCGGCGAGCTTCGCCTGTTTCAGAGCGTTCCAGGAGGCGAGCGCTTTCGTGACCGTGTCTTCCAGCGCGGCGAATCCCGCCCGTGCGTCGGGAGTCGGATCCGCGTTCGCGCCGTCCACGGCCGAAGCCATCTTCGCGAGCGCGCTCTGGAGGAATCGCAGGCTGGAAAGGCTTTTCGGGGGCGGGGGGACGGCTCGCGGGCTCGACTCTTCGTGTTCGGAGAGCGCCTGCACATCGGCATCGAGGTCCGTCATCGCGCGGGACAGGGGAACGGCGGGACTGCCGGGTCGCGCGGCGGCGGCTCGCGACGCGGCAGCCGGCGGGGCGGGGGCGGGCAGGGTGGCGACCCGCGTCACGAGCTGCTTGTGCAGCGCCACGGCTTCCTTCATCGCGAGAGCGACCGACTCACGCGCCCGCTCCACGCGCCGCGCCAGCTCGAACTGACGGATGTACGCGTCAGGTTCCAGCACGACCCGCGGGTCGGGCTCGACGACGAGCGGCCGCTTGACGCGGTGTCCGTCGGCGGTCAGCTCGACGGTGTAACGGCCGGGCGGCGCCCAGACCCCGTGGGCGAACGTGCTTCCCTCGCCGAGCGCCGGCGGAGCCGGGTAGCGAAGAGGCCACACGAAGCGGTGCATCCCAGGCGTCGCGGGAAGCACAGCGGGAGGCTCGAGCCACTCGGGAGACAGACGGCGCTCTTCGCGGCTCGGCTCCGGGAGCTTGTCGGTGCTGCTGTAACGGCGCACGAGCTCGCCCTTGTCGTCGAGGATGTCGAGCGTCACGGGTCCCGAGGGCTCGCGGCGAAGCACGTAGTCGAGCGTCGCGCCGAGCGGCGGATTCTCAGACATCGGCTCGTCCTTCGGCATGGGCGTGCCCGTGAATCCCGCCGGCCGGACGCGCACGGCTGTCGCGGGTGTGAAGAGCCAGGCGTCCTCGCCCGCGAGGGCAGCGTCGGCCTGCCGGAGCGGCGTGACGTCGTCCAGGATCCAGAGGGCGCGGCCGTGAGTCGCGATCACGACGTCGTCTCCGTGCACGTCGATGTCGCGCACCGACGTCACGGGCAGGTTGAGCTGGAGGGACTGCCACGAGCTGCCGCCGTCGAACGAGACGACCACGCCCTTCTCGGTGCCGGCGTAGAGGAGGCCGGGGCGGACCGGGTCCTCGCGCACGGCATTGACGAAGCTGCCCCGGGGGATCCCATTCGCCGCGGGCGTCCAGCTCTTTCCGCCGTCCGTCGTTCGATGGATGTACGGCGTGAAATCGTCGAGCCGATGCCGGTCGACCGCGGCCCAGGCGGTGTCTCTTTCGGTGTGAGACACCTCGAGCATCGTGACCTTCGACCAGGCGCCGAGCGCCGCGGGCGTCACATCGGACCAGTTGACGCCCTCGTCGCGGGTGCGCCAGATCAGGCCGTCGTCCGTCCCGACCCAGATGTCCCGATCGGCCACGCGCGAGGGCGCGATCGTGTAGATGACGCCCCTTCGCCTGCCGGTTCCCCCGTCCCACGCCGCCGTCGCCGGATCGAGGTTCGGCGGCGCGCCGGCGTCCTCCCGGGTGAGGTCCGGGCTGATCCTCTTCCAGCTCTTGCCGCCATCCGCGGTGCGGAAGAGCTCTTGATGGGCGAAATAGAGCACGTGGGGATCGCGCCGCGAGAAGACGAGAGGCAGCGTCCAGACGGAACGATGACGTCCTGGAAACGCGAGGGTGGGATCGAGCGTCTGCGTCTGGAAGCTTCGGAGGTCGAGCTTCGCGACGCGACCCCCGAAGATGATCTCGGGATCGGCCGGATCGGGGGCGATCGAATCGTTCTCTCCGCCGGCCGTGATCATCTGAAGCTGTGTCAGGTTGATGCCGTCGTGCAGATTCGTGCGGCTCGGGACCGCGGCGGCACCCGAGTCCTGCTGCGAGCCGTACACCCGATAGGGGAAGCGCTTGTCCGTCGCGATGCGGTAGAACTGTCCGGTCGGCTGGTTGTACCAGGAGCTCCAGGTCTCGCCGCCGTTCAGCGACACGAGCGCGCCCTGGTCGACCCCGAGGATGCGGCGCTCGGGGTTCACGGGGTCGATCCAGAGCTCGTGGTAATCGTCGCCGCCCGGAGCGCCCCTCACCGGCGCGAACGTGCGGCCCGCGTCCCCGGATCGGTAGAGCGACGTGTTGCCCGCGTAGACGACGTCCGCGTTTTGCGGCTCGACCGTGATCCCGCCGAAATACCAGCCGCGCCCCCAGATCCGTCCGTCGCCGCTCGCGTGCGTCCAGGTCGCGCCATCGTCGTCGGAGCGGTAGAGCCCGCCCTTCTCTGCGTCGACCATGGCGTAGATGCGCTCGGGCCGGCTCGGCGCCGCCGCGAGGCCGATGCGGCCGGGACTTTCGGGGAAGCCGCCCCCGCGGATCTGGGTCCAGGTGCCGCCGCCGTCCGTGGACTTGTACAGGCTGCTGCCCGGCCCGCTCGAAGGTGGATAGACGTTCCAAGGCGGCCGGCGCGTCTGCCACAGGGCCGCGTAGACGATGCGGGGATCTCCGGGCTTGAACGCGAGATCGATCGCGCCCGTATTCTCGTCCCGGTAGAGCACGCGCTGCCACACCCGGCCTCCGTCGCGCGAGAGAAAGACGCCGCGTTCGGTGTTGGGACCGTAGGGATGGCCGAGAGCCGCGACGAGAACCCGGTCCGCGTCGCGCGGGTCGACCAGGATCCTCCCGATCTGCTGTGAGTCGCCGAGCCCGATGTGCGCGAACGTCCTTCCGCCGTCGACGGATTTGTACATTCCGTCGCCCTGGGCGATGTCGGAGCGCATGTCGGCTTCGCCCGTCCCGACGTAGAGGACCTTCGGATTCGAAGGCGCCAGGGCGAGCGCGCCGATGGAACCGATCGGCTGGGCATCGAAGATCGGCTTCCATGTCCAACCGGCGTCGTTCGTCTCCCACACGCCGCCGTTGACGCCGCCGAAGTAGAAGTGCGCCGGCTCGCCGGGCACGCCGGCCACGGCGAGGACGCGCCCGCCCCGGAAAGGGCCGATCGAGCGCCACCGAAGCGCCGAGAAAAGCGCGGGATCGACGTTTCCCGGCGACGCGGCCGCTTCGGCACCCTCGAGGACCCACGCAGGCGTGGCCAGGCCGAGGGCCACACAAAGAGCCGCGAGCTTTCCCATCAGGCGAGGCCCTCCACGCACCGTCACGCGAAGCGTCAGGCAGGTTTCGGGCGGATTCTAGTCTCTCAGAGCGTCTGAACGAGCGTCATGAGCGCCTGCGCCTGGACCGCGGGGAGGGCCTTGCCCGACTGCGCGCGCACCAGGTTCGCGAACGCCCTGAGCTCCCCGGCCTTCGCGTGGAGGTCGCCGCGCGCTTCCGCCGCCTCGGCGGCGTCCAGCTTGACGATGAGCGCGTGCGCGATACCGTGGTTCTTGACGTAGAAGGCGGAAAGGATCCGCAGAGACTCGTACGAGAACAGGAACTTCGGATCGCCTGCGAGATCGGTGCTCCGGACCTCGATCTGCGCGTCGATCTGGGGACCGAAGAAGCCGGGCGTCCTCAGGAAGTCGGCGAAGGGAGCGATGAAGGGGTTCTGAAGCATCTCGTCGAGGGTCAGGACCTCGTCTCCGTTGAGATCGAGCGTCTTGAATACCTGATCGACGATGTCGGCCTGCATTAGGAAAGGACGGACCTGCGGAATCAGCTCGGGATGCGCGAGCAGGATCGGGGTCACGGTCTTCGCGGCGAGCGCAAGAGAAAACTCCAGCCTGGCCGCATCGACGGACTGACTCGCTTGCCCGACGGTCGTGACGACGCAGGTCTTGTCGGTGCAGAACTCGAGGGTGGCGTTCATTTCCGTGGCGCAGAGCAGGAAGTTCGCCGGGGATTGATCGGCCGCCTGTGTCACCTCGTAAGAGAGCGTGAAATTCAGATCGTTGGCCAGTGTCTGGACGGACTTGCCCCCCGGCATGAAAGCGGGCAGACGCGGGTCGTCGAGGTCGGGCGGATAGACGCCATACCTTTCGAAAAAGGAATTGAAGCCGGCGCAGATGTCGGTCGCCAGCTCGGTCTTCATCTGCGCATTCCGGGCGGCCTCGCGGACTTTCTGCACCGCCGGGAGGAGCAGGCTGATCAGGATCGCGATGATCGCGATGACGACGAGGAGCTCGATGAGCGTGAAACCTGCCGAGGTCCGCCTTTTGCTCGCCATGAAGAACTCCTTACAAAGAAATTTGAGCGCCGATCTGGATGCAATCCGCGGACCGTGCGATAGAGTCGACGGATGACGAACGTGAAGGCTTTCCTCGCCGGTTTCCTCTCGACGCTCGTCTTTCACCAGGGCGTGCTCGCCGTTCTTCATGCGAGCGGAGCGACGACTCGCAAGCCGTGGGTCATGACCCCAGTCCCGCCGCTCGGAGTCCCGTCGGTGATCTCGCTCGCCTTCTGGGGCGGGCTCTGGGGAATCGCTCTCTGGCTGATGATCCGCGGCGTCTCGGGGCCGCGTCACTGGCTCCTCGCGGTCGTTCTCGGGGCGATCCTCCCCACCCTCGTCGCGCTCTTCATCGTCTTGCCGCTCAAAGGACAGCCCGTCGGCGGCGGCTGGAAGCCGGACCTTCTCGTCGGCGCGCTCCTCCTGAACGGCGCCTGGGGCGCGGGCGTCGCTCTCCTCATGCGGATCCTGGGCCGCTCGCGCGACCGCTGATTTCGGGGTTCTTGACATCGGATGCGCGGCCGCTCAATATGCAACCTGGAGGTTGCATATGTCGGCTTCGAGCACCGACGCGATCCCGGCGGCGCGGCGGGCGGAGGCCTTCCGCATGAACGCGCAGGGCTGGGAGGCGCAGATGAAGAACGTCGAGCGGCATGTCGGCGCGGCGTAGCGTCACGCCCGTCTTCGCGGCGCTGGGGGACGATTTGCGCCTCTCGCTCGTCGCACGCCTGGCGAAAGGTCGTCCCCTTTGCATCACGCACCTCGCGAAGGGCTCCGGCGTCACGCGGCAAGCCGTGACGAAGCACCTTGAGGTCCTCGCCGGATCCGGCCTCGCCCGCGCGACGCGCGTCGGACGCGAGCGCCGCTGGGAGCTGGAGCCCCGCCGCATCGCGGAAGCGCGCCGCTATCTCGACCATGTCTCCCAAAAGTGGGACGAAGCGCTCGAGAGGCTCAGGCTTTTCGTCGAAAACGAGTGAGGCCGGGGCGCTGGGTTAGCGGGATCGCGCGAGGTCCAATTTCAGCGGAACGATCCCCCCGCCGTCCGAAGCATTCGAGAGGATCACTTCCGACCCGGCGGGAACGAACCGCGTCTCGAAAGCCGCGCCGCCCGGGTCCAGCGCGAGCGTGAATCTCTCCCCGAAGGTCCCGTCGGCGGGGCGGACCTCGACGACCATCGACGCCGAACGCGGGGACGTGTTCTTCCCTCCCAGCGCGACGAAGCCGTCGAAGCTCCGGATGAAAGTCGTACTCTCCCCTCCGGCGAGCGCCGTCCAGAGCGGGACCGCGACGCGTCTCGGGACGCACGCCGCATCGTCCACGACGCCCCGACCAACCTTCTCCGGACGTCTTCGGATGGAACTCGCTCCGTCGTCAGTCAGCAGGATCTCGGATCCGTCACACGCGTCGACCGACGCGACGAGCCGTGTCGGTGCGACGAACGCGCGATCGACAGGACACAACGCGGCGTCTTCGAGGGCTTCGAGGTCGGCATCCGGAAATTTCAGGACCTCGGAGACGGCGAGAAGGAACGCGCCGACTCCATAGGAGACATCCACCGACGGGTCGTTCGATGCGGTCACTCGGCACTCGGGACCCGTCCCGGGGGGCTGGATTCCCGCGAGATCGCCCCGCGCATCGAGCCGGCCGAGAAGAAGAGAAAACGCCTTCAGGACGACCGGGGTGAAGGCGGTGCGATCCAGCCACCCTTCGTTGACGCCGGTCGCGAGCATGTACGTGATGAGACCCGTCGCCGACGTCTCGCTCGCGGGACAGGCCTCGGGGTGGACGAGATCCGTCGGCCAGCCGCCGTCGTCCGAACGGCGCGCGGCAAGCGCGCTCGCGAGACGCGAGAGCACTTCGCGGATTCCGGTCCTGTCGACGACCTCGGCGTACCGGCTGCCGCCGTAGGAAGAGTCGAGGTACCGGGCCGAGCGCGCGAGCCCCCACGCCGCCCATCCGTTGCCGCGCCCCCAGTAGCGTTCGGCGCCGAGTCCGGGATCGTGTCGGAAGAGCGAGAGACCGGGATTCCAGAGGAATGGCCCGGCGCGCTCGCGTTGTGAGGGCACGGCGGCGGCAACGGGGTCGGCCGCCGGTGGACGGTGGTCGTAGAGGTAGCTCTCGATCCACTCGTAAGCGAGGTCGCGTGCGAAAGGATCGGCGGGAAGTCCTTCGCGCCTCGATCCGCGCATCGCGAGCCAGGGCGGCAGGGTGAAGAGATCGTCGACCCAGAAGCGCGTGCCGAAACCTCCCTCCACCCACCAGGAGGAAATCGTGGGCCCGCTCGAAGGCCCGACCCGGAGCGCCCGGGCTGCGAACTCGATCGGCCCTTCCGTGGCATCCAGGAGGGCCGCTCTTCTCGAAGCGTCGATGGGAGAGGCGATCCGGTAGAGGTCCATGGCGGCCTGTGAATAGCCGGCATAGTCCCCGTGCGTGATGGTCGAATCCCCACCGTCGATCACGGTGCTCGCGCGATCGATCCAGGGCTGCCCCGAGCCGGGCGTCCGCTCATCGAGGTGCCGCGCCACGAGAAGGATTCCCACCAGGTACGGCGCGTCTTCCCAGGTTCGCCTCGGCACCCGGATCGTCGGGAGGCGGTCGGCGGCCTTGACCGCCGCGTCGAGCACGTCGCTCTTCGTCGCAGCGAAAGCCTGGCCCGAAACGAGGAGCGCCGCGATGAGGCAGGCAGAAAGGAACGACGCCGTCGACGGCCGCACCTTCCGAAGTGCGCCGCCAGGGCTCCACCTTACGACGGGCCGGCTACTTCGCCGCCTGGAGCTCGGCGAGGTCCTTCAGGACGTCCTCGCTGTGCGTCGTCGGGTTCACCTTCACGTAGACCTTCCGGATCACGCCCGAAGGGTCGATGAGGAACGTGTTTCGCGCGGAGTACGTCTTCTCGTTGTGGGTCGCGAGGGAGCCGTAGGCTTTCGTGGCCGCTCCCTCGGTGTCGGCGAGCAGCTTGAAGCTCAGTCCTTCCTTCGCGCAGAAGCCCTTGTGCGAATCGACGGTGTCGAGGCTCACGCCCAGGATGACGGCGTTCGCCTTCTCGTACTTCGCGATGTCGCGCTGAAAGTTGTGGGCTTCGACGGTGCAGCCGGACGTGAAGTCCTTCGGGTAGAAGTAGAGGACGACCCACTTCCCTTTCGCATCGGCGAGCGACATCGCCTTGCCCTCCTGGTTCGGGAGGGAGAGCGCGGGTGCCTTCTCGCCGACGGCAGGCAGCTCCGCCGCCGCTGCGAGACCGGCCAGGAGAAGGAGCGGAAGCGCGAGACTCAATCTCTTCATGGCGCGACCTTATCAAAGGCTTTCGCGGAATTACCAGCCACCGTGTCGCAGGTCACATCCCCGGGTCGTCCGCCGAAGGGCCGTAGATCGAAGGCACCTTCGCGCCCATGGGCCGGAGATAGGTCGAGAGCTGGCCGCGGTGGTGGATGCCGTCGAAGAGGAAGCCCCACAGCATGTCGCCGAGCGACGTTTCCCACGCGACCTTGCCGTCCACGAGAAATGCGGCCTTCTTCTTCCACGCGGCGTCCTTCACCTTCGCGAGGCGCCGCTTGAGGGCCGCCGCGTTCTTTTCGTACGCGGCGAGAGACTCGGCCAGCGCGGGAGCGGGTTTCTGGACGAATTCCACCCTGCCCTTGTCGACGAGCTCGCACGCGTCGCGGAGCTCGCTCGCGAGCAGCCACACGAGGTCGCCCGCCGACATCGACCGGGGATGCGGCCGGTAGGCGGCCTGGTCCTGAGGCACCGCTCTCACGACGCGGAGGAACTTGGGGACTTCGGCCTTGAAACACTCGTTGTAGTACTCGCGCGTATTCATCGTTCGCTTCCTTTCGTCAAAAGTGCGGATTCCCTCTCGTTCGCTCTCGGGCGGCGCGGATTGTAATCCCGGCATCTCTAGCGCCCGCCGGCTTCCGCCAGAGCCTTCAGCCTCGCGGCCTCGAACTCGTCTCCCTTGTTCCAGCGCGGCAGCTCCGGCGCGTCGGCCACGCGGCATCCGAGCCAGAAGGCGAACCTCGCGTCCTCGACCGCGCCGGAGAAATCCCACGTGTCCCGGAGCTCGTCCGACGGCTGGTGGTAGTCGTTCTTCTCGTAGAGCTCTTCCTGCTCCCGCCCGAAGCCGGGCGGCTTTCCGATCACGTCCGTTCCCTTCTTCAGATATGCGGCGGGAACACCGACCTTCGCGAAGCTGAACTGGTCGGATCGGTAGAACGTGCCGCGATCCGGGAACTGATCGCCCTCCACGCGCCGGTCCTGCATCTTCGCGACCGACTTCACGTCCGCGTCGAGCGAGGACTTGCCGAGGCCGATCAGGACGACGTCACGCGTCCGCCCGTACCAGCCGATGCCGTCGAAGTTGATGTCGGCCGCGATCCGGCCGGCGGGAACGGGCGGATGTTTCGCGAGGAACTCCGAGCCGAGAAGGCCCTGCTCCTCGCCCGCGACGAACGCGAAATACGTGGAACGAGCGGGCGCCGCCGGGAGGCCCGCGAACGCTTTCGCGACGGAGAGGATCGCTGCCACTCCCGACGCGTTGTCGAGAGCCCCGTTGTAGATCGCGTCGGAGCCCGCGCGTGCGCCCTCGCGAATCCCGAGATGGTCGTGGTGCGCGGTGTAGATCACGGCCTCGCCGGCGCGCTTCGGATCGGACCCCGGAAGGACGCCGATGACGTTGCCGGACTCCTTGCGGCCGATCGCGCTCGTGAGCGTGACGGACATGGTGACGCCAAGGGGAACGGGCTTGAAAGTACGGCTTTCCGCGGAGGCGCGAAGAGCGTCGAGGTCCTTCCCGGAGAGTGCGACGATCTTCTTCGCGAGCTCCTCGGTCGCCCACATCTTCGCGGCGACGCGTGGCGTGCCGTCGTCCGGAAGCTCGAACTGCTCGCCCGCCCACGACGTCTGGACGACCTGCCAGCCGTAGCCCGCCGACGGCGTGGTGTGAATGACGATCGCGCCGGCGGCGCCCTTCCGTGCCGCCATGAGGTACTTGTAGTCCCAGCGCCCGTACCAGAGCCGCGTCTTGCCCGCGAAGAGGTCCGGCTCCTTCGGGCTCCCCTCGGGGTCGTTGTTCATGACGAGGAGGACCTTGCCTTTCAGGTCCGCGTCCTTGTAGTCGTCCCAGCGGTACTCGGGCGCGACGATGCCGTAGCCCACGAAGACGACCTCCGCGCCGTCGATCCTCGACTCCGGCTTCTGGACGCCGGAGACCGCGACGAAGTCCTCGCCGAGCCTGCCGCTCAACGTCCCGCGGGCGGACTTGAAAACCGCGGGCTCCGACGAAGTGCGCTTGATGCCGACGAGCGGGACTTTCTGGATCCAGCCCCCGCCCGGCGCGCCGGGCTTGAGGCCGAGACCTTCCATCTGAGCCTGGAGGTAGGCCTCGGCCAGCTGGTCGCCGCGCGTCGCGGGGCCGCGCCCCTCGAGGAGGTCCGATGCGAGGAACCGGATGTGCGCGCGGATCAGCTCGGGCGTGATCGCGCTTCCCGCGCTCTTCTGGGCGGAGGTGACGGGTGCGTCCTGGGCCGCGACCGCGAACGCGGCGACCGCGAGAAAAACGGGAAGGAGAACTCTTGATGCTTTGAACATGGTGGCGGATTATCGTCCCGGCCGGATGGAGAGGTCGCACATGCCGCTCACGCAAACGACGAAGCCCTCGGCGGACGAGGCCGTGGCCTACTACTCCACGTACATCGACAAGGTCCCGCCGGGCGACATCCGCACGACTCTCGAGAGGCAGAAAGACGAGATGCGGGAGTTCCTCGAGGGAATCACGGAAGAGAAGTCGCGCCACCGTTATGCGGCGGGCAAGTGGAGCGTCCGCGAGGTCCTGGGCCACGTCAACGACGCCGAGCGGCTCTTCGTCTTCCGGGCGTTCTGGTTCGCGCGCGGCTTCGATTCGCCGCTCCCGAGCTTCGAGCAGGAGATCGCGGTGGCGGCGGCCGCGGCCGACGACGTTCCCTGGGCGCAGCACGTCGAGGAGTTCGTGTCGATCCGGACGGCGACGACGACTTTCTTTGGCAATCTGCCCGACGCGGCCTGGTCGCGAAAGGGCGTCGCGAGCGGATACCCGTTCACGGTGCGCGCACTCGCGTGGATCGCGGCGGGCCACCTCGCGCACCACATGGGCCTCGTGAAGGAGCGGTACCTGTAGCCGATGTCGACGAACACGGCTCTCGCCGCGGCGACTCCGCGCGCCGCGGGGTTCCGGCAGCCCGCTGAATGGGACCGGCACGAAGCCGTCTGGCTCGCGTGGCCGAGCCATGGCGACCTCTGGGGTGACGCTCTGGGCAAGGTGCGCGCGGCCTTCTCCGAGTTCGCCGCGGCGATCGCGGACGTCGATTCCCGGACCGGCAATCCGCGCGGCGAGAGGCTCGAGGTCCTCGTCCCCGACGACGCGAACGAGGCCCTCGCGAAGACCGCTCTCGCGGGACTCGGGGCGCGCTTTCACCGCATTCCTTTCGGCGACATCTGGCTGCGCGACACGGCCCCGGTCTTCCTCGCGGGCGAGGGCGGCACGCGGGCGAGCGTCTCGTTCGGGTTCAACGGCTGGGGCGGCAAGTACGTGCTGCCGCACGACGACGGCGTGTCGTCGCGCATTGCGAAGGCTGCGGAGTTCCCCGCCTTTTGCTTCCCCTGGGTCCTGGAAGGCGGCTCCGTGGACGTGGACGGCGAGGGGACGTGCCTGACGACGCGGCAGTGCCTCCTGCATCCGAACCGCAATCCCACGATGACGGAAGAGTCGATCGAGGCGGGTCTCAGGGATGCGCTCGGGGTCGAGACGGTCCTCTGGCTGGGCGACGGCCTCTGCAACGACCACACGGACGGCCACGTGGACACGCTCGCGCGCTTCGTGGCGCCGGGAGCCGTCGTTTGCATGCGCCCCGCCGGCCGTTTCGACCCGAACGCGAAGGCGCTTCGCGCGGTCGAGGCGAAGCTCCGCTCTTTCAAGGACGCGCGCGGCCGGCGCCTCCGGGTCGAGACCGTTCCCTCTCCCGGCATCGTGGAGGACGGCGCGGGACATCCGATGCCGGCAAGCTATGTAAACTTTTATATAGCTAACACGACGATCGTCGTGCCCGCGTACGGCGTCCCGAACGACGAGGCCGCCCGCGCCGGCGTCGGGAAGCTCTTCCCGTCGCGCCGGACCCTCTCCATCCCGGCCCGCGACCTCCTCGAAGGGGGTGGAGCGTTCCACTGCATCACGCAGCAGGTTCCGGCATGAGCGCTTTCGAGAGCGTCACTCTCGCCGCCGTCCAGTGCGCGCTGGGCGGAACCGTGGACGAGAACGTCGCGAAGGTGGAAGCGCTGGTGCGCGAGGCGGCCCGGCGGGGCGCGACCGTGATCCTCCCTCCCGAGCTCTTCGAAGGGCCCTACTTCTGCACGGTGGAGCGGGACGAATTCTTCGCGTGGGCGAAGCCCGCCGAGGGCCATCCCACCATCGCGCGCTTCTCCGCTCTCGCCAAGGAGCTCGGCGTCGCGATCCCGGTCTCGTTCTTCGAGCGGGCCGGCCCTGCTCATTACAACAGCCTCGCGATGGTGGACGCGGACGGAACCATCCTCGGGATCTACCGTAAGAGCCACATCCCGGACGGCCCCGGGTACGAGGAGAAGTTCTATTTCCGCCCTGGGGACACGGGCTTCGTCGCGTGGCGCACGAAGACCGCGCCGCTCGGCGTGGGCATCTGCTGGGACCAGTGGTTCCCCGAGGCGGCGCGCGCGATGGTCCTCGCGGGAGCCGACGTCCTGCTCTATCCCACCGCGATCGGGTCCGAGCCCGAGAACCCGTCGCTCGATACGCGTGGGATCTGGCAGAAGGCGATGCTCGGGCACGCGGTCTCGAACGTGGTGCCCGTCGTGGCCGCGAATCGCGTCGGGAACGAGGGCGGCCAGGTGTTCTACGGCTCGTCCTTCATCGCGAACCAGCGCGGCGAGATGCTGGCCGAGCTCTCGCGCGACGAGGAAGGCGTCGCCGTGGCGAGCGTGGATCTCGCGGCCGTGAGGAGGGAGCGCGCTTCGTGGGGATTCTTCCGCGACCGGCGGCCCGAGCTCTACCGCGCGCTCACGACGGGCGACGGCTCGCGCTGAGGGTTCCCCTTCAGCCGGGCACTTCGCGCCGTCCGATTTCGGTCGCCTCCGGATCCGCCTTCTCGACGACCCCGACCTTGTGCTCGAAAGCGAGCTTGCCTCCGAGCCACCCGGAGAGGCCGAGGGCGAGGAACGTGACCACCTCGAGCCCGAAGACGAGAGTCCAGCGATCCGTGTGGAGAGCCCCGTTGTTGCGTCTCAGGTACCAGTTCAAGGCGTACAACGCCACGCCGGTGAGGTTCAGGATCATGTGGATCCTTGCGATCCGGAATCCCGACATGCTCATGTTCACCTTGAAATAGTCGATGAACCCGAAGAGGGCCGCCACGAGGGCGGCCAGGATCCCCACGCTCAGACACGCGAAACCGAACTGGTACCAGAAATCGGACCCGGTCGAAGCGTGAGCGACGTCACCGACGAGCAGAAGAAAGAACGCTCCGATCGGCAGCGGAACGAGAGCGGGATGGATGGGGTGGTTTCCGATGGCCGCGCGGCTCTTCATGGTGCTCCTCCGTTGTAGGTCCTTCCCCATCCCTCCAGAGAGCATTTCGAATGCCAGAGGACGTTACGAGGCGGCCGGGAGTCCGACGGCCTCGAGGAAGGACTGCGCGACGAGCGAGACGTCGAAACGCGTCACCCGCTTGCGGCCGGCTTCGCCCAGCCGGCGCCTCTCTACGGGATCGGAGAGCAGCCGATCGAGCGCCGCCGCGAGGTCATCCGGGCTGCGGGGGTCGACGAGAATCCCGCTCTCCCCGTCGATGACCACTTCGGGCACCGCGGCGGCTCGCCCCGCGACGACCGGAAGCCCCGCGGCCATCGCCTCGAGGAACACGATCCCGAAGCCCTCCTGCCGCGAAGGAAGGCAGAAAACGTCCGCCCGCCGGTACTCCCCCGCGAGACGGGTGAAGTCCACGTGGCCGAGAAGCTCGACGCGTTCTCCGAGGCCGAGCTTCCGGGAGAGACGCTCGAGGCGCGCGAAACCAGGACCTGTTCCGACGACGCGGAGGACCGCGTCGTTCGAGAGCCGCGTCATCGCGGCGAGCAAGGTCTCCACGTTCTTTCTCGGGTAGAGGTGCGCCACGCAGAGGATCGAAGGCCCGCCGCGCGGCAGCTTCGGCGCCGCCTCGAAGGCACGCCGCCAGCGCGCCAGGTCGATCGCCTCCGGGACGACGGTGATCCGATTCACATCGACGCCGTATTCCTCGGCGATGCGCGCGGCGGAGTACGCGCTGGACGTCACGATCCGGTCGACCCGCCGGACGTGGCGCCGTTCGAGGAACGACTCGACCGTCAGTCTGACGTGCGGCAGCCCCCGCTCGTACCCGGACTCGTCGGCCAGGACTCCCTTGATGGCGGCAACCCGGCGGACGTCGCGGGCCGCGAGGAGGAAGCCGTCCAGGTCGAATCCGACGATGAGGTCCGGCCGGGGATGAAGCCGGAGGGCCGCTCTGCGAGCCCGCACGTTGAAGCGAAGCCGGCGGAGAAGAGAAACCGGCCCGTGCGGGGCGGGGGCGAGCACCTCGACCGTGTGCCCTCTCGCCTCGAGCGCTTCGCGCAGGACCGAGATGCCGACGTGGGTGCCGCTGCCTTCGGGCACGTCGGGCGCCGTGCCGGTCACGAAGAGCAACCGTGGCATGGGAGTGGAATATACAGGCGACGTGACGCGCGACGAGCCGGCTTCAGAGGTCCGGAAGTACTACGAGACGATCCTCCCCTTCTACGAAAAGGAGAAGGAATCGATCGCGAGAAGCCAGCTGGATTTCTGGCGAAGCCTCGCGCGGGATCTTGATCCAGGACGGATCCTGGACCTCGGCGCCGGCCTCGGCCGGATCACGTCCGCCCTCGCGCGCCACGCTCCGACTTTCGGGACGGACATCTCCCTGGAGATGCTCCGGAGCGCGGTCCGACATCTCCCGCCGCGCTCGCGGGCCCGCTTCGTCGCCGCCGACATGCGCCGCCCCGCATTCGCGGCGCGGTTCGACCTGATCGTCGCCTCGAGCGATCCCTTCTGTCACCTGACGTCGACCACCGACCGACGCGGGGCCCTGCGCGCCGTGGCGAGCCAGCTGTCCGCGCAAGGGCGGTTCGTGCTGGAAGGCCTCTATCGACGTCGCGAGATCTGCGAGCCTCCGCCGCGCCGGGTCCGCCATGCGACAGGAGTGCTCTCGATCAGCGAGAGGTGGCGGCCCGTCGGGTCGCGCCAGCTCTGGCACGCGCGCTACCGCTATTGCGACCGTGTCTTCTCGGGTGAAGAGAGCGGCGTCGAGGCCTCCTTCACCGCGCGCGCCTGGGACCCGGCGGACATCCGGAGCTTCTTCGCCTCCTGCGGGCTCGAGATCGAAAAGCTCTGGGGAGACTTCGATCGGCGCCCTTTCCGGACCGGCGCAACGCGGCTCGTGGCCGTGGCCCGACGGGCCGCCCGCTAGCCGCACGGTGGCACGGCCGATGCACCTCCAACACGGGAGGGAATCATGAAAAAGATGCTTTCAGGGTCGTGTCTCCTCGCGGCGACGGGCCTTTCAGCCGTGCTTCTCTCGGGCTGTGTCGAAGGTCCGCCGCCGGGAACGGTTTACGCGTCTACCGCGCCGCCCCCCGCCGAGGTCGACGTCGCCCTCGGCGTGGCCCCCGGTCCGGACTACGTCTGGATCAGCGGCCATCACGTCTGGCGCGGCAGTGCCTACGCGTGGCAGGCGGGGAGCTGGCAGCGGCGGCCTCATCCCCATGCCGCGTGGGTCCCGGGAATCTGGAGACATCACAGGAACGGATGGTATTGGCGGGACGGAAGGTGGAAGTGAGTCATGGCGCTTTGTGAGGACGGACAGTTCTTCTGCTGCGCGAATTGCGGCGAACTGTCCGGCGTGAAGGGAATCAAAGATCGCGCGTAGAAAGGGCATAAGCGGACTCGCTCGTGACGACCCCTGCTTCTCCTCAGCTTCGACGGTGATACGCCGGATGGCCGGCGGAACGTGAGCGCGGACACGCTCCCTCCAATTTCTTGACAGAGCCGTCGAAACGCGATCTGCTATCGGTCCTGTAGCCAGGACGCACGAGGAGGACGTGATGGGTTTCACCCGACGTACTTTCCTTAAGGCCGGGACCGTGGGCGGCGGTCTCGCTCTCGGCTTCGATCTCCACGAGGCGCGGGCGGAGATGCGCGAGTTCAAGATCTCGCGCACGACGGAAACGCGCAGCACGTGTCCATATTGCGCGGTTTCGTGCGGTCTGATCATCCACACGCTGGGCGACAAGGCCAAGAACGCCACGGCCTCCGTCGTCCACGTGGAGGGCGATCCCGACCATCCGATCAACCGCGGCACCCTCTGTCCGAAGGGCGCGACGGTCAAGGACGACATCAACAGCCCGACGCGCCTCAAGACGCCGCAGATCCGGAAGGCCGGATCGGACCACTGGGAGGACATCACGTGGGACGACGCGTTCTCGAAGATCGCGCGGCACGTCAAGGACACGCGCGACAAGCACTTCGTCCAGAAGAACGCGAAGGGGCAGGTCGTCAACCGTAACCCCGGCATGGCGATGATCGGCGGATGCACGGACACGACCGAGTTCAACTACCTCTATTGGAAGAGCGCCTCCGCGTGGGGCGTGCCGTACCGGGACACCCAGGCCCGGGTATGACACGGGCCCACGGTGGCCAGTCTGGCCGCCACGTTCGGGCGCGGAGCGATGACGAACGGATGGGTCGACATCAAGAACGCCGACGTCGTCCTGTGCATGGGCGGGAATCCCGCCGAGAACCACCCCTGCGGCTTCAAGTGGGCGATCGAGGCCAAGAAGACCCGTAACGCGAAGATCGTCGCCGTGGATCCGCGCTTCACGCGGACCGCGGCCGTGGCCGACGTCTACTCCCCGATCCGGGCCGGCACGGACATCGCGTACCTGCTCGGCATCATCCGGTACGCGATCGACAAGAAGCGGTTCCACGAGGACTACGTCAGGATCCACACGAACGCGCCCCTCCTGATCAACGCCGACTTCAAGTTCGACGACGGCCTCTTCTCCGGGTTCGACGAGGCGACCGGCAGCTACAAGCGCGATACGTGGGCGTATCAGCTCGACGCGAAGGGAGAGGCGAAGAAGGACCCGACCCTCGAGGACCCGAACTGCGTCTTCCAGCTCCTGAAGAAGCACGTCGACCGCTACACGCCCGAGATGGTCGAGAAGATCTGCGGCACGCCGAAGGACACGTTCCTCAAGGTCGCCGAGGTCGTGACGTCGACGGGCAACGCCGAGCGCTGCGGCACGGTCATGTACGCGCTCGGCTGGACGCAGCACTCGATCGGCGTCCAGATCATCCGGACGGCCGCGATGCTCCAGCTCCTCCTCGGGAACGTCGGCCGGCCCGGGGGCGGCGTAAACGCCCTGCGCGGCCACTCGAACATCCAGGGCGCGACGGACACCGCGGGCGTCTTCGACATCCTGCCGGGATACGTCAAGACCCCGCAGGCGCAGTGGCAGTCGCTCAAGGAGTACGTCGAGGCAAACACGCCGAAGGCGCTCGGCCCGTCCATGAACTACTGGCAGAACTACTCGAAGTTCATGGTCTCGGTGCTGAAGGCCTGCTACGGGAAGAACGCGAAGAAGGAGAACGAGTTCGGCTACGCCTGGCTTCCGAAGGTCGACGGCAACTACTCATGGATGTTCATCTTCGACGACATGTACCGCGGCAACTCGAGCCGCGCTGGCGGCCAGGAGCCCGGCCCCGAGGGCCTCATGACGTTCGGCATGAACCCCGTCGGCATCGGTCCGAACACGCCGAAGATGATCGCCGCGCACTCGAAGCTGAAGTGGCTCGTCGTCGTCGAGAACCACCAGGTCGAGACGGCGACCTTCTGGAAGGCGCCCAAGGAATACGGCGGCGCGGATCCGTCGAAGATCCAGACCGAGGTCTTCCAGCTGCCCGCGTCCAACTTCGCCGAGAAGGACGGCAGCTTCACGAACTCGGCACGCTGGATCCAGTGGAAATGGAAGGCCCTGGATCCTCCGGGGCAGATCAAGACCGACCAGGAGATCCTCGCGAGGATCTTCCTCGCCGTGAGGGACCTCTACCGCAAGGAAGGCGGCCCCGCGGCGGAGGCGGTCCTGAACGTCGACTGGTCCTACACGAACCCGGTGGCGCCCGACCTGTCCGAGGTCCTGAAGGAGCTGAACGGAAAGGCGCTCGAGGACATCCACGACCCGAAGGACAAGACGAAGCTCATCAAGACGGCCGGCCAGCAGCTCGACGGGTTCGGCCAGCTCCAGGATGACGGCTCGACGATGTGCGGCAACTGGCTCATGTCGGGCTGCTACACCGAGGCGGGCAATCTGACGCAGAGGCGCAACCCCGCGGACGATGCGAATGGCCTCGGCATGTACCACAACTGGTGCTTCTCCTGGCCGGCGAACCGGCGCGTCATGTACAACCGCGCCTCGGCTGACGCGGAGGGCAAGCCCTGGGATCCGACGCGGGCCGGGATCAAGTGGAACGGAGAGAAGTGGGTGGGGGACGTCCCCGACATGAAGCCCGATGCGCCCCCGGGGACGTTCGGCGCCTTCATCATGCTGCCCGAAGGAGTCGGCAAGATCTTCGCGCCGCTGAACGATGGCCCGTTCCCCGAGCATTACGAGGCGGTCGAGGCCCCGTGCGACAACCCGCTGCACCCCAAGGTGACGTCCAATCCCGCCACGAAGAAGTTCAAGTCCGATAAGGACGTTTACGGAAAGCGTGACCAGTTCCCCATCGTCTGCACGACGTACCGCCTCACGGAGCATTACCACTACTGGACCAAGCACATCGATCGTCTGAACCAGGTGCAGCCGGGCTTCTTCATCGAGATCCCGGAGGCTCTCGCGAAGGAAAAAGGCATCACGAACGGCGGCAAGGCCCGCGTCACGTCGGCGAGGGGCTCCGTCGAAGGGGTCGCGATGGTCACCAAGCGGATCCGGCCTCTGAAGGTCAACGGGCAGGACATGTGGCAGATCGGCTTCCCGCTCCACTGGGGCTACGAGGGCGAAGCCGGCCATACCGGCCCGCTCGCCAATTTCCTGACGCCCTCGGCCATGGACCCGAACACCTGGACGCCGGAGTACAAGACCTTCCTCGTCAAGCTCGAGAAGGCGTGAGAGGAGGACGACGATGAGCGTTCAGAACCTCGAGATCTCCCGCTCCTCCGCCTCTGGCATCCTCTCGTCCGGGAACGCCACCGGCCTGCGCACTCTTCCGACCGTCTCGAAGTACATCGACACGTCGACGTGCATCGGCTGCAAGGCGTGCGAGGTGGCCTGCCAGGAATGGAACGACCTGAAGGTCGTCCCGACGTCGCAGACGGGCACGTACCAGACGATGGCGACGCTCGACCCGTCCTTCTGGAACCTCATCCGATTCGACGAGCACGAGGTCGAAGGCGGGCTCATGTGGCTCATGCGCAAGGACCAGTGCATGCACTGCGCCGAGCCCGGATGCCTCGAGGCGTGCCCCGCGCCGGGCGCGATCGTCCAGTACGCGAACGGCGTCGTGGACGTGAACCCCGAGCAGTGCATCGGTTGCGGCTACTGCGCGACCGGCTGCCCGTTCGAGGTCCCGAAATTCCATGCTGCCACGGGGAAGATGGCGAAGTGCACGCTGTGCGTCGACCGGGTCTCGGTGGGACTCGAGCCCGCGTGCATCAAGGCCTGCCCGACCGGCTGCCTTCATTTCGGCACGAAGGACGACATGGTCGCCCTCGGCAACCATCGCGTCGAGCAGCTCAAGGCGAACGGCTTCCCGAACGCCGCGCTCTACGACCCGAAGGGCGTCGGGGGGACGGGCGTCGTCACCGTGCTCGCGCACGGAGATCATCCCGAGTGGTACGGCGCCCTTCCGCGCGATCCGCACGTGCCGCTGGGCATGAAGTTCTGGAAGAACATCGTCCGCCCGCTCGGACTGATCGCCATCGTCGGAGCCGTCGTCGGCGCCTTCGGGCACTACCTGAACTTCGGGAAGAAGGAAGTGAAGGGCGCGGCCGACTCCGAATCCAACCTGCCGCAGGCCTGAGCGGAAGAGAGAAGAGGAGGCAAAATGAGCGCTGCCCCGATCCGCGACCGGGCGATGGACGAAGCCGTCATCGTGGGCCGTGATCGCGAGAACGTCGTCGTTGGAAACGAGATCATCCGCCACCGTCTCTCCTCGCGTGTCATCCATTGGTGCGTCGCCGTCACGTTCATCGTCTGTCTGCTCACCGGTCTGCCGATCTGGACGCCGGTCTTCGCCTGGATGGCGCCACTCTTCGGCGGACTTCAGGTCTGCCGCTGGCTGCATCCCTGGGCGGGCGTCGCTTTCTCGATCGCGACACTCGTGATGCTCGTCGCGTGGTTCTCCGAGATGGAGCTCCGGCCCGACGAGAAAAGCTGGATCGGTCCGAAGCTGTTCACGTACATGCGCTATCAGACCGACGACTCCGAGGTCGGCAAGTACAACGGCGGCCAGAAGATCTTCTTCTTCACGTCGGCGCTCGCGGCGCTCGGCCTCCTCGTTTCAGGCGTCGTCCTCTGGTTCCCGCTCACCTTCCCGCTCCTCGTCCGTGAGCTCGCGGTGCTTCTGCACGACTTCACTTTCGTCCTTTTCGCGGTCACGATCGTCTTCCACATCTACCTCGGCACCGCAGCCGAGCCCGGGACGTTCGGCTCGATGACGCGGGGCACCGTCACGAGGGCGTGGGCGCGCCTGCACCACCCGCGGTGGTACAAGGATGTGACGGGCGAGAAGTAGCCTCGAGACCTCGTTGACCCTTTCCGATCCGTTCGAAAAGCGCGCGGCGCGCGCCGAGCTGCTTGCCGGCTCCGCGCCCGCCGTCGCCGATCCGCTCGTGTTCGCGGCGAAGCTCTTCCGCCTGCAGGGTCGGCTTGCCGCGGCCGTCTCCGCGCGGCACGCCGACGCGCCGTTCTCGGGCGAGGCGGCCGACCTGCCCCGCGTCGTCGACCTCCTGCCCCCCCTGCTTTCCTTCGCCGCGGCGGACGGGCCGGCCGAGCTCGCGGAGGCCGCGGAGAGCCGGGCGAAGGACGACCCGGAGACTGCGGCCACGCGGCTCCGCGTCTATTGGGAAGGCGGCCGTGAGGCCGTGGAGGACTATCTGTCCCGCGCGTTCCTCCGCCCTTTCGCAGAGGTCCTCGCGCAGGCGGGCGTCGCCGCCCATCGGCCCCGGCACGAAGGCCACTGCCCCGCATGCGGCGCGGCTCCGATCGTGTCCTTCCGAAAGGAGCTGCCGGAATCCAACGGCGCCGCCCGCTTCCTCGTCTGCGGGCTTTGCGGAACCGAGTGGGCCTTCAACCGCATCCGCTGCCCCTCCTGCCAGGAGGAGAACCCCGCGAAGCTGCCGGGCTTCCAGAGCGACGTGCACAAGAACGTCCGCATCGAGGCCTGCGAGACCTGTCGCCGGTACGTCAAGTCGATCGACCTCACGCTCGACGCGAGGCCGCTGCCCGAGGTGGACGACCTCGTCTCCCTCGCGATGGACCTGTGGGCGATCGAGGAAGGCTGGACGCGTTTGGAGCCGGGTTGGGCCGGGATCTAGCCGAGCTGCTGGTGCTCGGGGTCGGCGGGAGCATCGGAGCGCGCGAGTAATCCCCAGGCCGCCTCCATCTCCTCGGCGCTCCAGCCGAGGAACAGGCCGTCGCCGCGGAAATGAACCGTGCCGTCCCGCGCCTCGAGACGGACGATCGTGCCCGTGCCTTCGTCCGCCGTCACCGCGACGCGCCAGGCCGAGAGCGTCAGGGACGCGCCTCGCTCCCTGACGGGCACGCGTTCGAGAAGGGACGAGGAGTTCGTGAGCGCCGTTCCGACGCTCATCGCGACGTCCCGGGGTCGCGTGCCGGAGCCGGGGCACCCTCGGCCTCGCCGACGAACGGCACGAAGCGCACGGGCAGGACGCTCTTTTCCGAATAGCCGCCCCCCTGCCGCTTGATGACCTTGAGCTCCTGATAGAAGGCTCCGACCGGAATGACCATCCTCCCTTCGGGAGCGAGCTGCTCGAGGAGCGGTGGCGGAATCTTCTCCGGGGCGGCGGTCACGAGGATAGCGTCGAACGGGGCTTCCTCGGGCCAGCCGCGGTAGCCGTCGGCCGCCCTCAGCTCGACGTTCTTCACGCCGAGCTTCTCGAGCCGCTCTTTCGCCAGCTGCGCCAGCTCGGGGCGGATCTCGATCGAGAAGACTTTCGAGGCGACGGCCGCGAGAATCGCCGTCGCGTAGCCCGAGCCTGTCCCGATCTCGAGGACCTTTTCCTTGCCGGTCAGGCGAAGCTGCTCGGCCATGAAGGCGACGACGTAGGGCTGTGAGATCGTCTGGCCGCTCCCGATGGGAAGCGGGCGGTCTTCGTAGGCGAAAGCTTCCTCGGCCGGCGGGACGAAGAGATGGCGGGGAACGGTGCGCATCGCTTCCAGGACGCGCGGGTCCCGAATCCCGCGTGCCGCGATCTGGTGCTCGACCATGTCGACGCGCTTCTTTTTCATGGGATCGGCCGGACCCTGGCAGCTTCCCGTGTGGAGGACGACCACTGCCGCGAGCGCGGCGGCCGCCGCCGCTCCCCGAGGATGGCGCTCCTGCACGAACCTCATTCTAGCGTGGGGTTTCCTGCGGGGGCGGCCTCGCCTGGCGCAGATGGCGCTCCATCGGATTCTCGAGCGCGAGCGTCATCGAGCCGAACCTGATCTCCACGTCGAACGACGAAAGGAACGACGCGCCAAGGATGCCGTCCTCGATCCCTTCCGCCTCTTCTCGCACGACGATGTCCTTGAACCGGACCATGTAGGCCGAAACCCCGACCGTCACGTTCGAGATCTTGGCCCACGACACGCGCGACTGGCCGATCCCCTCGAGCGTGATCGGATACGCCAGTTCCGGGAAGAGGCTGGCCTTCCGCAGCCCGACGCGCGTGATCATCGAGGGCTCCGACCCGGTGTCGAGGAGAAAGAGCGACCAGGGCAGGCCGTTGAGCGAGGCGCGCGCCATGGGCTTCATGCGCCGGAAAAAGATGTTCTGGTCCTTCGAGCCGCGCAAAACGCGCCGGTCGAGGCGGCGCGCGTGGAGGAGGCGCTCGGTGAACTCGATTCTCCAGTCGAGCTCCTTCATGAGGTGGACGCCGAGGACGCCGTTCAGCCGGAAGACGCTGGACGAGGACGTCTCGAACGTGAGCGTGCCGTCCGGCAGGACGCCGAACGGGACGTCCGTCAGCGTGATGTCGCCGACCCGCACGGAATCCACCCAGCCGAGACGCATCGGGAGGTCGGCGTCGTGGAGACCCTTCGCGACGGCCGTCGCGCCCGGGACGAACGACACGCCGAGGCGGACCGCCGCGCTCTCCGTGAGGAGGGACAGGGAGGCGCCGGAGTCGACGATCATCTCCTCCGCGGGACGCCCGTTCACGCGCACGGGGACGCGAAGGAGATTCGGCCGTCCGAACTCGACGGGAAGCAAGAGGCGTTCGCCGGCTGCCGCGCCGCCGTAGAGCACGCGCGCCCCCTGCGACTCCAGGAAAACGAGCCAGCCGTCCGGTACGCGCTTGCCCTCGCGCTGCGCCACGCGTCCCCAGCGGCCGGCCGAGGGGAAATCTCCGTCCCAATACGCGGCCTGCGACAACAGCCAGGAGATGTCCGCCCGGTCGGACCCGCGGCCCGTGCCCGCGAAGGCGCGTTCGAGCCGCGGGGCGGCGCCGCGGAAGTCGCCGCGCTCGAGGAGCACCTGGCCGGCCAGCCGGTCCCGGCGGACTCCGTCGAGGTTTCGGCCCGCCGGTCCCGCGAGAAACTCGTCCACCTCCGGGATGTACCCGCGTTGGAGCTGCTCTTCGACGTTGTACGAGTTCACGAGACCGATCGGAATCGGCCGCTCGAGGCGATGAGGAAGGACCGTGATCTCACGCGAGAAGGTGCAGGCAAACGCGCCAGCCGCCGCGACGACGAGGGCTCCGGTGGGGCATCTCACGCGGGCGGCGCGACTCGGGCGATGAGCACCGTCTGATCGTCGTACTGCGCCACGCCGATCGTGAAGTCGCTCACGGCGCCGAAGATGCGCCGGGACAGCTCGGCCGGGGTCTGCGCGCGCCCCTCGATCGCGAGCGCGATGAGGCGCTCCATCCCGAACTCTTCGTCCGCGCCGTTCAGCGCTTCGGTGATCCCGTCGGAATACAGGACGATCGTGTCGCCCGGGGCGACCCGGATCACGGCCTGCGTGTGCGTGACGCCCGACATCATTCCGACGGGGACTCCGCCGCTCGGCAGGAGCGTCACCTGTTCCGGCGACACCCACAGCCCCGGGTTGTGTCCCGCGTTCACGTAGGTCAGCGTTCCTTTCGCGGGATCGTAGACGGCGATGAAGAGGGTCGCGAACTTGCGGGTCGAGGAAAAACCCACGAGATGCCGGTTCACGCGCGCCACGAGAGTGGGCAGGTCGGAAGCGTGGTTCGGCACGAGAAGATGGAGACAGGCGTGGACCGTGGACACGAGGAGCGCCGCGGGAACTCCCTTTCCCGAGACGTCGGCGACGCAGATCGCCGTACGCCCGTCCTCGAGGGGGTAGACGTCGAAGTAATCGCCGCCGACCTGCTTCGTCGGCCGGTTCCCCCCCGCCACGAGCAGCCCCGGCACGTCCGGAAGCGTCTCGGGGAGAATCGTCTTCTGGATGGAGGCGGCGAGCTCGATCTCCCGCTCCATCTTCTCCTTCTCGACGGCCTCGCGGTGCAGGCGCGCGTTCTCGAGAGCGATCGCGGCCTGGTTCGCGAAGAGTGACGCCACACGCTCGTCGGCTTCGGTGAAGTCGTCGATCGAGCCGGCCCGATTCTCCTTGTCCGCCACGACGAGGACGCCGAGCCAGCGGCCTTCGGCGAGGATCGGCACGGCGAGGAGCTTCTCGGCCGGGGCGTTCACGAGAAGTCCGACGCGTTCGGCCATCGTGTTGCAACGCAGGACCGTCGCGGGAAGGAGCCGCGCCGAGGCGCCGTCGAGGAGAGGCTCTCCGAGATGGCGCACGGTGACCGGGCCGTCCGACGCGCGGTCGCACACGATGAGCGTGCCCGTGCGCGCGTTCAGGAGCGAGATGGACTTGTAGAGGATGTCTTCGGCGAGGACTTCGAAATCGAGCGTGCCGGCGATCGAGAGCCCGACGTCGTAGAGGCTCTGAAGCTCCCAGACCCTGTACTTCAGCTCGAAATCGGCCTTCTGCACCTTGTCGGCCATCCGCACCGAATCGAGGAGGCGAGCCGCGTGGGCCGTGACCGACGCGAAGCCGACCGGATCCAAGGGAGGTTTCTCGAGCTCCAGGGTCGCGAGCGTTTCGTCCCGGGCGGTGAGCGGGATCACGACCGGAGGATCCCCGGTCAGCTCGCCCTTCGCGGGCTGCGTGGGATCCACGAGTACGCCTCCTGTGGCGTGAGCGGCCATCAGGAGAGCGGCGAGGATCCCGTCGAATAGCCGCTCGCGATCGGAGAACGGATCGAGCTTCGCGAGCTTTTCGTGCGCCGCGAGGATCGCGGCATCCGGGCTCCCGCCGGAGGCGGGACCTCCGGAAATCGCCGCGCTACTCGGTCTCGCCCCGGAGCCAGGCGAGGGCGGGCTCGGGAGCGGGGAAGATGCGCGCATATTGGGCTAGCCCCATGATCTGGAACGTCTTCTCGATGGTGGGAGTCAGCCGGCAGAAGGCGAGCTTTCCTCCCTGATCGAGGAGCTTTTCCAGGATCTCGATGAGAATGGAAATGCCGATCGAATTGACGATCTTGGTCTTCTCGAGGTCGAGGAGCAGACAGTTCACGCCGGACCCCAGGAGGGCGTAGGACTGCTTGGCGATCTCCTCGCCGCCGGTGTTGTTGATGTAGCCGTCCGTACGGAGAACGGCGACGTTGACGTCCGGCCGGTCCACGACGACTTTCAGGGTCTCGCTCATTCGGTCCTTTATACCTTATCGATACTTGCGCATGACGATGCGGGTGCCATGCTCGCCGCTCTCGATCCGAACGTCGTCCATGAGGCTCTCGATGATCTTGATTCCCCAGCCGCGCTTCCGGCTGGACCGCAGCGCCGCGGCGATCTCGGGCGTCTTGAGACGCGTCGGATCGAACCCGTGTCCCGCGTCCGCGACGTCGACTTCGAGGTAGGCGCCCCGGCCCCCCTCCTCCGCGCCGACGCGGAAGGAGAGCTCGACCTTGCGGTCGGGAGTCGCGCTGTGCTCGAAGGCGTTGATGCACGCTTCGACGACGGCCATCTTCACCTCGTCGATCTTGTCGCGGCCCATCTCCATCCACTCGCCGAGCGCCGAAACCTGCGCCGTCGCGGCAATCTCCATCTCCGGCGCAACCGGAATGGTCATGTGCACCTCGCGACGCTCGACCGACGACATCTCTTTTCGGCAATCCCCTCTCAGGCCCTAGAACGTCAGGAGCGCGCGAACCGCCGTGAAGAGGAACACAGGAATCTTACCCGACGCGGCGGCGAGGGCGAACGCGGCGGCTTCGGCGAGAAGGAGCGACAGAGCGAGACGCGAGGCGTGGGTCGACGTCGGAAGCGACGCGGGAAGCGAGGCGGTGAAAGACGACACGCGCGCCGACACGCGGGCCGCGTTCGCTTCGTTTCCGCCCTCGCTGAACATTCTCGACTGCCTCCGGTCGACTCCCGCATCGCAAGTGCCAGGCCACGCCAGATGAATCGAGATTCGAGGATGCCGAGGCGCATCTAAGATGTTGGAAAGATTGGGTTTCTTGGAAGGAGGATATTGGTCAACGAAATGCGCCAGATACGCGCCATAATGTCACAACTTCGGAGCACGCCCTAGATGTCTCCATATTACCATTCTAAGAAAATAACTTAGCGCCGATGAGCCATTTGATTACATAGTGCCACTATGTCCACGCAGAACCGCCTGTTCCTTAACCGAAAAATCTGCCGGCGTTCCATCAGGCGTTAGACTCCGCGGCGCTTTGGCGAAGATGATCTCCAGGCTCGAATACCAGGGTGGCGTTCTCCAGGCGTACCCCGACGTCCATACGCCGGCCGCTCTCGAGGCGCTGGAGGCGCTGGCGCCCTTCAACCGGGATCGGCGCGAGCTCATGGCGGCTCGCATCGCGCGCCGCCTCGCGCGCCAGCGCGCCCGGCAGCGCATCGCGTTCCTGGATCCCGGGGCGACGATTCCCCGCACCTCGATCCGCGTTCGGGACGCCCGCGAGGGCAGGTTCGAGGGAGGCGACATCCCGGCCGATTTGAAGCGCCAGTGGATCCAGGGGACGGGCCCGGCGACCCGGCCGCGCGCCGCCACCGAGAGCGGCCTGCGCAACGTCGCCTACGCGCTCCTCTCGGGCGCCGACGGCTGGATGTTCGACGGAGAGGACGCCCTGGGGCAGACCACCACGATGTCTCTCGACAACCAGCGCAACCTCCGGCTGGCGATCGAGAAGGACCCGCTCTACCTGCGCGTCGCCGAGAGCGTCGCGAAGGAGATGAACGACTGGGCGCAGGGGTTCTTCGGGCGGCCCATCATCGCCGACTGGCGGCGCCAGCTCGACTTCACGACGAAACTCTTCCGCGCCCGCGGCCTGCACCTCGACGACCGCCACGTGCGCGAGAAGGGCGGCACCGGCTTTTCCGCGTCGATCGTCGACCTCGTGCTCTACGTGGTCAACAATCACGAGAGCCTCGGCCGCGCCGGATCCTCGATCGCTCTCTACCTGCCGAAGATCCAGACGGCCGAAGAGGCGGCGCTGTGGAGCGACATCTTCGCGGCGCTCGAGGGGCATCTCGGCCTGCCCGTGGGGACGATCAAGGCGTACGTTCTCGTCGAGCAGATCGAGGCCACCTTCCAGCTCATGGAAATCCGCGCTGCCCTGGGCCGCCACTTCGTCGGCTTCAACACCGGCCGGTGGGACTACATCAACAGCGTCGCCGACGCGATGGCGTGGGACACGGGCTTCATCAATCCGAACATCGACGCCATCGTCATGACGTACGGTTACATGCGCACCTACGAGGACCGCGTACGCCGTGCCGTGAACACCCCCGACCAGAACGGCCGCTTTTCCCTCTGGCAGGGGGGGATGGAGCCCAACATCCCGGTCGGGTCGGAGGCCGGTGTGACCGCGGGCATGAAGAGGGCGAAGGCCGGCGGCGAGCGCGAGCAGCGCGCGGGCGCCAGCGGTAAATGGGTGGCGCACTGGAAGATGGTGCACATCGTCCGGCCCGTGTGGGAGGAAGCCGGCCAGGACAACCAGCTCGGCCGCGCGTTTCCTCCCCTCACCTACACGCCGGAGGACGTCGACGGTCTCGTGCTGCTCGAGCCGGCTCCCCGCACGGTCCGCGGCGCGCGCGACCTCCTGAGCGTCGCCCTGCAATACGGAAACGCCTTCGGCCGCGGTTTCCAGGCCGTGGCGCTCAAGCCGGCGGACTTCTTCGGCGACGCCGACGTCCTCTACCTCATGGAGGACATGGCGACCGGCGAGATCCGGCTCAGCATCCTCTGGGAGTGGCTGCAGAAGGGCGCGAAGCTGACCGCCGACGACCCGGAGACGGGCGCGCGCGCCGGAGAGACTTTCGGCGCTCCCCTCTTCGAGCGTCTCCTCGCCGAGGAGTACGAGAAGCTCCTCCGCGCCGGGAACCGCGACGTTCACGACGACTCGAAGGCGACGACCCTCCCCATCGCGCGGGAGATCGTCGAGACTTACGTCACCCATCCCGTCAAGCCGCCCTGGTACATCGATCTTCTGAACCTCAACCTCGACAACCACGATCTCGCCACCGCCCGGGCCCGCATCCGGGCCTACGTCGAAGCCTTCGAGCGGGACGGGACGAGGATCACGGAGAACCTGGACTTCGTCGCATGACAACCGAGACCGCAGCTCCCGCCACGACCTCGTTCGAGAAGGAAGTCGCCGCCACCCAGCGGTGGTTCGACAGCCCGCGCTTCGCGGGGATCACCCGCCTCTACACGGCGCGCCAGGTCGTCGAGCAGCGCGGCACCATCGCCCACGACTACACGGTGGCGCGCGAGGCCGCGGCGGCGTTCTACGATCGCCTGCGCCAGCTCTTCAGCGAGAGAAGGAGCATCACGACTTTCGGCCCCTACTCGCCGGGACAGGCCGTGACGATGAAGCGGATGGGGATCGAAGGGATCTACCTCGGCGGATGGGCGACCTCCGCCAAGGGCGGAACGAGCGAGGACCCGGGGCCCGATCTCGCGAGCTACCCTCTCAGCCAGGTGCCGGACGAGGCCGCGACGCTCGTGCGCGCCCTCCTCACCGCCGACCGCAACCAGCAGTACCTGCGCTCGCGCATGACCGAGGCTCAGCGCGCCGCGGCTCCGGCGCACGACTTCCGCCCGTTCATCATCGCCGACGCCGACACCGGCCACGGCGGCGACCCTCACGTCCGCAATTTGATCCGCCGCTTCGTGGAGTCCGGCGTGCCCGGTTACCACATCGAGGACCAGCGCCCGGGCACGAAGAAGTGCGGCCACCAGGGCGGCAAGGTGCTCGTCGCGCAGGACGAGCAGAACAAGAGGCTGAACGCCGCCCGCTTCCAGCTCGACGTCATGGGAGTCGCCGGCATCATCGTCGCCCGCACGGACGCGGAAGCGGCCAACCTCCTCGACGGCCGCGCGGACGAGCGCGACCAGCCGTTCCTCCTCGGCGCGACGAACCTCGGCGTGCCGGCCTACAAGGCCTGCTACCTCGCGCTCATCCGCCATTTCCACGAGCTGGGCGTCCGCGAGCTCAACGGCCACCTCCTTTACGCCGTGCCCGACGGCGAACACAGGGCCGCCTCCGCCTGGCTGGAGCGCAAGGGGCTCCTGCGGCTGGCCGCGGAGGCCGCTTCGGCCTACCGGAGCGGGAAGGAAGCTTCTCTCGACGCGACGTTCGACCGGGTCGCCTCCACCTTCCTCGACGCGTGGGAGACCGAGGCCATCCTGGAGCCGTACGGCGAAGCGGTCGCCGAAGTGCTCGACTTCCGCGCGAGCGAAGGAGAGCCGCTCGAGACGAGCCCCGACGAGTGGCGCTGGTTCGCCGCGCGCTCCTCGCTCTATGCCGCCCGCGAGAAGGCACGCGCCCTCGGCGCCGACGTGGACTGGGACTGCGAGCTGGCTAGGACGTCGGAGGGCTTCTACCAGGTTCGGGGAGGCATCCCGTACGCCATCGCCAAGTCGCTCGCCGCCGCGCCGTTCGCCGACCTCCTGTGGATGGAGACGAAGACCGCCAACCTCGCCGACGCCCGCGAGTTCGCCGAGGCGATCCACGCCGAGTTCCCCGACAAGATGCTCGCCTACAACCTCTCGCCGTCGTTCAGCTGGGACACGACCGGCATGAGCGACGATGACATGCGGCGATTCCCCGAAGAGCTCGGCAAGCTCGGCTTCGTCTTCAACTTCATCACGTACGGCGGCCACCAGATCGACGGCCTCGCCGCCGAGGAGCTCGCGACGGCCCTCCGGCAGGACGGCATGCTGGCCCTCGCGCGCCTGCAGCGGAAGCTCCGCATGGTCGAGTCGCCGTACCGCACGCCGCAGACGCTCGTCGGCGGGCCGCGCGCGGACGCCGCCCTGACCGCCACGTCGGGGCGCACGGCGACGACCATGGCCATGGGCAAGGGGTCGACCCAGCACCAGCACCTCGTGCAGACCGAGGTGCCGAAGAAGCTCCTCGAGGAGTGGCTCGGGATGTGGACGCAGCACTACGGCCTCCCCGGCCCGCTCCGCGTCCAGCTACGGCCGCACAGCGCCGGCTCGGAGCTGCTCGAGCTCGGTATCACGGGCAACGGGAACGAGAAGCACGCGAACGTCGTCTTCGCGCCCATCCACGACCGGCGGGGCCGCAGCATCCTCTCGGTGCGCGACCAGAACACCTTCGCGGAGGCGCTCCGAAAGAAACGCCTCATGGACCTCGTCCACCTCTTCCTGATTCATCGCTTCCGGGTCGACTCGGTGCACTACGTCTCTCCCACAGAGGACAACCAGTATCAGGCCGCGAAGATGAAGGTCCACGGCATCTACCGCGAGGTCACGACCGAGGTCGGCCAGATCATCGTGGCCGACGTGAACCATGAGCGCATCGCCGAGCTCCTGGCTCCGGATCGAACCGCGCTCTGGAAGCTCATCCGCAAGGAGCCGTAGCGGGCTTCTAGATCCTCTTCCGGTAGAGCGTCCGCCGGCTGACGCCGAGAAGCTTCGCGGCGCGGCTCTTGTTGCCCTTCACCTGCGCGAGGACGCGGCGGATGTGGGCGTTCTCCACGTTGCGCAGGTCGACGGACGTGACGAGGGGTTCGCCTTCGCCCTCGCGCGCGATACCGAACTGCAGGTCGGCGGCCTCGATCGTGTCGCCCGAGACGAGCGCGGCCGCGCCTTCGAGCAGGTTCTCGAGCTCGCGCACGTTGCCGGGGAAGGGATAATCGAGAAGCGCCTTGACGGCGTCGCGCGAGAGGGAGGGAGCGCGGCGACCCTCGCGCGCCGCGATGCGCGCGAGGAAATGCCCCGCGAGGCGCGGTATGTCCTCCCGGTGGTCGCGTAGCGCGGGCATGTGGATCTCCACGACGCGCAGCCTGTAGAAGAGGTCCTCGCGAAAGCGCCCCGATCGGATCTCCGAAGGCAGGTCCTGATGCGTCGCCGAGACGACGCGCACGTCGACCGGGACCTTCGTGCGCCCCCCGAGACGCTCGATCTCGCGCTCCTGCAGGACGCGCAGGAGCTTGGCCTGGATGGCGAGCGGCGTGTCACCGATCTCGTCCAGGAAGATCGTGCCGCCGTTCGCGAGCTCGAACTTGCCGATCCTCGCCTCGACGCCCGTCGCGACGCCGCGCTCGATCCCGAAGAGCTCGCTTTCCAGGAGGCTCTCGGGAACCGCGGCGCAGTTCAACGCGAGAAAAGGACCCTCGCGCCTCGGGGAACCCGCGTGCAGGAGCTTCGCCGCCAGCTCCTTGCCGGTGCCGCTCTCGCCCGTCACGAGGACGTTCACGCGCGAGGCGGCCGCCCGGGCGACGAGCTCCTTGGCGCGCCGCATGGCCGGCGCGTCCCCCACGAGGATCTCGTCGACGCCGAGGCTGCCCTTGAGCGAGCGGTTCTCCTCCCTCAGGCGGTCGAGGTCCGCGGCGAGCGCGCGAAAGCGGCGCGCCGCGTCGAGGGTCGGCGCGACGAGACCCGCGAGCGAGACCAGGAACCGGCGGTCCTCCTCGTCGAAGGGCGAGGCGTCCGTCCCCCGCGCCTCGCGGTCGAGGACGACGAGGACCCCGAGCACGCGCTCGCCGCCGAGAAGGGGAACGCCGGCGACGCTCTCGACCTCACGGCCCAGGACGGTCTCTTTTCCGCGCGCGAGCGCGGTCTTCGCGCGCGCCAGGTCGAGGACGAACGGATCCGACGAGACGGCGAGCGGATCGGGCTCGGGGGTGACCCCGAGCGAGGCCACGGCGCCCGAGCCCTCGGCGTCCTCGAAAGCCGCGGCGAATCCGCGGGCGGCGTCGAGGACGGGAACCGCGCGGGCGAGGATCTCCTCGAGGAGCGCCCTTTCGTCGCGTGCAGCCGTCAGCGAGCGGCTGACGTCGTAGAGGGTCTCGAGACGCAGGACTTTCTTCTTGAGCTGGAACGTCTCGAGATCGCGCGCGGGCGGCCGGGGGCCGCTCATCTCGCGCTCAGGGGACGCCCTGAGCGCGGGCGTCAGGGGCGCCGGCGGCCGGCTTTTCAGGGTTCAGACGCGCGGCGAGGGCGACGGCGGGCGCGAAGCGCGGGTTTCTCTTCAGGAGCGGCGCGAGCTCTTTTTCCGCCTCTTCGTCCCGACCAAGGTCGTGGAGGCAGCGGGCCACCAGCACGCGGCCGAAGTCCCGCGCCGGGTAATACTGCGTTCCCCCGAGCCCGAACTCCCCTTCCGGCTGCTGGGCCCCCTTGAGGAGCGGCACCGCCTCCTCGCAGCGGCCGGACCGCGCCGCCGCGACTCCGCGGACGAACGCGACATCCCTCTCCGCGCCTTTCTTCTCGGCCTCCGGCTCCTTCTGGTACGGAGCGGTCGCGGTCGCGAGCAGGGCGTCGAGCCCCGCCGTCTCGCCCTTGAGAGCGAGGAACGCCGCCTGGAGGAACGCGATCTTGGCGCGAAGCCGATCCGCTTCCGCTCCGGGCGGGAGGCCGGCCGTTTCCGCGGCGAAGCGGTCCCTCTCCTTGCCCGCGGCCACGACGTCCCCTGCGTCGAGGAGCGCGATCGAAGCGTAGAAGCGGAAGTCGAGGCGGGCCATCGGCTGAGTCGCCTCTTCCGATGCCTTGAGGAAGTACTGGGCGGCCTTCGCGGGATTTCCTCGGCCGATTTCAACGGTGCCGAGGTGGCCCAGCGCGGGAAAGAAGTCGCTCTTCACGGCGAGCGCCTTCTTGAGGACGTCCTCGGCCTCGTCGTAACGCCCGGTGAGCGCGTAGAGCTCGCCGAGCGAGTCGAGAGGGTTCGCCTGGTCCGGCGCGAGATAGCGGTAGCGCTTGAGGTAATCCTCGGCCTTCGCGTAGTCGCCGCGCGCCGCGGCTGCGTAGCCGAGCGTGTTGTAGGCGTACGCGTAGTTCGGATTCACCTTGAGGAGACGCTCGTATTCCTGAAGGGCCTCAGGGGTGCGCTTCTGCATCGCCAGGAAATTGCACCGCATGAGATAGCCCTCGGGATCGTCCGGGAACCTCCGCTGGTACTCGTCGTAGAGCGCGCCGAGGGTCGCGACGTCACGCTTCCCCCAGCGCTCTTCGTAGATCCTGAGCATGAGCTGCTCGCGAGGCGTGAGCTCTTCGCGCGAACGCGCCGCCGACGCAAGGAGGGACTTCGCCCGCTCCGGATCGCGGCTCCGGATCTTGTCTGCGAGCCGGAGCGTCGCCATGACAAAATGCGGGTCGTACTGCAGCGCCTTCGCGTACCCGGAAATGGCCTCGCGCTCGTACAGCTTGATGTCGTTTTCGCGCGCCTCGTTGTAGGCCTTCCGCGCCTGTTCCGAGGACGTCGTGACGTCCCGGCGGCTCCTCAGGAAGAAGGCCGCGGCGGTCCCGGCCACCGCGAGACCCGTCACCACGAGGGTGAGGGCCAGGGGGCGCAGGGAGCGGGGAGACGCGAACGGCATGGATCCTCCGGAGGGCCGCACCGGCGGCCCTCTCATGATACGCGCCCGCGGCACCTCGAGTTTCTAGGTGATCCGCATCAGGACGAAGGTCTGATCGTCGTATTGCTCGGCGTCCTGGGTGAACTGCCGGATGTCCTCGAGAAGCTCGTCGGCGAGCTCCGGCAGGGGGCGTTTCGCGTGGCGGACGAACGAGGCCTTGAGCCTCTCGTCCCCGTACGGTGCCATTTCGGCGGACATCGCCTCGTTCAGCCCGTCCGTGTAGAAGAGAAGGAGGTCTCCCGGCGAAAAGTAGGACGTCACCGTGTCGTACGGGACGTCGCGGAACGCGCCGAGAGGGAGGCGATTCACCGGCGCCGGGATCTCCACCGCCGCGCTCGAGCCCGCGCGCACGAGGAGAGGCGTCGGCTGGCCGCCGAACGCGTACGTGAGCGAGAGCGCTTTCGGGTCGAGGAGGAAATAGGCGAGCGACACGAACATCCGCCGCTTGATGTCGTACAGGCGCCGGTTCGCCTCGCGGAACACGACGCCCGGATCGGGATCGGCCATCGCCCGGGCGTAGACGATCTCCTTGGCGGCGACCATGAGGAGGGACGCCGGGATCGACTTGCCCGACACGTCGCCCACGACGAGGCCGAGGCGCCCGCCCGTCCGCACGTCGCCGTCGACCTCGAGGAAGTCGTAGAAGTCGCCTCCGACGACGCGCGCCGGCCGGCTGACGCCGAAGAACGACACGCCGGGCACGCGCGGCAGCTCTCGCGGAAAGAGGCTCGTCTGGATCTCCCGCGCGATGTCGAGATCGCGCTCCACCTCCGCCCGGCGCGTGAGCTCTTCGTGGAGGCCCGCGGCCTCGAGCCCGAGAGCGCCCTGATTCGCGATCGTCAGCAGGTGATCGAGGTCCTCGCGGGAGAGCTCTTCCTCGGAGCGCTTGCGGCCGACGGCGAGAAGCCCGAGGAGCTTGCCTTGCGTCGCGAGCGGCAGGACGACCGTGATCGGCCGGCGCTTCGCGGCCGCCACGAACGCGCGCGAGTCGGGATCGAGCATCCAGCCGTCCAGCTCTGCGAGTCGAACGGGAGCGCCCTTCTCGAGGACGAGGCGGGGCAGCACCGCCCCCATCGGAAGCGCGGGCAGGCTCGCGCCGCCGCTCGAGCCGTCCGTGAAGGCGCCGTCCTCGCCGCGGGGCAGGAGGAGGTCGAGGCTCTCCAGCCTCAGGAGCTCGGCCGTCCGCGACGTCAGGAGCGCCCGCAGCTTCGGCCTTTCGAGCTGCGAAACGACGGAGCGGCTCATGTCCAGGAGCGCCTGCTGGAAGTCCGCGCGGTCGCGGAAGAACACGCGATCCACGACGCGCTGCATCCGCCTGCGCAGCGGATCGAAGAGGAGAACGACGACGAGCCCGAAGCCGAAGGCGAACGCGGGAGACGAGAACAGCGTCGACGACGAGACGGTCGAGACGATCGCGTTCCCGGCCACGACGCAGAGCGCGTAGAACCCCGTGACGACCGCCGTCAGGATCGCGTACACGAGGGACTTCCGGACGATGACCTCGACGTCGAAGAGCCGGAACCTCACGATCGCGTACGCGAACGTGAGCGGGATGATTGCCATCGGCACGACGCCCCACGCGAGATAACGGTCCTCGCGGAAGAGAGACGGGAAGAAGACGGCGAAGACGACGAACGGCACGATCCCCGCCACCGTGCCGATCAGGAGGACGAGGATCGGGCGGCGCGCCGCGCGGTCCTCGCTCGTCCACCACGTGTGCGCGAGCGCGAGGAGGCCGAGGATGAGGTAGTCGGCGAGCAGGATCCAGTTCAGCGTGGGCGCGCCGTAGATGAGCCGGCGCGGGCCGCCGCCTCGCGCGCACGCCATCTGAAGGACGTAGAGAACGGGCGGAAGCGTGTACAGGACGGTCAGCAGGAGCGGCGAGCGATTGAGGAAATTCTGGAGCAGGTTGAGCCAGGGAGCCGGCGGCACGTCCTCGGAGGCACGGTCGGCGAACCGGAACGTCTTCTTCTTCGGGAAGAGGAGGAAGAAGTGCAGGAACACCGCCGGCAGGAGGAAGAGGGCGAGCGTGCCGGCGACCTGCACGACGTAGTCGATCCAGTAATAGCTGGACGGACGCAGGCGGCAGATGAAGAACAGCATGAACAGGATGCACAGGACGTAGAAGACCTGGACCGCCGCGTCGTCCGGCCGGCGCGAGACCACGAAGGCTCCCAGGACGAAGAAGAGGAGGCCCAGGAACGCGAAGTAGAAATACGACGCGGAGCCCAGGCGGAAGGGGGTGAGCGCGAGTTTCGTCTCGAAGACGTCCGGTCCCCGTCTCACGAGGTAGTCCACGGCCTCGCCCGACCGGTGCCGGCGCAGCTCGGCGGGCGCCTCGGCGGCCTT
This sequence comes from Thermoanaerobaculia bacterium, assembly GCA_963719225.1. Taxonomy (GTDB): domain Bacteria; phylum Acidobacteriota; class Thermoanaerobaculia; order UBA5066; family UBA5066; genus Fen-183. The sequence continues at coordinate 716,316 of CAVRAY010000001.1, read as the reverse complement.
ATTGAGCATGTGGTGCCCGATGCCGAGCACCGTGTCTCCGGGCCTGAGGCCTGCCTTTTCGGCCGCTCCCCCGGGGACGAGGTCGCGGACGAGGATGCCGCCCATGGAGTACGGGTCGGGCACGACGCCGTCGTAGGCCTTCGGCATGAACATGTCCACGACGGATAGGAGGGCGAGAAGGCAGCCGAGGGCCCCGACGAAGATGAGGACGCTCCGCGGCGAGCGGCCGGGTACGCCGACAGCGCCCTCCGGGCTGCTCGGGTCCGGCGTCAGAACCGACATGCGCTGCCTCAGTATACGAACGGCATGCCAGTATCGTTCCGGGGCAGGCGCTGAACCTGCATGCGAGAATCCGGCGTCGTGACCCGCGGACTTTTCCTGACTTTCGAGGGGATCGAGGGCTCGGGAAAGACCACGCAGGTCGCGCGCGCCGCCGCCTGGGTGGAGGCACGGGGCTTTCCGGTCCTCGCGACGCGGAACCCCGGCGGGACGGAGCTCGGGCGGCACCTGCGCGAAGCGCTCCTCCATTCCAGGGATCACATCGACGCGGGTGCCGAGCTCCTCCTCATGATGGCGGACCGGCGGCATCACCTCATGACCATGATCGAGCCCGCCCTCGCGGCCGGGACGCACGTCCTCTGCGACCGGTACACGGACGCCTCTCGCGCCTACCAGGGTGCGGGCCGGAGGCTCGGCGAGAAGCGCGTCGACGAGCTCCACGAGCGCTGGTGCAAGCGGAACCCCGATCGAACGTATCTTTTCGACCTGCCGGTGGATGTCGCGTTCGCGCGCGTCGCGAACCGCCGAGCTGCCTCGTTCGACAGGTTCGAAAGAGAAGATAGAGATTTCCATGAAAGAGTGAGGGCCGCATACCTGCGTCGAGTCAAGAAGGAGCCAAGAAGGTTCGTCGTCATCGACGCGACGCCGCCCGCGTCCGAAGTCTTTCTTTCACTCGAAGAAAATCTTCGGTCTCTCTTCGTCTCCCCCCGGAGGCGCGCGTGAGCGGCGCGCCGGTCGTTCTCCTCGCGGGCCCTGGCGGGCGGCGCCTCGAGGCCCTCGCGCTCGAGGCGGCGGCCGAGATCGTCTGCGGTCCCGGCTTCGACCCCGAATCACCCGCCGCGCGCCGCGTCTACCGGCGCGAGCATCCCGACCTCATGGTCGCCGCGCCGGAGAGGCGGCGCCGCGTGAACCCCCCTCCATTCGAGGAGGCGGACGGCAAGGAGACGACGCTGCCGACCGCGCTCGTGCGCGCCGTCGCCGCCGACGCGACGCGCCTTCCCTACGAGGCGCCGTTCCGCGCCGTCGTTCTCCTCGACGTGGACCGCACGGAGAGCGCCGCGTTCAGCGCGCTCCTGAAGATCCTCGAGGAGCCGCCCACGAAGACCCGCTTCATCCTGACCGCCACGCGCCCGCGCCTTCTCCCGCCCACGATCCTCTCGCGCGTCGCGCTCCGCCCGGTCCCGGGAGCGACACGCGAAGAGACGGCCACCGCCCTGAGGAGCCGCGGGTTGGGCGAGGAAGAAGCCGAGGCGCGCGCGGCGTTCGTGCCGAACGACGCGGACGAAGCGGCCGAGCTGGACCTCGCCGAGGCGCGCGCGACCCGCGACGCGCTCCTCGAAGCCGTCTCCGGCGTCTTCCTCACGCGCTCCCTCTCCTGGTCGCTCGCACTGGGTACGCTCCTCGGAGCCGAGGACGGGCCCGAGGCCGTCCGCCGCCTCCAGCTCCTCGCGCAGCTCCTTCGTGACGCCGCGGCCGCTCCCGTCGATCCCGCCGGCCGCCACATCCTCTTCCGCGAGCGCTTCAAGGACCTCGCGCGACTCGGAACGGCGAAGACCGCCGATCTCCTTGACGCGGCGTCGGACGCCCTCGAGCTCGCCGCGAGCCTCACCGACTCCCGCCGCAACGTGAAGCTCGCGACGGAAGCCTTCGCGCTGGGGCTGTGACGGAACAGGAGAGGCCGGCTTCCGCTTCGGCAAGGGCCGCGTCGCTGTTCCTGGCGCTCCTGCCGCCAGCGCGCATGGCGTGGATCGTCTTCACGAACGGCGAGAACAACCTCTCCAACGACTACGTCCATCGCGTCTCGCTCGTCCGCTCGATGCTCGAAGGGACGTGTTCCCTGCAGAAGTTCCTCCAGGAAGCCTGGATCGGCGGAGCACATTCCGGGCTCGCCATCTTTCCGATTTACTACCTGAACGCTCGGTTCTTTCACTGGTCGGTGTGGTTTGAGCTCGGCCTCGGTCTCGCGCTCGCGGGAGCCACGCTCGCTCTCCTGACGGCGGCCATCCCGAGACACACACGCTGGCTCCTCCTCCCTCTCCTGTCGCTCCTCGTCTTCTCGACGTCGCGCGTGACGGTCTTCACGTTCGGCGAGCCTGCTTTGCAGTACGGCATTTCGCAGCTTGGGGTCGCGATCGGTGCCTGCGCGGTCGTGCAATGGAGAGAGAGACCGCTCGCGCTCGCGACGGCTCTTGCATTTGGCGGGATCCTCGCTTCGTGGTCCTGGGGCGGCGGAGTCATGACGTGGCCGATATTCGCGGCCGCGCTCCTTCTCCTTCGCATCCGCTCGTTCGGAGCATGGGCGATCTTTCTTTGCGGAGCTGTCGCGGGTGCGGCTCAATATGCCTGGCCGCTCTTCTTCAGCACGGTGGGTTCCAAGGCCCTAACACCAGTTTCTAGCCTGAAAATCGTGTCCATCCTGGACCTTCTTGGACGGCCTTTCGTGAACGGGATCGCCGCCGGCACACCGAGTCTTGGATCGCAAGCCGTGGGCGCGACTGGGCTGCTCATGCTCGTTGCGATGCTGGTCCTCTTCCGAACCAGGCTACGCGCTTGTCTTCCCGCTCTTCTCCTGCTCGCGTGGGCGTTGCTGGTCGCTTTCCAAATCGCTCTCTTTCGGGTGGGCGTCGCGCCCTGGTACGTGTTCCCGATGGCGCTCTTCTGGATGGGGCTGCTCATACTGTTCGCCGAGGCGCCCCCTCCCGTTCGGACGGGTGGGATCCTCGTCGTCACGCTTATGACGCTGAGGGTGCAAGCCACCTGGGAAGACAAGTCCTTCTATCTTCAGTCGCGATCGCCCGCTTCCGCGTCCTGCCTGAGAGCGTGGCGAACGGCGCCCGCGCCCTGCCATTCGCTGGTTTTTCAGTGGGGCGACGAGGGTCCATGGGACGAGCTCCCCCGTCTTGGCGACGCGTTGGAGGCGCACCGGCTGTCCGTCTTCGGTCCGCGGCGCACGTACCTGATGCAAGGAGACGTCGCCGTGGGCCGCGTCGGTGTCGAACCCCCGAACGCTCCGGCCTTTTTCTCGCGCGACGGACGGACCCGCGCCGACCCGAATGACTTTCATCGGCTCGACCTCGTTCTACCCCCGGGCGCCGCGATGGCATGGAGCGTCGACCTCCCGCCCGAAACGCGCCGCGCCACGTTTTCAACGGTCGTCCGGGCGGCGCCCGGCGACCGGCAGTTCGGGCGGGGCGCACGCGTCTCGCTGACGGCGGAAGGTTCGCCAGTCTCCCTCGACGAGCGGGCGTTCGTTCCCCGCGAAAAGGCAAAGCGGTTGTCGGTCGATCTTTCGACGCTGGCCGGAAAGCGCATAACCCTTCATCTCGCGGGCGAAGAGACGCAAGAGGGCGCGACCCCGCTCGTCTTCGAGGCGCCGAAGATCCAACTGCGCGTCGGCGGCTGAAGGCCTAGGCGAAGAACCCCGGCACGATCTTCTCGATCGCGTCGCTCCAGCGCGTCGCGTTCGTCTTCAGCATGCGGCTTCCATGCACTTCGGTCCACGCGGTTTTCGCGAGCCGCCCGCGGAGGGCGTCGTCGCTCACGATCTCCTCGAGCGCGGCCGCCCAGGCTTCCGGCTCGTTTGCGGCGAGGAGCCCCGTCTCGCGATGGCGCACCGTGTCCCGATAAGGGCGGACGTCGCTGAAGACGGCTGGAATCCCGAGCGCCGCATAGTCGAGGTATTTGAGGTCGGACTTGCACCGCGTGAACGCGTTGTCCTCGAGCGGCGCGATCGCGAGGTCCCAGCGAAGATGCTGCCGCATCCACGGGACGAACCTCGGATATTGGTCGTCGTTCTCCGGATCCCGCATCCGGAACGGCAGGCCGTCGAACAGCGACGCTGTCCTCCGTCCTTCAGCTCCACCGACGAGCTCCAGCCGCGCCTTTCCGGCGTGGCGCTTCAGGAGAGCCCGGACCGGCGCGAGCACCATGCGGAGATCCGCCTCGTGCGTCAGCGTGCCCATGTAGCCGATCGTCAGCGGGGACGACCGCGCCGTCGGCGGTTCCGGCGCGGAGTCGAAGAGCCGCTCGTCGAGCGCGTTCGGCACGACGAGGACGTCGCCGCGGAGATGCGCCACGCGTTCCGCGATCGCCGCCGTCGAGACGATCATTCCGTCCGCCTGTCGCGCCAGGAACGCGACGACGGCGCGGAGCGTTCCTCCCGGGTACGTCTCCCACGGCTCGTCGCGGTTCAGATCGAGCAGGTTGTCGTCGAGCTCGTAGACGACGGGGACGCCGAGACGCCGGCACCTGAACAGCAGCCGGGCGAATCCATCCAGCTGCCTCTCGTAAGGCCAGAGGACGTGCCGTTCGATGACGAGGAGGTCGCAATCGGGCACGGCCTCGGCCGTGCCGTGCGTGAGCTCGATCCGGTCAGCCAGAGATGGATGAGAGAGCGGGCAGAGTAGCCGGATGTACGTGCAGCTGTAGGGAATCTCCGCGCCATAAAACCCGTGGAGGACGTGGACCCTGCGCTTAGGCAAACAGGACCTCGAGGATCCCCGCCGCCGCACGGTCGGGCGTATGGAAGCCGGCGTCGACGATCGCCTGCGCAGCAAGGCGCCGAAGAAGCGACTCGTCGGTGGCGAGTCGTTCGAGGCACGCGATGCACTCCTCCCGGGAGGATGTGTCGACAGCGAGGGCATTGACGTCGTGCCGGGCGAACGTTCCCGCTCCGCCCGCCTTCGGGACGACCACAGCGGCACCCGATGCCATCGCCTCGAGCGAGGCAACGCCGAGCGCCTGGTACGTCGAAAGATCCGCGAAGACGTGCACCTGTGAGAGGAGCGCCGAGAGCTGGCGGTCGTCGAGAACGCCGAGGAAGCGGTGCGGAAAATCGAGGCGGAAGGCGCGCAACGCGGGATCCGACCGCTCGGATCCGAAGAGGACGATCTCGACCCGATCGCCGAGCTTCTGCGCCAGAGTCCGCATCACGTCGACGGTGAGGCCAGGCTGCCGGCGCGGCGTCGAGGGACGCACCATGGCCGCGATCCGCACGGGGGTCGCCGCCGGTTCGGGCAGCCGCGGGCGGAAGACCTCCGCGTCGAAGCTGGCGCTCACGAGCGCGCAATCGAGATCCGTCCGGGCGACGACCTCGTCGGCATTCCACTTCGATTTCGAGAAACGTCTCATGCCCGGCACGAGTCCGTAAGAGGCGAACGCGCGCTTCCAATCCTCCGAGCCTTCTGCATAAAAGAGCGGCTCGTAATCCTGGATGCAGTAGCCGAGCACCGGCGGCCGCGGCAGCTTCGCGAGCGGCACCATCCACGGCACCGAGTAGTGAGCCGTCCCGATCACGGCGTCGAACCCCTGCGCGGCCTCGACGAGATCGGACTCGCGCCCGTATACGATCGGAACGCCCGGCGCGGGATAGCTCTTCTCGAAAACGGTCCGGTGTCCCGCGAGATTGAACACGCGCGCTTCGACTCCCATCCGCGCCATCGCCCGCGCCTCCGAGAGCACGACGTTCGATCCACCCCCGCGCTCGAGAACCGGAAGGACGTAGAGAACGCGCCTCCCCTCGAAGCGCCGTCGCGCGCTCTCCCGAAGGCCAAACAGCTCTGGCAGGAACGCGAGACGAGAGGCGATCCCCTCTATCACGCGGTCCGGCGCGCCCGGAGCTGACGGAACAGCTCCCGCGATCCAGGTATCGTCGGCGAGGAGGATCCTCCGCCCATCGCCCCGCATCCTCGCGAGGACCTCCCGAGGCGAGCTCTCCGATCCACCGGAACGCACCGCAGGGCGCCTCACGAGAAGCGCGGACCCGCCGCCTTCTTCCGATGCCGGAAAGAAACGAGCGGACTCGGCGGCAAGGAGCGTCGCAGGCGCTCCATCCCCGTCGGCCAGCTCACGCGCCGCGCGCTCGAACACGGGTCCGACGAGGGGAAGGTCGGCGCCGAGGGGAACGACGCCCGCCGTGTTCGGGTCGGAGGCGAGGCAGGAGATCAGCCGGTCGAGGATGTCCGCCGTGACGCGCGCCCGTCCGTCGAGGAGGAGCACATGGGGCGAGGTGCCCGCATCGCGCGCCTGCTGGAAGGCGCCGGCGCCATCCACGAGGGCGGCTCCTTGATCGCGCGCGAACGCTTCCAGCCAATTCGCGCGCGACGGGCGACACGCCCGGATCGGCGAGGAAGAGCCTATACGGCGGACGGGCGTGCCGGAGCAGAGCCCCGAGGCACTCCTCGAGAACGGACGGATCGTCGTGCGCGAGAACGACGATGTCCACGGCGTCCGTCGAGCGAGCGAACGCGTGGCCGCGGAAGCGAACGGGCGCGAAACCGGAAAGCTGGACGAGCTCCGTCGGCGGCAGGCAGGGCGGCCTGCGCGCCCGAAGAAACCACCTCCGGCAAATCTGGCTTTCAGTTTCCACCACGCGTTGCGGAGCTTCCAGAAGAAGCTCATCTCCATCGCGGCGATGCGCGCGCGCGCCTGCGAAAGCTCGGCGCGCGTCTTCTCCAGCTCCTCGCGGAGCGCCTCGGACGAATCCTGGCTCAAACCCCGGAATTGTACGGTCAGCGCGTCCGGAACGAGGGCGTACGGACCGCACGTGGCGAGGGGAGGCTTTAATGACGTGCCCCGTCCGATCAGCGCGAGGCGCGCCTCGGCCGGGGACACGACGCGGCGACCGAGGATGTCACCCAGACGCCCCGCGCTCGACGCGCGAACATCTGGCGAACCGGGAGGCGAAAAGCCTACTGCCTCGCCGAGACCGAACAGGTGATCCACGTCCGCCTTGAGGGCGACGAGGCAGGCCGGCGAGGGCACTGGCACGGAACACTCGGCGGGATGGATACGGACGTCGAAGAGACTCCTCGAGAAGCTCGCGAGAAATGAACCGTGAAGTCGCACGATCCGCGCTCCCGCGAGGCGATAGACCACCTTTCCCTTGGGTGCGGGGATCTCGATGACCGACGCCTCGAGAAAGTCCTGAGGCGTCAGCGCCAGATACTGGACCCCATAGCTCGGATATCGAATCTGGTTCCAGAGTACGGCCACCGCAACGTACACGCACGCGAGCAGTGCCGCCAGGCGTCCGCGGCGTGCCCAGGCGACAAGAGCATCGAGTCCCTCCGCGAGGAAACAGATGCAGAAGGGAAAGAGGTAGTAGAGGAAGCGTTTGTCACCCCAATCGTAGAAGAAGAGCCAGAAGACCAAGAGAGCGGCAAAGGGAGCGACAACCGAGGATCGCCACGCACGATCCGGGTAGTCCCGCGTCACGAGCCTCAGGAAGCCAGCCCCGTAAAGAGGAAGGATTGCAAGCCCGAGGAGTGCGGGGGCCGCGATCGCATAGAACCGGAGGTTCGCCGCGGAAAGATAGAGAAGGTCCTCGACGCCGTGCCGAGGAGCGGTCGGATGGAAGTGATAGTGCAAACCGCGCGCGACCGCCCACCCTCCCGCAAGAAATGCGGCGCCGCCAAGGCCCTGCCAGATCTCGCGTCGCCGGAGATCGGTTCGACGCGTCAGAACGACAGCGGCGGCGAACCCGATTCCAGCGACGACCGTCGCGCTGTGGAAGAGGAACCCTACGCCGAGAAGGAGGGCCGAAGTCCGGTAGTGGCGTGGCTCCCGGGCGGCGCGCACGAAGAAAAGAGCGGCCAGAACGATAAAGAGCGTGCAATAGATGTCTGCGAGAAGGTACTTCGTGAGGTCCTGAACGTAGTCGTTCGCAAAGAAGAACCACGAGGCGCATGCGGAGATCCACGCGCTGTGCCTCTCCCGCAGCAAGAGATAGAGCGCCGCCGTTGTCAGGCCGAGGACGAGGGTGTTTACGACCGGGAGCCAGGCCAGGAGTCCCGTCTTGAAGAGCATGGCGATGACAAGTGGCAGGCCCGGCGGACGCCAGGAGGCTCCGACGTTCTCCCCCGCCCAATAGAGCCCGTTCGCGATCCAGTCGTACGAGTCGGACGTGACATAGGGATAGCACCAGCTCAGGTCGGAGACGAGAAGCGATCGAACGACCGGAAGCGCTCCCAGCGTTGCGAGCACCGCGAGAAGCAACGGCGGGAGGCGGTTGTTCGGCTCCTCACGGAGCCCATCGGCGGTCAAATCTTCACCGATAAGGGTTCTCGATGAGGATCGGCCCGCGGCACACGACGGGGTTCATCTTCAGGAAATAGGTGACCGGTCCCTCGGCGAGAAGATCGAATACATCGCGATGCGGAAACTCCGGGTCCTCGGGTCTGACGATGACCGCGAAGTACCGCCGGAGAAAGTCATACAGACTCGCGGCCGAATACTCGATGCGATGGTGAACCCACTCCGGTCTCAAGACCGTTTCCAGATGTCCACAGGGGGTGGACAGCAACAGCGTCCCACCCGGCGCGAGGTGGCGCACGACACCCTCCATCATGATCTCGCGGTGCACGACGTGCTCGATCATGTCGAAGCTCACGATCGCGTCGAACGTGTCCGGGCCGATCGTCTCGGTCCAGCATGTCGCGTCCCCCGCGCGGTACTCCAGGTTCGGCAGGGAGTACCTCGCCCGCGCCCTCTTGATGGCATCTGTGTCGTAGTCGACTCCGGTCACTCTCGTCGACGGCGAGCGATCCGCGAGCTCATGAGCTCCGTAGCCCGATCCCGTCGCCAGGTCCAGGATCGTCCTGACCGGCCAGTCGACGAGGCACCGTGCGGCCCATTCGTACCGGATCAGGTGATGGACTGCATTCGCGTCGCCGGTCCGGATCGCATCATGAAGGTCGTCGTCCCGGCCAGGCACGAAGTGTTCGTCGACGACGCGGCTGCGGGTCTTCCTCAACTCCTTCAGAGGATTCCACATCGTGGAATCCATGTTACCGGGTCTCCGGTGGACGTGTTCGTCCGCCCGAGGAAGAGGCAGAGGGTCGACTGTTCCGACAGGCTTACGGGTAAACGAAGAAGAACGGGTCGTAGATCAGCGAGAGGTTCCCCGGAGCGCTGTGATACTCCTTGGACTGCCCGTTGACGGTGTCCGTGACCGCCACCCAGAACTCGACGTCCGTGAACGTTGGAATCGCGATCCACGACCGTCCGTTGAATTGCCCTGCCTGGATACGAATCACGTACTCGTAGGTGCTCGCGTTCGCGATCCAAAAAGCGCCGGTCGCGTCCGTCAGCTTCGCTTTTGAAAGATTCGCCGTCGCTCCGCCCGCGTACTGATTCCTCCAATGGCTCGTGACGCGGTATCGCCCTCCGATGAGGCACATCGTGTAGGCATCCTCGGTGCAGGCCGTGACGACGGAGCATCCGGAGCCATTGCACGTGACCCGGTCGTCCATGACGATCCAGTCCGTGTACTGGTAGGAGCCTCCGCCCTGATACTCCCGCAAGAAGAGGAGCGCCCAGTACTGGCCCGCCGGAATGGAGCTTCCGTGGTAGGTGACGGTGCCGGAGTTGAGGTTCGAGTACTGGTAGCCGGCCTGCAGCGGGTTGAGCGACATCAGATCCGAGAGCGAGTAGTACGTCAGCGTTTGCCCGTAGACGGGAAAGGCGCTCGTGAGGGCCACCCTCATGTCGAGGGAGCCGCTCGTGCCGGAGCTCCGGTAGTTGTTGATGGTATCGACGTGGAAAGAGCCGCTCGCCCCAGTCCACTGAATGGACCCGAAGCCCCCGAGACAGATCGTGCAACCAGTCTGGTTGAGGGCCGCACGGCCGGCAGCCGGCCCAGGCAAAGGCGCGTCAGAACTCTGCCCTTCCGGAGCGTCCGTGACCGACGTTCCCGGAGACCCGGGAGCGATCTTGATCGCGCTCGAATCCGAAACCCTGCCGGTTCCACTCGTCGTTTCTTCCGCACGACCGGATTTCGCGAACCCCACGGTGAGACACAGGGCAGCAACGACGAGGCTCCGCGCAAGAACGAATTCGAGCTGCTTCATGACTGATGTCCTTCCGGCGCCAGGCGCCCGAGACAAGAGAGGATTCCTTCGAGTCGAAACACCGCGACGAATTCGCGGCGAAGACTCCCGTCGAAGGAGACAAAAAACGGTCTCATCTCCACACAAATGCTGATATCGAGGGTGCACCGCAAGTCCCGAGCCGAAAACGGCCGCGAGAGACATGCAGATGCATCATCAGGACCCGGTTTCCCGGGCCCTGATGACAAGCGACCTTGGATGAAGCCTGTTTCTCGAGGAGTCGTGCCTCGCGGCCGATTCCCAGGAAGAGCTACGGGTAGACGAAGAAGTAGGGGTCGTAGATCAGGGAGAGATTTCCCGGAGCGCTGTGGTACTCCTTGTACTGCCCGTTGACCGTGTCCGTCACCGCCACCCAGAACTCCACGTCCGTGAATGTCGGAATCGCGACCCACGCCCTGCCGTTCGACGTGGCCGTGTTGAATCTGATCAGGTATTCGTACGTGTTCGCGTCGGACAGCCAGAACGCGCCTGTCGTCTCCGTGAGCTTCGTCTTCGAGAGATTCGCGGCTGCTCCACCCGCGTACTGGTTCTTCCAGTGGCTCGTGACCCCGTAGCGGCCGTTCACGAGGCACATGGTGTACGCATCCGCCGTGCAACCTGTCGCTGCGCTCGCCGAGGTCGCGGTGACGGACTGCGTCTTCGTGCTCGAGCCGCCCGAGTTCGAGGCGGTCAGGGAGACATGATAGGTACCTGTGCCGAACGTGTGGGCGGGGTTCTGAGCCGAGGAGGTGGCGCCATCGCCGAAGCTCCACGACCAGGACGTCGGCGCGCCCGACGAGGTATCCGTGAACTGAACCGACTGGCCGGCTTTCGGGCTCGAGGGGAACGTGAAGGCGGCCGTGGGGGCCGCGGGGGTCGATGCCGCGATGCGACCCGGTCCGCCGAAATAGAAGTACTTGAGCCAGGTCGCGTCGGTGGACGATCCGAGGGAGAGGTCGTAATAGGAAGCGTTCGTGACAGCACGGGTCAGGTTGCTGGCGTTGAACAGGGCATTCGACGTATCCCAGTACTGCATCTTCTTCGTGTAGGCGGCGGCGCCGTATCCCTCGCTGGGAAAGCGTCCGCTCCCCATGTCCGTCGTCGTGTGCTGCCCGCCGTTCCAGACGTTGACGATCTCGCCGCCGAAGTCGACGTGGTCGCTGTAATTGGCGATCCCCTGCGCGTCGAAGAGCGAGTTCGGGTAATAGCCGACCCACGTGTCGTTGTACTTCACCCACCAGTGGTGGGGCGCGGAGGCATCGCGGAAGACCGTCATCGGAACCTCGTACTGGGTTCCGCCGGGCGCGCTGTAGACCGTGAACCCGCCACCCACGACCACGCTGCTGTCGGTCTGGACGAAGCCGGTGCAGGTGAGGTTGTAGCAGCCCGTTCCGGTCTGGTAGTTGGCCGTCGTGAAGTAGATGAAGAGATGAGACCTCGAGTCTCCGTAGAGCTGCTGGAAGTTCTGCCAGCCGGTCTCGACGGTCTGGAGGCTGTTGTCCGACGTCAGGCCGCGCGTCACCCAGAGCTGGGAGAGGGAGAACTCGCCGAACGATTCGACCGTCGGCGACCAGAGGTTGAAGATCGCCGACATGCCGATGTTGTTCGCCCACTGATAGGCGTGGGCGTATTCGTGAACCGTGGCCGCCAGGGAGGTCCGGGGCGAGGCGATGAGAGCCTTTCCGTCCGGCGACTGCGTAGGGCCACCACCCGGGATCTTCTGGAAGAGCTCGTCGAGGCTCCGAAAGCGGTACAGGTTCTCGAGCCGGGGCGTGAGCCTCGGAAAGGTCTGCGCCGGGCAGGCCCGTTCATTTCCGGCAGCGTCCCGCGTCCCGTCGAGGCCGAACTCTGAGCCCGGACGAGCCATCGAGCCGTCCGGCATTCTCGGAGCGGCGACCGCGTCCCCCGCCGGAAGCGTGCCGGGAGCGAGCTGGAGGGGCTGCCCCGAAACCGCGAGGGACCTCTGGCTCGAGATCTCGACACATTGGATCCGATCCCCGCTCGGGAGCTCGAACGAGGCGACGGTCACGCCGTCCGACAGGAGGCTCGCGTGATGTTCCGTCAGCTTTCGAAACTCCTCGACGGACTCGACCGCGAAGGCGGGAGTCTCCCGTTTCGCCCTGTCGAACGCGTCCGCCCAGTCCCTGTCCACGCTCACGGCGGCGGCCCGAAGCGCCGGAAGAGCGGTCATCGCGGCAACCGCGATGAGGGCCGTCAGGGTCGATGAGATTCTTCCTGTCGCCATGGAACGCCTCCTGCCACGTCACTTTCCGAACCGTCGTTGCGCTTCGGGATTTGCAAGACCACGGCCAGGTCATGAACGTGCGGAATTCGCCCTTTTCACGCGGGTTCAGAGGGAATTGAACGGGAACGGTCTCGGAGGCGTGTGTCTGACACGTTCCACCTCGACCGTGAAACAGAAAAAGGGCCCGGCGAACCGGGCCCTTCATGGCGAACGAGTTGTTTTCTTGCCGAGCTTACTTCTCGAGCTCCACGACGACGTCCACCGGCGCGCCGATGCGCACGTTGATGTCGACGGTCTTCGACTTGTAGCCGGGCCGCGTGACGGTGATCGTGTGCTTGCCGGGATCCGTGACGACCCCTCGCGGGTTCGCGCCGAGGTCTTCGCTCACGCCGAGGTACCTGTCGTCGACGTAGACCGCGGCGTCCTCGGGCGTCACCTTGAACCTCATGCGCGCGCGGTTCCCCGCGGCTCGCGGCAGGGGCTCGGGGCGGACGTCCATGCGCTCTTCGGAGACCGCGCGCTCACCCGGAGGCGGAGCGTTGCGGTCGCTCCAGCCATCGTCACGGCTTTCGCGACGCATGGAGCGTCGATGCGGCGGCGGCGCGGGAGCCGCCTCATCGGGCCCCTCGGGTCCGCCCTTCGTGAAGACGCGGCCGAGAGGCGTCCCCTTCGATTCGGGCGGGAACTGGTCCAGGGTGCTCTTGCCCGGCTCGAGCTTCAGCTTCTGGTCGAGACGCACGCGCTGGCCGCTCGTGACGTCGAGATCGGTCGCGAAGGTCGCGTAATTCGGCAGACGGAACTCGAGGCGGTACTTCCCGGGGCCGAGATAGAGAAAGTCCGGCCTGCCGTCGAAGTCGTCGGCCGAGCCGATGTACTTGCCGTCGAGGTAGACCTGCGCCTCCTCGGGCGAGATGTCGGTCTTCACGGCCGCATAGCGTCCGGTTCGCGCGGCGACGCCCGCGTAGCCGTCGTCGTAGCCGTCTCCGTAGCCATCGCCGTCCCCGTCGCCCGCGACGACGTAGACGCTCGGGCCGCCCCACCACCAGGAGGAGTAGGGCCACCATCCCCATCCCCAGCCCCAGGGGTAGTAGCCCCAACCCCGGCCGACGCGGGAGCCGCCGCGATGAAATCCCCCTCCGTGGCTGCCGCCCCGAAATCCGCCCCCGTGGAACGCGACGCTTCCGCGGCCCGAGGTGTGGGAGCCGCCGGTGTGGCTGGAACCGCCCGAGGAACGGCTGCCTGAATGGCCGCCTGAATGACCGCCCCCTCCACGCCCGCCGCCGTGTCCTGCCGCGCTCGCGGCTCGGGGAATGACGAGGGCGGCCGCGCAAAGCGCGGCACAGGCGACCAGGGCCGGACGAAGTCGAGTTGAAGAAGAAATGGTCATTTTGGGACTCCCGGACGAGTTTTCCTTCCTCGTCCCCCTGACAGAAATGCAAAGGCCCTGCCCGCCGCGTTGGGGCCGAATGTCCCCTGTCCCGGACGTCATTATCCCACCCTTCCGGGCGCGACCGGCAGGAGCGCCCGAATGACCCCTTCCGGATCGCGCCGCAGCCGCGAGCCGGCTGCAACGGAGTACGCCTCGACGGAGGCGACGTCCGCGGAAAGCGTCATCCGGCGATAGGCGTGGAGGCCCCTCACGAATCCCGCGTAGTCGCGCACGGCAGCCTGCGAAGCGAACGCGCCCATCGCGCGCTCCTTGCGGTCGACAAAGCCGGTGGCATCGAAGAGAAAGTTGGGACGGAAAGGCTGGGAAAGCTCGAAGAACGCCACTTTTGCTCCCTCGAGGACGAGCGCCGCGGCGTCGTCTTTGGGACGCGCGGCCAATCGGAAGAGGGCAGCGGCGACGGCGCGATGATCGGGATGTGTTTCGACGGGCGAGGGAGCGAAGACGAGGTCCGGCACGGCCTCCAGAAGCCATTTCGCGAGGAACCCCTCCACCTCTTCGAGCCGGTTTCCAAGGCTCCGATCCGGAAACGTGCCCGCATGCAACATCCCCCCTCCGAGGAATTCGAGGGCCCGGCGGGACTCCTCCATGCGCATCGCCGCGATCTTCCCGCGCTCGCTTTCTTCACCCGCCCCCGCCGCGCCGTCCGTGACGAGGACGACATCGAGATGGGCGCCGCGGTCGAGGAGGTCCGCGAGCGCACCGCCGCAGCCGAGAACCTCGTCGTCCGGATGCGGTGCAAAGACGACGACGCGGTTCGCGACGAACGTCGACGTCTCGTACGGCACGAGCTCGCGTTCGTCCGGGAAATCGGAGGACGGCATCCCGGAAGCTTACCGCCTACAATGAGTTCAGTGGTCGATCAGGCGGGCGCGCCGCGCGTCTCCGTGCTGCTCCGGACGAAGGACAGGCCGGGTCTCCTCGCCGAGGCTTTGGGCAGCCTCCGCGCCCAGACGTTCACCGACTTCGAGACCGTGCTCGTGAACGACGGCGGCCCGCTCCCGGCCGGCCTTCTCGAGGGCGCGCCGGGCCGCGGCATCACGGTAGTTTCCCCGCCTCCCCCCGGCGGGAGGACTCGAGCGTTGAACGCGGGCCTCGCGGCGGCCCGCGGCACCTACGTGGCGTACCTCGACGACGACGACCTCTACCTGCCGCCGCACCTCGAGACGCTGGTGCGTTTTCTCGACGGCAGTGACGAGTACCGCGCCGCCTACACGTCCGTCCGCCAGATCGTGCAGACGCTCTCGGAGGATGGAAAGTACCGCGACGGGCCCGAGGTTCACGTCTACGGGCGCGCTTCGGATTCGAGCCGCCTCCTGTACAAGAACGACGTGCCGCTCATCGGCCTCGTCCATCGGCGCGCTCTCGCCGATGACGCGGGCCGGTTCGACGAGACTTTCGAGCTCTACGAGGACTGGGACTTTCTCATCCGGCTGGCGTCGGTCACGCGCCTGCACCACATTCCCCGGGTGACGGCCGTCTATCGCGTGCGCGACGACGCGTCGAACGTGACCGCTTCAGTCGCCTGGGGCTCGCCGGAGGCTCATGCGACGCGGCGAAAGCTCTTCGAGAAGTACGTGGATCGGAGGTCGCCCGCGACCGAGATGGCTCTCGTGGACGGCTTCGACCGGGACACCGCCGAACTCCGCGACGAGCGTAACGTACTGCGAGCGCACACCGAATCTCTCGCGCGTGAAATCGGTGCCCGGGACGAGCGCCTCCTGCAGCTCGAGGCCGAGCTCGCCGCGACACGCGAGGAATCCGCAACGCGCGAGCAGGCCCTCGCCGTGGAGAACACGCGCCTCGTCGGGATGCTCGGTGAGGTGCACCGCTCGCTCGTCTGGCGTCTCTTCACGCCGTGGTGGAAGCTCAAGGAGCTCCTGAAAAAATGACGGCGCCGGCCACCGCAGTGCGCTGCGACCTCGTCATCCCGGTCTACAACGCGCTGCGCTCGACGCGCGACTGCCTCGAGAGCGTGCGCCACTTCGCCCCTCCCTGGGCTCGCATCGTCGTCGTCAACGACGGGAGCGACGCGCGAACGACCGAGTTCCTCAGGGCGCAGGAGGGAATCGTCCTCCTCGAAAACGAAGTGAACATCGGCTTCGTCAAGACCGCGAACCGCGGACTCCTCTTCTCGGACGCCCCCTGGGTCTGTCTCCTGAATTCGGACACGCTCCTCACGGAAGGAGCGCTCGAGCGGATGGTGGCGCGGTGCGAACGGGATCCCACGATCGGCCTCTGCTGCCCGCTCGCGAACGGCGCCGTGAACCTCTCCGTGAAGCTTCCGCCCGGCGCCGACGTCTTCTCGTTCGCGCGCCGCGTCGCGCGCACGAGCCCCGCGCGATACCCGGACGCGACGACGATCGTCGGGTACTGCCTCCTCGTGAGGCGGGAGGTCATCCGCACGCTCGGAGTCTTCGACGAGGTTTTCGGGCGCGGCTACTGCGAGGAGACCGACCTGCATTACCGCGCGCGTGACGCGGGCTGGCGCTGCGTCGTCGCCGACGACACGTGGATCCACCACCGCCAGGGTGCGAGCTTCTCGGACTCGGACGCCCGCTTCACCCAGAATCTCAGGATCCTGATGTCCCGCTGGCGGGACAGGCACGAGAAGGAGCTCGCCGAATTCAACGGGAAGAACGAGCTCGGCGTCGTGCGCGACGCCGCGACGTTCGAATGGACGCTGCCCGACTCCGAGCCGGCGGCTCCGTACGACGTCCTCTTCGTCCTGCCGCTCCTCGGGGTCTACGGGGGCGTCGCGACCATCCTCGAGCTCGCGAACGCGCTGGTCCTCCAGGGCGTCAAGGCCGGCGTCGTCGTCTTCGAAACGGTGCCGCCGGAAATCGTGATGGAGCTCTTCTTCCGGCCCCTGCGCCTTTCCACGGCGGAATTCCTCGAACAGTGTCCGCCCGCGAAGCTTCTCGTCGCCACCGGCTACCAGACGGTCGCCCACGTGGCGGCCGCCGCGGCATCCCGGGGGATCCAGACGGCCTATTTCGTCCAGGATTACGAAGGCTGGTTTGGTTCCGACCCGCCCGAGTACGTCGCGCGGACATACGACCTCATCCCGCGCATCGTCGCGGTCTCGAGCTGGATCGCGAAAGAGATCGAGGCGCGACACGGACACACGGCGATTCCCGTCCCGATCAGCGCGGATCCCGACGTGTACTACCCGCGGGGAGACCGGCCGGCGAGTCCGCCCGTGCGCATCGCGGCCATGCTCAGGCAGGACGAACGCCGCGGCATGAAATTCCTCCTTTCCGCGCTCGCCGAGATCGCGGACCGGCCCGACGTCGAGATCGTCCTTTTCGGGCAGGCGGCGGTGCCTGTAGACGCGCCCCGGTTCCGGCACGCGCATCTCGGCACGCTGCAGCGGGACGAGGTGCCGAAGCTCCTTTCGACGGTGCACGTCGTGATCGATCCCTCTCTCTACCAGGGCTTCGGCCTCATCGGGCTCGAGGGAATGGCCAGCGGGGCCACGTGCGTCCTGACGGACTCCGGAGGCGTCTCGGAATACGCTATCCACGACGTCAACGCCCTCCTCGTTACCCCGCGGGATCCGGGCGCGCTCGCCGCGGGCATCCGGCGTCTCCTCGACGACCCGGCTCTCCGCGAGCGCCTCGCGGCCAAAGGAGTCGAGACAGCGCGCCGCTTCACGTGGAAGCTCACTGCGACACGATTCCGCGCGTTCATGGACCGACTCCCGCCGGCACGGGTGATCCCGCCGGGCGAGCGCGCGGCGCTCGAGCTCCTCGCCTTCGAGCACCGCACGCGCACCGCGCTCGCGGGAGAGCGGCACGAGCTCGGCTCGACGCTGAAGGCGATCGCGGGCTCGCGCGTCTGGAAGACGGCCCAGCTAGCGCGCCGCGTGCTTCGCATGCGGCGGGAAAAGGCGCGCTAGCAGCTGCCAGTGATGGGGGAAACACGGTCGTGTTTCCCCTTGCCCCCTTCACCGCCCGTGAAGCGCCGGAGAATCAGGAGAGCGTTCCCTCGGCGAGGACGCGACCCGACTCGACCTCGACAGCCCGCACGAACCACGTGGCGCCGCCGAAGCCTCGCCGCACGTCTTCCGGCGGCCGCCAGGAGCCGCCCGCGGCGTGCAGATCGAGCGCGAAGCCGCCGAAGTCCGGGACCGGTGAGAGCGCGATGGCGGCGGACGGCGCGTCGAACGAAATGACGCCGTTTCCCATCGGCGCCGGAACGGGAGCGCCGGCTGCTCTCGACGGGGCACCCGCGGCGAGAGCCTCGAGCGCGCGTACGCCGCGGCCGGGAAAATGCGACTCGAAGTAGCGGCGCTCGGACGCCGCGAACCAGCCCGCGGCGCGCGGCTCGAGGCGGGCGCTCTGGTTGTACCGATGGACGACGCGCGCGGCGCCGACGCGAACCAGGCGGCCCCCGGCCATCCTCAGGCGCCGCTGCCAGTCGTTCTCCTCGAAGTAGAGGGAGTAACCCTCGTCGAAAGTCCCGACGCGTTCGAGCGTCTGCCGCGAGACGGCGACGAACGCCCCCGAGAGGGCCGTCGCCGGGCGGGTCTCGTTTCGCTCCTCCGCTTCGGCCGCCCCGCGCGCGCGCCGGAATCGCCGCCGGAACGCGGCCGCCGCGCCCGCTCCATCGAGGCGGCGGCGCGCGAGCTCGAAGGGGTGGGGCTCTTCGGCGGGCGGGAGGTGGAGTGTCTCGGCGTCATCGAGAAAGAGCGCCGGCCCGGCCGCGCCGAGCCCGCTCCGCGCCTCCGCCGCGAGCGCGGCAAGCGCGCCCGCGCGAACGACGACGTCCGGATTCGCGAGGACGAGGATCTCCCCGCGCGCGACCTCGATCCCGGCGTTGAGGCCGCCCGCGAAACCGAGATTCCGGCCGGGAAAAACGACGCGATCCGCCGACGACGCCAGGGCGCGCGATTCTTCCGGATCACCCGAGTTCACGACGGCGATCGTCTCGAGCGCGAGGTTCGCTTCCGCCGCATCCCGGCGAACGCTCTCGAGCGCGCGCGCGGCCAGTCCCGCCGAGCGATAGCTCACGAAGACGGCGGAAATCAGAGGCATGAGGTATTTTCGGACCGATGCCCGTGGAGGTGCGCCCCGCGACGCCCGCCGACCGGCCGGCACTCCTCGCTCTCTTCCGCGAGGCGTTCGGGGCCGAGGCCTCGCCGGAAGACTGGGCATGGAAATACGACCGCTGTCCGCACGCCGCGGTGTCCGTCGGCGCATTCGACCGAGGGAAAGCGATCGGCTTCTTCGGCGGCCTCGGGACGCGCTACCGCGGACGCGAAGGCGATCTCCCCGGGCTCGCCGCGGTCGACGTGATGACCGCGCCGTCGTCTCGCGCGCTCGGACGCAGCACGCTTTTTCAGCGCGTCGGATCGGAGTTCTTCGAACGGAACGGCGCGGCGGGGGCCCCCTTCGTCCTCGGCTTCCCGAACCACCGGCACCGCCGCGTGGGCGAGAGCACGCTCGGCTACCTCTCCGTCGAGCCCGCCGCGGAATGGACACGGCCCATCGGCAGACTCGGCCTCCTCAAGCGCCTCCGGCGGCGCCGGCTGCGGCACCGCCGCGGTTCGGCGGTTTCGGTAGCTCACGACGCGCTCGCAGAAGCGCTGCATGCGCGTCCCGGCTGGCGCACCGATCGCTCGCGCACCACGCTCGACTGGCGATTCGCGCGCCCGGGCGTCTCGTACGACGTGCACGAGCTCCTCGACGGACGCGGCCATTCGACCGCGTATGCCGCCCTCAGGACGGTCGCCGATCGCGCCCTCCTCGTCGATCTCCAGGCCGCCGACGAGGGAGGCGGCGCCGTGGCGGATCTTCTCGACGCGATCGAGGAGACGCTCGGCAGGACCGCGGCGCGGACGCTGGTCCTGCGGGCGGGATCGGCGAGCGGCCTCGCTGCGCGCGCCGCCGAGCTCGGCTTCGTGGGGGCGGACACGGACACGCATTTCACCGTGCGCCCGTTCCATCCCGCGTTCGGGGTCGCGCGCGCCGCAGCCGTCTTCGATTACCGATTCCTCGATCACGACGTCTTCTGAGAGAAGAGCGCCTCGAGCCGGTCGAGGACGCGATCCAGCGAAAAGGTCCGTGCGACCTCCATGCCTCGGGCCCTTCGCTCCGCCCAAAGTTCCGGCTCGTCGAGGAGCCGCGCCGCCTCCCGTGCCATGCCGGAGGCGTCTCCCGGACTCACCCGCGCCACGGCCCCGGCGGGAAGAGTCGCGAAGGAGGGGATGTCGGTGAGGACGACGGGGACGCCCGCGGCCAGCGCTTCGAGCGGCGGAAGCGGGAATCCCTCGGCGTCGAACGACGGGTGGAGAAGGACGTCGAGCCCGTGATACCAGGCGGGCATCGCGCTGGCGGACAGAGCCTGGGAATACGCGTCCGCCTTGAGGAGGGCGCGCTCGGGCTCGGTGAGAGGCAGAGCGCTCGCGCGGTGAAGTCGGACATCGCGGCCTTCCTCCCGAAGCTTGAGGACGGCCCGCAGGGCGACCCCGATTCCCTTGAGGGGAGCTTCGAAAGGCCCGACGACGCCCACGACCGCGGGACGACGCGGCGAGGCGCGCTTGGGATCCGGAGGCACGAAATCCCGAGCGGGAATCGTCTGCGGGAGCACGTGGAACGGCCCCGGATAACGTCCTTCGAGAAGCGGAAGGAGGTGCGCCGAGACGACGAGCTTCGGAACGTCCTGCCGATAGGCTTCCTCGATCTCTCCGAGGCGGTGAAGCGTGTGCGGATGAGGGGCCTCGTAGCCCTGGCAGAAATGGAAGATGCGCGCCGCACGGCGCGCGCTCACCACGGGAACGACGGTTGGAAACCAGGTGGCGACGTGGACGTCGGCCTCGGGAAGAGTCGACCCGTCGAACACCGGAACCTCGTGGACTCTCACCGGAACGTCGAGCCAGTCGTGTCGGCCGTCCCGCGTGACGAGGACGACGTCGTGCCCACGCGCCTTCAGGCCGGCGGCATGCTCGACGACGACCTTGACGCCGCCCGACAGCTCGAGGGACTCGAGGACGTAGGCGATCCTCATCGTCAGCCATCGTTGCGCGCGGGGATCGACGTCCAGGTCGCCGGCAGGCTCATGAGGCCGCTCCGCCACGTGTCGGACTCGACGTGGAACGTCCGGTCACTCCGTGCGTCGAAGAGCGCGAGCGACTTCTCGTCGGCGAGATACGCGTAGACGACGAACTCGCCCTTCCCGAGCGGGAGAGCGTCGACGCCGATCCGTACGCGATACGCGGACTGTCCGGAGAAGGGCCCCGAGCCGTCGAGCCGCGAGTCTGCGGAAAAGCACACCACGTTGTCGCGTGTCGAGACCGCGAGATGGATCTGAAGGGGCCGCGCGGGATCGTCGGCACCGAACTCCAGCTCCACGCCCCACGGTTCCCCCGGCTGGAACTCGTCCTTCGGCGTTCCGTCGGCGCCCGTGACGACGACGTCGCGAAATCGCCCGTGCGTTCCCGAAGGCACGGCGGCCTCGGCCCCGTGAGAGGCCACGAGGCGGTCCTTGCGGGCGAGGAACTTCTCGTATTCGAGAACGACGCTTTGTGCGTCTCCCTCGGCGGCCACGCAGCCCGCGTCCAGCCATATCGCGCGGTCGCACAGAGTCGACACGTAATACATGGCGTGGCTGCAGAAGAAGATCGTCTTGCCTGACGCCTTGAGCTCGAAGATGCGGTCGACGCACTTCTTCTGAAAACGGCCGTCACCCACCGCGAGCGCTTCGTCCAGGAGAATGACGTCGGGAAGCACGGCCGTCGCGACCGAGAACGCGAGCCGCATCTGCATGCCCGACGAGTACGTCTTGACGGGACGGTCGAAGAAATCGCCGAGCTCGGCGAACGCCTCGATTTCCGGCAGGGCCGCGGAGACCTCCTCGCGCGAGAGGCCCGCGAGCGCGGCCTGCAGGATCACGTTGCGCCGACCCGTGTCCTCCGGATGAAAGGCGGATCCGAGCTCGAGAATCGACGCCACACGGCCGGGCAGCGAGACGCTTCCCGACGTCGCCGCCGTGGTCCCCGCGAGGATCTTGAAGAGCGTGCTCTTGCCCGAGCCGTTTTCGCCGATGACGCCGAGAACCGCGCCGCGGTCGATTCCCCCGGAGACGTCCCTGAGCGCGTGGACCTCGGCGTGACGCGGACGCCCCGTCATCAGCTCGTAGAAACGGTCGCGCGGCG
Source organism: Thermoanaerobaculia bacterium (assembly GCA_963719225.1). GTDB lineage: Bacteria > Acidobacteriota > Thermoanaerobaculia > UBA5066 > UBA5066 > Fen-183. Next base: position 694,321 of record CAVRAY010000001.1, on the reverse strand, counting down.
CCGGGTAGAGCCGGTATACCTTGCTCAGGTTCGAGAAGGAATACGCGGGAGAAGTCGCTGCGGAAATCGTCAGGGAGCCGGCTGCGCCTTCAGGAACGTCGCGTCACCGGAAGTGTTGTCGATGATGGTCGCGTACGCGGAGATGGGCGCGCCGTCGAACGAGTCGATCACGACGTTGAGTCGTTCCTTGGTCCCGGAGAGCGAGCTGAAGATTCCCGTGTTGTTGTCGTTGAGCTGTATGAACGTCGTCGAGCCGCCGAACCCGAGATCCTGGCGAGCGAGCTCGATGCCGAGATCCGACAGCACGCGTACCGTGCACCGCCCCGACGCGCCGCTCTGGAGGAAAACCGAGATGTTCGTGCGGTACGACGCGTTCGAGACGAGCCCCGCCAGGAGGAGGCGCTTGTTCGCACCCGTCTTCGAGGCGGCATCCAGGTCGGTGAAGCCCGGAACCTGAAGGCCCACGGGACCCGACGGCTGGTCGTTGTACGTCTCGCCGAGGACGAGCAGCGGCTCCTGGATGGGGTCGTCGACCGCCGGGGCGACGTCGATGTACGAGGCCTGATATGCAGTCGTATCGGTGACGTCGAACCCGAAGTAGGAGAGCCACACCTTCGGGAAGTCGTCGGACCAGAGCGTCTCGCCCGGCAGGAGCGTGACCTCGCTCTGCAGGCCCGTGACCCGGTTCTTGCACCCGGTCGCGTCGCAGGGGACGAACGAGTAAGAGATGGAGGCCCGCCGCGTCGACGTCGAGGGGTTCGTGATGTAGAAGCGGCTCCGCCACACGGTGTTGTTCGCGCCCTGGAGGCGGATGACGCCCGGCACCCGGTAGGTATTCGAGGGCCGGTCGGAGACGGTCACGACGACGGAGTCCGTGGACCGGCGGTCGATCACGGTGGCATAGGGGAAGACGGCGCCGCCGGAGAGCACCGTCACCTTGACGCTGAACGCCTCGAGTGGGTCGGGGAACCCGACGCCCGAGGGCGGGGACGCGAAGAGCGGGCGCGAGAGCTGTGCGACGCCGTAAGGCGGCACGTCCACGTTCACCTGACCGAGGCTCGTGGCGCCGCTGCGGTCCAGGAACGAGAGCCGGGCGTGGCTCCAGTCGGTCGTGAGGTTCACGAGGCCGATGTTCGTGTACGCCGTGGCGTCGTCGCGCAGGCCGATGAGGAACTGCTGCGAGAGCGCGGCCTGCGTCGTGAGGCCGCTCGACGGCTGCGTGGACGGCACGGACAGCCCGAACGTGCCCTTCGCGGGATCTCCCGTGTTGAACGTGCGTGAGGTGAGAACGGGCGGCACCGGAGCGGAGTCGCCGCGCACCAGGAGGGCCCCATAGCTTCCGAGAGGCTGCCCGAAGAAGGCCAGGATGTTCGACGCCGAGGCGCTCGACTGCGGGGCGACGGTGATCGTCTTCCAGACGAGCTGGGCCGGATCGACGGGGGTTCGTCCGTCGAGGAAGGCGAGGGAATACGTTCCCTGACGGCTCGGGTCGGGGTTGAAGAGGGTCAGGTCCGTCTGCCAGAGCGTTCCCTCCAGCGAGCCCTGGAGGTAGGCCATTCCCGCGACGAACCACTTCGGCGGCTCGGGCGGCGGGATGATCGTGAAGGACTGTGTCGTCGAAGCGTTCTGGGCCGAGGTTCCGGTTCCCCTCGTCACGCTCAGCGTGGCCGTGTACGTGAAAGGCGTCGTGCCCGGCGTGATGTACGTGTGCGACGGCGTCTGGCCCGTCACGGGCGACGTGCCGTCGCCGAAGTCCCACGTATACGTGTCCGCCGCGTCGATCGCGAGGAAGCTCACGGCCTTGCCTGATGCGACCTGCGTGGGCTGGAACGCCGAATTGTCGGCGTACTTCGCGGTGAACAAACCGCTGAGACCGACGGGTCCGGAGATGCTGATTTCCTTGGTCTTCGTGCAGCTCCCCGCGGTGAGCGTGACCGTGAACGTCCCCCCGCCCGCGTACGTGTGCGCCCCCGCGGAGCTCGTCGAGGTCGAGCCGTCGCCGAAGTTCCAGGACGTGAAGGTCTGGGTCATGGCCGGGTTCGGAACGAACGAGAGCGCATACCCTGTCGCTCCCGAGCATCCGAACGGACCGCAGCTCGAGAGACCCGTCGATCCGTCCACGATCGAGAAGTCCACCGTCGTGCAGGCGCTGCTGGGCCCGCCGGTGCCGCCGCCGGTCACGACGATCTGATACGAGCGCGTGCAGTCGCCATTCGCGGTCAACGACACCGTAGTACGTGCCCGGGCTCGAGTACGTGTGCGTCGGGATCTGCGTCGAGTCGGTCGCGCCGTCGCCGAAGCTCCAGCTCCAGCTGTTGTAGGCGCTGTTGGGGATGAACGTCACGGCCTCGCCCGCCGCGACCGAGAAGCCCGGGCTCGGGAACGAACCGGCGCCTCCCACGGTGATGTGGAAGTCCGCGTTCGTGCAGTTCCCTCCGCCGCTCAGCCTGCACCGTGAGGTCGACGGCCCCGCTGGCCGCATGATTTGCGCTGTCGGTCACGCTGCACTGCGCCGGTACGTCCCGGCGTTGCCGAAGGACCGGCTGATGCTCTGTCCCGGGAGATCCCGAGAACGCATTCCCCGACCACGAGAAGCTGTAACCGCTGCCGGAGCCGCCGGAAGCGCTGCACGTGAAGTTGACCGAGGCATTCACGCTCGCGGGATTCGGGCTCGCGGACACGTTGACCGAGAGAGGCGTCGCGCTGCGCTGCGTAATCTGGGCGGAGACGGTATACGGCGTGCCGTAGCCGTCCATCGTGATCGTGTAGGAACCGCCCGTGCCGTAGGCAAAGGCGACGTTCTGTCCGGAGCCGTTCCCGGGCGAAGCGCCCGGAAAGCTCCACACGATCCCGGGAGGATTCGGATCAGGCGCTCCTGAAACGTAAGACCACGCCGTGAGCGTATCGCCCGTGAAGGCGTCGACCTGGTTCGGATTACACGCGAACCCGGGCGCGCACGGGTCCACGCCGTTGACGAACACGTGGATCGCCGGAATCACGTTCGAGACGATGAGCGGGAAGGCCTTCGGGTCCGAGACGGTGGGGATCGTCGGGAGCCGTCGATCTGCTGCGGGGCCGAAGTCGTGTAGTTCACGCGGATCCGCAGGTACCAGGCGCCCGTCGTGGAGGGCGTCGGGACCGGCGCGATCGTGCCGGCGAAATTGAGGGGCCGATAGCTCGTGCACTGAGCCGCCGCGCCAGTCATGTCCGTGCAGAGGCTGTAGGTGTATGCCACCCCCGTGACGGCGCCCGCCTGCGACTGGTTCGTGACGTTGAAGAAGGTGTTCGTCAGGAGCGTCACGGGCGGGCCGGACTTGCCGGCGACGAGGAACGAGGGCAGGAAGTCCGCGACCTGGACGATGAGGGGCGTCGTCGGCTGGCAGGATACGGGCAGCCCCGGGCACTCCGGCGAGAGTAGCCGTTCGCGTACGGCACGGTCGTGAAGACATTGAAAGTGCGCGTGCCCGTTCCGGGAAACGCGTGGGCACACGTCGGTCCCGTGCAGCTTGCAGCCAGAGAGAGGAACTCGCCCGCCGGTGGCGGCGAGGTGGATCCGAAATACCACTTGTAGCCGGTCCCGCCCGAGGGATGGCCGTCGGAGCCGGAGGCATCGACGGAGCCGCCGGAGAGAATCTGCGCGGACTTGAGCCGGATGGCCGGGACCTTCCAATTCAGCGAGAACATGCCCGCGCCCGCGCTGCCGAGAGCGTTGTTCGCTTCGAGCGCGAACTTCAGATGTCTTCGTCGCTCCGCCCGGCTCGGTTCCCGTGAAGTCCGAGGTGCCGCCCGCGAACGCGGCGTTGCCCATCACGGAAGCCCAGCAGCCGGCCCCGCTGCCGGGACTCGTGCCGGCCACCTGCGGATCGCACGGGCCCACGACGGTGATCACGGCCGGCGGGGTCGCGGGGCTTCCGAGAGCCGCGTTGTCGGGCGCGTGCAGGCGCGGCGACGAGCTGGTGCCGTTGTCCTCGGAGGCCACCCCCGGGTGGAAGTCGAAATCGAAGTTCCAGCCGAAGCCCGTCAAGGGCTGAATGCTCGTCGGCGGATTGACCGTCGGCGTGATCGTGATCGCGTCGCCGAGGAACACGGTGGCGCCGTCCGACGAGGGACGCGCCCGCCTGGTCCGTCACGGCCAGGACGCGATCGCCGGCGCGTTCGACGAGACGCACGACATCGGCAGGACGAACGCCGAGTTGCTGGTGGGGACGTACCCGTAGAGCGCGGTGCCGGGGCCCGCGAGGCCGCGCATCGTGGACTTCAGCGCGAACAGGGGATACGTCGCCGGATCGACGTCGAACTGGCCCGGCACCACGAGCCCCAGGCGGCCACGCTGTTCGAGAAGAGGCGGTAGAGCACGTTCGGGGCATTCTGCTTCGCCCACATGAGGGCGAAGACGTTGTTGCCGCTCGCGACGAGAGCCGACACGCCGCCGCCCACCCAGCTCCCGCCGCCCGTCGGAATCGAGAACCGCGCTCCGGCGGAAGTCTTCGCGCCGCCCCTCACACTGACGAGGGCGTACTCGAGCGGGCCCGAGGTCTCGACGAGCACCCAGAGCTTCGAGGAGTCCGAGGGGTCGATGGCCGCGCTGAACGACGTGGGTGTGCCGGCGCCCGGCCCGAGATCGCTGCTCCCGATCGAGTTGTACTGGAAGCCGCTCTGGATGTTGCCGGCAGGACCCGGAGTCGAGGCGTTGATGATCTGGATCGACCCGTTCGCGATGTAGAGGACGTTGGTCCCCGCGACCGAGAGGTTGAAGCCGCCGGTCGAGCTGGCGACGGTCTCGGAGGTCATGTTCGTCGCGGTGAGAGAGGACGGGAGGTTCGTTACGTCCGCGACGGAAAGCGTGCCCGGATTGACGCTTCCGCCGTACGGAAGAAGCGCGAAAGCGAGATAACGGTTCGCGACGTTCAGAATCGCGGTTCCGCCCGACGCACCGCGGGGCGTGAAGTCGCCCTTCATATTGTCGAAGCCCTGGGAGCTTCCCGATCCGACGATCGTGCCGAAAGCGGGCGACGCGTTGCTGTTGAGGCTGAACGCGACGCGCCCGCCGTCAGCCGAGACGCCCATCGAGGCCACGTAGCTCTGGCCGTCTCCGACGGCGGGCATCTCTCCGGTGAAGCGCATGTCGTCGTAGACGATCGCGGTCGGATTCGTCGGGTTCGACACGTCGAGAACGGAGTAGCCGAAGGCCTCCATCATCAGCATGTGCGGGCTTCCGCCCGCCTGGAAGAGCTGCAGATCGAACTGCTTTCCAGAGGCCAGGCCACTCGGCCGCGCGGCACCCGGGGGGCTGGGCTCGAAGGAAATGGGCGCCCCCGAAAGCGTGCACTGTGCGTCGAGATGCGAAGCCCAAAAAGCTTCCGCGCAAAGCAGCGAGAAAACGAGAAGAATGAGCCGGGTCGAGGCGCGCCTGGTACCGACTGACGGAAGGGTCATCAAGTTCCTCATCGGGGGAGGGATAGCCCTTCGCAGGAAGGGATGGAAAACCGCATGAATGATACCCCCTCGCTCACGGCCGTGTCCAGACGCGAGGGGCAGTTCAGTTATGGAGAAGAGCCTCCGGGTCGGAGTGCTCTCCAGCCCGGCCATCTTTCAAAAAAAAGCGGGCGGCCGAAGCCGCCCGCTTGCCCCTACCGGGAGAAAAGTCAGTTCGTGTTGCCAGCCTCCACAAAGATCGCCGGCGAGCAGACGAACTGGTTGTTCAAGCTCGCCGCCGCGTGGCCGACGCTGATGAACGCGCCGGGAGCGGTGTGCTGAACGCCGATCCAGCCCATGTTGTAGAAGCCATTGGCTGACGTCGTGCCAAGGTAGCCGGGTCCGCGCAGGGCCACGTCGACCCAGCCGCCCTTGAATCCGCCCTGGTTCCAGTCGGTCGCGGCCAGCAGGTTGACGCGCTGCGACTCGAGGTACAGGTACAGGTTCGGCGGAGGAGCGTTCTGGTTGCCCGACGGGCCGCCCGGAATCGTGGTCTGGAAGAAGTTCTCGTCGTTGTCGAACACGGTGGTCGTGAGCTGGTGAACGGTGTCATAGAAGCCGTTGCTGCCAGCGATGCCCCGTCAACCACGTGCAGAGGTTGACCTGCGTTCCACCGATACCAGTCAGAACGCCACGCGATGAGCCAGGACTGGAGACCATTCGCCGCGTCGGCGAGGAAGCGGAAGCCGTAGTGGTCGCCGAGCGGCTCGCGGCCGTCGCCGCCGAACTGGAACGCCGCAGCGTACGTGGAGATGAACGAGGTGCAGCCGCCGGCCGTCGTCGTCTCGGCGGGTGCGCACGTGCGACTGCGCCTGAACGAACTTGCCGAAGAAAGTCTTCGTGGTCGAAGACGGGGTGAGGCGCGAGTCGAACTCGACCGGAACGGCCGGGTCGCCCGAGACGTTGCCGCCCGTCGTGGCGGAGTCAACGTAGAACACGTCGCCGATCAGGGCGTTCGGCGTGTACGTCGGGCCCCAGCCCGCCGTCGCGATCGCATCTTCGTCGTAGAAGTTACCCTGGTCTGGGAAGTAGTTCGTGCAGTAGTTCACGACATCGATCGTCAGGTAGCCCGACAGGTCCGACCGGAACGTGCCGTCGCCCGTCGAGGTGCCGAGGCCGCAAGCCGGGTTGTCCGTGTCGAGGATGTTCGTGCCGCCGGTGGTCGTGAACGTCGCGAGGTCGCCGGACTCGTCGAGCGAGTCCCACACCTTGTTGCGGAATGCCGCGAAGGCATCCGTCGCGTAGAGAGAGATCGACGTGTACGCGTCGTTCGTAACGCCCACGTTGATCGCCTCAGGATGCGAGAAGCGGACGAACTGCTTCTGGCCGAAGCCGACAGAAGGCTTGTACGTCGCCGGAATGACGTTGACGTTCACGCCGCACGGGTCGGTCGTCGTGCCGGTCTGCGTGTTCGTGTTGACGTTCAGCTTGCCGTTCATCACGTCGCGCATGGAGAAGGACGCGACGTCCTTGCCCGTGAGTGGGACGTTGAAGTCGAGGACGGCCTTCGAGTACTTGTTCCACACCGTGACGTGCGCGATGACGCCAGGCGCGGAGACGTTGACGATCGACACGAGGGTGTCGACGCCGCCAGTGCCGATGGGCGCGCCCGTGGCGCCGTTCAGCGAGACTCGCCAGTACGGAACGAGCAGCGTGGCCGCCGGCACGTTGTCATACGTGCAGGTGACCGCATAGCCCGTGCCCGCGACTGCGAGCAGCACCAGGGCAATGAGGACGGAAAACTTTTTCATTTTTACTCCTACCGATGATTGGAATGGATCCGTTAGTGCCGAGTGAGTGCTTTCAAAAAGGTTCTTCGAAGGTGTAATCCGGCTCCTGCCGCCTGCGATAACGAATCACCTCCCGAAAATTAATTTGAAAATCCGATTTGCAGCGCTTTTGGGCGCGTAGCTAGCCTGGCAGACACCAGTCTTCGTGAACATTGAGCAAACGATAGGAATAAAATCCCCCGAAGTCAAGGCCTTTTCCGAAAAATATGATGGACCCGCATATCTGATAGGAGAGTGTCCGAGGGGGGCAAAACCTCACTTCGCGAGGCCTCGAAACGCCCGGAAACCGCCGGCCCGCGTCTCGTCTCCCGTCAGGTACTGATACATCAGGACGACGTCTTTCCGCCCGTCACCGTCCACGTCGGCGATCCGGAGCGCGGTGGGATGGTTCACGAACACCGGCTCCCGGGCCTCGGCGAGCTCTTCGAACTCTCCCGCGGGGGTCTGGAAGAAGACGCGCAGCCGCTGCGTGCTCTCGTCGCCCCAGACGATGTCGTCCAGGCCATCGCCGTTCAGGTCCCCGACCGCGATCGCCTGCGAGCCCGCGTCGAATTTCAGCGTCTTGACGACGCGCTTGCTCTTCATTTTCCCGTCCGCGTCGCGGTAGTAGATCGTGATCCCCTGCCCGTCGATCTTCCGGGACGCGCCCGAGGGGGAGCGCTTGAAGTAGGAGGCAAAAGCCGCGGGGCGTCCACGGTAGAGGCCCGCGGCCGCGCCGGCCTGGGGGCCATACGTCTCCACGACGTCCGCGCCGACGAAACGGAATTCTTCCTTCTTCGGGTCGAACTCGTAGAGCGTCGCCGACCCTCCGATGTACCGGCACGCCGAGGAATAAAAAGGCAGGCCGTCCTTCGGCACGACCGCGGCGATCGCGTAACCGAAGCACGCCCCCTCGAGACCTTTGTGAACCTCGCGAAAACGGTCGCCCTCGTTCAGGAACGCCCGGACGTCGTAGCCGCGCAGGTAGTCGCCCTCCTGCTTCGGCTGGCCGCCGCTGTCCGACCACTCGCCCGTATCCGAGATGGCGAGAAGGTCGACGCGGCCGTCGGCGTTGAGGTCGACGGCCTCGATCGCACGCGTCGACATCGCACGTGGAAGCGCGCGGGCCTCAACGAGGAACTTGCCGTCTCCCTTGTTCAGCGCGACCGCGGGTCCGGACCCGTGACCGCCGAACACGATGTCGAGCTTCCCGTCACCGTCCACGTCGGCGACCGCAGCGACGCCATATGCCGCGTCTATGCCGTCCGGATTCTGGAACTCCACTTGCGCCGATCGCCAGCGCCAGACGCCTCCGTCCTCCTTGTCGAGCCGGAAGACGCGGAGGTACTGGCCCGTGAGCCGCGCCGGAGGCGCGACGATCTGGGGGCGCCCCTGCGCGAGCACGTCGCCTAGCGCGAAGTTCTCGCGCCAGATCCCGGCCTTCGGGAGGCCGCCGGAGATCTCCGCGAAGCGAAACGTGTCCTTCGAGATCGCGGGTGTCACCACTTCGGCCTCGCTCGCGGGAATCTCGAGAATCGGCTTCAGCGTCTCCGTTTCGCTCTTCGACGATTTCGGAGCCACCGGCTTCTCCGGTACGACCTCGACGTAGTACGCCTTGTCGTCCTCGCGGACGTACGGCGTCCCCGGCAGGTTCACGATCGCGTTGTAGAGGAGGCCGTCCTTTACGTAGTAGATGCGGCTCTTCGGAACGCGCATGAGCTTCTTCCCCGTCTGGGGATCCACGACCGTCGATGGGCCGTCTTCTTCGTCCCCCATCTCCTGCGCTCTCGCTTCCGGCTGTTTGAGCCCGAGCAGCTCCTTGACACGGTCGTCTTTGACGGCGGGGGTCGGGGTGGCGGCGGGCGCACTCGCGGCTCGCGGCGGAGTGGAGGTCGAAGTGGAGCAGCCCACGGCCACGGCGAGGACGGCCGCCAGGAAGGCGGAGAGGAAGGCTTTCACGAGAATCTCCTAGCAGCGCACGGAGCCCTCGGACCTTCGGCCTTCGGGCGATGAAGAGTCTTTCAGAGAAGGTCCGCGAAGGACGGGCGGCACCGCCGGAACAGCCGGACCCCGAGGAAGCCTACCACGGCGAGAACCGCCGACCAGGCCGCGACGCGGCCGAAAGGCGGAAGGGGCGCTCCGAACAGCGCCGCGCGAAAGAGCGCGAGGAGGTCGCGGATCGGATTGAACGCGAGGAAGGGAGCGGCGACGCGCGGCACCATCGACTCGGGATAGATGATGGGCGAGAGGTAAAACGCGATCATGAGAAAAGGGGGAAGGAGCTGGGCGAGGTCGCGAAAAAAGACGTTCAGGGAGGCGAGGATGAGCGCCGGCCCGGCGAGGAGGAGGCACTCGAAGGCGAAGGCCACGGCGAGGAGGCCGACGTTCACGGAGCCGCGGCCGGTCACCAGGAGGAATCCCGCGAGAGCGCTGATCCCGACGAGCTGGACGACGAGGGCGGCGCCCAGGGCGGACGCCGTCAGGAGATGAATCGGGAAGCGGATCTTCTTGACGAGATGCGCCTGGTCGCTCACCGAGACCGTCGCCCTCATGACCGCCTCCTGGACTCCGAGCCAGGGAAGAAGCCCGGCCAGGAGGAACTCCACGTAGCCGCCCTGAAAGCCGGCAGGAGGCGGAATCTTGATGACGTAGGCGAATACGAAAGCATTGAGCGCGCAGAAGACAGCCGGGTTCAGGACGGCCCACAGGGGACCCGCGTAGCTGCCTCCGTATCGGGCCGCAAGGTCTCTCCGGAGGAGCTCCGAGAGCAAGAAGAGCTTGTTCTTCAATGAGGTAGCACTTGGTCCAAATCAACCGAAACCGCTTGACACCCGGGGCGGAGAGACTATCTTAGATGATGAAGGCTCATGAGCGCTGTGCCGCGTGCGTCCCAGATCCTCCTGGTGGGGCAGAAAATCCGTCAGATCCGCAAGAGCCGGCACCTGACGCAGGCGGAGCTCGCCTCCCGAATCGGCGTGACGCAGTCCGACCTGTCGCGCATGGAAAACGGTGAGTACAAGGTCGGTCTCGACACTCTCTTCCGGATCCTTCAGGTATTCGAGCTGTCCATGAGCCACTTCTTCGAAGAGCCTTCCGCCGATTCCGCCGGAGCCTCCGACGCGCCGGCAGCCGACGCGGGATCGGCTCCGCCCGCCCCGTTCGACGAGTCGCCTCTCGCGCGCGACTGGGCGGCCCTCCCGGAGGAGTCGCGCCGCGAAGTGCGCGAGTTCGTCGCGTTCAAGAGGATGCAGGCCGACAAGACGCGGCCCGACGGCGACGGGGACGAGGATGACTGAAGCCCTCCGCGCCGCCGCCGAAACGGCACGCGATGAAGCGCTCGTCCTCCTCGAGAAGGGCGAGTTTCCCGCCGCGCTGTCCGCCTACGACCGCGCGCTCGAAGCCGCGCGCGCGACCGGCGATCCCGCTTTCGGAGACTGGATGTACGTGTGCCGCGCCGCCGCCGCCATCGAGGCCGGACCGGCCGACGACGTCCTCGTCGAGCTCAAGCGCGTCCTGCTGAGGTCGGCCAGCCCCGCGACGGCCGTGCGCGCCGCGCACGCTTCGGCGCGCGTCTACGAGCTGCGCCGGGATTTCGAGAAGGCGCTGTTCTACAACCGGATCGCCCGCCGCCACGCGGAGACGCTCGGCGACGAGTCGATCCTCGCGCACTGCGACAACCAGTCGGGCATGCTGCTCACGGTCGACAGCCGCTTCGAGGAGGCCGCCTCGGTCTACCGCCGCGCGCTCGAGAGGACCGAAGGCAAAGAAGGCGTGTCCTCCATATTCCGAGCCGTCTGGCGCGACAACCTGGGCTACTGCCTCATCGCCGTGGAGCGTGTTTCCGAGGGGCTCGCGCTCGTGCACGAGGCGTTCGAGGCGCTCGAGAAGGAAGGGGCCCGGAGCTACACGGTCTATCCCCTCCTCGACCTGTGCTTCGGCTACCTGAAGAGCGACCGCCACGAGGAAGCCCGCTATTTCGGCGAGTCCGGCCTCGAGCGCGTCCCCCTGAGCGGGGAGCCCGCCGTGGAAAAGAGCTTCCTCTATCTCCTCGGGGAGACGTGCCACCTCGCGGGCGACGACGACGCCGCACGCGGCTATTTCGACCGACTCGCGAACCTCTACCCGGAATTCAAGAACCTGAGGGCGTATCTCGAGGTCTTCGACTTCCGCAACGTGATCAACCTCCGGAGCTGACCGTGAAGTCCGTGAAACCCCGCCTCTCCCGCCGATTGGCCTCCACCCTCGCGGGCCTCGTCGCCCTCGGGGGGCTCGGCCTGTTCGCGGGCCGCGCGGAAGCGGCGTCCGCGGTGCTCGGGAAGGACGGCACGCTCTACGAGGTCTTCAGCTCTTCCTACGGCAAGGTCATCACGGGCGCCAGCGCGTCCGACGCGCAACTGCCCGTCCTCGCCCTCCGTACGACGCTCCCCGGCGGAAAGCCGACCGTCGAGATCGTGGGCGGCACCGTGGACGACCTCGACAAGCTGGGCGAGTCGCTCGAGTTCGACGAGACCACACAGACCGTCTTCGTCGTCTACACGAGGCTGCAGGGCTTCTTCGCGGATGTGCACGTCGCGATGCGCCGGAGCGGCGCCTGGACCGAAGGCCGTTTCCTCCCGAACCCGGGACTCTTCGTCTCGATGAATCCGCAGCTCCTCGTGACGCGGCAGACGTACACGGACGCTGACGACACGGGCCGGCCGTTCACGAAATCGCGCACGATCCTTTCCATCGTGTGGTGGGAGGAGAGCATCGCTTCGCAGGCCCGCTACGCCGCCGTCTTCATCGAGGATGGCAGCCTCCGGCTCGACGACGTCACGGCCTGGAACCTCAACGACCTGAACGGTGCCGCCGGCCCGACCGACAGCGCGGGGCTCGCTCTGTCGACGTACGTGCATCCCGGTCTGCAGCGCGATGCGGGAACGAATGGCGGCGTGCTCGTCTCCTTCGCGAACCTCGCGACGCGCACGCAGCAGGTCATTCGCCTCGCCTTTCCCGACAACCTTCCGAAGCTCGTACCGCCCGATGGCCTCTCGCCCGCGCAGCGGACCTCGTTCGCGCGCGGCCACACGCCCATCGGCCGGGCCTTCACCGAGAGTCAGCTCCCGAAGATCGATCTGCCGTTCTCGACACAGGTCGGCACGATCATCTCGGCGGCCGGCGTCCCGACGTTCTACTGGAGCTCGGACACGGGCCTCTCCTACCTGCGCGGCGGATCGGACACGGTCCTCACGATCCCGTTCCGCCCGGACTTCCCCGTCGACCGCGCGCTCGCGGTCGTCCGGGACATGTCCGAAAAGGAATAGGCGCCTATAGCCCGCGCGGAAGGTCGGCGCGCGGGTCCCGCTCGTAGAGCCCGGCGAACTTCGCGGCGGTCGCGCGGCCCTCTTCCGTCGGCTTCCCCGGCATCGCGATCGACACGCGGTAGGTATGGTCGCCGTCGACCCCGCGCCCGCTCCTCACCCCGTAGCCCTTGAGACGGAAGCGCTGCCCTCCGGCGGTCCCCGGAGGAATGCGCGCGCGCACGGGTCCGTGGATCGTCGGGACGTCGATCTCGGCGCCGAGATACGCCTCGGAGACGGTGACCGGCACCTCGGCGAGGATGTCGTCGCCCTCACGCGCGAAATACGGGTGCGCGAGTACCGTGAGCGCCACGTAGAGATCGCCCTTCTCGGTGCGGCCTTTCCCGGGCACGCGCACCTTCGAGCCGGTCGAGACGCCCGCGGGAATGCGCACGGAGAGGCGCTCCTTCGAGACCACCTCGCCCGCGCCGTGACAGGTAGGGCACGGGGCCTGTCCGACGCGGCCCGACCCTCCGCATCGCGTGCAGCGGCGGGGATATCGCACCTGCAACGTGATCGTCCCGCCGAGGACGGCGTCGCGAAAGGGGATCGTGAGCTCGGCGGCGGCATCGTCGTCCTCTTCGTCGAAGCCCGGAGCGCCTCCCGCGCGGCCACCCGAGAAGAGATCGGAAAAGAGGTCGCCGAAATCGCCCGACCAGTGGAAGGTCGTTCCGCGGGACGCTCCGCCGAACGGGCTGCTTCCACCGAACGGGGAGCCTCCGGCGAACGGTCCCGCTCCGGTCGGACGCGGAACGCCGCCCTCGGGCGGAGCTCCGGTGTCGCCGGTCGTGTCGAAATGTTTCCGGCGTTTCGGGTCTTTTAGGACCTCGTAGGCCGCCGCGATCTCCTGGAACTTCCTCTTCGCGGCCGCGTCCGACACGTTGACGTCCGGATGGTGCTTGCGCGCGAGGCGGCGGTACGCCTTCTTGATCTCCGCCTCGCTCGCCTTGCGATCGACTCCGAGAACCTCGTAAGGATCCTTCGTGGCCATGCGCGCCGCTACGATACCCGACGCGCGCCGCCGCCCGAAAGGAACGCCGAACGCGGTACGATCGCGCGGCATCTCATTGCGGGAGCCCTGTGAAGATCCTCCAGCATCGCGACGTCCTCTCGGTCATCCTCGCGGGCGGGATGGGCGAGCGGCTTTTTCCGCTGACGCGCGACCGCGCGAAGCCCGCGGTACCGTTCGGCGGCCGCTACCGCATCATCGATTTCGCCCTCAACAACTTCGTCAACTCCGGCTTCACGAAGATCAAGGTCCTGACCCAGTTCAAGTCGAACTCGCTCATCGAGCACATCATCCGCACCTGGCGGCTCAGCTTCGACATCGGCCAGTTCGTGGATCCCGTCCCCGCCCAGATGCGGCGCGGTCCTCACTGGTTTCGAGGGACCGCGGACGCGGTCTATCAGAATCTCGATCTCATCTTCGACGAAGAGCCCGCGCACGTCTGCGTCTTCGGCGGCGACCACATCTACATGATGGACGTGAACCCGATGCTCCTCGCGCACGAGGAGGGCGGCCACGACCTCACGATCGCGGCGATTCCCGTACCGATCGCCGACGCCTCGCGTTTCGGGATTCTCGAGGTCGCGGCGGACGGGCGAATCCTCAACTTCCACGAGAAGCCCGCCGAGCCGTGGCCCATGCCCTCAAACCCCGAGATGGCGCTCGCGTCCATGGGCAATTACATCTTTCGCGCGGGCGTCCTGATCGACGCGCTCGAGCACGACGCGCTCCAGGACACCTCCCACGACTTCGGCAAGACGATCATCCCGGCGCTGCTCGCGGGAGGCGTGGGCCTCTACGCGTACGACTTCTCGACGAACCGCGTCCCGGGGGCCGAGGATCTCGAGCCCTACTGGCGGGACGTCGGCACCATCGACTCCTACTGGGACGCGTCGATGGACCTGATCTCCGTCACGCCGCCGCTGAACCTCTACAACCACAAGTGGCCGCTCAAGAGCCACGCCTCGCAGCAGCCGCCGGCGAAGTTCGTGTTCGCGGACGCGATTTCCCAGCGCATCGGCATCGCGACCGACTCCACCGTCGCGTCGGGCTGCATCATCTCGGGCGGCACGATTCACCGCTCGATCCTGTTCCCGCGCGTGAGGATCAACTCGTTCTCTCACGTCGAGGAATGCGTCCTCATGGACGGCGTCGACGTGGGGCGCTACGCGCGCCTCCGCCGCGTCATCGTCGACCGCGGAGTGCAGATCCCGCCGCGCACGGAAATCGGCTTCGACGAGGAGGAGGACCGCAAGCGCTTCCACGTCTCCGAGGGAGGCGTCGTGGTGATCCCCAAGGGAGCCGAAGTTCCCGGTCCGGCCGACTGATTGGGCCCCCGGCCGGTTGCTTCGGCCCTCGCGACCATATAAAGTTCGGGTTTCGAACCCTCAGGCCGAATTTTATATGGACGACATCGATCGCCGGATCCTCGATATTCTCCAGCGGGACGCGAAGATCTCGCAGGCGAGAATCGCGGAAACCGTCGGGCTTACGACGCCCTCGGTCAACGAGCGGATCAAGAAGCTCGAAACGCGGGGATTCATCCAGCGCTTCACGGCCCTTCTCGATCCTCGCCTCGTCGGGATGCCGCTCGTGGCCCACGTGGACGTGCTGCTCGAGCACCCGCGTTTCGAGCGTCCGTTTCTCGAAGAGATCGAGGCTCTGCTCGACGTCCAGGAGTGCTACGCCATCTCGGGCGAATTCGGCTACCGGCTGAAGATCCGCGCCCGCGACGTGGAGCATCTGGAAGCCATCCTGAGACAGAAAGTTCAGACGCTCCGGGGTGTCGTGAGAACCCGAGTCGAGCTCTCGCTTTCCGTCAAGAAGGATTCGACCCTGCTCCCGCTCATGGAAGGTGCCTGAGCAAACGGCGAGAGTGTCGTTTTCGCATCGACAGTGTCCGTTTTCGATCTCTCGCGCATTTATTTCTCCCGTGGAAACGGGACGGCGATTCCCTATAAATGAGCTGTTTTCAGTCAGTTGAGGTTTTTCAGGAGCTGGAGAAACTCGAGGCATCTCTCTTGCGTATATGAGGGCAGGAGATCGAAACGGACATTTCGACAAATATCAAAATGGATACGACGATCTTCATTTCCACCCCCCTGTCCCGCCGGCCACTCGGCAGACGGGCCCTCCAGTTTCTTCCCTCCAACAAGAACCTCAGTTAGTCAATCCCACCGCCGCAATCCCCGCCCGACCGAAAGGTCGGGTGGGAGCCCACCGTTTGGGGCCTCGAGACGTGATCGGGATTACTAGAAGTGGTACGCCAGGGAACCGCCGAGGCGGACCAGCTTGAGCGAGGCGTCATTCCGCAGGAGGTAGCCGGCGGCCTCGAGACGCAAGTCCCAGCGCCGTGCGACCTGGAAGACGAGGAGCGTTCCGCCGTTCCAGCCGAACACGGTTTCACGGACGTCGACCGGCGTCTGGCCCGCCTCGGGCGCCTGCGGCGCAAGCCCGTAGAGGCCCACTCCGGCAAACAGGCCCGCTTCCCACCAGGTCTCGCGGAAGACGTAGGCGACGGTCACGTTGCCCGCGTCGACGTCGATGCGGGGAGCGGCGACCGCCGGTTGGAAGGGGGCGCTCGAGGCGCTGCCCGGCAGCTGGAACCTCTCGTAGCGCGCCTGAAGGAGGATGCCGGGGTCGAGATTGAGCTCGAGGAAGGCATGGAAGCCACCGGTCGAAAAAGCCTTCACGTCATCGGATCGGCCCGTCTCGTTCAGGAAAGACCCGCCGGCGCCGACGGCGAACGGAAACTCCTGGAGCCGCGTCGTCTGGGCGCGGACGGAGGAGCACAGAAAAAAGAGTAGGGCGAATGCGCCGACGGCGGCGAATCGACGTGCCATGGCGAACGAGGATACGTCACGGCGAAGGCGGCGAGACAGATGCATGCTGCGGATACGGAGGCCGGCTTCCACTCGTCTAGAATCGCGGATCGTGCCGGGGGCCCAGACAGCGACACACGCGCCGGGTCGGCCTGCGTTTTTCGCTCCATTCCTCGACCTCCTCGTCCCCTCGCGCTGCGGCGTCTGTGACTTCCCGCGTGCGGATCTCGGGGGCGGCGGCGTGTGCCCGGCCTGCTGGGCTTCACTCCCCGTCCTCGACTCCGCCGCCGCGTGCCCCCGCTGTGCCCTGCCGGGGGACGGCTCGATCTGTCCGGGCTGTCGTGTCGCGTCCCCCGCGGTGACGCGCACCGCGGCCTTCGGACTCTACGCGGGGGGTCTCCGCACGCTCCACCACGCGTTCAAGTTCAAGGGCTGGGACCTCCTCGCCGCGCCTCTCGGCAGGCGGCTCGCGGACCTCGCGCGCGCGAGTGGAATCGCGGCAGAGGCTCACGCGCTCGTGAGCGTGCCGTCCACGGCGAAGCGGAATCGCGATCGCGGGTACGATCCCGCCATGCTTCTCGCCGAAGAAACGAGCCGCCGGCTCGGCACGCCGCACCAGACTCTTCTCTCGCGCAAACGCGACGCTCCGCCGCAGACCTCGCTTCCCGCGGCGGGCCGGCGCGCGAACGTCCGGGGGGCATTTGCCGCGTCTTCGCGGGCGGGCGGCCGCGTTCTCGTTCTCGTCGACGACGTCGTCACGACGGGTGCGACTCTTTTCGCCGCGGCCGACGCCCTGCGTGCTGCGGGAGCGGCGGACGTGCGTGCGCTCGTGCTCGCCCGAACGCCGGAGGGCGCATGACGCCCCTGTTCGACCGGCTCGTCGTCGGCACGCTGCCGCTCGTGCCGCGCTCGCTCGTCAAGCGCGTCGCCTCGCGTTACGTGGCCGGCGAGACGCTCGACGACGCCCTCGCCACCGTTCGCGCGCTCGTGGCGGAAGGCGCGATGGCGACTCTCGACGTCCTGGGCGAAAGCGTGACCCGGCGGGAGCAGACGGAGGCGACGCGGGACCAGTACGTGCGCGTCATCCACGCGATCGCCGCGAGCGGGCTCGACGCGAACGTCTCGGTGAAGGCCACCGCCGTGGGCCTCGCGATCGACCCGGCGCTCGCCCTCGAGAACTGCACGGAGATCTGCACGCGCGCCGCCGCGCACGGGATGTTCGTCCGCCTCGACATGGAGGACAGCCCCTACACCGAGTCGACGCTCCGGCTCGCGCTCGAGCTCAAGGCGAAGTTTCCCTCCGTGGGCGTCGCGATCCAGGCGTATCTCAAACGCAGCCTCAAGGATCTCGATCGGCTCGTCCAGGCCCGCATGAACGTCAGATTCTGCAAGGGTATCTACGTGGAGTCCCGCGCGATCGCCTGGAAGGACCGCGCGACGATCATCGACAGCTTCTCCGCACTCGTCGACAAGCACCTCTCCGCGGGTTGTTACGCCGCGATCGCGACGCATGACGAGGCCTGCGTCCAGCGCGCGCTGGCCACGATCGATCGCCTTTCGCTCGCGCCCGACCGCTACGAGTTCCAGATGCTCCTCGGCGTCGACCCCGTTCTGAGGCGGAGCCTCCTCGATGCCGGCCATCGGCTGCGCGTCTACGTTCCTTTCGGCGGGGACTGGTACGCCTATTCCACGCGTCGTCTCAAGGAGAATCCGTCCATCGCGAGGCACGTGATCCGCGCGACGCTCGGCCTGGGGCCGGCCGCCTGAATCTGCGACTCTCTTCAAACTCCGGTTGACGCGGCGACGAAAGCGGGCGGATGATAGGTTTCAAGGGGGGTCCGTGACCCTTTCGAGCCGCTCGACACGACTCCTGCTTGCAGGAGTGGCCGCCGCAGCGTCCCTCGCGCGCCCCGCGGCCGCCGGGGAGGCCGAGGCGCGCCGGGCACCGCTTTCAGCTTCACTCTCGGCTCCACTCTCGGGCATCGTGCGCGCCGGCGGCGTGCCGGTCCCGGGCGCGGCTCTCGTCGTACGCGGGGTGACGGCGGCCGGAGCGAACGTCGTCAAGCTCCTCAAGAGCGATGCGGACGGGACGTTCGTCCTCGGCGACGCGGCCGAGGGGCTCTACACCGTGCTTTCCGTCGTGCCGGGCTTCCGGCCCGCGCTCGCCCGCCTCCTACATCGTGCGGCCCCGGACGGATCGCTCTCTTTCGTGCGGCTCGATCTCGAGCCCCCGGCGGGAATCCTTCCCGAGGCCACGGGCGGCGCGGGTGGAACCAGTGGAACCCTAGACGTGTGGATCGCACGGGCCGTAGCGCCCGGCGACGTGCTGCGCGACGTGCCGGCGGTACTGGCCGCTCTCGAGGAAGGACCTGAGCGCGCCGCGCTTCCCCTTTCGATCGCGAGCCGTGAAGGACACGGATCCGCACTTCCCGTCCGCGCGTCGGTCGCATCCACGGCGGGCTTCGGTGCGGCGGGCGGGGCCTCGCTGTCGCGTGCCTCGCTCGACGTGAGCGGTACCGCGGGAGAGAAGCTGCACTGGGGGGCTTCGGGCGCTTACGCGCGGCTCGCGGCGATGTCAGGCGAGAAAGGCGGCGATGCCTCGCACGTCATGCTGGATCTGGCCTCCGGCCCGAACGGCTCGGGCCAGGCGATCCACCTCTCGACGCGCCAGCAGATCGTGGCGGACGAAGCCGACGGAGCGCGCTTCGCCGCGCATTCCCTCGATTGGAAGGGCGCCGTCTCGGAGCGCTCGCAAGCGTCGGTTTCCGCACGCCTCATCTCGCAGTCCCGGCTCCTTTCGGCCGGACCGGCGGCGGATCTTTTCGCCCGCGAGTCGAATGCCGTCGACGTCGCGGCACGCTACCAGACCGAGCTCTCCACCTCGACGTTCGCCCGCCTCTCCGTCGCCTACCGGAGCGCGACGAACGAGTTCGCCGGCCAGACGTCCCCCTTCGACAGGGAGACCCGGGTCGGTGCGGTCGCGGGCGTCCGCCTGCTCGACGTCTTCGTGATCGAGGCCGGCGGTACGGGCGACGTGTCCGACCGCTCGCGCGGGGTCACGCCGGAGCTCACGCTCGCGATCGCGACGAAGGACGGCTGGAAGGTCTACGGATTCGCCGCGCGCCGTTTCGAGCGGCGTCTCGAGGGCGAGATGCCCTTGCCCGGCGAGGCCGGTACGGACGAGGCCGATCTCACCCGACGTTCGCGGGCTCTTTACAAGGCCGGCCTGAGGTGGCAGAGCGGCGACGGCGAGAACGTCTCCCTCGAGGCCTCGCGTCGGGAGCTGACGGGCACGTATCGGCTGCTCTTCGATCCGGACTTCCTCGACCGCCTCGACTCGCTCTATTTCTTCCCGAGCGACATCGCGACGGACATCTCGTTCGGAGCGGCCGCGCGCCTCGGCAAGGCGCTCGACGGGCGCATTTCCCTCCGCGCGGGAAAGCTCTCGGGACAGCGCGACGGCGTCGTCCAGTCCGACGAGGCGACGTGGGGCGTCGCTCAGGCCGCGATCCGCGTCCGCGCGACGGACACGTCCCTGGGCATGGGCTACCGCGTCGTGACGCAGTCGCTCACGCGGGGCTCGGCGATCCTGCACAACGACGTGGAATCGGTGGATCTCACCCTCGGACAGTCGATCCCGCTCGCCGCACTCCGGTCGATCGGCTCGGACCTCCGGGCTCTCTTCTCCATGGAATTCGGCAAGCGGCGTGAGGGCGAGGACGACGAGAAGCAGAATCGCAGGCTGGCGGGCGGCTTCGCGGTCTCTTTCTAAGCTCTCCTTTTCGACGATCTCCCTCACTCCAAATACCCGGGGGCAACTTCAAGATTTTGTGAGAAATTTTGGATCGGGTTCTGTTCGCCACATGCAAGTCACATTTCATCAGCTAGTTAAGCTGATTCAAGGAATCGGATTACTGGCATCTACCTTGCTGCAACCCTCGACATGGAGTCCCGGTCGTCCTGGTTGCGCGCCATAGCGCGATGGCTCGTGCTGTCCTGCTCTCGCGCTGGCACTCGTGCCTTCCGCGCTTTGCCTCGCGCGTAAGGTCTCGGCGTTCGGCCGGGCGGACGTCCTGGTCTCGCCCGAGCCGGAGGGCCTGCGCGTGCGTCGCGTCGGGGAGTCCGCCGTTCCCTCGGGGCTGAAGGCAGGCGACCTCATGCTCCTCGTCGACGGCCAGGAGGCGCGGCAATCGGGCGATCCTTCCCGCTGGCTCGCCGAGCGTTCCGCCGAGCTCACCGTCCTGCGGGGTGACACGCTCCAGACCTTCCGGAACGTCCCGGTTTCGTCCTGGGACTGGCGCTACCTCTTTCTGTTCGCCGTGGGCCTCGCTTTCCTGGCCGCGGGGTTCGCGGCGGTCCGGCCCTCCCCTCCCTCGCGGGAATCGCTCGTCTTCGCGGGCTTCGCGCTCTCGGTCGCGCTCGTTCTCACGCTCACTCCGATTCCACCGGTCGACGATCTGTTCCGTGCGGCGGTCCTGCTCGAGGACGCGGCGCGTGCCCTCTTCCCCGCCCTCCTTCTCTCGCTCGTCTTCACGTTCCCGAGGCGCATGCGCCGCGCGCCCGCGTGGCTTCCGTTCGTGCCTGCCGCGCTGCTCGGTGCCGCGACGGCCGCCGTGTATTTCGGAAAGGCGGGCCGGGACGCGTCGGAAGCGGTGAGCGCCCTCGACCGCGCGCAGATCGCCTGGATGGCGTCCGCTGCCGCTCTGGCGGCCGTGCGCCTCGTGGTTCTCGCGCGGCGGCCGACGGATCTCCTGACGGAAAAGCAGGTCCGTTTCCTCCTCCTCGGCACGGCCGTCGGCATGCTTCCGCTGGTTCTGCTGAACCTGGTGCCCCGGCTTCTCGGCGGCTCGATCCCGATCCTCTCGTCGCTCTCGGTTCTTCCGCTCGCGCTCGTTCCCGCCGCCTTCCTCGCGTCCCTCACGCGCTACCGCCTCTGGGACGTCGAGGTTCTCGGCAGACAGACGGCGTCCGTGCTCGGCGCCCTTCTCGTGGGAGCGAGCTTTTTCACGCTCGCGCTGCTCGTGCTCGCGCACCCCGTCGCCGTGGGCATCCCGCACGCGAGGGCGGCGCTGCAGATTTCCGCGGGTCTTCTGATGGCGCTGAGCTTCTCTCCCGTGCGCCGGGGCCTGTCCACGGCCTTCTCGCGCCTCCAGTACCGCGAGGCATGGCGGGAGCGCGAGGGCCTTCTCGCGCTCGTCCGGGAGCTGCCGGCACCGCGCGCGCTCAGGGACCTTTCGGAGCTCCTCGCGGATCGCATTTCGCGAGGCCTCGGCGTCTCGCGGGCGGCCCTCCTCCCCGTCGAGGAGGACGCGCTCGTCGCAAGGGACGTCGACGGAGGCCCGCCTCTGCTTCTCGCGGAGCTTCCCGCACGGGCCCGCGTCGGGACGACGCGCCTCTCGCGGGAGGATTTCGCCTCACGCCCGACGGCGGCGGTCTCGCGCCTCAGGCGTGCGGGCTTCCGCACGCTCGCCCCGCTGACGGTTTCCGGGCGGCTTCTCGCCCTTTTCGCGGTCGGCGACCGCGCGGGACGCGTGCCTCTCTCGGCGGAAGACACGGAGCTTCTCGAAACCGTCCTCGCACCGGCGGCCCTCGCGCTGGACCACGCGCGCCTCTTCGACGAGCTGCGCGTCGAGGCCGACCGGTACCGGACGCTCCAGCGGTTCCACGAGAACGTCGTCGCGGGCTCCGCGGCGGCGATCGCGGCGACGGACGATGCGGGCCGCTTCACGTCGGTCAATCCGGCGTTCGAGGCGCTTCTCGGGCGTGGCGCCACGTCGCTCGTCGGCGTCCCGGCGGCGGACGTGCTGCCGGGAGAGCTCGTTTCGCCGACGCCGCCCGCCCGCCTTGAGGCGGACCTCGGCTCGGGGCCCCGGGTCCTCAACGTTGCCGTCTCGCCTTTCCCCGGCGCCTTGCCGGGGTCCCGCGCCCGCGTCCTCGTCCTCTACGACGCCACCGAGACCGCGCGCCTCGAACGCGCGCTCGCTGACCGGGAGCGCCTCGCGGCTCTCGGAACGCTGTCGGCCGGCGTCGCGCACGAGGTCAATACGCCGCTCGCGGGCGTCGCGGGGTTTGCGCGCCTCCTTCTCGACGAGACGCCGAGCGACGATCCCCGCCGAACTCTCGTCGAGAAGATCGAGCGTCAGGCGTTCCGCGCCTCGCGCCTCGTCGGCAGCCTCCTCGATCTCGCGCGCGGGAAGCCGCGCGAGTTCGTGCGCCTCGATCCCGCCGCCCTCGCGGAAGAGGCCGGCTGGGCGCTCGCCGACGAAACCGCGGCGCGACGGGCGTCCCTCGACGTCGAGGCGGCGCCGGGCCTCCCGGAGGTCTCGGGGCATCGCGACGCCCTCGTCCAGGTGCTCGTGAATCTCGCCAAGAACGGGCTCGAAGCCGTCACGTCGCCGCGCGCGGAAGGCGATCCGCCGCCCGCGGTCCGCCTGCGGGTCGCCGCGGACGACGGCCACGTTCTCTTCTCGGTCGAGGACAACGGCCCCGGCCTGTCAGACGCCGAAGCGGCTCGCGTGTTCGAGCCGTTCTATTCCACGAAGACCGCAAAGGGAGGGACGGGTCTCGGGCTCGCCATCGCGCGGGATATCATCCAGGCGCACGGCGGGACGCTGACGGTGACGTCCGCGGGAGAGCGTGGCGCCCGATTCACCGTATCCCTGCCCGCAGCGACCTGAAAAATGTCCACCGTCCTCATCCTCGACGACGAGCCCGTCATCCGCGACGTCCTCGGTTCCGTCCTCGCGAAGGCAGGGTTCGTGACGCGCGAAGCCGCGACGGCGGCCGAAGGGCTCGAACGACTCGCGAAAGAGCCCGTCGACCTCCTGCTCCTCGACCTCATGCTCCCCGACCGCCCGGGCCTCGAGGTCCTCGCGGAAGTGAAGATGCGGCATCCCGAAGTGCCGGTCGTCGTCGTGACCGCGTACTCGTCGGTGGAGAGCGCGATCTCCGCCATGCGCGAGGGCGCGTTCCACTACCTGCCCAAGCCGTTCCGGAACGAAGAGGTCGTTCACGTCGTCAAGCAGGCTCTCGAAAAACGCCGGCTCGTGGCCGAGAACCGCGCCCTGAAGGCGCGCCTCGAGACTCCGCCCGGCCTCAAGGAGATCATCGGGCGCTCCGCCTCGATGGAGCGCGTCTTCGAGACGATCCGCCAGGCGGCCGCCGCGCGCTCGACGGTCCTCATCACCGGCGAGAGCGGAACCGGCAAGGAGCTCGTCGCAAAGGCGCTTCACCGGCTCTCACCGCGGGCGGCGGGCCCGTTCGTCACCGTGCATTCCGGAGCTCTCCCGCCCGACCTTCTCGAATCGAACCTCTTCGGGCACGTGCGTGGCTCGTTCACCGGCGCCGTCGCCGACAAGAAGGGCCTCTTCAAGGCCGCCGACCAGGGGACGATCTTCTTCGACGAGATCGGCACGGTCCCGATCGAGACGCAGGCGAAGCTCCTGCGTGTCTTGCAGGAGCGCGAGTTCCTGCCGGTGGGCGCGGTCGAGCCGCAGCACGCGGACGTGCGGGTCATCGCGGCCACGAACGCCGATCTCGCCCGGCTCGTGGCCGAGGGCCGCTTCCGCGAGGATCTCTTCTACCGCCTCTGCGTCATCACGATTCCTCTTCCCCCGCTGCGCGAGCGCCGCGAGGACGTTCCGCTTCTCGTGGAAACGCTTCTCGCGCGAGCCGCGGCCGAGAACGGCCGAGCCGTTCCTTCCGTCACGCCCGCCACGATGAAGGCGCTCCTCGATCACGACTGGCCCGGCAACGTGCGCGAGCTCGAGAACGTCCTCGAGCGCGCCCTCGTCCTCGGCCACGGGGTCATCGACCTCGACCAGCTTCCGGATACCGTGCGTCGGTCGGTGCCGCGCGCGGCGTCGCTGCCCGCCGAGGGCCTCTCGTTCAAGGACGCCGTCGCGGCCTACGAGCGCGCGCTCCTTTCGGCGGCCCTTCAGCGTGCGTCGGGCGTTCAGAAGCGCGCGGCCGAGCTTCTCGGCCTCAAGCCGACGACGCTGAACGAGATGCTGAAGCGCCACGGCATGCTCCCGCGCGACGCGCGGGACGCCCGGGACGCAGTCGAGCCGGAGCCCGCGGCACCGTCGCGCGCGTGAGGTCGGGCTAGCTTCTCTTCAGAAGGACGAACGTCCGGTCGTCTCCGAAGGGCGTGCCCGCCGTGAACGCGAGAAGACCCTCGCCGAGCCTGGCCTCGATCTCGGCGACGGTGCCGCCTCGCGCCTTCACGAGCGTGTCGACGAGGCGCTGCGTCCCGAATTCCTCGTCCTCGGGATTCGCGGCTTCGGTCACTCCGTCGGTGTAGAGGGCGAGGAGATCGCCCGGCTCCAGGGTGAAGGTGCCCGAGCCGTACGTCTTTCCGGGAAAGAGTCCGAGCGGAGGCCCGTGGGCGCCGAGGAGCTCCGTCGTGCCGGCGGCCCTCACGAGGATGCCCGGGTTGTGGCCCGCGTTCGTGAAGACGACCGAGCCCGTCTCGGGGTCGTAGAGCGCGAGGAAGAACGTGATGAACTTCTCCGGGCTCGTCCGACGGAAGACCATCTCGTTGAGACGCGAGCAGAGCCGGTCCGGAGGGAAGTGCTCGCCGGCCCAAGCCTGGAACGCGGCCTGAACCGACGCCGCGAGGATCGAGGCGCCCATGCCCTTTCCGCTGACGTCCGCGACCACGACGTCGAGCGACTTGTCGCCCCGCTCGAAGAAATCGTAGTAGTCGCCGGAGACCGTGCGCGAGGGAACCGTCCGCCCGAGGAGCTCCGTGTGCGGCAGGATGGGCTCGGCCTCCGGCAGCAGGCGCCGCTGAATGTCCCATGCGAGCGCCATCTCGCGCTCGATGCGCTGGCGGGCCGCGGCGCCTTCCTGCAGGCGCAGGTTCTGGATCTTGATGGCCGACGTGTTCGCGAGCGACGTGAGGAGGCGCAGGTCGTCCTCGCTGAAGCTCTTGCGCCCGAGCCGGACCTCGAGGTAGATGAGGCCGATGACCCTGTCCTCGACGAAAAGAGGGGCCGCCATGCACGACGTGATGCCCTGGATCCGGATGGACTCGGCGGCGCCGAGGCCGGCGTCCGTCGCCGCGTCGATGAGGAGGACGCCGTTCTTCTTTTCCACGACCGACTGGATCAGCGTCTTGCTGAGCCGGATGTCGGACGGGTCGACGCCGGGCGCGTACTTCACCTTCTCGGGCTTCAGCTCTCCGTGCTCGTCCGCGAGCATCAGGAGGCCGCGGTCGGGCTGCAGGAACGTGAAGGTCTTCTCGAGGATGAGCTCGAGCAGGCGGTTCAGCGGGATGTCGCCGAGAAGATCGACGGAGATCTCGTTGAGCATCCTCAGCGAAGCGTTCAGGCGCGCGAGCTCCTCGGCCCCGAGCTTCGAGTCCCTCTCCTGTTTGTGCGGGCGCAGGAGGTCCTTGGAAGACTGCAGGAACGTCGTTCTCTTCGAGCTCTCTTCCCCGATGGGATCGATGACGACGCGGGTGGTGGATTCCTCGATGATCTCCACGAGAGTCTCGCCGAGCTGGATGCGGTCCCCGGCCGAAAGGGGCGTCGGCTCCGTGATGCGTGCGCCGTTCAACGAAGTGCCGTTGCGCGAGCCGAGGTCCACGAGGCGGATCGGCCCGCCGTCGAGAACGCCCTCGATCCGCGCGTGGACGCGGGAAAGCGTGCGATCCCCGAGGGGCACGTCGTTCGTGGAGGAACGGCCCAGGGTCAGAACGGGACGGTCGAGCCGGATGCGGCGCGCCGGCTCCCCCGGCACCCGCACGTTCAGGACGAGCACGCTCGAAGTCTAGCAAGGACAATCGGTTCAGGGGTTCCCCGGGCTCCGTGCTCGTGTTATCCTCCGCGGTTCCGGCGCCGCTCACATCGCGGCGGAGCCGCGAAGGGAGCCCCGAGATGAAAGAGAAGATTCACCCCGAATACCACGACGTGACCGTGCACTGTGCGTGCGGGAACACGTGGAAGACCAAGAGCACGAAGAACGAGCTCCGCCTCGAGATCTGCTCGAACTGCCACCCGTTCTTCACGGGCAAATCCAAGCTCGTCGACACGGCCGGCCGCGTCGAGCGCTTCCAGAAGCGCTACGCCAACACGCCCAAGGGCGCGGCCGCGCCCGCCAAGGAAAAGCCCGCCAAGCCCGCCGTCTCCACGACTGCCTGATCGCGGCGGTCCTGCCGGGCCGCCCGCGTCCGCCTCCCATGTTTCAGAAACTCGACGAGATCGAACGCCGCTACGCGGATCTCGAAGCCCGCGCCGCGTCGCCCGAGGTGCTCGCCGACCACGCCCTCGCGACGAAGACGATGCGGGCGATGCGCGAGATCCTGCCGATCGTCGAGAAGAACCGCGAGCGCAAGAGAGTCGACGCGCAGCTCGCCGGCGTGCAGGAGCTCGTCGACACGCTTCCGCCCGCGGACGAGCTCCGCCCCATCGCGCAACAGGAGCTCGAAGAGCTGAAGGCGCGGCGCGAGGCGACGCTGGAGGAGATCCGCGTTCTCCTCCTGCCCAGGGACCCGAACGACGCCAAGAACGTCGTCCTCGAGATCCGGGCGGGAACCGGCGGCGACGAGGCGGCTCTCTTCGCCGAGGAGCTCCTGAGGATGTACGTGCGCTACGCGGAGAACCGCGGCTGGAAGGTCGAGATCATCGACCGGAGCGACTCCGGCGGCGCCGGCGGCCTCAAGGAGGTCCAGGCCATCGTCGAAGGCGAGGGCGCCTACTCGCGCCTGAAGTACGAAGGCGGCGTTCACCGCGTGCAGCGCGTCCCGGCCACCGAGGCCGCCGGCCGCATACACACCTCCGCGGCCACGGTCGCCGTCCTGCCCGAGGCGGAGGACGTGGACGTGGAGATCCTTGACAAGGACGTCCGCGTGGATCTCTTCTGCGCGTCAGGGCCGGGCGGCCAGGGCGTCAATACGACTTACTCGGCGGTGCGCCTCACGCACCTCCCGACGGGCGTCGTCGTGCAGTGCCAGGACGAGCGCTCGCAGATCAAGAACAAGGCGAAGGCGATGCGCGTCCTCAAGGCCCGCATCTACGAAGCCGAGCGCGCGAAGAAGGAAGCCGCCTACGCCGCCGACCGCAAGAAAATGGTGGGCTCGGGCGACCGCTCCGAGAAGATCCGGACGTACAACTTCCCGCAGAGCCGGGTGACGGACCATCGCATCGGATTCACGTCACACCGGCTCGCGGACGTTCTCGACGGACGGCTCGACGAGCTGATCGACCCGCTCGTCGCGCACTTCCAGGCCGAAAAGCTGAAGGAAGAGCTGGCGAAGGCCTGACCTACTTCTTCTTCGCGGGTTTCGCTGCCGCCGCTTCTTTCGCCTCGATCGAGCTGGCGTGCATCTTGTACTTGATCGTGACCTTGCCGCCGACCTTCACGTCGCCGGTCATCTTCGTGTCCTTGTCGATCGCGATCTGGAAGCGCTCCTTGCCTTTCATGACCGTGATGGAGTCGGCTGTCTTCTCCGTGACGTTGCCCGTCACCTGGAAGTCGTCGACGGCGGCCTGAGCGAAGACCGGGGCGATCAACAGAAGAACCGCGGGCACCAGCACTCGAAGAATCTTCTTCATCTTCGTCCTCCTGATCGAAAACTCTATCACCTAGATCCGGTCGAGGACGTACGCGGGCTCGCCGTTTCGGGACGCGACGCCCGTGACGGCGTAGCCTTTCGCGAAGAGCGCCGTGGCAAGCCGCCGGAACTTCAATCGCGCGGCCAGACTTCGCTTCGGATCGGTGCGATATACGCGCGGCGCGTCCGCGAGGAACGGAAGGAGGACCCGTCTCCCTTCGGGAAACGCTCCCGGCCGCGTCACTGCCGGGACGTCGTCCGTGCTCTCGGGAGACGGCCCTTCGCCGCGCGCCGCGCGCGCGACGATCGGATCGTCGAGACGCCAGTTCACCTCGAAGCGGTCCGTCGGCAGACCGGCGTAGATGCCTCCCATGTGGCCGTAGAAGTCCGGCAGGAGGCTCCGCACCGTCGCACGCAAGCGACCGATGTTCAGCTTCGCGTTCTTCAGGAGGAACGGGTCGTACGTCCAGGTCACGAGCCGGATCCCGCGCTCGAGACACCACGCGCGCTGAAAGAGCTTGAGCGTCACTCCGAGTCCCCGACCCTGCGCGTCGGGCCGGACCGCGAGGAGATGCGAGTGCTGGCACGGTTCGCCGAGGTTCGTGCGCGGAATGCCGTGCACGAAGCCGAGCATCTTCTTTCCCTCGAACGCCGCAGCCGTGAGGCCGCCGGCGTGGGTCGCCGCCACGAGGTCGCTCGCGGGCGAGAGGGAGCGCTCGGTGAATCCCCAGGCGGCTTTCGAGACATGCGTCGTCTCTATGAACTCCTCCGGGCTCCGGAGCTCGCGGACGACGAGGCGTCCGCTCAAGCCGCGTCCTCGAGGAGGCCCGCGAGGAGAGCCGCGCGCCGGGGAAGATCCTCGACGAGGAGGTGCTCCGAGCGCGCATGCGCGCCGGCTCCCGAAGGCCCGAGGCCGTCCAGCGTCGGGACGCCGGCCGAGGCCGTGAGATTCCCGTCGGAGCCGCCGCCCACGCGAACCGCTTCGAGATCGAAGTCGAGCATCTTCGCGAGCGTCGCCGCACGCCTGTAGAGCGCGAGCGATTCTTCGGTCGGCTCCATGGGCGGACGGTTGACGCCTCCCTCCAGCGCGACCTGGACACGCGGGTCGGCGGGACGGTACGCGCGAAGTCCCGCGAGGACGCGTTCGCCCTCCGTCCGGGTCCAGAGCCGGAAATCCACGGAGAGGACCGCGCTCTCCGGTACGACGTTCGTCACCGTGCCGGACGCCGACACCGTCGGCACGACCGACGTTCCGGACGGGGCGTCGGCGAGCGCGTCGGCATACAGCGCGAAACGCGACATCTCGAGAAGGGCCGAGGCTCCTTTCTCGGGCTCGAGCCCCGCGTGCGCGGCTACGCCGGTGAAGCGCGCCGTCACGAGGCCGACCCCTTTTCGCGCGATCTTCGCGGCGCCGCCTCCGCCGGACGGCTCGAGGACGAAGACGCGATCGCGCTTCAGGGCTTCCGCGACGAGCAGGTCGCGCGAGGCGAGGGTCCCGGCCTCCTCGTCCGGCGTGAGGAGGAGCGCGAGACCCGCGGCGGGGGCCACGTCGCGCCGCGCCACGGCCTCGAGGACCGCCAGGGCGACCGCGATGCCGCCCTTCATGTCGAAGACGCCGGGTCCCCGGGCGACACCCTCCTCGATGCGAAACGGAATTCCCTCCAGCGTACCTTCGGGCCAGACCGTGTCGAGGTGGCCGAGAAGGAGAGTGCCTCCGCGCTCGGGTCCGACCCGCGCGAGGAGGGCGTCGCCGCGGCCCGCGCAGGGCACGCGCGCGGCCGAGACCCCGGCGGCCTCGAGTCGCGACGCGATCCAGCCCGCGAGGTCGCCGACGAGCGCACTCTCGCCGGACGGGCTCTCGCGCACGACGAGAGCCTCGAGGTCGGAGAGCATGGAACCCTGGCGCGCGCGAAACAGCGCACCGAGATCGGCGACGCGCGCGCTCACGCGCGAAGCTCCTGGATCCCCGTCGTGACGCGCGAGAGGACGTCCGGCCGGACCGCGACCCCGATGCCGGGCCCGCTCGGCACGGGCATGAGTCCGTCCGTGGCCTCGAGAGCCGGCGCCACGATGTCCTCCTCGAAGTAGCGCGACGACGAGGACGTGTCGCCCGGCTTCGAGAAGCCCGGAAGGCTGGCGATGGCGACGTTGTGGGCGCGACCGATTCCGGCCTCGAGCATGCCCCCGCACCACACGGGAACGCCGGCGGCAAGCGCGAGGTCGTGGATCCGCACGGCCTCGCCGTGGCCCCCGACGCGGCCGATCTTGACGTTGATGACCTGGCAGGCGCCGAGCTGGATCGCGGCTCTCGCGTCGGCGGCCGAGCGGATCGACTCGTCGAGGCAGATCGGGGTCTTCAGCGTCCGCGCGAGCTCCGCGTGCGCCACGAGGTCCTCGTGATGCAGGGGCTGCTCCATGTAGTCGAGGCCGAAGGCGTCGAGCGCGCACAGCGCCTCGGCTTGCGCGAGCGTGTAGGCCGCGTTCGCGTCGACCGTGAGCGTGATGTCCGGAAACGCGTCGCGGACGGCGGACAGACGGTCCTGATCCGAGCCCGGCTCGATCTTCAGCTTGATGCGGCGATAGCCCTGCGCGACGTGCTTCTTCACGTTTTCGACGGTTTCCCCGGGCGTGGGCGAGATGCCGAGCGAGACGCCGACCTCGATCTTCTCGCGCGAGCCTCCGAGCGACTTTCCGAGCGGAACGCCGGCCGCCTTGGCAAAGAGGTCGCGCAGCGCGCATTCGACGGCGGCCTTCGCCATCCGGTTGCCGCGGATGCGCGCCGCGAGGCGCTCGAACTCCTCGGGCGACGAAACCGACTTGCCGAGGACGAGCGGCAGGAGGAACGACGTCAGGATCGAGGACGCCGTGGCGGTCGTCTCGGGCGAATAGAACGGCCCCTCTTCGGCGACGCACTCACCCCATCCGGAAAGGCCGTCGGACCGAAGCTCGAGGAGGACGAACTTCTTCACGCCCGTCTCCCCGAAGGACGTGCGGAAGCGGAACTTGAGAGGCATCTCGACGTGACGAAGAACTGCGAATTCGACGCGCATCCGGCGATTGTCTATCATCGATTGCCCTCGTACCGGGGGCACATGATAAGGAAATCCTTCCGCGAGGAGGCCCGCATGAGTGGTCCTGCAATCCGCTTCCGTTTCGTCTCCGCCTGCGCCGTCACCGCGCTCGCGGCCGTTCTCGCCGCCGGGTGCGGCGGCAAGGACGAGGACGAGGACCAGCCCAAGTCCGCGCGCGCCAGGGGCGCCGCGACGGAGGGCGCCGCGGCTCCCGCGGCCCCGGCAGCTTCCGCCGCGGGCCCGGCCGCCGGCGCGACGGGCTCCGCCTCGGTCACCGGCAAGATCGTCTTCGAGGGCACTGTGCCGGCCGCCGAGAAATTCAAGATGTCGGCCGACGCCTTCTGCGCGAAGCAGCATCCCGGAGAGGTGGTCAAGCAGGACGCCGAGATCGGGCCAGACAGGGGCATCAAGGATGTGTTCGTGTACGTGAAGACCGGAATCTCCGGAACGTACCCGCCTCCCGCGGCCGCGGCCGTCATCGACCAGAAAGGCTGCACGTACCACCCGCACGTCTTCGGCATGGTCGCCGGGCAGAGCCTCGACATCCTGAACAGCGACGACACGCTCCACAACATCCACTCCCTGCCGGAGAAGAACGAGTCCTTCAACCTCGGGATGCCCGTCAAGGGGATGAAGTACACGAAGAAGTTCGACAAGCCCGAGGTCATGATCCACATCAAGTGCGACGTGCACGGCTGGATGTCCGCCTACTGCGGCGTCGTCGCGCACCCGTTCTTCGCGGTCACGGCCGCGGACGGCACGTACGCGATCAAGAACCTGCCGGCCGGCACGTACACGATCGAGGCGTGGCACGAGAAGTTCGGCACGCAGACGCAGCAGGTCACGGTCGGCGCGACGGAGTCCAAGCAGCTCGCCTTCACGTTCAAGGCCGGAGCCTGACGAAGGAGCAGGACGCGCACGCCGCGCGGAATGCCGGAATTCTGAGGGTCGCGACGCGGGGCGTCGCGTTCGGAGTGTTCGTTCTCCTCGTCGCGGGTGCGCTCGTCACGTCCACCGGGTCGGGCCTCGCCGTCCCGGACTGGCCGCTCTCGTACGGAAAAGTCATGCCCCCGATGGTCGGCGGCATCCTGTTCGAGCACGGCCACAGGCTCATCGCGGCGGCGGTCTCCACATTGGTAGGTCTGGAGCTGGGTGCTCTTCTTTTTTTCCTAGAGGGTAAGAAAGCGGTCAAGGTCCTCGCAGCCGCCGCGTTCGGCGCAATTCTTCTGCAGGCCGCTCTGGGCGGCTTGACGGTCATCCTTCTCCTTCCGCCTGCCGTCTCCTCCGCGCACGCCGCTCTCGCAGAGATCGTCTTCGCCCTCACCGCGCTCGTCGCGCTCATGTGCTCGAAAACCTGGAACGATTTGACGGCGCGCCCTCTTTCTCTTCCACTCGAAGAAAATCCGAATTCTTCTTCGAAGGATGCGGAAGCGATGCGCGCGTTTCGCTGGGTCGTCATTGCGACCACGGCGATCTACGTCCAGATCGTCCTCGGCGCGGTCATGCGTCACACCGGCGCCGGCCTTGCCATCCCCGACTTCCCCACGGCCTTCGGCGGCCTCTGGCCCTCCGCGGAAGAGCTCAAGCGCCGCGGCGTGGGCCTCCACCTCGCGCACCGGATCGGAGCGGTCGTCGTTCTCGTCCTCGTCCTCACGGCCGTGCGCGCGCTGGCGCGGCTCTCGGAGCGGAACGCCGTTTTCGCCAGACTCGCCGCGGCCTGGTTCGGCCTCGTCGGCGTTCAGGTCCTGCTCGGCGCCCTCTCCATCTGGTCCAGGAAGGCGCCGTCCCTCACCGCCGCCCACCTCGCCGGGGGCGCCCTATGCTGGGTCACGGGCGTCCTCGCCGCGGCCTGCCTCTGGGCCTGCCGGAATCGGGCGAACGCGGTAAGCTCCGCCATCCGCGCATGAGCCTGAGTCGCAACCCCTCCACGTTCGCCTCCTACGTCGCCCTCACGAAGCCGCGCATCACGGTCTTCGTCGTGATGACGGCCTTCGTCGGCTTCGTCGCGGGCACGAGCGGGCCGCTTTCGTCTCTCGCCGTCCCGCTCCTCCTCCACACGCTCCTGGGAACCGCCCTCGTCGCCTCCGGCACGAGCGCGTTCAACCAGGTGCGCGAGGTGGATCTCGACGGCCTGATGAAACGCACGCAGGACCGTCCCCTGCCCTCCGGCCGCATCAGCCTCCGGGGCGCGGCTCTTTTCGCGGGCGCGCTTTCGGTCGCGGGCCTCGTCGAGCTCTTCCTCTTCACGAACGTTCTGACGACCGCTCTGGCGGCCTTCACGCTCGTCTCGTACGTCTGCCTCTACACGCCGATGAAGACGCGGTCGCACGCCTCCACGATCGTCGGCGCCGTGCCCGGCGCGCTGCCGCCTCTCGGGGGATACACCGCGGCCGCTGGCGGCCTCGGTCTTCCGGGTCTCGCGCTCTTCGCGATCCTCTTCGTCTGGCAGCTTCCGCATTTCTTCGCGATCGGATGGCGCCACCGTGTCGACTACGCCCGCGCCGGCGTGCGCATCCTTCCCGTGATCGACCCGTCCGGCACGCGCACGGCCCGGCAGACCCTTCTCTGGACGACCGTCCTCCTTCCCATCAGCCTCCTGCCGTCGCTCGTCGGGACGGCCGGCTTCGCCTATGCGGTCGGAGCGTTCATCCTCACGCTCTTCTTCCTCCGCTCTTCGCTCGCCTTCGCGCGCGAGACGACGGACATTCGCGCCCGTTCCCTCTTCTTCGCGTCGATCGGCTGGCTCCCGGCGATCCTCATCCTCCTCGTCCTCGACCGCATCTGACGCCGAAAGAACTCTCACCCGACACGTGACGCCTCCCGCCGTCGAAGCCCGTTCCCTCTCCCGCGCCTTTGGCGCGCGCGCCGCGCTGACGGACGTGACGTTTTCGGTCTCGCGCGGCGAGATCTTCGCGCTCCTCGGCCCGAACGGCGGCGGCAAGACGACCCTCTTCCGGATTCTCGCGACCCTGCTGCCTCCTGGCGAAGGGAGCTTCTCGATCGACGGGCTCGATCCCACGGTGGCGGGCCGCGTCGTCCGCCGGCGCCTCGGCGTCGTGTTCCAGGCTCCGAGCCTCGACAAGAAGCTGACCGTCGCGGAGAACCTCGCGCTCCAAGGCGACCTGTACGGGCTCCGCTCGGGAACGCGGACTGCGCGGATGGGCGAGCTGCTCGAAATGTTCCATCTCGAGGACCGGGCGGGCGACCTCGTCGAGACTTTGTCCGGCGGCCTCGCGCGGCGCGTGGAGATTGCCAAGGCCCTCCTTCACGCCCCTCCCGTCCTCCTCCTCGACGAGCCGTCGACCGGCCTCGACCCGGGCGCGCGGCGCGATCTCATCGACGCGCTCGCTTCTCTTGCCCGCGCGGGCACGGCCATTCTCCTGACGACGCACCTCTTCGAGGAGGCGGAGGCCGCACACCGCATCGGCCTCCTCGACCGGGGACGCCTCCTCGCGCTCGACACGCCCGCCGCGCTGAAGGCCACACTCGGCGGAGACGTCGTGACCGTCGAGTCGAAGGACGACGCGGGCGCGCCGGCGCTCGCCGCCCGGATCGAAAGCCGCTTCGGCGCCGAGGCCGGCCGGATTACCGTCGTCGGACCCACGGTCCGCGTGGAGCGGCAGGCCGCGCACACGTTCGTGCCGCGTCTCGTCGAAGCGTTCCCGGGCGCCTTCAAATCCGTAACCCTCGGTGCGCCGTCGCTCGAGGATGTCTTCATCGCGAAGACGGGACGGCGCTTCCGCGAGGCGGACGCGCCGGAGGACGGAGCGCACACGGCATGAACGTTACATGAGCCCTTCTCTCGCCCTCGCGCGGCGCGAGATCGTCCGCTTCTTCCGGCAGAAGAGCCGCATCGTGGGTGCGGTGGCTCCTCCTCTCGTCATGTGGATCCTCGTGGGTTCGGGCTTCCGCGGCTCCTTTCGCGAGGACTCGTTCGGCTACTTCTTCCCGGGCACGATCGTGCTCGTCGTGCTCTTCGCGGCCATCTTCGCGACGATCTCCGTCATCGAGGACCGGCGCGAGGGCTTCCTGCAGGGAGTCCTCGTTTCACCCGTCGCTCCGGCCTCGATCGCGCTCGGGAAGGTCCTCGGGGGTGCGGCGCTCGGTCTCATGCAGGGCCTTCCGCTGCTCCTCCTCGTGCCGTGGACCGGCCTCAAGGTCGACGCCACGGGCCTTCTCGCCGCGGGCGCGCTCCTCGCGCTCCTCGCTTTCGCGCTGACTTCCCTCGGGTTCGCGATCGCCTGGTCCCTCGAGTCGACGCAGGGCTTCCACGCGATCATGAATCTCTTCCTGATCCCCATGTGGCTCCTTTCGGGAGCGTTCTTTCCCGTCGACGGCGCTTCCTCGTGGCTGGGCGCGGCGATGGCCGTCAACCCGCTCACGTACGGCGTCGCGGCGCTGCGCCGGGCTCTCGGCGGCGCCGCGCCGGCGTGGATCTCTCCGTCGCTCTCGTTCACGGTGACCGCGGCTTTCGCGATCCTCATGTTCGCCGCCGCCGTGGCCGTCGTCGCGCGCTTTCCCGCGGGCCCCGCCGCGCGCCTCGCCGCGGCACGGGCGCCGGTGGAGCGATGACGGTCCGCGACCTGCCGACGTTGAACGCCTTCCTCAACGCGACGAGCGCCGTCCTCCTCGCGGTCGGCTGGACGCTCATCCGAAGGCGGCGGATCGCCGCGCACCGCCGCACGATGACGGCGGCCTTCCTGTGCTCGACTCTCTTCCTCGTCTCGTACCTCGCTTACCATGCGCAGGTCGGAAGCGTGCGGTTCCCCGGCACGGGCGGCGCGCGGACGCTCTATCTCGCGATCCTCCTCACGCACACGATCCTCGCGGCTTTCGTCGCGCCGCTCGCGATCACGACGTTCGTCCTCGCCCGGCGGGGCCGTTTCGAGCGGCACCGGCAGTTCGCCCGCTTCACGCTGCCGATCTGGCTCTACGTCTCCGTCACCGGAGTGGTCGTCTACGTGATGCTCTACCGGATGCGCTGGTAGTCAGGCGCGCGCGCCGCGCCCCCACTTCGCGACGAGCTCCCCCACCCTCGCGAGCGTCACGGGCTTGGACACGAAGTCGTTCATCCCCTCGGCTTCGCAGCGCTCCTTGACGAGGTCGGACGTGAGCGCGGTGAGCGCGATGACCGGGAGGCGCTCTCCGTCCGGCAGGCCCCGCAACCGCCTCAGCACCTGGAACCCGTCCATCTCGGGCATGTGCAGGTCCAGGAGGACGAAGTCGAAGTGGAACCCCGCGGCCGCGTCCACGGCCTCGCGCCCGCTGCCCGCCGTGAGAACCTCGGCGCCGCGCGACCTCAGCATGTGGGCGAGAAGCTCGCGGTTCTCTTCGTTGTCCTCCACGAGGAGGACGCGCGGGCGGCCGTCGGCGCCGCCGATCACCCGGCGGGCGTCCCGGGACCCGGAATCCTCGACGTGCGCGAGAAGCTGGTCGCTCGTGGCCTTCAGATCGGCTTCGGCGCGCGCGCGCTGGATCGGACCCGAGGTCTCGTCCGCCGCGCGCCGCGCGGCGGCGACGATCTCCTGGACGCGGGCCTTGAGATCGCGCGTCGTGGACTGGAGCACGTCGACGGCGGCCTCGCGCGCTTCGGCGAGCGCCCGCCGCGCCGCATCCAGCTCGGCGAGGAGCCGGCGCCGCGAGCCGCCGTCGAGAAAGACGGCGTCGGCTCCGCCTCCCGGCCGGGGCGAGACGACGACGTGCAGCATCCGCGAAACGCCTTCGGGCGTGACGAGGGAGACGTCTTCCTCGACACCGGTCGTCGGAGTACCCTGCGGGGCGCGGTTCGCGGCGTGCGTGCGGAGGAGCGCCCGTAGCCCTTCCGGCAGGACCTCGGACCGCTCGACGTCGAGGCCCTCGAGAGCATCCGCCCTGCGCCCCACCCATTCCGAAAGCCTGCGGCTGACCGCTTCGATGCGGCCGGCGGCGTCCACGCCGAGGAGACCCGCGGGCGAGGAGTCCAGGAGGCGGGCGCGGTGCTCGTCTCCGCCGGCCGGCCCGTGCGTGTCGACGCGCCAGATCGCTGCCCCCACGACCTTGCCGTACCGCACGACCGGCGTCATCGAGATGATCGACTCGACCTGCGTCGCCCCGTCCACGGTCAGCAGGATTCGACGTGCCGCGCGAGGCTGCCCCGTCTCGAAGACCTCGTTCAGGCCCACGATCATCTCGGGCGTCTCGGCACCGAGGGCGGGA
Organism: Thermoanaerobaculia bacterium; assembly: GCA_963719225.1. Classification (GTDB taxonomy): domain Bacteria; phylum Acidobacteriota; class Thermoanaerobaculia; order UBA5066; family UBA5066; genus Fen-183. The sequence goes on along the minus strand of CAVRAY010000001.1, from coordinate 657,087 downwards.
AAGTCCGACGCGGGATGCCCTTCCAGGTCGCGCTCTTCGATCCCGAGCGTTCGGCGCGCGCCCCTGTTCGCGTACCCGATCCTGCCCGTGCGATCCAGCGTGTACACGGCGACGGCCTCGATCGCATCCACGGCCGGCCCGAAAGCCGCGCGCACGGACGTCACCGGTTCGGCGCGGGATCCCGCCGTCGACGGAGAACGACCCGCCCCGACGAGGACGAGAACGGCGGCGACGGCGATCACGACAGCGGCCGGAACGAGGGACGCCGGAAAGCCGAGGACGACGCCGAGTCCGAGGAGCACGAGGCCGAAAAAGACGAGAATCCGGGAGCCCGACATCGTTCCTATCTTAAACACGAGGCCCGCATGAGCTCCGAAGCCCGGCCCGAACCCACATGGGGCGCCCTTCTCGCCGAGGGGCGGCGCCGCCTGTCGGAAGCGGAGCACGCTCCCTACGAAGCGGAGGAGCTTCTCGCCCGGGCCGCCGCGCGCTCTCGCTCCTGGTTCCTCGGCCGCCGGGCGGAGCCCGCGGACGCCGCGAGCCGCGCGGCTTTCGAGTCGCTCGTCGCGCGCCGCGCGGCCGGCGAGCCCCTGCAATACCTTCTCGGCGAATGGGAATTCCTCGGCCGCACGTTTCACGTCGATGCGCGCGCGCTCATCCCGCGCCTCGAGACGGAGGTCATCGTGGAAGCCGCGCGCGCCGCCGCTCCCGACGCGCGGGACCTCGTCGATCTCGGCACGGGCAGCGGCATCCTGGCCGTCACGCTCGCGCTCGAGCGCCCCCTCTCGCGCGTGCTCGCGATCGACCGCTCGCTATCGGCTCTGGCTCTCGCCGCGGAAAACGCACGCCGGCACGGCGTGGCCGGACGCGTGAGGGCAGTCGCCTCCGACTGGCTTTCCGCGTTCGCCCGGCGGCAACTGTTCGACCTCGCCGTCGCGAACCCGCCCTACGTCTCCCTTGCCGAAGCCCCGAATCTTTCGAAGACCGTCTCGGAGTTCGAGCCGCCTCTCGCGCTCTACGGCGGGGATGACGGACTCGCGCCGATGCGCGCGATCCTTTCGGGGCTCGCCGACTTCATGACGCCCGGCGCCCCTTTCATCTTCGAGCTCGGGTACGGGCAGGCCCGCGACATCTCGGCGCTTGTGGAAGCCTCGGGAACGTTCACGCTCGTCGACATGCGCCTCGACACCGCCGGAATCCCGCGGACGGCCACCGCGCTGCGGCTCTGAGGAGCCGCGCCCCTTAGACTCCCTCTCCGGATGGATGCTTTCCTTCTGAAAGGGCCCGTGCGCCTCCAGGGCACCGTTCGCGCGAGCGGCGCGAAGAACGCGGCGCTGCCGGCTCTGGCCGCCGCGCTCCTCACGGACGCGCCCGTGACGCTCGAGGAAGTGCCCGATCTCGCGGACGTCCGCACGATGACGCGTCTTCTGGACGGCATGGGAGTTCTCGTCGGAGCGCCGGCTCCCTCGCGCCGGATCGTCGATGCGTCGCGCGTCACCTCGACAGAGGCGCCTTACGACCTCGTGAGGACGATGCGCGCTTCCATCCTCGTCCTCGGCCCTCTCGTCGCGCGCTTCGGCGAGGCCCGCGTCTCGCTGCCGGGAGGGTGCGCGATCGGCGTCAGGCCCGTGGACCTGCACCTCCTCGCTCTCGAGGCGCTGGGCGCGCGGATCGCCGTCGAGAAAGGCTACATCCATGCGCACGTCTCGCGCGTCGGCCGCGCGAGAGGCCGGCTCACGGGAACGACGATCCGCTTCCCGACTCCCACCGTCACCGGCACGGAGAACGTGCTCTTCGCCGCGACGCTCGCGCGCGGGACGACGGTGATCGAAAACGCTGCGCGAGAGCCCGAGGTGGAGGACGTGGCGCTCCTCCTCACCCGCATGGGCGCGCGCGTGACCGGCGCGGGAACGTCCACGATCACGATCGAGGGCGTCGAGCAGCTCGGGGGAACCGGCGCCTCACCCCACGTAATCGTGCCCGACCGCATCGAAGCGGGAACGTACCTCGCCGCCGGCGCGATCACCGGGGGCGACGTGACGGTTTCTCGCGCGCGCGCCCGGGACCTCGAGGCGTTTTTGGACGCGCTGCGACGCGCCGGAGCCGGCGTCGAGGCGACCCAGGACGCCGTGCGCGTCTTCGCCTCGCGGCCGCTCGGAGGCGTGGACATCGAAACGGCGCCGCATCCCGGCTTTCCGACGGATCTCCAGGCGCAGTTCCTCGCCCTCATGACGCAGGCCCGGGGGCCGTCCCGCCTCGTCGAGACGATCTTCGAGAACCGCTTCCTGCACGCCGTCGAGCTCGCGCGCCTCGGAGCCGACGTCCGTGTCGAAGGACGCGCGGCTCTCGTGCGCGGTCCGGCGCAGCTCGAAGGCGCGCCCGTGACCGCGTCGGACCTCCGCGCCTCGGCGGCTCTCGTCCTGGCGGGCCTCGTTTCCCGGGGCGAAACGCGCGTGCGCCGGATCTACCATCTCGACCGGGGCTACGCGGCCATGGACGAGCGCCTGCGGAGCCTCGGCGCCTCCGTCGAGAGGATCGACGGATAATCGGTGCGATGAGCTCCTCGCCCGACCCCTCGTGCCTCTTCTGCCGGATCGTCCGGAGGGAGATTCCCGCGAGGATCGCCTTCGAGGACGAGCGCGTCCTCGCGTTCCACGATGTCGCCCCGAAGGCGCCCACGCACGTGCTCGTGATACCGAAGACGCACGTCGCCCGCCTCTCCGACGCCTCGGGTGATCACGCCGCGCTGCTCGGCCCCTGCCTCGTGGCGCTCACCGAGGTCGCGAGGGGGCTCGAGCTCGAAAGCTACCGCGTCGTCATCAACGACGGCGCTCAGGCCGGCCAGAGCGTCTTTCACCTGCATCTCCATCTCCTCGGCGGACGGGCCTTCGCGTGGCCGCCGGGCTGACAGCTTTCCGCCGCGCTGCCGCACCCGCCCTTCTCGTCCTCCTCCTCGATTCCGGAACGACGCTCGAGGCGAGCGCCGCCCGCGAGCGGGACCTCGCGGCCGCTGCCCGCGCGGGAAAGTGGACCGAAGTCCTCGAGCAGCTGGACGGCCTGAAGAAGGAGTCCGCCGAAAGATACGCCGACGGCCGCTTCGACTACCTCGCCGCGCGAGCCCTCGCCGCAACGGGGCGCCGCGACGAGGCCATCGCGCTCTTCGAGCGCCACGTCTCCGCCGACGACCTCTTCAACGTGCCGGCCCGTCTCGCCGCCGGCTCGCTCCGGTTCGAAGGCGGGGACGGGGCCGGCGCGCTCGAGCTGCTGCTTCCCCTCCTGCAGAGGAAAGGAGGCGCCGTCTCGCGCCGCGCGCTCCGCATCACCCTCGACGCGCTCGAGACGCGCCTCGACGCCGCGACTCTGGCGCGGCTCGTGGCCGCGAGGCCGCCGGCCGCTCCGCGCGAGCGGCGCCGCCTCCTCGCCCTGCGCGCCGAGGCTCTCGACCAGGCCGGAGACGCGTCGGGCGCGGCCTCCCTGCGCGAAGAGATCCTTCGCGAGGCGCGGCGCGACGACGCGGCGGCGATCGTGCTCGCGCGCGAGATGCGGGGGCGGGACGTGCATGGGCTGTTCGATCGCCTCCTTCCGCTCCTGATCGAGACCGCGAAAGCCCAACGAGACCTCGACCTCGCCGAGCGCCTCGCGGCGGAGAGAGACGCGCGTGCGTCTCGTGCGGGCGACGACATCGCGCGCTGGAGCGCCCGCTTCGACCTCGGCCGGATCCTCGCTTCGCGCGGCCGGTTCGCGGAGGCGCTGTCGGCGTTCCGGTCGATCCTCGAAAAGCAGCCCCGCCACCCGCGACACGCCCGAGGCAAGAAAGACGACGCCCCCGGCACCGACGCCTTCTTCGCCCGCGTGCGCTTCAACGTCGGGATGACGCTCGAGAAGCTCGGGCAGCTCGACGCGGCGGCGGCCGAGTTCCGTCGCGTGGAGAGCTCTCGCGCCGGGCCGGCCGTTCTCGCCGCGCTTCAGCGGGCGCGTCTCTTCATGCGCCGCGGCGACCTCGTGGGGGCCGAGGCGATCCTCTTGCGCCCAACCCTCGCCAAAGAGCCCGGACGCGTGGAGGGACTCCTCCACCTCCTCGTGAGGCGCGCCGAGGCGGGCGACGGTGCCGGCGCGCGGCGCGTCCTTCTTCCCATCGAGCGCCTCGCGCGCCTCCGGCGGCTCGCGGAGCCCTGGAAGAGCGAGCTCCCGTTCTGGCGCGGGCGTGCCGCGGAGGCCTCGGGGGATCTCGGGGGCGCACTCGCGGGGTATGCCGCCCTCCTCGCCGCGCGCCCGTGGACCGCCGCGGGCGAGGTCGCCGCGCAGCGGATGTCCGCTCTTCCAGCCGTGTCCCGTGATGCCTTTCTTCGCCGCGAGAGGCTCGAGGGTGAAGCCCTCCTCACGTCCGGGAAGACCCAGGAGGCCAAGGTGCGTCTCCTGCCGCCCGCCCTTCTCGGAGACGCTCTCGCGCGTGACCTCCTGAAGATCGCCTACCGCTCCTTGCCCGGCTACTCCGAGGTCCTGCTCGCGCCCGACCTCCCGGAGGAGACTCTTCCGACGCTCTGCGGAGACGCGGCGGCGTGCCGCCTCCTGCAGCTCGGCCTGCCCCTCGAAGCCGAGCCGATCGTGCGCGACGCTTCGCGTCTCGACACGCTTCTGGGCAGCCTCGTGGCCGCGCGTCTTGCCGAGGACGCGGACGCGGGGCCCGCGGCGCTCGAGGCGGCGGAGGCGCTCGACCGGCTCGTGCCGGACGATTTCCTCCTCGATCTCGCCCCGCGTTCGGTGCTTCGCTCCCTGGCGCCGAGGCCGTTCGACCGCCTCGTCTCCGAGTCCGCGGACCAGAGCGGCGTGCCGCGCGACCTGCTCTACGCGATCATGCGGCAGGAGAGCCGATTCGACCGCGAGGCGGCCTCCCCCGCCGCGGCCCGCGGCCTCATGCAGCTCACGCTCCCGACGGCGGGAGAGGCGGCGCGGGAGCTCAACGAGAACCCTCCGGCCTATGCCGATCTCTACGATCCGGCGCGGTCGCTGCGCCTCGGGGCGCGCACGCTGAAGAACCTGCTCGCCCGGTTCGAGGGCGACGCGGCCCTCGCGGCCTCGGGCTACAACGCCGGTGCCGGCCAGACGTCGCTTTGGGCCGGCGGCGCGAAAGCTCCCACGGAGGCGCTCCTCGCCTCGATCAGCTATGCGGAAACGCGCACGTACCTGCGCCGCGTGCTCGCGAACCGCATCCTCTATCGCAAGGCGGAGCCGGCCGAACGCTGAAAAGCTGCCCGATCAGCGCCGGTAGATGAGGACGCGCGTCTCGTTGCGGAGCTGCAAAGTCCAGCGCTCGATCTCGGCATTGAGCTTGATCTCGCGCACGACCTCGCGGATCTCCTCGCGAACGTCCTCGAAAGGGGGGACGTCCGCGAGCCCCCGCTTTTTCGCCGCTTCCCGGAACGTCGACTCGTAGTAGGCGCGAAGATCCGCCTCGGTCAGCTTCAGCCCCGGCGCAAGGCGCTCTTTCACGTAGCTGTCGAGCGCGAGGCCGCGCCTGACCCATGCCGCCAGCTCCTCGCGCGTCGTGCCGGCGGCCGCGAGCGCCGCGGCGGCGGGAATGCCGCGCTCCTTCGCGAGACGCGCTTCGAGCGCGGCGACACGCGCCTCGACCTCCTCGGGCTTCGGCTCGAAACCGCTCGTTCTGCGGAGCTGTCGCTCGCGCAGGAGATCGACGATGCGCTCGTCGAGAACGCGGTCGCGATACGCGGCGTCGCTCTCGCCGCCCTTGTGCTCGAGGAACCGCACGGCGACGAGCTTCTGGACCTCGCTCTCGAGGACGATCTCGTCGCCCACGACGGCGGCGATGCGATCCACGAGCACCGCCGGTCCCGAAGGCGTCGACACGGGCGGTGCCGCTGCCGGCGCCGGAGGCGCGCCGCGCCCTTCGGCCGGCACGAGGGTGACGCCCGCGAAAACGAGCGGGACGAGCCACTTCACCTGGGTCACCATGCTCTTCATCACGCTTCGAAGATTTTCAGCCCGAAGGCGGCGAACCTCCGAAAATCGCCGACGTTTCCGGTCGCGAGCGGCTCCCCGGCGCGCAATGCGCTTGCGGCGATCATGCAATCGACCAGAGATCCACGCCGCCGCCCGGATTCATTGAATAGCCGAGCACTCACGTCCGCGTCTTCCTCGAGGAATGCGATGCGCTGTGAAACGACCCGGGTCGCGAGATCCAGGTGGCTCTCCTCGAGAGGGCCACACAGGAGCTCCGTCCAGGCCACGGTGCTCATCGCCAGCGATTCGCCCTCTTTCAGCCACTTTCGCAGCGCTCGATCTTCGGCGGAGTCGCGCACGAGCCCCCGGATCAGGAAGCTCGTATCGAGGTGGATCATCTCGATTCCCGCCGGATGGACGTGGCGCGGCGCTCTTTGCGGGAGTGCCTTTCCCACTCGTCCGCCGTCCGGGCACTCAATCCGAGCGAACGCTGGAGCGCATCGAGAGCGGTGAGCGCCTTCGGCGCACCCGCCGGTCCCCGTTTCGCCGCCCGGATCGCCCGCCGCAGGGCCTCGGATTTGGAGACCCCCCAGCGGCGGGCCATTTCCTCGAGAGTACGCGCCGTCTCGACATCGAGGGCATAGGTCGCTTTGATGGTCATGCTGGCCATACCTGGATTATAGGGCCATACCAGACCGGCCCCTATGCCGCTGGCGCGTCTCGTCTGGGGTCCGCGCCCCGGGACGCGAGAGAATGCCGCGATGGGCCGCCTCCTCGTCGTCGCCACGCCGATCGGGAACCTCGACGACCTTTCGCCCCGCGCGCGCGAGGCGCTGTCGTCGGCGGCCGTCGTCTACTGCGAGGACACCCGCCGCACGGGAAACCTCTTCGCGCGCCACGGCCTCGCGTCGCCGCGCGTGTCCTGCCACGGCCACAACGAGCATCGGCGCGTCGACGAGGCCCTCGAGCGGCTCGCGCGCGGCGAGACGCTGGCTCTCGTCTCCGACGCGGGGACGCCGCTCGTCTCCGATCCCGGGGAGCGGCTCGTCGCGGCGGCCGCCGCGGCCGGGCACCAGGTCGAAGCGATTCCAGGGCCGTCGGCGGTCCTCGCGATCCTCTCGATCTCGGGATTTCCGGCCGTCCCGTTCACGTTCCTGGGCTTTCCCCCCTCGCGCCGCGGCGAGCGCGACCGCTGGTACGCCGCGAACGCCTCGCGAAACGGCACGGCGGTGCTGTTCGAGTCGCCCTTCCGGATCGTGGAATCCCTCGAGGCGCTCGCAAAGGCCTGGGGCGACCCGCCCGTCGTCCTCGGGCGCGAGCTGACGAAGGTCCACGAGGAGGTCCTCCGCGGGCGAGCGTCGGAGATCGCCAGAATCCTCGCGGCACGGCCCGGCGTGAAAGGGGAGATCGTCCTCGCGGCAGGAACGGCAGCGCCATGAATCCCGCCACGTACGGCGACGAGATTGCGGACGTCTACGACGAGCTCTATCCCGACGCCCCGCCCGCCGCGATCGAGAGCTATCCTCATTTCGGGAGGTTCTCGTGTCGCTCTCACCTCGGGCTCTCGTTCCCATGGCTTTCGTGAAGGACGTCGAGCTCTCCATCAAGTTCTACGAGCGCATTGGATTCACCGTCGGCAACACCTTCGTCCCGCCGGGCACGTCGGCACCCACGTGGGCGTGGCTCGAATCCGATCGCGCGCAGCTCATGCTGGCGCGGGCGACTGAACCCGTCGTTCCTTCTCAACAGGCCGTCCTCTTCTACGTCTATTACGACGACGTCCCGGCAACGAGGACGGCGCTCTCCGAGACGGGCCTCGACCCCGGGCCCATGGCGTATCCCTTCTATGCGCCGAAGGGCGAGTTCCGACTGGTGGATCCGGACGGCTACGTCCTCATGATTACCCACACCTGATGGACGACAGCATCCGGCGAGCGACCGCTACCAGGAAGACGTCTTCAGGGAGGTCTTCAGGGAGGTCTTCCGCGGGGCTCTGGAATCCGGCGGAGCCTTGATCGCGCCCGATCCAGGGACGGCCGGGTCATCGGGTCGTCGCGATTCCACGGATCCGATCCGGACGGGAGCGAAATCGAGATCGGCTGGACGTTCCCGGCCCACGCGGCCGGGAAGATCTCGTCTACCGGATTGCGAGAGGCGCCGTCCCCTAGCTCGCCGAGCGGTCCTCGAACGCGAGGCGCGCGTCCGATTCGAGGAGCGTTTCGAGGGCGGGCCAGTCGACGTCCTCCTGCGCCGCGAAGGCGTGAAGATAGAGCGCCACGTCGCGCGCTTCGTGGGCGCCGAGGAGCGCGTCGACCGCGCGGCGAAGGACCTTCGCGGGCGGAGCCGGGATCGCGCCCTCGTTCGTGAGGCTGGGTCCCTCGTGCGGCAGCTTCAGCGCCTCGAGGAAAGACGCGATGAGCGCCGCTTGCCGGCGCGTGAGCGCCGCGGAGAGGACGTAGAGACCGAGGTCGGACGCGCGCCTGTCGCGCAGGGTTCGCCTGACGTAGGCGAGTCGCGTCTCCTCGGGCAGCTTCGAAAACCGCTTGAGGGGGATTTGCTGATACGTGATCACGCCGCCCGCGATCTTCTCGGGCAGCTCGTCGTCCTCGCACGCCGCCGCGACGACGGAGGCCACTTCGGCGCTCGACATCCGGCGAAAAAGCTCGTGGGTTTTCGGGGCTTTCATCCGGGGGCGAGGATAACCGACAATGGAGGGCTTGATCGTCCTGCACGGTGCTCCGCGCCCGTCCGGATTCGCCTTCTGGGCGGAGGGACTTTTCGTTCCGCACGACGGGCGCGATCGACACCCGCGCGCGCTCGAGCCGGGCGAGATCCTGGAGGCGCTGAGCGCCGAGAGCCTTGCGACGTGTCTCTCGCCGCGCACAGAGACCGTCACGCTCCTGCTCGCCGTCCCGGCGGTTCACGGGCGCCCCGTTCCGTCTGCGCCGGCTCTCCGGGAGCCCGCCGACTATGCGGCGCCCTTTTCCGCGGCGCTCCGGATCTACGAAGTGCCTGCTTTCGTCCTGCCGATGGCGGCCGCACTCGAAACCCTCCTCGCGCTCCCCGCGGCGCTCCGCGCGCGCCCTTTCTCCGTGTCGGCAGGCGACGATCTCGACTACTGGGCGGAAGGAGCGCGGTGGGCGTTCGACCTCCTGCTTCGCAGGCGCATCGCGCCGGGAGCGAACGGCACTCATCCCGTCTGGCGGCCTGTCCTCGACGATCCGCACGAAAGGGAACGTCTCCGGCGTCTGGCCGAGGCGATGCCTCCGGTCTCGCGCGCGATCCTGCCGCCGGGCGCGCGCCTCGGAGCCGACAGCGCGCTTCCGCCGGCGCGCGGCCTCCTCCTCGCGTTTCTCGACCAGGCCGTCGACGCGGCAGCGCGCGACGTGCTCAGGGACGTCCTTCCGGCCGAGCGGCGCCGCGCGGGCGACACAATGGAGGCGGAAGTCATCGCCGCCCTCGCGGCTCCTCCGGCCCGCGCGCTCGAGCCGGCCGTCCTTTCGCGCCTCAGCGAGTGGAGCCTTCCGCTCCTGGATCCCCTTCCCGAGAGCCTGCTCCGCCTCGGCATCCGTGTCGTGCCGCCGTCCGAAGTCGGCGGTCCGTTCTCGCTCGCGTACGTCCTCGAGTCCGGGGACAGCCCGGAAGTCTCCCTCTCGGCGGAGGAGATCTGGGCCACGACCGAAGGATCGGTGCGACGGCGCGGGCGCCTGTTCACGAACCCGCAGGACACCCTCCTCGCGCGTCTCGGAACGGCGGCGGCGCTCTCGCGCCCCGTCGCGCGCAGCCTCGAGGAGAGGCACCCTACGGGCGTCGTCCTGTCCCCGGACGAAGCGTGGCGCTTCCTGTCCGACGAGGCCCCGCTGCTCGGCGAGGCCGGCATCGCCGTTCGCCTGCCCGGCGGCGGCAGCCTCGCGCGCGTCGCGCTCAAGCTCGTCGCGCGAGCTCCGGGAACGGGCGAAGCCGACTCGTCCGTGGTGCGCTTCGGCCTCGATGCCCTCGTCGACTTCGACTGGCGCGTGGCCGTGGGCGACGCGCTCCTCTCTCCTCACGAGTTCGAGGAGCTGGCCGCCCGGCAGATCCCGCTCGTCGAGATCCGGGGGGAGTGGGTTCTCCTCGACAAGGAGAACCTCGAGAAGGCGCGGCGCCTCCTCGACCGCAGGCCCGGGGGCCGCACGACGCTCGGCGAGCTGCTGCGGCTCGCGGGAGGGCTCGACGGCGAGCGCGACGACGTCCTCGTCGACGCCGTGGGAGGCGAAGGATGGGTCGGGCGTCTCCTCGATCCCGAGACCGCCCGGCGCGAGATCGCGGGCTTCACCGCGCCGCGCGGCCTGACGGGCATCCTGCGCCCCTACCAGATGCGCGGCGTCGGATGGCTGCGCTTCCTGCTCTCGCGCGGCCTCGGCGCCTGCCTCGCCGACGACATGGGGCTCGGCAAGACGATCCAGTTCCTCGCCGCTCTCCTCGCCGCGCGCGACGCCGGAGAGCGCATTGGTCCGTCCCTTCTCGTGTGCCCGACGTCCGTCGCCGAGAACTGGGTCCGTGAGGCCGAGCGGTTCGCCCCCCAGCTTCGCGTCCTCGTGCACCACGGCGCGGGGCGCGCGAGCGGCGAGGCGTTCTCGCGGCTCCTCAAAGAGGTGGACCTCCTCGTCACGACGTACGCCCTCGTGCATCGGGACCGCGCACTCCTTTCGGGCGTTACGTGGGAATACCTCGCGCTCGACGAGGCGCAGAACGTCAAGAACCCGGCGGCCGCGCAGTCGCGCGCCGCGCGTTCCCTCCGCGCGCATCGGCGAGCGGCCCTCACCGGCACGCCCGTCGAGAACCGACTCGCCGAGCTGAAGTCCATCTTCGACTTCCTCAATCCCGGCCTCCTCGGCACGGACGACGCGTTCCGGCGCAGCTTCGCGATCCCGATCGAGCGGCACAACGACCCGGCCGCTTCCGCGCGCCTGCGCCACGTGACGGGCCCGTTCCTTCTGCGCCGCGCCAAGACCGACCCCGGCGTCGTCCCCGACCTCCCCGAGAAGATCGAGACCAAGGAGCTCGTCGGCCTCACGCGCGAGCAGGCCGCGCTCTATCGCGCGACGACCCGATCCCTTCTTTCCGGCATCGGGCGGGCGAACCGACGCAGCCGCAAGGCGAAGATCCTGCTCCTTCTCCTCCGCCTCAAGCAGATCTGCGATCACCCGGCTCTCTTTCTCGGGGACGCCCGGCGCAACGGCCGCTCGGCGAAGATCTCCCGCCTCCTCGAGATGTGCGAAGAGACGCTCGCCGAGAAGAGCCCCGCCCTGCTCTTCACGCAGTTCGCCGAGATGGGTCATCTCCTCGTCGCCGAGCTGAAGGAGCGCTTCGGCTGCGAAGTGCTCTTCCTGCACGGCGCGGTTCCGCGCCACACGCGCACGGAGATGGTCCGCCGCTTTCAGGAGGATGAGGACCCGCCTCCGTTCTTCGTGCTTTCGCTGCGCGCGGGGGGCACCGGCCTGAACCTGACCCGCGCGTCGCACGTCTTCCACGTGGACCGCTGGTGGAATCCCGCCGTCGAGGAGCAGGCGACCGACCGCGCCTTCCGCATCGGTCAGACCGAGCACGTCCAGGTCCACAAGTTCGTCTGCAAGGGCACGCTCGAGGAGCGCATCGACCGGATGATCGAGGAGAAGAAAGCGCTGGCCCGTTCGATCGTGGGCGCCGGCGAGCAGTGGATCGCGACGCTCTCGGACGAGCAGCTCACGGAGCTCGTGGCTCTCGACACGAGCGCGATCGAGACGGACGGAGGCCACTGATGCCGCGCCGCAAGAAGGCTCTCCTTCCGCGCGCGACGCCTCCCGAGAGCGGATGGGCCTATCGCTTCCTCGCGCGGCTCGCTTCGCTCGGCTGGGAGGACGCACTCACGGAAGGGCGCGCGGTCGCGGCCTCGGGCGCGGTCACGTCGCTCGAGATCGCGCGTTCCGGGGCCCGTTCGGACGTCCGGGGCGCAGGCGGCGAGATGGAGGAGACGTCGCTATCGCTCCGGCCGCTCGAGTCGGTCGTCAAGCGCCGTGTCCTCAAGGCGATGGCGGCGCGCGCCCGGTACGCGGCCGACCTTCTCGCCGGCCGCCTACCGGAGGACGTGGAGAGCGCGTTCAGCGAAACGGGCCGCTCGCTCCTTCCGCTGGAGGCCGGCGACGTCGTCACGAGATGCTCGTGCGCCGAGTCCGAGCAGCCGTGCGCGCACGCCGGCGCCCTCGCCGTGCTGCTCGGCGACCGCCTCCAGGACGACCCGTTCCTCGTCTTCCTCCTTCGCGGCGTCCCGCGCGAGGAGCTTCTCCAGGGCCTGCAACGCGCGCGGACGCGCCCCGATCGAAAGGCCGAAGCCCGCGAGGCGGACGCCTCTAAATCGGGCGAGGCGGCCGAGCCGCCCGAGCCGCTGGCGCGGCACATCCTGGAGAGGCCCGAGCTGTACTACCGTCCCGGCGAGCCCGTCGCCGCGCTGCGCTCTTCGTTCGCGCCTCCGGAGCACCCCGAGGCGGTCCTCACGCGCCTCGGCCCGCCTCCCTTCCGCGACCCCGAGGCCTCCCGGCTCCTCGTCGACCTGCACCGCGCCATCGGCCTCGGCACCCGCGAGCGCCTCGCCGAATGGGAATGGCGGAAGGCAGGAGGGCGCTAGAGGCGTCCCGTCTGCGCCGTGAGCTACTGGAAGTAGCCGGTAACGTCCATGACGAACTGCGTCGTGCCGGAGGCCTGGCCGCAGGCCACCACCACGTCACCCGCCGCGCCCAGCAGAAGCACCGCGTTGTTCGCGCGGGTCTGGCCGGGCCCGTAATTGATCGTCGAGGCCAGAACCGGAGCCGTGCCTCCCGGGCGCAGACTCAGGACGCCGGCAGCGGCCGGCGTCGTCACCGTCACGTTCGCCGTGACGGCGCGTGCGGTCGGCGGGATCCCGCACCGGCCCGCGAGGACGAAGCTGCGCTGCGCGCCCGCGAGGAGCGCAGGACCGCCCCACGCGCCAGGTGCGTTGCGCGTATCCACGGCGCGGCACGGAGTCAGGGTGTGGAGGAGCGTGCCGCCCGAGCCGCACGCGGGCCGGGCGCCGCCGCCACCGAGCGGGGGCCCATTGCCGGCAGAGGTTCTTTGCATCGCTCCCGTATCCGCCGCGATTCCCCGCGGCGCGCACATGAAGTCGTTGCCGACGCGCCAGGGCTGCAAACCGCTCGCGGCCGCTCCGATCAGCGGGCCGCCCGAGAGAGGCCAGAGATCGTAGGGCGCCGAGACGGGCTGCACGAAACAGCTCGCCGCCGGGACGCAGGCCACGTTTCCCAGCAGCGTGTCGGCGACCGGCGAGGCCGGCGCCAGCGCCGGCGTGCCGAGGAGAGGCGCGACGGCGTTGAACGCGAGGACGTTGCCCGCGCCCGCCTGCCAGTTGCTGACTTTGATTCCCCCGGTCTGGTTCGCGAGTGCCGTGTTCTCGACGATCCAGACGTTCTGCTGAAGACCGCGACCGCCGTAATCCTGGGCCCAGATCCCGTGGTACGCGTTGCCCACGACGATGTTGTTGCGCACGATCGCGGGGCCCCCGCCCACGTTGATGCCGGCGTCGCTCCGTGACCCTTCGACGTAGTTGCGCTCGACGACGCTCGGAGGATCGCCCCGATTCGAGCCGTAGACATCGATGCCCGGACCCTGCGGGTCGTAGACCGTGTTCTCGAGGATCGTGGCCCAGGAGTTCAGCTTGATCTCCAGTCCGTAGCCCACGCCGTCGCCCGGCTGCACCGTGTCGATGAGGTTTCCCTGGATGAGGATGTCGAGGGCGTGGCAGGACGTGCCGTCGTGACAGCCGAAATAGAGGCCGGTCGACTGCATGTTCGTCAGGACGTTGTTCGTGATCGAGATGCTCCGATAGGTACTGCCGCTGGAGTTCGCAGCGACGGCGATGTCGGTGCCCTGGAAGACGTTCTGATCGACGACGATTCCCTGGACGCTGCTCCGCAGCTTGAGAGGATTCACGCCGCCGCCGGGCGCCGTCGGGCCGAAGGTCAGCCAGCGGAACACGAGGTAGGAGCCGTAGACGTCGACGATGTTGCTGCTCGTGCCGGGATAGGCCAGGACCGCGCGATCGGCGGCAGAGGCGGTTTGCGAGCGCAACGTGATCGGAGCCGCCAGAGAACCCGAAGCCGTGATCGAGCACGTCCCGGTATAGATCCCGGCCGCGAAGACGATCGTGTCGCCCGGAGCGGCGGCGTTGACGACGCCGCACCACGCGCTTCCCGGGTTGACGGACTGGGTGGCACCGTCAGCGCTCATGGCGACGAGGGCCGCCGGAGCGGAGATGAGCAGAGCGGCAGAGAGGAATCTCACCATGTTAGGCGGGAAGAGGCGCTTGCCCCGGCCGGTCGAGGCCGAAGCGGACGACGAGGAGCGCGACGAAGGCGAGAACGGCGACGCCGTTCCAGACCCACGGCGCGATGCCGCTCGAGACGAGGTCGGCGCCGGCCCCCGCCGCTCCGAGGAACGCGGCCGAGAAGACGTACGCGCGCGGGTCGTCTCTCAGGAAGATCGCGATCGCCGCGAGGAAGGCGAGGCCGGTCAGCGCGCCGGCGAAAACCGGCACGAGGAGCTCGCCGAAAGAGCGGGCGCCGAACGGCGCGAAGAGACCGATCGCGAGGACGAAGAACGCCACGCGAAAGACCGGCTTCACGAGGGCATCGCGGAGAAGAAGCGCGAGGAATGCGGCGCCGCCCGCGAAAAGCAGCATGCGGAGAACGAGGGCGCCGATCGCGACCGCGGCGGGGAGAATCGTCTCGACTCCCGTCGGAAACGGAAAACCCGCGACGCCCGCCTCGAGCGGAAACGCGGCCTCGACTCCGCGCGCGAGCGCGCGGATGGAAAGAATCAACACGGCGGCGCCGGCGCCGGCCGCGAGAGCCCGCGGGCCGTCGGCCCCGGCCCGGCGGAAAGCCGCGACCGCGTCTCCCTTCACGGACAGGACGAGGGCGACGGCGAGGAGCGCCCCTCCCAACGAGATCAGGACCGCGACGAGAAGGCCCACGCCCGCCACGACGGCGAAGACGCCCATCGAGAACTGCGAGTCGTACCGCGCGAGGACGAGCGGAAGAGCGACGAGGCGCGCGAGGACCGCCGGCAGGGCCAGAAGAGCCCCGAGCCGAAGCGAGCGGCGCCAGGGGATCGTCCCGGCGCGCGCGAGGCGCACGAGCTCCACGACGAGGAGGCCGACGAGAGTCCCCCACGCGAGGATCTTCCAGCAGATCGCGACGTAGGTCGCGGTCGTGGATTTCTCGCGCGCGCGCACCCATTCCTCCGGCAGCTTCAAGGCCGTCGCATAGAGCGAGGGCACGTCGCCTGCGAGGCCCGTCACGACGCGCCGGGTGGCCTCGCCGGCCCTCTCCAGCTTCGACTCGGAGACGACGTGCGTGTCCTTCCGCGCCTTGCGCGCCTCGCTCTTCGACGAGACGACGTCCCAGCCGAGGGGGTCCAGGCCGAACGACGTGAAGACGGAAGCCGCTTTCGCGCGCGCGACGCCCTCGTCGGGGCTCCCGCCCGCTTCCGCTTCGGGGAACGTCCGGCGAAAACCCACGATCCGGCCGCTCCGCGCATCCACGGCGACGGTCGCCCCGTGCTCGTCGAGGGCGCGCACGTATCGCACGTTCCAGACCGGCCCGGGAAGGATCTCGCGCGCCCATCGCACGAGGAGCGGCATTCCGCCCCGCTCGAGAAGCCAGCGCTCGGCTTGGGCGGATTCGCCATACGGGAGGAGGTCCTGTCCCGTCTCCGCGGGGTCCTCGAGAGCGGGAAGGGCGGTCGCCGTCGTCGCGACCGAAAGGTAGCCGGCCGGATCGTCCCCCGCCGCCTTCAGGTAGGCGTCCGCCGCCGCCTTCGCACGCGTCCTGTCCACGGTCGCGCGTACCCCTTCCCATGGCCCCGGCGGGGGCAGGAAGAAACGTGCCGCCCCGAAGGCCGCGAACGCGAGCAAGAGAGCGGCGACGGCGCGTCCGGGCGAGATCGCGCGCGGCGGCGCGCAGGCGGACGGGACACTTTCCTCGACGCGGGGCGGCGCGGGCGCCGATCCCGTCGCGGCGTTCGAGAGGTCGTCCTCGGGCGTGAAGCCGCCGCGCCGGAAATAGAGAAGGAGCGAGACGGCGAGCGGAAGCAGCAGGATGAGAGACGCGGCGGCCCCCGAGACGACGAAGTAGGGGTTCGACGACCGCAGGAGAAGGAGCGCCGTGTAGACGGCGTCCACGGTGAAGTGCCAGACGAGGAGCGGAAAGATGTCCGCCTTCAGCATCACGGCGCCGATGAGGATCCCCGCGAAGCCCACCTCGAGCCCCCGGATGTAGAAGGGTTGGTTCGGATACGTGCTGTGCGCGAAGCCCCAGATGAGCGCCGGCACCACGACGGCCCCCCACCGCGGCAGGAACCGTTCCGCGAAGGGGATCGAGAACATGCGCGACGAGAACTCCTCGGTCGTCGCGGGCAGGAACCCCATCAGGAGGACGCCGGCCCAGGGGAACCACGTGCCGAGGAGGTTCGAGTACGGGACGTCCGCGGGAGCCCACGCGCCGAAGCGCGCGGCGACGAGGTAAAAGACGATCTGGTACGCGAAGAAGAACGCCGTCATCGCGTAACCGAGGAGTAGGCCGCGGAAGAACCGCTTCGAGGAGATGCCGCGCAGGGACAGGAGGCGGCCGAGCGCGGGCTTGTCGGGATAGCGTTCGCGGTAGAGAGGCTCCCCCGCGGCCACGAGGAGCAGGAGGACGACGCCGAGGGCGATCGCGCCGCCCACGTCGCCCGCCACCGATTTCGCCACGAAACCCGCCCAGGCGTCCGCGGTGTCGTAATCGAAGAGGCGGATCGGCATCTCGTTGAGCGACGCGAAGAGCTGCAGGACGGCGCCCGTGCCCGCGAAGGCGAGCGCCCACTTCCACTTGACGTCCTTCCGGCGAACCCTCTCGAGGAAGACGACGAGGACGGCGAGCGCCGTGAGGAGGAGCCCGAGCGTGGCCACCGTACCCGCCGCGAGGTTCTTCGAGCGGAGGGTCTCGTAGTCGCGACGCCATTTCTCCGGGACCTCGAAATGAAGCGACGAGCGTCCGACGCGGTCGCCCTGCACCTCGACGAGGTAGCGGAGGGCGGCATCCCCGAAGCGGATGGTGTTCGACTCCCACACGAACGTCCGGTCGACGCGCTCCGGCCGCCTGTTGACGGTCGTCTCGATGAACTTCAGGGCCGAGGGGTCGAGGCCGCGCAAAGTCCTGATCTCCGCCTCCGCGAGGGTGCGCGCCGCGGCTTCGCCGGGGTCGGGCGCGGCCGCCTTCTCCGGCAGGATCCGCCGAACCGCGAGAAGGCGTCCGTCCGGCGCCACGGCCGCGCGGTATTCCAGCTTCTCGAGCGGGCGCACCCAGCGCACCGACCAGCGCCACACGGGAACCGTCGTCTTGAAGACAGGGTTCGCCTTCTCGAGGCCGAGCGTCCTCTCGAGGTAGACCTTCGCCTCGTCGTCGCCGTCGAAGACCACGAGCGCGCGCGTGCCCTCGAGCTCGAATCCGCGCGCGCGGAGCGCCTCGGCGCCGCGCCGAACGGCCTCCTCGCGCGTCACCTTGAAGTCGATCGAAGCCTCGGGGAACGCCCGCGAGAATCCCGCGTGAAAGACCGCAGCGCCCGCGAGGATCGTCAGCAGGCAGAGGACGACGAAGACACGGTCGCGCCGGTCGAAACGCACGGGCGGGCGGAGAGTCTCGGCCACCGGCTCAGCCCACCCTTCCGGCCGCGAGGACGGGCGCGGGCGGCAGGCGCTCCAGGAGCCAGGCCTCGAGGAGCTCGGGGCCGGATCCGGCTCCGCTCTTCACGCCGCGGTCCACCGCTTCCAGACCCATGAGCGCGCGCCGGAGGTCTTCCAGGGTCCAGCCGAGAGCCGCGAGATAGGCCTTGTGCAGGACGAAGGGATGCGCTTCGACGAAGAAGGGTGGAAGCCCCTCTCGCGGCGCCTTGAGCGCGGGCAGGACCCGATCCACGAACCCGCGATAGTCCGTGCGCCGGACCAGGGCGGGAGGGACCTGGCGTTCGTCCAGCCCCGCCCGAAGGGCGAGCATGCGCCGAAGCTCGGCCGCGAGGAGACCGAGAAGCGGAAAGAAGGCGGCGTCGCCGCGGGGACCCTTCTTTCCGGCGGGCGCTTCCTCTCTGCCTCCCCAGGGCCGGAACGCCGTGAACGTGGCCCCGGAAAGGAGCTTCGCGAGCAGGCGCAGCGCCTGAAAAAGATCGCGTTGGACGACGGCCTCGACGAAGTCCGATCCGTATTCCTTGCTCTCGTCGGCGATCTGTCGCGCGGCCTCCTCACCGGTGACTCGCGGTCCGGTTGCCGCATCGATGAGGCGGTCGAGGTCCGAGAGGAACGGCCTCGCGAAGAGCCGGCCGCGCCCCGAGAGGAGGTCGAACACCTCCTTGTCGACGAGCATCTTCCGCTCGATCGCGCGTTCGAGACCGAGCGCCGAGAGGCGGTCGCGGCGCGACGCTTCATCGGGCACGGACAGATCCGCGGACCGCGCCGAGCGCTTGAGACTCTGCGTCCCGCGGTGCTGCGCATCCGGTGAGAGGGCCTGGACCAGAAGAACGTTGTCGGAAGGTCGCGCGCGCTGCGCGAAATCGAGGAGCGTCTCGAGCGCCGTCTCCACTCCCTCGGACTCCGGGACGCTCGCGAGAAGCGCGGCAAGCGACCCGGCCCGGTCCGCCCGCTTGACGCGCCCGGCGATCCGGCGTGCCGCCTCCTCGGGATCGTCGCCGATGGGGACGCCGGCTGCCGCGGCGAGGGCGCCGGCCCTGCGTCCGAGCCGCGCGAGGGCGCGCGCGTCGTCACCCGCTTCCTCGGCCTCGTCGAGAAGCGCGTCTAGCTCCTCGGCCGTGAGGCCCTTGCCGCGGAACAGCTCGGTTGCCTCCAGGACGACGAGCCGGTTCGTCGCGAAGAGGGCGATGGTCGCCGCATCGGCGACGGCCTCCTTGACGCCCTCGCCCGTCGCCTCGTGCGCCGTGACCTCGCCCTCGGGAAACGCCTCCCGGAACGCCGCCGCCACGCGGCGCACGGCCTCGGACACGATCCAGTCGTCGTCCCCGGTCAGGAAGAGCAGGGGGTGGAGGGGCGTCGTGCGTGCGGCCGCAAGGAGCGGGGCCAGAGGGGCGAAGGGATCGGAGCGTTTCAGAAGAAGCTCCGAAATCCCGCTACAGCAGTCCCTTGTCCTGAAGCTCCTGGCAGTCGAGACAGTGGCGCGCCCAGGGAACCGCCTCGATGCGCTTCTCCTGAACGGGCTGAGAGCAATGGATGCAGGTTCCGTACGTTCCGGCTTCCAGCCGTGAGAGCGCCTCTTCGATGAGCAGAAGGATCTTCCGATCGCTCTCTGAAAGCGAGTACGCGAACTCCTTCGTGTAGGCGGACGTCGCGCGATCCGCCATGTCCTGCGCGGATTCGTCGACTGTTTCCTCGGAGACCTCGCGGTTCTTCGCAAGGTCCTTGAGCAGCTCGTCGCGCCGGGCCAGGAGGCGCTTCTTGACCTTCTCGCCGGCCTCCTTCCTCAGGGGCTTCGCGGGCATCGCTGCGGCTTTGAGTGGCATGCTGGTCGTCTCCCTCGAGATGACTTTGGATAGGCGGTAAAACGTTGCGATCGGCCGGTTTACTGCTCCGTGAGGAGCATTGGGGCCCTTCGAGAATGGCGGAGGATATCACGCCCCAAGAGGACGCAAGCCATATCACCTTCTAAGAAGATCGTTCTCTTCGGACGCCATCCTTGCGCGCATAGAGGGTCTTGCGGGCGACCCCGAGGCGGCGCGCCGCTTCCGTCACGTTTCCGCCCGCCTCGTCCAGAACGAGGGTGATGTACGCGTCCGAAAGCTGCCGCAGAGTCCAGCGCGCGTGGGCCGCCGCGTGGAGAAGCGCCTCGGGATCCGAGGGGCCCGTGAGCTTCACGTGGGGGGCATCGATCGCGGCCGCGCCCGCGGCCGTCGCGTCGTTCGCCGCACGGCGGACCACGTTTTCGAGCTCGCGAAAATTTCCACGCCACGCGTGGGAGAGCAGCACGCGTCGGGCGGCGGCCGTGAACGTGGCCGGGCCGCCCGCGGCCTTCGCGAGGGCGCGCGCCGCCGGAACGAGGTCCTCGCGGCGCTCGGCGAGAGGCGGAAGGCTGACCGTGACGACCGCGAGGCGGTAGAAGAGATCCTCCCGAAACGTCCCCGCGCGTGCCCGGCGCGGCAGATCCGGCCCGGCGGACGCCACGAGGCGCGCCTTGAGCGGCAGCATACGCATGCCCCCCACGCGCCGCACGAGGCGCTCCTCGACGACGCGCAGCAGCTTTCCCTGGGCTCGAAGGGAAAGCGCGTCGACCCGGTCGAGGTAGAGCGTGCCGTCGCCTGCGCCCTCGAGAAGGCCGGGCTTCCCCGCGACGGCGCCCGTGAACGCCCCGCGCTCGTGGCCGAAGAGCTCGCTCTCGAAGAGGTCGTCGGCCACGGCCGCGAGATCCACGCGCACGAAGGGGGCGTTCGCGCGCGACGAGCGCTCGTGGAGAAGTCGCGCGAGCCGGTCCTTGCCGGTTCCGGGCGATCCGAGGAGGAGCACGGTATTCGCGGAGTCCGCGGCGCGCGCGAGCCTCCTGAGCTGTTCCTTGAGGCCGCGATGCCGGGTCGAAAAGAGCACCGGGACTGCGGCGCGTCTCGCCACTCAGCGCCTAGCGGAACGCCGCCGTGGCGTCCGGAGCATCCCCCCAGAGTCTCTCGAGGCCGTAGAAGCGGCGCGCCTCGTGGTGGAAGACGTGGAACACGACGTCGCCGTAATCGAGGAGGATCCAGGCCGCGGACTGATACCCCTCGATCGAGAGGGGCCGGCGCCCTTCCGTCTTGAGAGCCATCTCCACGGCGTCCGCGAGCGCCTGCGCCTGCCGATCGCTGCCGGCCGTGGCCAGCACGAAGTAGTCGGACATCGTCGTCAGGCCCTGGAGGTTCAGGACGACGAGCTTCTCGGCTTTCTTGTCGAGCAGGGCGGCCACGCCCTTCTTGAGCTGCGCCGTGAGGCGCTCGTCGAGGGCGGGGTCGGCGCTCGCGCGGGGCCTCTCCGGCTCGGCAGAGTCCGCCCGCATCCCGGCGCGCTGCAGGGTCGCCTCGATGAGGTCGTCGATCGGCCCCACCTGGGGAACCGGATGTTTCACGGGAGGCGGTACAGGGCGTGTTTTCGGAGATACGCGGCGACGCTCGCCGGGAGGCTTCCGCTGAGGTCCTCGCCCGCGGGGATGGCGCGCCTTAACCACGTGGATGAAATTGTAACCGGTGCGTTGCCGGCGAAGAAAATCGTCTCTCCGAACCGGCCGGAGATCGCCTCGGGCAGATCCCGCTCGAGGGCGTCCCTGGGAAAGCCTTCGCGTTCGACGACCGCGACGCGAAACTCGTCCAGGATCTCCTGCCACGAGCGCCAGGCCGTGATTCCCGCAAGCGAGTCGGATCCGAGGACGAGCAGTAATTCCGCCTCGACACGCGCCGCGCGGAGGTGCCGGAGCGTCTCGATCGTGTACGTGGTACCGCCCCGTGCGACCTCGAAATCGCTCAGGCGGAACGCCGGATACGCCTCGAAGGCCAGGGCGAGCATCGCGAAACGGTGATGCGAAGGGGCCGACGGGCCGGACGGCTTGTGCGGTGGCTGGAACGCCGGAACGAAGAGGATCTCGTCGAGAGCGAGCTTGCGGCGCGCTTCCTCGACGGGAACGAGGTGCCCGAAGTGCACCGGGTCGAACGAGCCGCCGTAGACGCCGATGCGCGCGGTCAGGAGACGAGCTCCCTTCCTTGCGCGGCCTCTGCCCTCGCGGTGAGCGTGTCGAGCCGCGTGCCGAGATGCGAGACGAGGGGGCCGAGGCCGTGGCGCGCGGCGGCCGAGATCGAAAAGAACACGAGGCCGCGGCGCGAGGCCGCCGTGGCGACGGCCGCGACCTGGGCGGGAGTGGCCGCATCGTCTTTCGTGGCCACGAGGACGCGCTCGCGCGCGGCGAGCTGCGGCTGGAAGGACGCGAGCTCGTGCTCGATCGTCGCGACCGCCTTCTCGGCTTCGGCGATCGGGTCGGCGTCGCCCAGCGCCGCCGCGTCCACGAGGTGTACGAGGAGGCGCGACCTTTCCACGTGCTTCAGGAAGCGGATCCCGAGCCCGTGCCCTTCGTGGGCCCCTTCGATGAGCCCGGGCACGTCGGCCGCAACGAACGTACGGAAGCGCTCCCACGACACGACGCCGAGGTTCGGGACGAGGGTCGTGAAAGGATAGTCGGCGATCTTCGGGCGCGCCGCGGAAATGGCCGCGATGAGCGTCGACTTGCCCGAGTTCGGCAGGCCGACGAGGGCCACGTCCGCGAGGAGCTTGAGCTCGAGCGCGAGGTCACGCAGGTCGCCCTTCGTGCCGGGATCCGCGCGCCGCGGCGTCCGGTTCGTGGAGGTCGCGAACCGCGCGTTTCCCCTCCCGCCCTTGCCGCCCGCGGCCACGAGGAGCGTCTGGCCCTCTTCGACGAGGTCGCCGACGACCTCACCGGTGTCGCGGTCCTTCACGACCGTTCCGATGGGCACGGAGACCGGAAGAGACGCCCCGTTCTTCCCGTGGCGGTTGTCGCCCTTGCCGTGAGCGCCGCGGCCGGCCGCAAAGCGCCTCTGGAATCGGAAGGGATACAGCGTGTTCAGGCCCCGGTCGGCGACGAGCGTCACGCTGCCGCCGTCTCCGCCGTCCCCGCCGGAAGGCCCGCCGCGGGGCACGAATTTCTCGCGCCGGAACGCGACGCAGCCATTGCCACCGTCACCTCCGGCGACGTGGATGACGGCTTCGTCTATGAACATGCTTGAGAGGGATTTCGAAGGCGCTTCTCGCCTTCACGGAAACACCGACCTACGCGGTCTTTTCCGCCGCGGGCGTGATCGACACGAATCGGCCCAGGCGGCCCTTGTCGTGGAAATTCACGATGCCGTCCACCTTCGCGAAGAGCGAATCGTCCTTGGCGCGGCCGACGTTCTCGCCGGGTTTGAGCGGCGTGCCGCGCTGCCGAACGAGGATCGAGCCGCCGGAGACGAGCTGGCCCGCGAAGCGTTTCACGCCGAGGCGCTGGCTGTTGCTGTCGCGCCCGTTGCGGGACGAACCCTGACCTTTTTTGTGTGCCATGACTGGTCCCTTATCCGACGATGGACGCGATGCGGATCTCGACGAGATCCTGACGGTGTCCGTGGGTGCGCTGGAAGCCTTTCCGGCGCTTCTTCTTGTAGACGAGGAGCTTCGGCCCGCGCATCTCGCGCACGACGACGCCCGTGACCGCGGCGCCGGAAACGAGCGGGGAGCCGAGGTGCAGGCCGTCGTCCTTGCCGATGGCGAGGACCTCGGGGAGAGACACCTCCGCGCCCTTCTTCAGGGTCTCTTTCGTGAGGCGCTCGACACGCACGACGTCGCCTTCGGCGACGCGCACCTGCTTCCCACCGGTCCGGATCACTGCGTACATGCTTTACCTCGATTTCCCGAACAAAACGGCCGACAAACTTACCAGACCCGCCGACACCTGTCAAAGCGGCGTCAGTCCTCGCTGACCTCGTCCGAAAGCTCGTTCGTGTCCGATCGTCCTGCCTTCGGAAAATGCAGCGCGAGCGCGTCGCCGAGCTTGTCGACGGCCGCGACGATGCCTTCCGTGAACTTTCCGTCCACGAAAAGCGCCTGCGCCGCGTCCCGCGCTTCGGCCCAGAAGGTGTCCCCCACCTTCTCGTGGATCCCGGTACCCCCGACGACCGCGAAGGCGCGCGCCTCCGGGGCGATGAACACGAGACAGCCGCTGCCCTGCACCGTCTTTTCCATGCCGAGCTTCTTGAAGGCGGCCTGCGCAGCGTCGAGCGCGTCGGAGACGGGTCCGCGGTGAAGATGCACGCGGATCTCGCCGAAGCTCTTCGACTCGGCCCGCTTGATCGCTTCGACGATCGCAGGGCGATCGAGGCCGTCGAAGAACGCCGCCGTCTTCCGGTGTCTCGCCATTCACCAGCTCCCGCTCGCGCCGCCGCCCCCGAAGGAGCCGCCGCCGCCCGAGAAGCCGCCTCCTCCCCCGCCGCCGAAGCCGCCGCCACCGAACCCGCCGAAGCCGCCGAAGCCCCCTGAGCCCCAGCCGCCGCGGCCTATGTACGAGTATCCGCCGCGACGCCCGAAGAAGAAGGGGATGATTCCGAAGAAAAAGAAGAAGAGGAGGGCGAGGAAAAGCGGGAAGGGCAGACCCCGCTCCTGGCGTTGCCCGCGCGTCCTTCCGGTCCCCTTGTACTCGCCACGTGTGGCCGCGATCGCGGCGGTGACGCCCGCTGAGATCCCGCCGCTGTAGTCGCCCGTCCGGAAGCGCGGGATCACCTGCTCGTCGAGGACTCGGCGCGCGAGGGCGTCGGGCATAGCGCCTTCCAGGCCGTAGCCGACCTCGAGGCGCGCCTTCCGCGATCCGGGGAAGACGAAGAGGATCATCCCGTTCTTCCTCTGCGTCTGCCCGGCCTTCCAGGCCTGCGCGCACGCGACCGTGTATTCCTCGAGCGTGGTGCCTTCGGGGATCGTCGTCTGCGTGTAAACGAGGAACTGGTTCGAGGTCTCCCTCTCGAAGTCGGCGAGACGTGTCTCCAGCCGCGCATTCGCGTCGGACGCGATGACGCCCGCGTTGTCCGTCACGTACCGCGTGGGCGTCGGCGGAACGACCGGCCCGGCCGCGGCGAGAACCCCGGCGAGGAGAAGGAGGGAAAGAGCGATCGGGTTGCGGTATCGCATGGAGTTCGAGCTAGTCGCTCGAGCCGCCACCGCCGCTGTCTCCTCCGCCCCCGGAAAAATCAGACGAGGACGAGGAATCGGACGACGAAGACGACGACGAGAAGTCGGAAGAGGACGAAGAATAAGAATCGGAGCCGGACACCCAGCCCGACGACCCCGGCAACCCCCTGCCGCGCCCGCTCCGGCGCGCGGCCCAGACGATGATCGCGAAGATGAAAACGAACCCACCGAAGAAAAGAGCAAGCGGAATCAGCGCGCCGAGGCTCCTGCCGGGTGGGAGCCCGAGCGGCCCGCGCTTCTCGGCGGATGTTCGGCCGGTTCCTTTGTAGGGCTCGCCCCGCGCCGCCGCGAGAATTGCGTTCGTCCCGGCATCGACCGCACCCGCGACGTCGCCTTTCCGGAACAGCGGCGCGACGAGCTCCGCGTTGATGCGGTGGGCGCGGGCGTCGGGGAGGGCGCCTTCGAGGCCGTAACCGACCTCCATCCGGATGCGCCCGTTTTCCGTGAAGAGGAAGAGGACGACGCCGTTCGACTTGCCCTTCTGTCCCACGCCCCAGGCATGGAACGCGCGATTCGCGAACTCTTCGAGCGTCGTTCCGTCCGGGATCTTCCGGTCGATCCAGACGAGGACCTGGTTCGACGTCTCGCGCTCGAAAGTCGCGAGCTTCTCGTTCAAGCGCGCCGCGCGCTCGGGCGGGACGACCCCCGCGAGATCCGTGAGGTACTTCGCGGGCTTTGGCGGCGGAGGCGGCGGGCCCGCGCCGAACGCGGCGCCCGAAAGAAGAAGAGAAATGAAGAGGAAGATTTCTTTGAAGGCAAGAGGGGCAGCGCTGCGCTTTCCGGCAACGAACGACCGTCGGCCTCCGCCTCTTCTCACTCTAGGAAAATCCGAATCCCTGTTCTTCTCTTTCTCTCGTTCCCTCGTCAGAACTTCACGGCCGGCGGCTTTTCCGAGCCTTCCGTGGCCTTGAAGTAGGGACGGTCCTTGAAGCCGGCGAAGCTCGCCACGATGACGGTCGGGAACGACCGGCGCAGCGTGTTGTAGGCCTGCGTCACGTCATTGAATCGGCCCCGCTCGACGGAGATTCGGTTCTCCGTGCCCTCGAGCTGCGTCTGAAGGTCGCGGTAGTTCTGGTTCGCCTTCAGCTCCGGGTACTTCTCGATCGTGACGAGAAGGCGGCTGAGGGCCCCCCCGAGCTGGTCCTGCGCCTTCTGGAACTTGTCGAACGCGGCGGGGTCCTTGATGGAGTTCGCGTCGAGCTTGACTTGCGAGGCCGAGGCGCGCGCCTGGATGACTTGCGTGAGCGTGTCTTTTTCGAAGTTCGCCGCTCCCTTGACCGTCTCGACGAGATTCGGGATCAGATCGGCACGGCGCTGGTAAACGTTCTCCACCTGGGCCCAGCCCGCGCTGACGGCCTGATCGGCCGAGTTCAGCTTGTTGTAGGCGCCCGCCGCCATGCCGCCGACGACGAGAACGCCGACCAGGACGAGGACGATGCAGCCGAGAGCAATGCTTTTACCCATGGGAAAATCGTTCCTCCAAGAACGCGAGATCCTATCAGGAACGGCTCAACTATTCGCCTTGCCGAACGTAACTCGTTGTCATGCCAGCTTTTCCAGGAGTCTCGGAGGAAGGAGAAACTTCAGCTCCGCAGGTCCGAGGGACGGATCCGCGGGGGCTTCGAATGCCGCGAGGCCGGCCTTCTTCATCGGGATTTCGAGGTCGCGACGGCCCGAGAGGAGCAGCCCGAACAGAAGGCCGAAATGAGGTTGGTGGCCGACGAGCAGAGCGCTGGCCGGGCCGAGCCGTGCGAGTTCGTGGAGAACCTCGGCGGGGTCGGCATTGGGGGCGAGGCTCTTCGTCTCCGTGAACGGCCGCTTGAAACCGCACGTCTCGGCCACCGGCTCGGCCGTCTGGCGGGAGCGGACGAACGGTGAGACGAGCACGGCCTCGTAACCGGGCTCCAGCTTCGCGATCGCCTTGGCGACGGCTCGCATCCGCTTCCGGCCTTCCTCGGTGAGCCGGCGATCGGGGTCTCGCCCGGTCGGGGAAACGTCTTCGGCTTCGGCGTGGCGGAGCAAGTGGATCAGCATCGGCCGATTCTATTCGCGCCCCGGACGGGCGTCAGTCGAGATCGCGGGCGATTTCGGCGCGGGTCTCGAGGGAAAGGACGGCGTGAGCCTGGTAGCCCGGGTGTTCGACGTGGAGGACCACCGCCGCCGGGCCACCTGCGAGCGCCCCGCGATCTTCGGGATCGGTCCCGATCGGAAACCGCAGGTACTGGACGGCGGCGATCCGATCCTCGCGCCCCTGTCCTTCGAGGAAGCGCGCGAACACCTTGCGGCCGTTCAGCTCGAGCCAGAGATGACGGCCGGAGGAGAGGCCCAGGAGCCGGTCGAGCTGGGGCTGGATGCGCGCTTCCTCGGTGATCTCGACGAGAAGCGTGGCTGAAAGCTCGCCGGCGTCGGGAATCAGCTCGTTGTACACGTCGATTTCCTGCTGGACGGCTTCCGGCTTCGCGAGGCGCTCGGCCCGGCACATCTCCTGGACCTGATTCAGGACGGTTAGGCGGCTCTCGAAGACGAGAGACATCATGTCGCCGAGGAGGACGCGCCGTTTCGCTTTCACGGCGATGATCTCGCGCCGCCACTCGTCTCGGATGAGCTCGTATTCCTGGAGGTTCTTCACGTCAGAAAGGACAAGTTTCTTCATTTCATTTCGATGTTTTTCTTGGAAGGTGAAAATCCTTCGCTTCAATCAGCCGGCAATCCATAGGCATCGCGTAGGATTTCGATGGGGTGTTTCACGGCTGTGCCCATCCCCTGCCGGATCTGCACTCCCGCCAGGGCGCAGTCGGAGGCAATGACGTCCGCGTTGGCATCGGCGAGTCCGTCGAAGAGCTTCTTTCCCACCTGCATCGAGAGGCCGAAATACTCCTCCTTCATCGCCCAGGTGCCGTCGTGGCCGGAGCACTTCTCCACCATCGTGACGGACGCCCCCGTGGCGGCGAGGAGATCGCGCGACTTGAAGCCCATGTTCTGGACTTTCAGATGACAAGGCAGGTGATAGGCGATCGACTTCGGGGCGTTCGGGAAGTCGAGCGCCAGAAGTCCCTTCGCCTTCAGCTCGGCGAGGAATTCGAAGAGGTCGCGCGTGGCGGCGGCGACGGCCTGCGTGTCCGTCGGGGCCGTCGCGGCGCCCGTCCCGACCTCGCCTCGCTTCTCGAGCCACGGATACTCCTTCTTGATCATGAGAGAGCACGAGGGGCCGGGCGTCACGATCGTGTAGCCGCGATCGACCCAGCCTTTCATCGAGGACACGAATGCCCGGCGGGCCTCGTCCGCGCCCCCGACGTCCCCGACGTCGAAGAGCGGCATCCCGCAGCATTGCGGATACGCGACCGCGACCTCGACCCGGTTCTTCTCGAGGACCGCGACCGCGGCCCGCCCGATGTCCGGCCGGTTCCACTCGACGGAACAGGTCGGAAAAAGGACGACTTTCGCGACGGGCTTCCCCGTCCTGGCGGGCGCCTCGCGAGTCTCGAACCATGCCGTGAACGTGCGCCAGACGAAATGCGGCAGGTCTTTCCCGGCCGCGACGCCGAGCGTCTTCTCCAGGGCCCAGCGCGCGAGCGGCAGCGTGTTCACGAAGTTCGCGACCGGCGCGACCGGCCGCGCGAGGCGGCCGAGGGCGTCGGGACGCGAAAGGAGACGCTCGCGGAGAGGAAGGCCCGTCTCCTTCATCCGGACGTTGCGCGACTCCAGGACGAGGTGCGGGACGTCCACCGCCCAGCGGTGCGGCGGGATGTACGGGCAGTGCGGGATGCAGAGCTTGCACTCGTAACAAAGATCCACGAAGTCGTCGAGGACCTTCTTCGGCAGCTTCTCCGCCTCGCCGTCCACCTCCGGGACGTCGAGTCCCTTGAAGAGCACGTCGAACGAAGGGCACAGCGAAAAGCACCGCCGGCACCCGTGACAGATGTCCGCAACGCGGGTCAGCTCAAGAGAGAGAGATGGACTGTCGATGACCTTGACGGGCGAACCTACGGCTCCCATAACGTTCGAGGAGAGATTCTTTGAAGGAGAGGGGACGATCAGCGCGCGGTGACCCCTCCCCTCTTATCTTCTAAGCAAATCTCTTCTCTTCTCTTCTTGCTCTCTAGGTCCCGATCGTCGTCAGGAGCTTCGAGAAGCGGTTCGCGTGCGACTTCTCGGCGCGCGCGAGCGTCTCGAACCAGTCGGCGACTTCGGCGAAGCCCTCCTCGCGGGCGGTCTTCGCGAAGCCCGGGTACATCTGCGTGTACTCGTACGTTTCGCCTTCGATCGCGCTCTTGAGGTTCAGAGTCGTCGAGCCGAACGGGAGTCCCGTCGCCGGATCTCCCGCCGCTTTGAGGTAGTCCATGTGACCGTGCGCATGGCCGGTTTCGCCTTCGGCCGTGTCACGGAAGTTTCCGGCAATCTCGGGGTACCCCTCGATGTCGGCCTTGTCGGCGAAGTAGAGGTAGCGGCGGTTCGCCTGGCTCTCGCCCGCGAACGCGTGCTTGAGGTTTTCGTGTGTTTTCGTTCCCTTGAGTTCGGCCATGAATCCTCCTTCGTGATCGTGCGAGTAATTTAGACTCGATATAATTAAGAATCAAGAGCAAATGGACTTCTTTCTAGACTTAGTCTAAATTGAGGCCCGAAGCGGGGCCAGAATCGCCCGCCCGGGAAAGATAAGGCCCGCACAAGGAGAATATCCATGGCCCAGATCGTCGGCCGAATGGCCCCCGAATTCGCCCTCGAAGGCGTCCTCAACGGCAAGTTCCACACCTACCGCCTTTCCGATTACAAAGGAAAGTGGGTCGTCCTCTTCTTCTATCCCCTCGACTTCACGTTCGTCTGCCCGACCGAGATCCTCGCGTTCTCGGACCGGCTCGGGGAGTTCCGGAGGGTCAACGCCGAAGTGCTCGGCGCGTCCGTGGACTCGAAATTCAGTCACCTCGCGTGGACCGAGAAACCCCGCGAGGAGGGAGGGATCAAGGGCCTCGCCTATCCCCTCCTCGAGGACCTCGGGAAGGACCTCGCCCGGGAGTACAACGTGCTCGCCGAGAACGGCAGGATCGCGCTGCGCGGGCTCTTCATCATCGATCCGGACGGCGTCGTCCAGCACGCCACGATCAACAACACGGCAGTCGGCCGGTCGGTCGACGAGACGCTTCGCGTCCTCCAG
This sequence comes from Thermoanaerobaculia bacterium, assembly GCA_963719225.1. Classification (GTDB taxonomy): domain Bacteria; phylum Acidobacteriota; class Thermoanaerobaculia; order UBA5066; family UBA5066; genus Fen-183. Next base: position 627,157 of record CAVRAY010000001.1, on the reverse strand, counting down.
GCGTTCCAGCACGTGCGCGAGGAAGGTGAGGTCTGCCCCGCCGACTGGAAGCCCGGCACGAAGGCCATGAAGGCCGACTGGGAGAAGTCGAAAGAGTACTTCGCCCACGCGAAGTAACGGCCCATGCCCCTGAAATCCCATTACAAGGTCGTCATCGTGGGCTCCGGCCCCGCGGGCCTCACCGCGGCGATCTACGCCGCCCGCGCGAACCTCGAGCCGCTCGTCGTCGAGGGGATTCAGCCCGGGGGCCAGCTTACGACGACGACGGACGTCGAGAACTTCCCCGGTTTCGAGCACGGCATCCAGGGCCCCACGCTCATGGACGTCACCCGCAAGCAGGCCGAGCGCTTCGGCACCGAGATCGTCGTCGACACGGTCGTGAACGTCGAGGTCTCCAAGCGGCCCTTCACGCTGACGCTCGAGACGGCCGGAACGATCAAGGCCGACGCCGTCATCATCGCTTCCGGCGCGTCGGCGAAATACCTCGGGCTCGAGAGCGAGAAGAAGCTTCTCGGCTACGGCGTTTCGGCCTGCGCCACGTGCGACGGCTTCTTCTTCCGCGGCAAGGAGGTCGTCGTCGTGGGAGGCGGAGACACGGCGATGGAGGAAGCCACTTTCCTCACGAAGTTCTGCTCGAAGGTCTATCTCGTCCACCGGCGAAGCGAGTTCCGCGCTTCGAAGATCATGGTGCAGCGCGCGCTTCAGAACCCCAAGATCGAGGTCCTCCTCGACACGATCGTCGAGGAGATCCTCGGAGAGCCGACGACGGGCGTGAAGGGCGTGCGCGTGAAGAACACGAAAACGGGCGACGTGACGACGTTGAGCGTCTCGGGATATTTCGCGGCCATCGGCCACCAGCCGAACACCGAGCTCTTCCGAGGCAAGCTCCAAATGGACGACGTGGGCTATCTGAGAATCCAGCATCCCTCGACGAAGACGTCGGTTCCGGGCATCTTCGCGGCCGGCGACGTCGCGGATTTCATCTACCGTCAGGCCGTCTCGGCCGCCGGCGAAGGCTGCAAGGCCGCGATCGACGCCGAGCGCTGGCTCTCGGAGCACGGCATCCACTGACCGCCGCGCCCTAGAAAGCCTGCCCCGAGGAGAACGAGAGAAGCCACCCGGTCCGGCCGAGGGGGTCGGGATGCAGCGAGCGCGCCAGGTCCATGCGCAGGAGGCTGTTCTTGCTGGCGCGCGTGATGCCGATCCTGAGACCCACTCCCGCGTCCGCGAGTCTCCAGAAACCGTCGGGTTCTCCCGAGGACCAGCCGACGTCCCCGAAGGCGGCGAGCGCGAACGACACGAGCTGAAGGATCTCGGGCACCGCGAGAACGCGCGCTTCGACGTTCGCCACGAGGCGGCGGCTCCCTTCCACGGAATGGAGCCGGTAGGCGCGCACGCCGCTTTCCCCGTCGAGCGGAATCTGGTTCTCGGGGTCGAGGTTCCAGCCGACTTTCGTTCCGACCCGTCCCACGAACGTCCACGGGCCCGTCAGGAGGTAAGCCCGCGCGTCTGCCGAAAGGACGGCGTTCTCGATTCTCGAGGACACTCGCGTCGAGGCCTCGAGCGTCGCGAGCGCAAAGCCGCCCCTGGACAGGAGAGTTCCTGTGCTTCCGGAGACGAGCGCCCGGCCCGCGCCCTGGATCTCTCCGACGTGAGGCGAGAAACCGAGCTCTCCGCGGATGCTCGTCGCGAGATTGAAATCCTCGTCCCGGTCGATCCGGTCGACGAGCCGCCGCGTGATCCAGTCCGAGCCTTCCCGCGCGATGCCCCCCGAAACGAACAGGAACGTGCGATGAGCCGTCTCCTGGGAAGGCGGCGGTCCGAGGCCGCCGACGAGGAGCTTCACGCTGCTCCATTCGACGGATCCGAGGAGACGCACGACGGCGTCGGGATCGCGGGAGATCAGGCGGCCAGCCGACACGACCAGGCTGCGCTGCTCCTCCTTCCACACGGTCGCCTCCTCGCCTCCGGCGTAGAGCTTCGTGTCGAAGTCCGAGAGCCTCGTCATGCCCTCGAGGGCCCATGGGACGTCGAGCGCATAGAACGGGCGCCCCAGCCCCAGCTGGAAGAGCCTGCCGTCCGAGAGATCCGAAGCGTCCAGCCGGAACGCCAGGTGCGGAACGAAAAGGTTCGGATCGACGAAAAAGAGCGACCGGGACGAGCGGTCCGTCTCCTTTTCCCATCCGAATCCGAACTGGCGGCCGGTGCCGAGCAGGTTGTATTCCTCGGCTCCGATCGAATACGTCGTCACGCCGCCCTTGTTCGACAGAGAGCCGCGCAGGAGCAGCGTCCATGCGTCGGCCGTCTCGACGACGACGCGGGTTCCCTCCGCGCGCACGTAGGCCCTGCGGAAAAGCCCGAAGGCGCGGAGGTTTCGCTCGGTCTCGGCGAGAAGATCCGGACGAAGATCGTCTCCCGGCTTGAAGAGGAGCTGTTTCTGGATGAACGACGATCGGGTCGTGACGTGGAGGACGTTCGCGAGCCCGTAAGGGAAGAAGGACTTCGCCGCCTCCTGCGGCGCGAAGACGTTCGTCGAGCGGATCTCGACGGTTTCGATGCGCGGAACCTCCTCCGCCGCGAGGCCGCGGCCGAGAAGCCCGAGGAGCACCGCGGTCGCCGCGCAGGCGGCCCGTCTGTCGCGCGTCAGCTCTTCGTGGGATTCCAGAGAGGCTCCGGCTCCTGTCGCGTCTTCGCCGCCCAGCGGCCCAGCACGAAGAGCAGGTCCGAGAGGCGGTTGAGATAGATGAGGGCATGGGCCCCCAAGGCCTCCTGTCGAGCGAGCGTCGTCACGAGACGCTCCGCCCGGCGACACACGGTGCGCGCCTGGTGCAGGAATGCCGAGACCCACCCGCCGCCCGGCAGCACGAAGGACTTCAGCTCCGGCAGGCCGGCGTTCAGGTCGTCGATCGTCTTTTCCAGAAACGAGACGTGGCGCGCTTCGATGACGGGCTGCTTCGGATGCCGGTCCTGCGGCAGGGTGGCGAGATCCGATCCGAGGTTGAAGAGCTCGTTCTGGATCTGCTCGAGGATTCCGTCGAGCCGGTCGCGATCCGCCTTTCCGGCGGCGCCCGCATCGTCGCGGTTCGCCGTGCGCACGAGCCCGAGAAGAGCGTTGAGCTCGTCGACCGTCCCGTAGCTCTCGATGCGGATCGCGTCCTTCGCGATCCGCTGGCCGCCCACGAGGCTCGTCTCCCCGGCGTCGCCTCCCCGTGTGTAAACGCGGTTGATCCGGATGGCCATGCGCTCCCCTTCGGCCCAAGACTACACTCGGAGCGCGGGACTTCGATGCGACCGGGCGCGTACCAGACCGACTACCACGTCCACACGGCCCGCTGCGGGCATGCCGGCGGCGAGATGCGGGGGTACATCCAGACGGCGCTGGAAAAGGGCCTGGCCGAGATCGCCTTCACGGACCACATTCCTCTCTACTTCCTTCCGGGAGACGATCCCGATCCCTCTATCGCGATGACACGCGCGGAGCTGCCCGGATACGTCGAGGAGGTCCGAGCCCTGAAGGAGGAGTTCGCGGGCCGGATCGACATCCTGCTCGGCCTCGAAGCCGACTACGCGGAAGGCCACGAGGCCGCGCTCGAGGAGATTCTCCGCGCCCACGACTGGGACGTCGTCCTCGGTTCCGTGCACTGGGTCGCCGGCGACTGGATCGACGCTCCCGGCTCCGCGAAGAGGCACGCGACCGAGGGGACGGAAATTCTCTGGCGCGAGTACTACCGGTTGCTCGCGAAGGCGGCGAAGAGCGGGCTCTTCGACGTCCTCACGCACTTCGACCTCCCGAAGAAGTTCGGCCACCGCATGCCGGCGGACCTGCAGGATGCCCAGGACGCGGCCGTGGCCGCCGCGCGGGACGCCGGCGTCTCGATCGAGGTCTCGAGCGCGGGCCTCCGGAAAGCGGTCGGCGAGGAGTATCCGGCTCCGCCGCTGCTCCGCAGCCTCGTCGAGGCGCGCGTTCCGATCGTTTTCTCGTCGGACGCGCACGCGCCGGCCGAAGTCGCGTGGGGCCGCGACAAGATCGAAGCCGCCGCGCATGCGGCAGGGGCAAGAGAACATTTGAGTTTTAGGAAGAGAGAGAGAAGGAGGCACCCTCTCTAAGATAAGACCGGCTCCTGCGATTGAACCGGTCTGCAAATTTCTCAGAAGGGCAATCGCTGCTGAGCCGCTCGAGGAACCAGCGAGGCCTGTCCCGCGCGTCGCCCCCACTCACCCTTCTAAGAAAATCCCCGGTCTTCTTCTTCTCTACGTCATCTCTTCCGAAACCATCTCGACCGAGAAGGTTGGCGTGATCGTGAGTTTCAGCGTCGCGAGGCGGCAGGGCCACCGCTCCCTCTCGATCCGCGCGGCCACGTGATCCCAGATCCACCGCGCGAGGTTTTCAGCCGTCGGGACGCGCGTCGCGAACTCCGCGATCTCCTCGTTGAGGTTCCGGTGGTCGAGCGGGCGATCGACTTCCTCCTTCAGGATGCGGTCGAGATCCGTGAGATTCACGATCATGGCCGAGTCGGCGTCGGCGGTGCCCGCGACGGACACCTCGAGCGTGTAGTTGTGGCCATAACCGGCGGGGTTCGACGCATCTCCGTACGTCCCGCGGTTCCACTCCTCGCTCTTCGCCGGGTTGAAGAGGCGATGCGCCGCGTTGAAGTGAATCGTGCGCGAGAGAAGGAGCATCGCGCCGGACTATAAAGCCCGCGCGACTTTCCCGAAACCGCTACGGCTGCGGACCTACCACACGGCGACGGCCGCCGGCATGGCGCGTTCGATCTCTTCGGCGAGGCGCCCCGGAACGACCTCCTGGAGCTCGTACTGCGCGCGCACGGCGGGCTTGTCGAGCCTCACCACGCGCGTCAGGTCGATCGGGGTCCCGACGACGACGACGTCGCAGGGAGTCCGTGCGATCGTCTCGGCGAGCTCGGCCACCTGCGCGTCGCCGTAGCCCATCGCGGGAAGAATTCCCGCCGCGTTCGGGTATTTCCGGAAGGTCTCGGCGATCGTGCCGACGGCGTACGGCTTCGGATCCACGATCACCGCCGCGCCGGCCCTCCTGGCCGCGACGAGGCCGGCTCCGAAGGTCATGCCGCCATGCGTCAGCGTCGGACCGTCCTCGACGACGAGGGCGCGCTTGTCCCTCACGAGCTCGGGCCTCTCGCAGACGACCGGCGAGTTCGTTCGAAGGACGCGCGCCTTCGGGTTCAGCTTCGCGGCCGCGGTCTCGATCGCGTGGATGTTCCCTTTGTCCGCCGTGTCGCACTTGTTGATGAGAATGACGTCGGCTCGCCGGAAGTTCGCCTCGCCCGGGTGGTAGGCGGTCTCGTGGCCGGGGCGATGGGGATCCGCGATGCAGATGTGGAGATCGGGCGCATAGAACGGCAGGTCGTTGTTTCCGCCGTCCCAGAGAATGACGTCGGCCTCCGCCTCGGCGCGTTTCAGGATCTGGGCGTAGTCGACGCCCGCGTACACGACGAAGCCGTTGTCGAGATGCGGCTCGTACTCCTCGCGCTCCTCGATCGTGCACTTCTCGCGGTCGAGGTCCGCGTACTTCGCGAAGCGCTGGCAGGCCTGGATCGCAAGATCCCCGTACGGCATCGGGTGGCGGACCGCGACGACGGAGAGCCCGCGCTCTTTCAGGATCCTCGAGAGGTACCGCGTCGTCTGGCTCTTGCCCGCTCCCGTCCTCACGGCCGTGACGGCGATGACGGTGACCTTCGACTTCAACATCGTCCGGTTCGCGCCCAGGAAGAGGAAGTCCGCTCCCGCCGCGATGACACGAGAAGCGAGGTGCATGACCTGCGTGTGCGCCACGTCCGAGTACGAGAAGACACAGAGGTCGACCTTCTCGCGGCGGATCAGATCTTCGAGCTCGTCTTCGGCCACGATCGGAATGCCGTCCGGGTAGAGCGATCGCGCAAGGGATGACGGATAGCGGCGGCCCTCGATGCCCGGGATCTGCGTCGCCGTGAAGGCGACGACCCGATGGTCGGGCTTGTCCCGGAAAACCGTATTGAAATCGTGGAAATCGCGGCCTGCCGCACCGAGAATGACGACACGCCTCACGGGACTCCGCATTGGAAACCCTCCGGCGGGGCACTTTCCCCTGCCGGGAGGCCCCACCATCGAAATGTAGGGGTCCCCGAAAGAAGACACCTGATTAGGGTGTGCTATTTGATTCCAACCAGTTCCACCTCGAAAAGCAGCGTCGCGTTCGCGGGGATGACGCCGCCGACGGCGCGGGCGCCGTAGGCCAGGTCCGGAGGAATCAGGAGAGTCCGCTTGCCGCCGACCTTCATCGTGGCGACGCCCTCGTCCCAGCCCCTGATGACGCGCCCCTGGCCCAACGGAAACTCGAAGGGCTGACCCCTGTCGAGCGAGCTGTCGAACTTAGCGCCCTTTGCGCCCTTCTCCCAAAGCCAGCCCGTGTAGTGCATCACGCACGTCTGGCCGCTCTTCGGCGAAGCCCCCGTGCCTTCCTTCGTGTCCTCGTACTGGAGCCCTGAGGGAGTCGAGATCATGTTGCTCATCCTTTCTCTCTGAACAGGCGCGGTCGCGGCCGAAGGAGGCGCCGAAACCGTCGCAGATTGACACCCGGCGAAGGCGACGATCGAAGACAGGACTCCGGTCAGCAGCGCGGACGGGGTCTTCTTCATTCTAGAGATGTCTCGGAACCACCGGCGTCGCGAGCGCGATCTCGGGCTCCCACGCGGAAGGCTTCCTTCCGAAGCACACTCCGAGACTCTCGAAGAGGGCCAGCTCCGCGACATCCACCTCGCGCCGCAGGATGGCCTGCGCCGTCGGCATGTACGAAAGCCGGTTTCCGACCACGGAGACGACGGTGTTCCCCGCGAACCCCTTCAGGAGAAGAAGCACCGCCGCGGCGCCCGCCATGGTTCCGAAGTTCACGTCGAAGGCCGAGGACGGGCCCGAGCGAACCAGATGGCCGGGCGCGACCTCGCGAACCTCCGGAGAGGTGTAGACGCCCTGGACGTATTGTCCGGTGCGTTTCATGAAGTCCGCGATCCCGGGATCGGCCTCGAGGCGCCTTTCCAGCTCCTGCCGGACGTACCTCCCCGCGCCCGCGAGGCGCTTGTGGCCGAATGCGTCCATTCCCGCCGTCTCGTCGTAGAGGTTTTCTCCGTCGGCCTTGCGAAGACCCTCTGCCACGACGATGAGGTACGTGCCCGCCTTCACGTCGCTCTTCTCCACGCGCGCGCAATAAGTCTCTTTCAGGTGGTCGTAGACGACGTCGAAGTCGACGGGAATCTCGGGGATGAGGATGCAGTCGGCCTCGGCGCCGGTGCCGCCGCGAAAGGCCGTGTGGCCGACGTAGCGGCCGAAGACTTCCACCACGAGGATCCGGTTGTGCGAGAGGCCCGTCGTCTTCAGGTCGTTGCAGAACTGTGCGATCCGCGTCACCGCCGAGTCGCCGCCCACGCTGTAGGTCTGCAGGTCGAGGTCCATCGTCTTCGGCGCGTGCACGCAGGGAATTCCGCGGGAGGAAAGGTCCACGGCGACGCTGCCCGTGTCGTCGCCGCCGCTGATGACGAGGGCGTCGATGCCGAACTTCTTCAGGCCTTCCTTGATGCGCTCGTACTTGGCGGGATCGGCGATCTTCGAGATCTTCACGCGCGAATGGCCGGCTTCGGAGCCGGCCTGCGCGGCGTCGATGCGGAGCAGCCGCTTGCCGTCCAGGACCGCCAGCTCCGGCAGATCCACGAGGTTGTAGAGCCCCGCGTACCCGTTCGGGATGACGACCGTCTCGACGCCGTGATTCGCGGCCTCGCGCGCGACTCCCTTGATCACGGCGTTCAAGCCGCCGCCGTCGCCTCCGCTGGTGATGACGCCTATTTTTTTCACGCGGCTCCTCCGGACTCGGCTCCGAGGCGCGCCGCGCCGAAGAGCGCGCACGCGTCGTTGACCACGACCTTGATCGGAATTCTCGCAAGAAGCGCCGCGAAGCGCCCCTTGTCGCAGAAAGCCCCGAAAAACGTCCCGTCGAGAAGCCTGGGCAGGACCCGAGGAGCGATTCCGCCGCCCACGTAGACGCCGCCCGTCGCGAGGACCTTGAGCGCGAGGTTCCCGGCCTCGCCGCCATAGATCGAAACGAAGTGCTCGAGCGTCCGTTCGGCCACCGCGTCCTTACCCGAGAGGGCTGCCGCCGTCACGGCGGGCGCGGCGTCGCCGGCCGCGGCGATCTCGGCCGAAAGCCAGCCCGGCTCGGCCTCCTGAGAGCAGTAGCGCTCGAACGCGTACAACGCGGCGAGGCCCGGGCCCGAGAGAACTCTCTCGAAGGAGACGTGGCTGTACGTGCGATGGAGGTGCTTCAGGAGCTCGATCTCGAACGGATTGCGCGGCGCGAACGACGCGTGTCCGCCCTCGGAGGACTGCGGCACGAGACGGCCGCCGCGCCTCACGAGGTAAGCCTCTCCGAGGCCGGTCCCGGCCGAGATGAGGGCCGCGGCGCCCTGCGGGTCAGGAGTCCCCGCGTTCACGACGGCGAAGTCTTCGCCGGAGAGCTCCGCGAGACCGAGCGCGTTCGCGAAGAGGTCGTTCACGAGCGCCACGTGTCGAAGCGCGAGCTGACCTGCGAGACGGGCGGCGTCCACGACCCAGGGCAGGTTCGTGGCCTCGCAGCGCCCGTCGCGCACGGGTCCGGCGACGCCGAAGCCGGCGGCTTCCACGCGCCGGCCCTGGAGAAACGCCTCGACGGGGCCCTCGAGTCCCGGGACCTCCCGGCTCCCGAACTTCCTCTCGTCCTTTCGAACGAGGATTCCCGCTTCGATCTCGAAGAGCGCGAGACGTACGTTCGTGCCGCCGATGTCGCCAGCGAGGATCATCGGTCCGCGGGGCTCGAGGCGGCCGGGCGGGGAAGGTCCTTCGACTGGGAGAGAGCGCCGGAGTCCGCGAGGATCGTGAGCGTGCCGTCCGGGTCGAGTCGCGAAGCCGGCAGCGCCTCGTCGTCGGCGAGGACGCGCGCGAGAGCCTGCGCCTTGTCCTTCCCCGTGACGAGAAGAGCCACGTGGCGCGCGGCGTTCAGGAGCGGCAGCGTGAACGTGATGCGCGAAGGAGGCGGCTTCGGCGCGTCGTCGATCCGCAGCACGAGCCGTTGCTTTTCTTCCAGAGAGGCGTGCCCGGGAAACAGGGAGGCGGTATGGCCGTCCGGCCCGAGGCCGAGGAGCACGAGGTCGAAACGTGGAATTCCTTTCGAGGAGGAGGCGCCGGAAAGAGTCCCGCGCAGGTCGGATTCATAGCGCTCCGCCGCGTCCGGCTCCGTCGCCGCGATGCGGTGGATATTCTTCGAAGGAAGCGGGACTTCTCGCAGGAACGCCTCGAGTGCAGCCTCGTCGTTCCGGTCCGGATGGCCCTCGGGAACGCACCTTTCGTCGCTCCAGAAGACGTGCGTCTGTTCCCAATTCACTCTCGAGGAAATCAATGGCGCCCCGAGAACCCGATAGCTCGAAATCGGTGTGGTTCCCCCGGCGAGGGAGACGAAGAATCTTCCCCGTTCCTCGACCGCCTGGTCTGCGAGGTTCACGAAGAGAAAAGCCGCCGCGTCCGCGACGTCGTCTGCCGTACCGAACGCGAGGACTTCCTTCACGGCCTTCGCCAACGTCTCCCGTCCCTCGCCAGGAGAGCCACCGACGCGTCGGGTCCCCACGTGCCCGCTTCGTAGTTCGGGTGGTCGAGAGGCGGGTTGTCGCGCCACACGTCGAGAAGAGGCGTCACGTGCTCCCAGGCCGCCTCGACCTCGTCCCGCCGCGCGAAGAGCGTGGAGTCGCCGTGGATGGCGTCCATGAGGAGTCGTTCGTACGCTTCGGGCTGCGACGCGCCGAAGAACTCGCTGTAGCGGAAGTCCATCGTCACGGGGTCGATCTTCGTCACGGGCCCCGGTTCCTTCGCCCCGAACTTCAGGGCGATGCCCTCGTCGGGCTGGATGCGCAGGACGAGGACGTTCGGCTCCTGCCGGATGACGCCGACCTGGCGGAAGAGGGCGATCGGCGGGGTCTTGAACTGGATCGCGATCTCGGTAACGCGCTTGGCGAGCCGTTTTCCGGCGCGCAGGTAGAACGGGACTCCCGCCCACCTCCAGTTCTCGATCTGCACCTTCCAGGCCGCGTACGTTTCACGGAGTGACATCGGGTTGACGTCCTTCTCCTGGCGATAGCCCACGACCGTCTGGCCTTCCACCGCGCCCGGTCCGTACTGTCCGCGCACGCTGTCGCGCAGGATCTCCTCGGGGGACTGCGGCTGGATCGACCTCAGCACTTTCACCTTCTCGTCGCGCACGGCGTTCGGATCGAAGGCGACGGGCGGCTCCATCGCGACGAGACACAGGAGCTGGAGGACGTGGTTCTGGATGATGTCGCGGAGGACTCCCGCTTCCTCGTAGAACTTCCCGCGGTTCTCGACGCCGATGCACTCGGCGACGGTGATCTGCACGTGGTCGACGTAGCGGCGGTTCCAGAGCGGCTCGAAAATGCCGTTTCCGAGCCTCAGGACGAGGATGTTCTGCGTCGTCTCCTTGCCGAGATAGTGGTCGATCCGGAAGATCTGCCGCTCGCGGAAGACCTGGGACAGCTCCTCGTTCAGCGCGCGGGCCGTCTCGAGATCGCGCCCGAAGGGCTTTTCCACGATGACGCGCGACCACGGGCCGCCGTCGATCCGGTACACGAAGCCCGCCTGGCCGAGGTTGGCGACGACGAGGCCGATCGAAGAAGGTGGGATCGCGAGGTAGAAGAGCCGGTTTCCCGGAAGGCCCCTTTCCTTCTCGATCGAGTCGAGGCGCGCCTTGAGGTCGGCATAGTTCTTCGGAATCTTCAGATCGCCTCGAAAGAAGAAGAGCCTGGAGGCGAAGCTGTTCCAGACCGCTTCGTCGACGGGTTTCGTGCGTGCGAACTCGGCGACCGCGGCCTTCATCTCGGCGCGATAGGTGTCGTCGGACTCGCCCGTCCGCGCGTACCCGACGATGGCCGTCGCGGGAGGAAGCTGCTTTTCGCGGTCGAGCTCGAAGAGCGCGGGCACCAGCTTCCGCTTGCTGAGGTCTCCGGATCCTCCGAAGATGACGATCGTCGCGGGGTCGGTCGGAATCGGGCTGGACATCTCGTTCTCTCCGGCTGTCAGCGCTTCACGGGCAGAGCCTCGCGGACCGTTTTGGCGATCGCGGGGCCGTCGAGCCCCATGAGCGCGTACAGCTCCTTCGCGGGTCCCGACGACGAATAGAACGTGACACCCATCTTCCTGACGCGCGCGGCAAGGCCGAGATCGTTGAGCCGAGCCTGGATCCATGTCCCGAGACCCGTCCTGGGATTGTGGTCCTCGACGGTGACCACGGACCCGTGCCGCGCGATGTGCGCGAGATCCGAGTCCGAAAGGTCGCTCCACGCCGCCACCGAGACGAGGTCGACGCGCGTTCCTTCCTTCGCGAGCGCGTTCCAGGCATCCAGCGCGTAGGACAGCACGTTGCCGGCACAGACGAGGGAAAGGCCCTCGCCCTCGCGGATCCGGTCGGCCCGGGTCGGATCGAAGACGTAGTCGCCCCCGAAGAACGGGCTCCCGTCCTCCTTGAGCGCGACCGGGATCTTCGAGCGCCCCATGACGAGCGCGTGGTTCCCGCGGTGCGTCGCCATCCAGCGCGTGACGCGGTCGGTCTGATTCGGATCCGCCGGCGTGAAGACCTTCCAGCCGAACGTGGAGTTGAAGAGGGCGAAGTAGTCGATGGAATGGTGCGTCTTGCCGTCCTCGCCGACGTCGATCCCGGAGTGCGTCACGGCGAGCTTCGCGTTCGCCCCGTTGATGTCGTTCAGGCGCTGCTGGTTGTAAGACTCGGCCACCCCGAACATCGCGAACTCGCCCCACCAGGCCGCGACCCCGGCGAGGGAGAGGGCGCCGTTGATGACGGCCGCGTTGTGCTCGGCGATCCCCCCCTGGAAGAAGCTCTTCGGGTGCGTCTCGAGGAACTTGTCCGTCTTCGTCGAGACGGAGAGGTCGCAGTCCAGAACGGCCATCGGGACGCCGGACGACGCCGACACGGTCCCGAGATCGGCGAGCGCCGCTCCGAACGCGCTCCGGTTGTCGGTCTTCGCGTCGGCCGCGTAGCTCCGCGGCGTGCCGCCCCCGGGGAGGACGGTCGCCTCGTCCGGGCGGTGCGGGAGGACGCGGTGCCAGTCGGGCGCGGGCTTCTTCCTTTCGGCGATCCAGTGGTCGAGGTCGTCCGTCACGCCCAGGATCGCGAGCGCTTCGCGGCATTTGTCGAGGGGCAGCGCCGCCCCGTGCCACTTGAAACCTTCCTTCTCCATGAAGGGCACGCCTTTCGACATCACCGTGCGGCAGGCGACGAGCGTCGGGCGGCTCGCGTGGAGGGCCCCGCGGACGGCACGGTATACGGCCCTGACGTCGTGGCCGTCGACCTCGATGACCCCCCAGCCGTCCGCCTCCCAGTCGGCGACGATGTGCTGCGGCATGATGTCCGCGTTGCTTCCGGAGAGCTGCTGGTGGTTCCAGTCGAGGACGGCAACGAGGTTCGTCAGGCCGTAGCGCACGGCGAATCGGCGTGCCTCCGAGGGCTGGCCCTTCTGCTGCTCGCCGTCTCCCATCCCGCAGAACACGCGCGCGCCGTTCCCCTTGATCTTCGCCGCCAGCGCGAACCCCACGGCGGCCGAGAAGCCCTGCCCGAGGTTGCCCGTGCCCCAGTCGATGCCCGGCACGTCCCGTTCGACGTGTCCCTCGAACGGCGAGCCGCCGCGGCGGAAACCGAGGAGAGGCAGCGAGGGATCGAAGTACCCGAGCCGCGCGAGCGCCGCGTAGGAGCCGGGAGAAATGTGTCCGTGGCTGATCACGACGCGGTCGCGGGCCTTCTGGAAGGGGTTTTTCGGATCGCAGTTCCCGAAGCCCCACAGGATCAGGAGGAACTCGAGCGAGGACATCGAGCCCCCGGGATGCCCGGAGGCCGCGAGCGTGGTCATCTTGAGGATGTCGCCGCGCGCGGCTCGGGCCAGATCGGTCAGCTTCTTCGCCTGTTCGTCGGTCAGGTCGGGAGCCTCGAAATTGCCGAGGATCACGCCTTCACCCCGGCGGAGGCCTTCACGGCCCCGGCGCGGCGCGACTCGATCGTCGCGAGGAGCTCGTCGTAGGACTTGGCGAAGAGGACGACGCCGTCCCTTTGGAGCTGCTCGCCGACCGCTTCGATGTCGATCCCGACGGCTGCGAGATCGTCGAGCGTCTTCTTCGCCTCCGCGACCCCTTCGAGCACCGTGTCTCCCGGAGTCCGGCCGTGGTCGAGGAGCGCCTCGAGCGTCTTCTCGGGCATCGTGTTCACCGTGTCGGGACCGATGAGGTTCTCGACGTAGAGAAGATCCGAGTATGCGGGGTTCTTCGTGCCCGTGGACGCCCAGAGGGGCCGCTGAACGCGCGCGCCCTTCGCGCGAAGCGCCGCGAACGGCGCTCCCTCGAAGATCCCGAGATAATCCCCGTAAACGACCTTCGAGTTCGCGAGGCCCGCCTTTCCGAGGAGACTCTCCAGGCTCGCTTTCTCCGACCCTGCGGCCTTCCCGATCTTCTCCCCCAGAAGCTTGTCGACGAGCGTGTCGACGCGCGAGACGAAGAACGACGCGACGGAGTGGACGCGCGAGACGTCGCCGCCCTTCCCCGCGAACTCCGAAAGACCTTCGAGGTAGGCGTTCGCGACGTCGCGGTAATGCTTCCGGTTGAACATGAGCGTGATGTTGATCGAGATCCCTTCGCCGATCAGGCGGCGCACCGCGGGAACGCCCGCGGACGTCGCGGGCACCTTGATGAAGACGTTCGGCCGCGCGAGCGCCGAAGAGAGCCTCTTCGCCTCCGCCACGGTCTTGTCGGTCTCCGCCGCGAGCGAGGGGAGGACCTCGAGCGAGATCCACCCGTCCACGGGATTCTTCTCGTGGATCGCTCGGAACGCGTCGGCGCCCTCGGCGATGTCCTTTCGCGTGAGCGCGTCGTAGATCGCGAAGGGGTCCTTTCCCTCGCGCGCGAGGCTTTCGAGGTGCGCGTTGTAGTCACCCTCGTTCTTCACGATGGCCTGGCCGAAGATCGTCGGGTTCGACGTCACCCCGTAAATCGAGCCGGCTTCGATCAGCGACGAAAGCCGCCCGGAATGGATCATCTTCGAGGAGATGGTGTCGAGCCACACGGCCTGGCCGCGGCGGCGATATTCGATGGGTGTGCTCATGGCATTGCCTCCCGGACGTGATGGATCGTATTACGAAGGGGATCCGTAGAAGGGCATGCGCGCGCCGAGCGCCGAGAGCCGCGCGACGATCGCCTTCCGAAGCTCGGGAAGGCCGTCTCCGGTCGCCGCCGAGATCCGGATCCCGTCGGACGCGAGAACGTCGGGGTGCGGGCGGTCGGTCTTGTTGTAGGCGAGGAGGATGCGCCGCTTCTCCACGCCGAAGCCGGCGATGACCTCCTCGGCGACGGCGCGCTGCTCGGCCGCCTGTGCGGACGATGCGTCCACGACGTGAACGAGGAGGTCCGCGTCCTTCACTTCGGCGAGCGTGGACTTGAAGGACGCGACGAGCGTATGGGGAAGCTTGCGGAGAAAGCCGACCGTGTCGGCCAGGACGATGGCCCGTCCGCCCACGCCCTGGAGCCGGGCGTGCCTGGGGTCGAGCGTCGCGAAGAGGCGGTCCTCCGCGAATTCCTTCGAGGACGTGAGCCGGTTGAAGAGCGTCGTCTTTCCCGCGTTCGTGTAGCCGACGAGGGAGACCGTGGCGACGCGCTTCATCCCCTTCCGCCTCACGTCCCGCTGGGTCTCGATGTGCTGGAGCTCTTCCTTGAGCTTCGCGATGCGGGCGCGCACGCGGCGGCGGTCCAGCTCGATCTTTCGCTCGCCCGCGCCACCGCGGAACGCGCCGCCTCCGCGCTGCTGGGCGAGGCCTTTCGTCGGCCCCGCGAGCCGCGGAAGCTCGTACTGGAGCCTCGCGAGCTCGACCTGTGTCATCGCCTCCCGCGAGCGCGCGCGGGACGCGAAAATCCGCAGGATCACGCCGGCACGGTCGAGCACCTGCGTGGGGAGCTTCTTGTCGAGGTTCCGGGCCTGCGTGGGCGTGAGCTCGTCGTCGAAGACCGTCCAGCCGGCGCCGAGGGCGCGCGCAGCCTCGGCGATCTCCTCCACCTTCCCCGAGCCGACGTACGTCGCGGGATCGGGCCCCCGGCGCTCCTGAAGCGCTCGCGCGACCACGAGCCCGCCCGCCGTGTCCACGAGGCGTTCGAGCTCGTCGAGCTGGTCCTCGGCCATCGCCCTGGGGATCTCGCGCCCGTAGACGCCCACGAGGATCGTGCGGCGGGAATCGGGCTTTTCTTCGGGCGGAGGAGGAGCTTCCTTCGCGGGACGTCGCGGGCTCACCGCGGGGATGCTAGCGTAGAGGCGTGAGACGCGCGGCCGGCCCCCCGAACCTCGTGCTCCTCGGCGAACGCCTCGAGGCCCTCAGGCGCGAGTGGCGCTCGCGGAGGCTCGACTCGGACCCGCTCGTCTTCGCGCACCGCTATGCCGATCCGGCAGACCGCGAGGTCGTGGCCTTCGTCTCCGCCTCGCTCGCCTTCGGGCGCGTCGCATCCATCCAGGCGTCGATCGCGCGTGTCCTCGCGGCTCTCGGGCCGAGCCCGGCGGCATTTCTCGAGAAATGGGACGAGGCAGATATCGCCTCCCTCAGTGCGTTTCGGCATCGCTGGGTTTCGGGAAACGACATCGAAGAGTTTCTTCGAATGGTGAAGAGGGCGCGGCACGCGCACGGCTCCCTCGGCGCTCTCTTCGCGGCGGGGGACGAAGAAAAGAAGAAGACGGGGGATTTCTTAGAAGCTGAAGAGGGTGCGCCGAAAGCGCCTCGCGCAACGTGTGGCGCACACCCGAATCGGGCCGCCCAGCCGGATTACGTCGCCGCCCTCGCTACCTTTCTAAGAAATCTTCAACTGCTTTCCCCCCACGCCGCCACGCCCTCGCGCGGGCTGAAATTCCTCTTGCCATCCCCTGCCGCTGGCTCCGCCTGCAAGCGCTCGCATCTCTTCCTGCGCTGGATGGTCCGGACGGAGGGCTTCGACCTCGGCCTGTGGACGGGCGGGCGCTTCACGCCCGCGCGCCTCCTGCTTCCGATGGACGTTCATCTCCACCGCATCTCGCGCCGCATCGGCCTCACGCGCCGCAAGGCCGCCGATCTCGCCGCGTCACGCGAAGCCACCGCGTGGCTGAGGCGGATCTCGCCCGCCGATCCCGTTGCCTACGACTGGCCTCTCTCGCGTCTCGGAATTCTCGGCCTGCCGGTGACGTTGCCCGAGGCTCGCGCATGAAGGATCTGAAGAGGCTCCTCGTCGTCGTCGCGGCTGCGGCCCTCGGCGCCCTGGCGATCGGCTACTTCGCGAAGGATTCCCTGGCTCCGCCCGGCGCGCCCCGCGTCGTCGCCCCGGCGGCGAAGGCGCCGCCGCCGGGATCCCTCGTCGTCCTCGCGCGCGACGGCGCTCGGCGCGACCTCGCGTCGAAGACGGGCAAGGGGCTGATCCTGCATTTCTGGGCGACGTGGTGTCCGCCCTGCCGCGAGGAGATGCCCGAGCTCGTGAAGTTCGTCGGGGACACGAAGAGCGACGCGAACGTCGAGTTCCTCGCGGTCTCGACGGACGAGGACTGGAAGATCGTGGATGCGTGGCTGAAGCAGCACCGGATCTCGGGGCTGCCCGTTGCGCTGGATCCCCGGGGGGGCACCGCGCACCTCTACGGAACGGACGGCTACCCCGAGACGTTTTTCATCACGCCGTCCGGCGAGATCGTCCAGCACGTCGTGGGCCCGCTGGACTGGAGCTCCCCGAAATTCCGCGCGTTCGCGGCGGAGTTCAGCCGCGCGTCGGGATCCGAGAAGATCAACTGAGTGATTCGGGGACCAGACGTACGTTGGCTTGACATGAAAAACTGATGAAAGTACACTTTTCGCATGTCGACGATGCTGCAAATCCGCAACGTCCCGAAGGATCTTCACCGGCGTCTCAAGGCGCGCTCGGCCCTCGCCGGCATGTCCATGTCGGAATTCGTTCTCCGCGAGATCGGCAAGGGGCTCGCGCAGCCAACGCGCGAAGAGATCCTCGAAAGGCTCTCGAAGCTTCCGGGGGTCCGGCTCGACCCTTCGCCCGCTGACGTTATTCGCGCCGAACGCGACAGCCGTTGATCGTTCTCGACGCTTCGGCGGTCCTCGAGCTGCTGCTCGCGACGAAGGCCGGGAGAAAGATCGCCGAGAGAATTCGCTCGCCCCGACTCTCACTCCACGTGCCGCACCTTCTGGACCTCGAAGTCGTCCAGGCCCTTCGTCGATACGTGGCGACCGGCTCACTTGGCCCCGAACGAGCGCGCCTGGCGCTCGAGGACCTGGGAGACCTCGACTTCGTGCGCCATGAGCACGACGTGCTCCTGCTGCGAATCTGGGCGCTCCGGGAGAATCTCACGGCATACGACGCGGCTTACGTGGCGCTCGCAGAGGGACTCAAGGCCCCTCTCCTCACGCTCGACAAGCGTCTCGCCTCCGCGCCTGGACATCGGGCCCGGATCGAGCTCGTCGCCTGATCGACCTACGCTTCAGTTCGAGGCGTCGAGGAGGGAGAGCGTTACGTCGGCCTTCGCGGCGCCCGACGCCGCGACCGTCACGGGCTGCGACTTTTCGCCGAAGAGCTCGTGCCAGGTCTTGAGGCGGTAAGAGCCGGGAGGAACCGAAGGGAACGAGAACCGCCCCTCCTTGTCCGTGAGGGCCGCATACGGCGTATCGGCCACGAAGAGCCACGCCGTCATCCACGTGTGGACATCGCACTTCAAGCGCACGACGCCCGGCTCCGCGAACGTCGCGGTGAAGGTCTGTCCCTTCACAGGAATTGCCCTATTGAAGATCAGCGTGGAGTCCGCCGTCTTCGCGTGGACGTTGTGCAGCACGCGGTCCGAGTTTCCGATGACGACGGGAGCGCCCTTCGAGACGACCTGCACGTACGGGGCGAACAGGCAGTTCTTCTGGTCCAGATGGAACGGCCCCTTCGGAAGGGGACCCCTCGCACCCTCGAGCCACACGACGGCGTTCGCGATTCCCTTGTCCTTCGCGAGGACGAGAGACGGCGACGGGCGATCTGCCCTGCCGCAGATCGCGACGTCCGCGTTCACGGGCCGCGGCGCGAGCTTCGGGACGGGGCCGGAGAGAGTCACTTTGCCAAACACCCCGTGCGAGGGCACGGACGGAGCGACGCCTGCTGCCGAAACCACCAGTACGAAAAGGACGAACGCAGCCCGAAAGCGCACGGGACTAATAGCCTAATTCGCCGCGACGGCCGCCGACGCCTTCGGCCTCGCGGCGTGTTGCCCCGCGGGCGCCTTCGGCGCCGTGAGGAAGTCGTTGCCGAGCGACCAGATATGGTCGCGCAGGGCCTTCGTGACGCGGTCGGGATCGTCGATGTAGGACTTCGCGCCTTCCTCGGATCCCCAGATCGCGACGAGGTCCCTCTTGAGAGAGGCGAACGCGGGTGTGTCGAGCGCCGGCGCGAGCGGCGAGATGCGCTTCGCGGGTTTGCCCGGCTCCTCCTCGATCTTCGGGAAGTTCGTGGGCATTCTCGTGCCCGGCATCCATTCCTCGGGCCGTTTGATCCAGTCCGCGATCCATTCGTACCGCAGGCGCGTGTGCGCCGCCGCGAGAATGGGGGCGAGGTCCGCCGGCGTCTTTCCCGCCTTGAGCGCGAGCTGGAAGGCATCCTGCGAGGTGGGATGGCACTGCGCGCACTTGAGCGCCTCGAACGTCTTCGCGCCCGCCGCACGCGAGCGCGGATCGAGCGCGTCGACGCGGTTCTCGAAGGGATAGCGTGCCTTGTCGAGAGAGGCGAAGTAGGACGTGAGACCGTTGATCTGGTCGGGGTTGAAATCGAAGGTCGGCATGCGGACCTTCAGCCACGGCCGGATCTGGCCCGTGCGCGGCGCGGAAAGAAACGAAAAGAGCCAGTCGCTCTGCACCTTCGCGCCCTCGCCGCGGATGATCGGCGGCGCGAGCGCGAGGTCGATCTTGTTCGCCGTCATGGCCTCGCGGATGCCTCCCCCCTGGTCCTCGAGGATGTGGCAGCCCTTGCAGTTGTAGTCCTTCACGATGCGGCGCCCGCCCTCCACCGCGCCATGCGAGCCGGCGGCCTTCACGACGAGCGCGTCGGCCATGTCGTCCTTCTGCATCCCGAGGATCGCCGTCTGGACGGCTTCGATCTCCGCGGGCGACAGGGAGAACAGCGGCATCTTCAGCTTCTCCTGGAAGGTCTTGACCTTCTCTCGGTCGAACGACCGCGGCTGCCCCACCTTTTGCGCGAGCCAGTCGGCGCGCGTGTGCGGCAGGTGCACGAAGCCGAAGTCGAGGAGATGGACCGGCTTGTTCCCCCACTCGGACAGCTCGACGCCGATCGGCTTGGCCTTCTCGAAGCCGGGGATCACGTGGCACGAATAGCAGCCGTAATTCGCGATGATCCTCTCGCCGACGAACAGGTCCTTCTCCTTCGGCGTCATCTTCGCGACGTCGGCCTTCGCCTCCACGACGGACTTCGTCTGCGTGAGGTAATCGTAGACGAGCGCGTCGCGCTCCTTCTCGTCGGCCTTCGGGGGACGGCTGCGCTGGAACTCGGGCTGCGCGGGACGGCTCATGAGGTACGCGACGAGGTCGGCGATCTCGTCGCCTGCGAGACGCAGGTTCGGCATCCGCGTCTCGGGGTTGTAGGCCTTCGGGTTCTTCAGCCAGGCGGCGAGCCACTCCGGCGTCACCTTCTGCGAAAGTCCGATCAGGTTCGGGCCGTGCTGATTCCAGCGGTCCATCACGTGGCGTTCAGCCCCCGGCTCGGAGATGTGGCAGCCCTGGCAGCCCACGTTCTCGAAGAGCTGCTGGCCGCGCGCCGCGTCTCCCGCCGCGACCGCGGGCCACGGCGGCGCCTTCTCCGACTTTTCGAAGAGATAGGCCGTGACGCCCGCGATCATCGTGTTCGTGAGGCGGTGCCCCGCGTCTCCTGCGAAATTCTCGAGGTAGAAAAAGCGCGGCATCTTCGTGTTGTTCCGGAAGGCGCGCGGGTTCACGAGCCAGCGTTCCACCCAGTCCGGCGTCGTCTTGGATGCGACCCGCGAGAGGTTCGGGCCGACGCGCGGAAGGTCCTCGAGGCCCTTCATCCTGTGGCAGCTCCAGCAGCCGAGCTGCTCGACGAGCTTGCGGCCCTCGTCGAGCTTCGGCGCCTTCGGGTGCCCCGCGTCGCTTCGATGGCAACGGAAACAGCCGGCCTCCACGGCCTTCATCGGGTACATGGGCAGGTCGTTGAACTTGTCGACCTCCCAGTCGTACTCCTTCATCCAGCGGCCCGTCTGCGTCTCGGCCATCGCCTCCTTCACGGCGTCGTCGTCGGTCGGGAGGCCCTTGTCGTCGTGTCCCGATTCGATCTGTTGGGCGAGGTGCTCGTACGTTCCGTAGTCGTTCGGCATGTGGCCGGAGCGCGTGAAGTCGGTCGCGCGGTCTCGCCCGCCGTGGCACGACGTGCAGCCGAACGTCGCAAACGGATGCGGCGAGTTCGAGTCGACGAAGAGATCGAGGCGGGGATGCGTCCTCAGGACCGACAGCGGGTACTTCGTCTTGTCCTCGAAGCCCCGGGTCTCGGCCGCGATGTGGCAGGTCATGCAGCGGTCGACGCGCTGGCTCCTGAGGAAGTTCACGTCGTTGTAGAGGCCCTCGAGCTGGACCTGCTGGATCTTGAGGGACGGGGCGAGCATGTCGGCGATGGGCGCGTTGCGCACGAAGTAGAACGCGTCGTTCTGCCGGAGCGTCCTGATCTTCTTCTGGAACCGGTCGTAATCGGCGTCGAGCTTGACGAGCGCTTCCTCGGCGTCTTTCTTCGTCTTCTCGAGAGTCGCGAGCTCGGCTTTCGCCTCGTCCCATCCCTTCTTGGCCGCCTGCTCGGCGACCGTGCTCCTGACATAGGCCGACTGAAGCCGCTCGTACTCCTTCCGTGCGCTTTCGGTCGATGCGGCCTTCGGAGACGTCTCGCGTCGGGTCTCGTAGTTGTACCGCGCCGTATCCATCTCGGCCTTCTTGAAGCGGAAGTCCTGGTCGGCGAGGTACCAGGCCCCTTCGGCCTTCTTCGTCCGCTCCTCGGCCTCCGAGACCGCCGTGCGATTGCGGCGCAGCTCGCGCGCGCCCTCGCGCTTCTGGTCGAGGTATTTCTCCTCGACGTCCGGATCGATCTTCTCGGACGCGGCTTTAAGCGCCGCGCGCGTCCTCTTGCGGTCGTTCTCGACGAACTTCTTCTGCCAGGACTTCCAGTCGCGCCCGTAATCCTGCCACGTCATCCACCCGAACACCGGCAGCGCGAGGATCGAAGCGATCGCGAAGGCCTTCGTCAGCCGCTTGATGTCGTAGTGGTGATCGATCGGTTCGGGCGGCGGGGCTTTGGCCATGTCAGATGTTGCCGAGCATGTATTCCATGCGATTCAGATATTGAAAGAGAATTCCTGGATGTTGACGATGTACTTGAGGTTGAAGATCCACCTCAGGTACATCTTGATGGGCACGGCGAGCATGATGAGAAACAGGTTCACGCCCACGAAGAAGCGGACCATCCCCATCTTTTCGTAGAAGCGCTTGAAGAGAGTCTTGGAAAGAAGTCCGGGCAGCGCGCCGAGGTAGAAGAGGACGAGGAGGATTCCCGGCAGCTCGCGCTTGAGCCAAAAGGTCGGGAGGGCCGTCTTCAGCCACTTGACCCAGAAGATCTCCGAGACGCTCACGTTGTTCAGTGGAACGAGCTTGTTCGGATCCCAGTACTCGTACGGGCCGAAGAAGTTCCAGTTCGGCCCGCGCAGGAACGTCCCGAGGATGATGAGGACGACCCACAGGATGATGAAGCCGAAGAAGAACATGACGATCTCCCACTTCCGCTCGCGAAACGAGAAATAGCCGTTCCCTTGCGGGTTCGTGTCGATGTACGGGATCGCCATGAGCCCCACGATGATCAGCGTCGGCAGGACGACGCCGGCCATCCACGGGTCGAAGTAGACCAGCATCTCCTGTAGCCCGAGGAAGTACCACGGCGCCTTCGCCGGGTTCGGGGCCGCGTCGGGATTCGCTGGCTCCTCGAGGGCGCCTTGAGCACGATCGACCAGACGACGATCACGATCGAGTCAGGATGATCATGCAGACGAGCTCGACTGTAGACGAGGTCGGGCCAGACGAAGACCTTCTTGTCGTCTCGTCCTTCTCGAGAGGCGAGCTCGCCCGCGCGACATGCGCTCGTCGTTGCAGGTCCGCCTGCCGCAGGGCTACCAGAAGAAGAAGCCCACGAGGAAGAGCATCACGCGATCGGGACGTTGTCGGGCT
This sequence comes from Thermoanaerobaculia bacterium, assembly GCA_963719225.1. GTDB lineage: Bacteria > Acidobacteriota > Thermoanaerobaculia > UBA5066 > UBA5066 > Fen-183. The sequence continues at coordinate 604,787 of CAVRAY010000001.1, read as the reverse complement.
TGGTCGCGATCGATGCGGAAGTTCGGATCCGTGAAGCGAAGGCGAACCCGCCGCACGAGCTGGCGAACGAGGACGACCAGCCCTTCTTCGTCCAGAGCGGCTTGTAGAACATCGCGCGACGAGAGACGATCATCGGACAGCCGTCACCGCGATGGCGGGCGACGCGAGCCAGTCGATGAAGGTCTTTAGGCCGCTCGATAGAAGAGCTGATCCCCCATCGGCTCTCCGCGAGGAAGTTGACGGGACGCTCTCGAGACGTCTCGGCCTGCTCGCATCAGAGCGGCCCCGAGATGCCTCCATCCTTGCGTACGCGCCAGAAGTGGACGGCCATCAGGAAGGCGGCGACGAGCGGGATGAAGATGCAGTGGAGCACGTAGAAGCGCAGCAGCGTCGCCGCGCCCACGAAGCGTCCGCCGAGCAGGCCGAAACGGGCATCGTCGCCCGCGTGCACGAGGTTCACGCCGTTGACGGACGAGTGACGGCCAACGGCCCTTCGTTGCCCGCGAGCGGCGTCGCGCGCGCCATGTTCGAGCCGACCGTGATGGCCCAGATCGCGAGCTGGTCCCACGGCAGCAGGTAGCCCGTGAAGGACAGCAGCAACGTGAGCACGAGCAGGACGACGCCGACGTTCCAGTTGAACTCGCGCGGCGGCTTGTACGAGCCGGTCATGAACACCCGGAACATGTGGAGCCACACCGAGATCACCATCGCGTGCGCCCCCCAGCGGTGCATCTCGCGCATGATCCCGAAGGGCACCTGCTCGCGCAGGTCGAGCATGTCGCCGTAGGCGTACTCGATCGTCGGCCGGTAATAGAACATCAGGAGAAGGCCGGTGAACGTCGACGTCAGGAACAGGAAGAACGTCATCCCGCCGGCATGCACCACGTGTAGCGCATCTTCACCCCCGACTTGCGCGTCTTCACCGGGTGCAGGTGGAGCACGACGTTCGCCGAGCATCGCGAGCACGCGCTTGCGGTTCGTGTTCGGGATGCCGACGCGGAAGATGGACTTCCAGATCTGCGTCTCGACGACGTGGTTCTGGAAGCGACGCCAGGACTTTTCGAGGCTCACGCCGTTCCCCTCTTACCTTCTGAGAAAATCTCTTTCTTCGATCTTTCTTCCTAAGCCGTCTTGATGAAGGCCGCGGGGTCGGTCCACTGGCCCTTCTCGTAAAGGAACTTCCGCGACTTGTCGATGAAGATCTGCCCGTCCTCGGGCGAGATGGAGATGGCCGCGCGCTCGAGAGGCCGTGGCGTCGGTCCTTCGAAATTGATGCCGGAGCGGTAGTAGCCCGAGCCGTGGCACGGGCACTTGAACTTGTTCTGCGCGGGAAGCCAGTTCGGAATGCACCCGAGGTGCGTGCAGATCGTGATGAGCGCGTAGATCATCTCCGTGTTGCGGACGACCCAGATCTGGAACTTCTCCTTCCAGCGCTCGTCGACCTCGCCGACCTGGTAGTCGGCCGGGAAGCCCGCCTTGAAGGAAGACGGCGGCTCGAAGAGGACGTTCGGGAACAGGAAACGCGCCATCGTCGTGACGAACGCGCCGACGCCGGCGGCGAACGCGAGCCATCCGACGGCGAGCCAGCTGATGAAACTGCGGCGCGTGGGGGCAGCGGCCGCGTTTTCCGCGGCCGCGACTCGAACCGAACTCGTTTCCGTCATCCGCCCCCTCGAGCAAGAACGTGAGACAAAGTCTCAAAAATTCCGGGCTCCGTCAAGGCGCGCCTTTCGGCCGCGGTGGCGCGGTCGCCTTCTCTCCGAGGAGGATCTTTTTCGCCTCGCGCCGCACGCGCAGCGAGGGATCCGCATCGGCCATCTTCCCGCCGAGCGTCTTCGTCGCGGGGTCGTGCAGGAGCACGAGGCCGCGCAGGCCGTTGAGGAGCGCGTCCTCCTGCTGGTCCGCGGAGAGGCCGGGCGTCGACCGCAGCCGCTCGCGGTCGCACATGCCGACGAGGACGTCGCGACCGGCGGAGTCGTCCAGCGTCGCGAGGGCGAGCGCCGCGTTCCAGCGGACGTCCGTGACGGAATCGGCGAGGAGCTTCTTCAGCGCGGGGATCGCCTCGCCGTCTTCCATGCGCCCGAGCGCGTAGGCCGCCGTCTTGCGGATTCCGGGGTCTTCGGATTCGAGCAGCCCGCGCACGCGGGGCGCCGAGGCGGGATCTCCGACGAGAGCGAGCGCCCACAGAGCGTACAGGCGCGTCTCGGGGTCCTTGTCGTCGAGCGCCTTCTCGAGGAGCGGAACGGCCCGCGGGTCCCCGAGGCGTCCGAGGACGAGGGTCAGGTACCGCCGCACGCGCGGGTCGTCGTTCTCGGCGCCCTCGTAAGCGCGCAGCGCCGCAGCCGAGAAGGCCGCGCGCTCCTTCGGATCGGTGAGAGCAGGCAGCTTTTTCGTGAGCTCGAAGGCCGACTGCCAGCGCTGGTTCCGGCTCCCCGTGCGCACGTCGCTCAGGAGCTCCGCCGCATTCTTCCTGTCGACGGCGATGGCGCCGAAGAGCCAGAAGACGAAGACCGCCACGCCGACGACGAACAGCGGGATGACGAAGAACTGGACGAGCAGCCGCCCGGCGGGTGTCGGGACGGTGGATTCTTCTGTTTCGGAAGGAGGGGCTTCGGTCAATTACAGGACCGGCAGGTACTGTTTCGCCTGCGTGACCGGGTTCGGGACGTAAATGGCGTCCTTGTCGCAGACCGTCTCGCAGAGACGGCAGGACACGCACGGGGCGGCGTCCACCTCGGCCACCTTGTAATGGAGGTTCGGGGCGAGGGGGTCGGCCACGAGGTGGATGCAGTCGAACGGGCAGATGTCGATGCAGAACTCGCATGCCGTGCAGAGCTCGCGGTCCACGATGGCCTTCGGGATGTCCTTCGGCTTGACCTTCTGGATGAGGTCGCCGTGCTGGTCCTGGATGCACGAGACCGGGCAGTAGACCGCGCACACGGAGCAGTCGATGCACCGGTCCTGGTGGATGATGAACTTCTCGTTCTTGCCGCCCGTGATCGTATGCGTCGGGCACTTGATCTCGCAGACCCCGCATCCGATGCACGTGTCGTGAATGAAGTGAGGCATGGCCCGCCCTTCGAGGAAAAGCTAGCATCGGCGGGGGGGAATGTCCATGCCGGAGGACGGCGGAACCTTTTTCCGCCCTTCCTCGTTTCCCTTTCTGGAAGCCGGAGGTCCTCGTGAGCCAGCCAGTTGGAAGAGAGCTTCGATCCGTCGTCAACGCCCTGTTCCTGTTCGCTCTGTTCCTTCTCGCCTACTCGGCGATCGTGCCCGGTCACGCGAGCCGGAGCGTCCGCGGCCCCCGCTTCCTCAGGATGCAGGTCCAGGATCTCCGGCACGACCGGCCCCGGGTGTCCTTCGCGGTTCCCTATTCCTTCGTCTCGGGCGCGCTGCGCTTCGCCTCTCTCGGAAAGGTGCGGCGCGAGATGGAACTTCACTTCGACCAATCGGTGGACGCGAGCGACATCCGCACGATCGTGCAGGAGCTGAAGGACAAGCCGGACGGCACGGACGTCGTGCGGACGCATGACGACGCCGAGATCCACGTCAAGAAGGAGGGCGATCAGGTGACCCTGGAGGTCCGAAAGAACGACCACCCGGAGGAGCTCGTGACCCTCCGAATGCCGTGGCGCATCGTGGACTCCGTCTCGACGGACGACCGCAACCTCGACGTGGACGCCCTCGTCGCCCAGCTCCGGCACGCCGAGCGCGGCGACCTCGTGGAGATCACCGCCCCCGACGCGCACGTGAAGATCTGGATCGACTAGAGCGCGTTTCGAGCCGCGCGTCCCGCGTCACTCGTCCGAGAACGGGTCCTTGCCCATCTCCTCGATGACCCGGTCCAGCCGGTACTGGCTCGGACCGAACACGAAGCGCATCTCGCCGTTCTCGCACACGACTTCCTTCACCTGCACGGAGAGCTCCGGCGGCATGACGCCGTTGAGGTTCACGACGACGATCCTCTCCTCGGGGTAGAAGAACGCGCGGCCCTCGGGCTGCCGATCGACGATCTTCGTGATGACCCAGTTCGGAATCGGCACGACGCCGAAGACGTGGAGGTCGGCGATCGTGAACCCCAGGAAACCGTCCTTGAAGCGCAGGCTCTCGAGGTGGCCCTTGAAAGCCACGGGAATCCCTTTCTTGATGCGCACGGACAGGCCGAGCCGGCCGTCCTCGGGCTCGATGAGGATCTCCCGAACCTCGGGCACCTTCCGCGTGGCCTTGCGTGCGATCGTGTTCAACGTCGTGGCATCGATCGCGACGACGAGCCCCTCCCACCGCACGGTGAGCGCGGGCAGATCGGGCGAGGGCATGGAATAGGCGGGCTCGGCCATTGCCCTTCGCATCCTACGCTCGCGGGCCGCGTTCCCAAAAAAGCGCCGTCACAGGAGGTAAGCCGCCGCGAAGCCGATTTGCGCCAGCATGAGCATGAGATACATGTGAGTCCACGACGGGTGGTTCTCCGTCGTGGCGAGCTCGTCGGGATTCCTCCTCAAGAGGTGGACCGTCCAGGCGCCCCAGGCGGCGAGGATCAGGCCGAGCGCCGTCAGGAGAGCCGGGTTGCCGCTCAGGAGGCGGTGCGACGGTGCCGCAGGGTCGGGGGTTCGCGCGAGAACCGGCAGCAGCAGCCACGGCAGGATGAAGAAGGGCGAGATGATCGCCACGGCCTTGCGGTTCCCGTACTTCACGGGGAGCGTGTTGCAGCCGCCCGCCCGGTCTCCCTCGGCGTCGGAGAAGTCCTTCGTGGAGGAGGCGCCGAGGAGAAAGAGCCCGAAGATCGAGCCGATCGCCCAGGGCTCCCAGGAAAACGCGGACGCCACGAGCGTCCAGCCCGCGACCTTGAGGAGGCATCCGCGGGGAATCGCGATCGTCACGTTCGCCCAGACCCCGAGGCGTTTCGTCCTCCCGAACGCCGGGCTCGAATAGATCAGCGTCGCCACGAGGCCGGCGAGGAACAGAAAGAAGCACTGGTGGTCGGCGAGCGGCGCGCCGGCCCGCGCGAGGAAACCGGGTCGTGCCGGCACGACGATCCACCACGTCGGAACGAGGGCGAGAACGTAGAGAACAAGGGTCAGTCGCCACGCCTGAGCGACGGACACCTCGCCCGTGACGAGCGGCCTGTCGGGCTTGTTGACACGGTCCACCTCGAGGTCGGTGATCTGGTTGAGCACGTTCGAGGCCGCATTGAGAAGAGACGCGCAGAGCGAGCCCAGCGCGACGATCGCGAGAAGCTCCCAGGTCACGCGCCGCGCGGAATCCGGGTTGTGGACGCTGCCGAACGCGCACACGGCGCCGGACAGGATTCCGAGGAGCGGAGGAAGGAGCGTGAAGGGGCGGGCAAGACGCGTCGCCTGGCGGACGTTCACGACAGGCTCCCGAAGCTCCGGAGGATCAGGGGCGCGGCGGCGGCTCCTGCCAGCGTGTTCACGAAGTTCAGGACGTGCCCGTTCGAGACGCGCCAGGGAGCTTCCGCGCGTCCGAGGAGGCTCTCGAGGACGGTGCCGAGGAAGGCCGCGCCGACCACGGCCGCGGCGCCCCGCGCCGTGAGGAGGAACGTCGCGTAACCCGCCGCCGCGAGCCCCGCGGCCGCCGCAAGGCCGGCCAGCGTGCCGGCCACGGAGACGGCGCCGTCCGTTCCCGGCAGAACTCTCCGGAAGTCCGGGAGAAGGACGGTCGGAGACGCGACGGCCTGGCCGATCTCGGTGCCGACCGTATCCATGAGGGCCGTCGCGAGAGCGGCGGCCGCCGCGAGCCGGAAAACGTCGCCGCTCGGAGCGAGGCCCGCCACGAGAGCGCAGAACGCCGCGACGGACACGTTCGCGAGGACGTTCGCCGCGCCCCGCCGGCCGCCCTTTTCCTCCGCCTTCCCGATCGCTTCCTTGCGCGCCCTGTGGAACCGCGTCGCGAGCGTGCCGACGCCGAAGAAGATCCAGAGTGAGAGGTAGAGAGGAGCGCCGCCGAACGCGAGGACGACCGTTCCGAAAAGAGTCCCGAGGAGCGCACCGGACGGACGGACGAGATGAAGAGCGAGAGTGATCACGCCGACCGCCACGTTGATCGCGAGCGCGACGAGCCCGCCCCTGAGCGCTCCGGGCTCGAGCAGGTCCGGCCATCCGGCGCGTGTTCCGAGCAGACAAAAGAGCACCGCGGCCCCCACGAGCGGCGGCAGGACGTTGTCGTTCAGCTCGGACGGAAGACTCTCGAGGGCCGCTCCCGCGAGCGCTCCCGCGAGGAGACAGATCAGCTCGGAGGAAGAAGGAACCCGGGAGGAGAGGAATCCGAAGAGAAAAGACGCTCCGAGAAAGCCGAAGACGACGTAGCCGGAAAAGCCCGCGAGAGTCTTTTGCCGGTTCCAGGGAAGCCGGGGACCCTCGAGCGTCATGCCGACGAGGGAGGCAAACCCGTCGCCAAAGGCCAGGTATCCCCATCCGGCGGCGGCAATCGGGGGATTTCTTCGAAAGGTGATGATCAGCAGGAGCACCGTGGCCGCGTAGAGCGCGATCCCGACGGAGAAGCGCGCCGCCCTTTCTTCTCTTCTAAGAAAATGCGGCAAAACCCGCGGGAAGAATGCCGCATTGAAAAGCAAGGCGACACTCGCGGCGAGGGCGGCCTCTTGCCACGTCAGACTTCGGAGAAGCAGTGCGAATCCCGCCATCCCGATGTGCAGCGCCTTGCGCGCCGCCTCGGGCCTCGTGAGCGTCATGGAACAGGACGCGCGGGCGCGGCGGCACGGCGCTCGGCGAGGTAATCCCCGAGAGCCTCCCGCCACGAGCGCGGCGAGGAGCCCGTGAGGCGCTCGTAGAGCGACGTATCGAGAACCGACCAGCGCGGCCGCCGCGCGGGCCTCGGAACCTCCGACGTCGAAACCGCCTTCACCCGGACGTCCGCATGGCCCTCGCGGGCAATCGCCTCCGAGGCGAGCTCGTGCCACGTCGCTTCCCCCGCATTCGCGAAGTGAACGACGCCCGTGATCCGCTTTTCGACGAGCTGGTGGATCGCGTGCGCGACGTCGGCCGCGTACGCGGGCCGCGCAACCTGGTCGCTCACGACCGAGAGGTCGCGCGCGCCGCTCTCGACCTTCTTCAGGATCGTGTCCACGAAGTTCACCCCGCCCATGCCGAAGACCCACGAGGTTCGAAGCACGAGCACCTCGTCGCCCTCCTCGAACGCGCGCCGCTCCCCCATGAGCTTGGCGCGGCCGTACGCGTTCACGGGGTCGACGGGGTCATCCTCACGGTAGGGACGGATTCCCTTCCCCGAGAAGACGTAGTCGGTCGAGACGTGCACGAGCGTCGCATCGAGTTTGCGGCAGAGAGCGGCGAGCGCCCCCACCGCGACGACGTTGACCATGACGTGGTGCGGGTCGGTCTCGGCGGCGTCGACGCGCGTGTCGGCAGCCGCGTTCAGAACGAGGCGCGTGTCGGGGGTCAGGGCCGCGCGAAGCGCGGTGGCGTCGGTGATGTCCAGGGCCGCGCGTGTGAAGCGCTCGGCCTCCGGGAACTCGCGTCCCAGCGCCCGCCCGAGCATTCCGCCGGCTCCGAGGATGACCGTCTGCACGAACGGGGAAGTCTACACGGGGCCGCGCCCGCTACTTGCGAAGCGGCACCGCGAAGGGGTCGTTCGTGCCGGTCGCCGTGTTCCCGTCGACCACGTAGGCGGTCCCGGCCACGGAGCAGCCCGCCGTGACGTTCCGGACGAGGACGGTGGCCGCGCGAACGTCCCCGGCGATCCCGAACGTCTCCTTGAGCCGGTTCTTCTGGATCATCGTGTGCGGCGGAACCGTGAACGTCCGCACAGGGCCCAGCGGTATCCCGCCGGCGTCCAGGACGGCGGACTGTACGGCGCAGGGCGACATCGACGTGTTCACGAGCACGAGATTCGTCCGCGCGGACGCATCTTCCCGGACGGCGACGAACCGCCCCGTCTCACCGAATGCGAGCGCCGGGCTCGGAGAAGCGCCGGAAGACACGTCCACCGCCTCGGTGAACTGCCCGAACGTGCCCGCTCCCCCGGGGGCGGGCGACGACGTCCGCGCGCCGATGAGCAGCCGATTCGTGGACTTGACCAGAAGGGCGCCGAAATCCGAGGAAATCGAGAAGAGCGAACCCAGAACGTCCGGAATCTCGCGCGATCCGTACGGCGCGAGCCGCAGCGGGCTCGCCGACGGCTGCTGCGCCGGCACGTTCTGATCTCCGTCGTTCCCGTGCCCGAGATACTGGATGACGAACTGGCCGTCGGCGCCTTCCACGTTCGTGACCGCGAAGTCGCTGACGAAGCCGCCGGTGCGCGCGACCGACGGGAGGAGGTACACATAGGGATATCCGACGGCCACCCGGGAGACGTTCAGGCGGAGGAGACCGCCCTTCGCGGGCTCGAACTGGCCCGTGAAGCCGTTCGGCTGCCCGATCCCGCCGACGGCGATCGTGTACGTCGTGCCCGCTTCCAGGAGCAGCGTCACCGACGACTGGAGAGACCCGGGCGCATCGTCGGGAAAAAAGCCGTTCTGACGGCAGATTCCCGAGACGGGAGTGAGGGAGCCGCAGGAGCCGGCGTAGATTCCGATGATCGTGTCGTAATCGGCCGCGGGCGTCGTTCCGATCGTGTCGATCCGGTACGTATCCGAGGCCGCCGGGGTGAAGGAGTACCAGGCGAGGCGGGCCGGGGGCGCCTGCCCTCCGCCCGTGAGCTGGCCCTTCGTATAGCAGGGGAAAACGGGGGGATTGCCGTCGTCCACGACGGCCCGCGTGTCCACGCCCTCCGAGGCCCATGGAAGGGCGGCCGGATCGACGACCAGGGCCCCGGCACAGGACGCATTCGCGGCCTCCTCGCCCCGCAACCCGGAAGCCGGAAAGAGTAGAAGCACGACGAGAAAGAGTGTCCTGAATCGAGGCACGTAGGGAGTGTCGCGACCGGTCGGAATCTCTCTCCCCGCGAAAAGGGTCACGGAAGGCTGCCGGTGAAATCGAGAAAGCTACCCACGTTTTTCAGGGTCAGCGCCACCCGGAAATCCCTCGAGGGCACGTTACCGGTGCGCAAATCCCGGTATTCCGCGAGTATCTTGAAGCAGGCTGCCTCGAGCGTCAACAGCGAGCGGGACTCGAGCATCCTCCCCTTCGTCAGGTCGTAGTTCGCCTCCACGTCGAACCGGAGGCGCTTCGGGAGGATCGGCATTCCCCCGGACACCCTCAGCTGGGCCGAGGCGCCGGGGTCGAGCTGGGCGGGAAAGAAGACCGGATGGCTGTCGAAGAGGGAGAGGGCGAGGGTGCGCTCGGCTCCCGTCAGGACGGCGGTCACGCTCGCCGCCGTGACCTGGTTCGCGTGGGAATCCCAGGTCGTCCGGACGTCCAGATTCAGCGCGGACGTGGCGTTCACGCGCAGGATGAAGTCCCAGGGCGAGCTGCGCTGGGTGTCGGGAACCGGCCCCGCGACCGTGCCTTCGCCGGGGAGCTTCACGAAGTAACGACGGGCCACCTCGAACGAGGCGATCTCGCGCGAGCCCCCCTCGGTTCCCTTGGCGAGAAGGTGCTGCAGGAGCGAATAACGGACCACGTTGGCGGGAACGAGAGAGTCGATTTCGTCGAAGAGGGGCGTCGGGGAGAAGTCGTCGCGGCCCGTCAGCGTGTCCCACGTGACGCGGGGCTCGATCACGTGTTTGAACCTGGTGAACGGCCCGAGCTTGCCGTCGAAGAGGCGGGAGAAAGCGGGCCCCGTCAGGGAGACGGTCGTGGAGAGCGCCTCACGGTTGTACCGGTCTTCCTCGAGGCTCGTCCCGTCCCGAGAGAGGGACTTCCCGTAGCTCGTGAGCCGCACGCCGGCCGTGCTCTCGAGCGAGAGCCACGGGAAGAGCGACAGCGGCACGTTCACCTTCGGAAAGAGATCGAAGCGGTCGTACGCGCCGGACGGAAGCCCTTCTCCGCGATCGGTGCGCAGCATCCCGCCCTGCGCCGACGCTTCGACGAAGACCGCCTGGCCGAAGAAAGGGGTCGGGCGCAGGCTGGCCTCGAGCGAGGGCAGCCGCTCGCTCACGACCGATCCGGAGCCGTAACCGAGAGCTTCCTCGCGCGACACCCGGAGGTTCAGCGCGAACGGATCGGGGCTCCACGTGACGAAACCCTCGCTCTTCAGCGCGCGCGTGGACGAAAGGCCGAAGTTGCGGTTGAAGTCCTGGAAAAAAGTCGGGTCCGAGAGGTCGAGCCACGTCACGACGCCGCGCAGCTTCGGACCGAGGTCATCCGAGACGAGCGTCCCCTGCGTCTGCCAGCGCCACTTGTCGATCGTCGGGTCCTTGATGACGTAGTACGTGCCTTCGAAGCGCGTACGTTCGGAGGGCCGCGCCCGGAGCTCCGCACCGAGGCCGTAGTACTGCTTCGTATAGAAGTCGCCGGAGAACGTCGCGTCCGCCGAGCGATTGACCGCCCAGTAATACGACATGCCGAAATAACCGCCCCGGTTCGAGTTGTAGCCCAGGCCGGGGATGAGGAAGCCGGACGCCCGATCCCTCAACGCCGGCCAGATGAGATAGGGCGTGTAGAGGAGCGGGACGCCGCCCATCGAGAACGTCACGTTCTTGAGGCGCGCGAACTCCTCGATCGTCACGGTGCCGCTCTTCACCTTGAACTTCCAGGCGGGGTTCTCGCCTTCGCAGGAGGTCACGACGCCGTCGGTGAGCGAGAACGTGCGGGGCCCGACCTTCGCGAGCGTCGCTCCCTTCAGGTGGAGGCCGCCCTCCAGGTCCATGCGGCCGTCCGTGAGAACGCCCGTCTTCTCGACGAGGTCCAGCTCGAGCCGGGCGCCGCGCATGCTCGACGGTCCCTGCTCGAACGTCACGTCCCCTTCGGCCACGACCGTCTTCTTCTTCAGGCTGCCGTGCACGTTGTGCGCCGTGAGCTTGAGGTCCTGGTATTCGATCGTGACGAACTTGCCGGGCGGCGCGTCCGCCGTGAAGAGGTCCTCTTCGACGAACGTCTGCTTGCCCTGCGGGCCGCCGGGCTCCCCCGCGTCGATCGTGATGCGGATGGATCCGCCCTTCTCGGGCGCCTTGAATTTCGGCTCCCATCCGCCGCGCTCGCGAAAGCGCGACGCGAACGGGTCGGTATCGAAGGAAGATTGGGAGAAAGAGAGATTTGCTCCCGTGCAGACGGCCATGGCGATCCACAGGCCGGTTCCTCTGCCAAAACGCCGCACGCCTAAGGAAGGAGCAATCGGCGCGCCCGTCAGACCTTCATCTCGGGCACGTCGCCCGCCGTCTCGAGCGGCGGCTCCGTGGCCGCGCGGATTTCGTCCACCGAGACGCCTGGCGCGCGCTCTTTGAGGACGAGGCCTCCGCCCTTCTTCACGTCGAGGACGGCGAGGTCGGTGATGATGCGGTGGACGCAGCCCTTGCCCGTGAGCGGGAGCGTGCAGCGGTTCAGGATCTTCTTCTCGCCGTTCTTCGCGACGTGCTCCATCGTGACCACGATGCGGCGCGCCGCCGCGACGAGGTCCATCGCGCCGCCCATCCCCTTCACGAGCTTTCCGGGAATCATCCAATTCGCGATCGACCCCTCGGCGTCCACCTGCATCGCGCCCAGGATGCAGAGGTCGATGTGACCGCCGCGGATCATCGCGAACGAATCGGCCGACGAGAAGAACGCGGCGCCGGGGACGACCGTGACGGTTTCCTTGCCGGCGTTGATGAGGTCGGGATCGACCTCGCTTTCGGTGGGATACGGTCCCATGCCGAGGATGCCGTTCTCGGACTGGAGAATGACCTCCATGCCCTTCGGGATGCAGTTCGAGACGAGCGTCGGCATGCCGATGCCGAGGTTCACGTACATCCCGTCGCGAAGCTCCTGCGCCGCGCGCCGGACGATGCCGTCCCGGTCGAGCTTCGCCATCCTCAGCCCTTCCGCACGGTGCGCCGCTCGATGCGCTTGACGCGGGGCGCCACGACGACGCGCTTGACGAAGATGCCGGGCGTGTCGATCTCGTCCGGATCGAGGCCGCCGGGCTCGACGAGCTCCTCGACCTCGGCGATCGTGATCCTTCCCGCCGTCGCGGCCATCGGGTTGAAGTTCCGCGCGGTTTTCCGGTACACGAGGTTGCCGAGCCGGTCGCCTTTCCAGGCGGCGACGAGCGCGAAGTCGCCCACGAGGCCGCGCTCCAGGACGTATTCCCTCCCCTCGAAGACCTTCGTCTCTTTTCCCTCCGCCACGATCGTGCCGGCGCCCGTCGGCGTGTAGAAGCCGGCGATGCCGGCGCCGCCGGCACGCATCCGCTCGGCGAGCGTGCCCTGCGGGCAGAACTCGAGCTCGAGCTCGCCCGCAAGGTACTGTCTCTCGAACTCGGCGTTCTCGCCGACGTAGGACGAGATCATCTTCCGGATCTTCTTCTTCCCGAGGAGAATGCCGAGCCCCCAGTCGTCGACGCCGCAGTTGTTCGAGACGCACGTCAGCTTCGAGACGTCGCTCTCGGCGAGCGCCGCGATGAGATTCTCCGGGATTCCACACAGACCGAAGCCGCCCACGACGAGGGTCGTGCCGGACGGGACGTCCTTCACGGCCTTCGCCGCCGCCTCTCGAGGGGTGGCTCCGTGGACGACCTTGTCGACCATCGGCCCGATTCTAGAGCGCTTCGACGACGACGGCGGTCGCTTCGCCGCCCCCGATGCAGATCGAGGCGAGGCCGTACTTCTTCTTGCGGGCGCGCAGCGCGTGGATGAGCGTCGTCAGGATGCGCGAGCCCGAGGAGCCGATCGGATGACCGAGGGCCACGGCCCCGCCGTTCACGTTCACCTTGTTCGGGTCGAGAGCGAGATCCTCGATGAACGCCATCGCGACGACCGCGAAGGCCTCGTTCACCTCGAAAAGGTCGACCTGGGACAGCGGGATCCCGGCCTTTTCGGCCGCCTTCCGCGCGGCCGCCACGGGCGCCGTCGTGAACCACTCCGGCTCCTGGGCATGCGACGCCTGCGCGACGACACGGGCGATCGGCTTCCAGTTTCCCAGACTCGCCTCGGAGACGAGGACGAGCGCCGACGCGCCGTCGTTGATCTTCGACGAATTCGCGGCGGTCACGGTGCCGTCCTTCTGGAAAGCCGGCTTCAGCGTCCCCATCTTCTCGAGCTTCTCGAGCGGCGTCGCGAAGGGCTCCTCGTCGCGATCCACGGTGATGGGGCCCTTCTTCGCGTCGACGGTCACGGGAGCGAACTCGGCCTTGAAGTCGCCCGCTTCGTTCGCACGGCGCGCGCGCTGGTAGCTCTCGAGCGCGAACGCGTCCTGCGCCTCTCGCGTGAACGAGTACTTCGCTGCGCAGAGCTCGGCGCAGTTGCCCATGTGGACGTTCTTGTAGGGGTCCCAGAGGCCGTCCGAGATCATCGAATCGAGAATCTGGCCGTGGCCCATCCGCTGGCCGGAGCGGCCCTTCGGAAGCAGGTATGGAGCATTCGACATGGATTCCATGCCGCCCGCGACGGCGACGTCGAATTCGCCGACGCGCAGCGCGTTCGCGGCGTCCATCACGGCCCGCATCCCGGACCCGCACACCTTGTGGACCGTGATGCAGCCGGTGGCGGGAGGCAGGTCCGCGGCGAGCGCCGCCTGCCGCGCGGGAGCCTGGCCCTGACCCGCCTGCAGGACGTTCCCCATCCACACGTGGGAGACCGAAGACGGGGGGACTTCCGCGCGCTCGAGCGCGGCCTTGATCGCGACCGCGCCGAGGCGCGACGCGGAAAGAGGCGCGAGCGCGCCGAGAAACGTGCCGACCGGCGTCCGGGCGGCGGAGAGGACGAAGACGTCGTTCATATGAGGATGTGCTCCCGCGGCCGATCCGCAGCGCGCGGACCGCCCAAGAGGGCGATTGTAGCCGCAGTGGACTTCGCCGAGGGGGCCTCCTACGATTCGGGTCGTGCGCATCCTGGCCGTCGACTTCGGGGAGAAAAGGATCGGGCTCGCCGTCTCTGACGAGACCGGCCGCGTCGTGGTGCCGGTAGGCGTTCTGCCGCGCAAGAGCGATCTTCAGGCCGCGGCCGCCGTCGTCGCCGCCGCCCGGGAACGCGACGTGCTTCGCATCGTCGTAGGTCATCCGTTGGGCGCGGACGGCCGCGAAGGTGCCTGGGCGCGCCGCGTCCGGAACTTCGCACGGCGGCTTCGTGAGTCGTCGGGGCTGCCCGTCGATCTCCACGGCGAGGGGCTGACGACGGTTTCGGCCGAGCGGACTCTCGTCGAGGCCGGCTTTCGCGGGGGCCGCCGGAAGTCCGCCCGGGACGCGGAAGCGGCGGCCATTCTCCTCAGGGACTATTTCTTCGAGCGCGACGAGGCGCGCGGCACGCGCTGAGGCGCTCCGCGAAGCCGCCCGTGCTCGAGCATCGCTCGTCCCACAGACGTCACGCCACGTCTTTGTCCGCGTGGGTGATCGCCCTCGTCGTCGTCGGCATCGCGGTGGCCATCGCGTTCGTGTCCTTCGTCCTGAGAACCCCGTATCAGGGGTATCCAGGCGAGGAGGTCATCGTGACGATTGCGCCGCGCACGCCCTCCGCGAGCGTGTTCGAGATGCTCGAGTCGAAAGGAGTCCTGCGCGACTGGCGTCTCGGCATGGTGGCTCTCAAGGTGCTTCATCAGGGCAAGACGCTCAAGGCGGGCGAGTACCGGTTCGCGGGACCGCGCACGCCCGAGCAGGTCGTCCTTTCGATCGTCGCCGGAGACGTCGTGACCTACCGGATCACCGTGCCCGAGGGCTTCACCGCCGACGAGGTCTTCACCCTGTTCGCGTCGCAGAACTTCTCCACGATGCGCGACTATCAGGCTCTCTTTCAGAAGCCCGACGAGTTCGAAGGCGTCCCGAAGGACGCGCCCTCGCTGGAAGGCTTCCTCTTTCCGGACACGTACATCGTGACGCGCTCGATGGGCGCGCGGGAGATCCTCGGGGCGATGACCCGGCAGTTCGGTCGCAGGCTCCCGGACGGGTTCGAGCAGAAGGCCCGCGCGCAGGGGATGACGCTGCTTCAGGCCACGACCCTCGCCTCGCTGGTCGAGAAGGAGACGGCCGTCACGGCCGAACGGCCGATCGTGTCGGCCGTTTACCGGAACCGCCTGCGCAAGGGGATGCTCCTGCAATGCGATCCGACCACGATCTACGCCCTGAAGAGGCTCGGGCTCTGGCGCGGCTCCCTCGCGCGCTCCGAGCTGGCCGTGGATGAGCCCTTCAACACCTACGTGAACCCGGGACTTCCGCCGGGCCCGATCTGCAACCCGGGGCTCGCGTCCCTGAGGGCGTCGATCGCTCCCGCGGACGTCTCGTTCCTCTACTTCGTGGCGGCGGGCGACGGGTCGCACTCGTTCTCCCAGGACTACGAGGAGCAGCAGCGAAACGCGGCGCGCTACCGCCAGACGCGGCGGGAGGCGCAGGCCGCCGAACGCTAGGCCCGCAGCCCGCTGGTCGAGGGAGGCCAGTTCCTTGCTACACTCAAGGGTCCGCTTCCGAAAAGCTCATGAGCGCCTCCGCACCGAGCCCGCGGCCGTTCGGGCCTTATGTCCTGACACGCGCCCTTGGCACGGACGCTCTCGGTGAAGCCTGGCGGGCCGGGACGGCGGGCGAACCCAGGCTGAAGCCTTTCCTCCTCGTGCGGACGTTCACGGCGCCGGCGATCGACCGGCCGGCGCTCTTGTCCGCGATGGAAACCGCCGTGAACCTCGTCGACGACGTTCAGGGGCCGACCGTCGCCCGCGGGACCGTGATGGGCGCCATCGACGACATCCCGTTCCTGGGCACCCAGTACGTCGAAGGGCGCACCCTCGATCACCTTCTCGCCGCCCGCCTTCTCGGGTCCCCGCTGCCGGTCGAGCACGGCCTCCTCATCGCGGAACGGCTGCTCACCGCTCTCGAAGCCGGAGCGGCCGTCGAGCGCTTCACGGGGGCCCCGCACGGGTTTCTCGTGCCTGCGTTCGTCTGCATTTCCAACGAGGGGGAAGCGCGCGTGTTCGGATATGCGCTCGGCGCCGGCCTCCTGCCGGCCCTGAAGAACGCCCGCACCAGGCAGACGTTCGGGCCCTACGTCGCCCCGGAAGTCTTCGCCGAGGGAAAACCGTCGACGCCCGGCGACCTGTATTCCGTGGGCGCGATTCTCTACGAAGCGCTCACGGGCCGCGCGCCGCCGCCCGGCGTCGCCCTCGAATCCGTCGAAAGCGCGACCCTCGCCGTGGACGGCAGCCCCGTGCCCGAGGACATCCGCCGACTCCTGCGGCGGGCGCTGCATCCGGACCCGCGCATGCGCGATCGGCAGATCTCGTCCTTCCGCAAAGACCTGTCGGCGCTCCTCTACGGCGGCCCCTATGCGCCCTCCACGTTCAACCTCGCCTTCTTCCTGCAGAAGCACTTCGACAAGGCGATCCAGCGCGAGAGGCTCGAGCTGGCCGCCGAAGAAGAAATCGACCCGAACACGCTCGCCCTCCCTCCCGTTCCCGCACCGGCCCCTGTCCTCGGACCGCTCCTGGCTCCGGTCGTCGAGGGAAGCGGCTCGCGCCGGCTCGAATCCTCCACCGGATCGCGCCGGCTCGACTCTTCCACCGGGACGCGCCGCCGGCCCGCGCCCCCCCTCCGGCCTCCTGAACGTACGTCGCGTTCGGGGCCGGTTCCCGTGCGCGTCGGTGAACCCCCGCCGAAGAAACCGCTGGGCGGCGTGCCGCTGTGGGCCGTCGCCCTCGGGGCCGTCCTGCTCCTCGCGGGCGGCGCGTATTTCGCCCTCAGGCCCTCGGCGTCGCCTCCCCTTCCGGTGCCGACGCCCGCGCCCGCACCCACCCTCGCGCCGCCCACGCCGGTGCCGACACCCGCTCCGATCGTGGTCGGAAAGGAAGACCCGCTGTTCGTGGCCGCCGTCGAAAAGAAGCTCCAGGAGGAGCTCAAGAAGCGGGAGGCGAAGGCGGCACGCGAGCAGGAAGCCGCCGCAAAAAAGCGCCGCGCCGAGATCGACAAGACGTCGGAGGAGGCCGTGAAGTCGAAGGACACCGAGGAAACCGCTCGGGTCTTACGCCGAAAGGCGGACCGCGAGGAAGCTGCGCGTCTCGCGCGCGAAGCGGTCGAGCGCCGAAAGTCCGAGGCGCAGAAGGCGGCGGCCGTCGTCGCGACGCCGGCCGTGAAGGACGGCGATCTCGTCGACACCGACGCGATCGACACGCCTCCCGTTTCCGTGCGCCAGGTCAGCCCGCAGGCCACGCGTCTCGCGATCCAGCGTCACATCTCCGGGACCGTCCTCCTGCGCGTCCTCGTGGACGAAAACGGAGAGCCCGCGAAGGTGGAGATCCTGCGCGACACGACCCTGAAGGTGGGCCTCGGGGAAGCGAGCAGATCCGCCCTCGCCCAGTGGAAATGGAAGCCCGCCACGAAGGACGGCCACAAGGTCAAGGTCTGGATCGTGGTCCAGGTGCCGTTCAAGAATTGAGAGAGGGATTTCTCAGTGCTTGGACGGAGTCGATGCCGCCGGAGGCGCGGGGAGAGGAAGGCCTCGCCCCCCGAGGTACGTCTTCCTCAGGAACTCCTCCATGACGTTGTCGCCGAACCAGGAGACGTAGACGCCGTCGATGAAATAGGTCGGCGTGGAGCGGACGCGCATGGCCCAGCCTTCGGCCAGGTCGGCGTGGATCTTCTCGCTCGCCTTCGCCTGGAGGTAGCAGGCGCGAAAGGCCTTCTCGTCGAGCTCGTTCGCGACCGCGAAGTCCATCGCGAAGGCGTCGACCTGCGGCACGGAAAGCTCCTCCTGCTTCGCATAGACGTTGGACTTCCAGCGGAAGAAGAGGTCCGCTCCGCCCGGGCCGTCGAAAAAGCAGCGTCCCGCCGAGGAGGCCCGGAACGCCCAGGGATGAGCGCCCGTGAGCGGGAACGACTTGATGTACCGCCGGATCTTGAGCTCCTTGCCCAGCTTCGCGACCAGGTTCTCGAAGTCGAGCGTCCTCTTCTTGCAGAAGCCGCACTGCATGTCGGAGTACTCCACGACGGTCACCCGCGCGTCGGCCGGTCCGGTGGCGGGCGTTCCCTGGAGCTTGATGTATTCCCTTCGCTGCTCGGCGACGGAGCGCGCACGGTCCCACCACCGGCCGAGAATGAGCAGCGTCCCGTCGTCGGCCTTCAACCAGCCGGCCATCGGGTAGCTCCCGTATCCCGTGTCGGCCTTTACGATCACGCCCTTCCAGCCCCTGCGGTCGCTCGCAGGGTCGAGAACGAGCGAGAACGCCCCGAGGAGATACTGCTTGAGCCGCGCGCGCAGGCCGTCGAGATCGGCGTCCGTGCGAATCGGGACGGGGACCGGCTTCTTGGCGCGCTCCTCGTCGTAGATGACGTCGCCGACGAGAATCGCTTTCCCGCCGTCTTCCACGACGAGGTAGGCCTGGTCGTTCATGCGCGCGTCGGCGGTGAAGGCTTTCTTGGCCACGACGAGGCGGGCGCCGCCGCCGAGGACGACCTGCGAGACCGTCTCGATCGTGACCTTGCCCTCGCCCCACGGGAAGAACGCCTCGACCCATTCCATAAGAGCATCGTTCGACGGCTGGCGCGCGGGCGCGGCGTGAGGCGCGGAGGAGGCGGGCGACGTGGATCCCGCCGGCTTCGGAGGGGTCGGCTGTCCGGCGGGAGATGCCGCCTCGCACCCGAGGACCGCGGCGAGCAGGGAAAGGACAGGAAGCGTGATGCGTGATTTCATGGGGTGGAGGTTAACCTCACTCGCCGCCGCTTTCGAACCTCACGAGGACGTCGCCCGCCGAGACCGCCTTCCCGGCCGAAGCCTCGATCGAGGAGATGACGCCGTCCCGCGGGGACTTCACTTCGTTTTCCATCTTCATCGCTTCGAGAACGAGAAGCGGCTGGCCCTGCACGACTTTCTCGCCCAGCGTCACGAGGACCCTCAGGACGCGCCCGGGCATCGCCGCCGCGGCGTGGGCGACGCGGCGCGTCGATCTGCCCCCTGTCGCCGCCAGCGCGCGCGCCGTCAGCTCGTCGAGGAGCTCGAAGGCGAACAGGCAGCCCGCCGCGTAAGCGCGAACCGACCCGTCGGCATGGAAAGCCACGCTCACCTCGATCTGTCTCCCGTCAGGCCCGATCAGCGACCACACGCCGTCGCGCACCGCCAGAGCCTCGCCGGCCAGCGGCACGCCTTCCAGGGTGGCCTCGAACGAGGGGGAGCCGGCCGTCACGTCGAGCGCGCGGCCGGCCTGGTCATCGGAGAACTTCGCGCGGAACTTCATTCGCGAAGCCCGAAGGACGTCCGCGCGGTCCTCCACGCGCCGGGGCCCGATCCGGAGCCGGAGGAGCCCGGCGGCCGCCGCTTCTTCGCGCCGTCCATCGTCTCGAGCGCGGCCGCGACCATCGAAGCCGCGGCGACGTCCTCGGGCGGCCGCTTCGGAACGTAGGACCAGCCGTCGAGGAACTGGGTCGAGATGCGGTTCGCCACGACGTCCGGATCCTCGAGGAGGGTCAGGAAAAAGGGTATCGACGTTTCGATGCCGTCGACGCGCGACTCGGCGAGCGCGCGGCGCATGCGCCGGAAGGCCTCGTCGCGGTCGCTTCCCCAGGCGACGAACTTCGCGATCATCGGATCGTAGTCGAGCGGCACGACGTCGCCGCCCTCGACGCCGGAGTCGACGCGGATGCCGGGCCCCTGCGGCCTTCTGAGGCGCAGGATGCGGCCGGGCGAGGGAGCGAAGCCGTGCGCGGGATCCTCCGCGTAGATGCGGCACTGGATAGCGTGGCCGCGCGGCGCCGGCTTCTCTCGAATGGACATCGGTTCGCCGCGCGCGATCCGGATCATCTCCGCCACGAGGTCGACTCCGTACACCATCTCCGTCACGGGATGCTCGACCTGGATCCGGGTGTTCATCTCGAGGAAGAAGAAGCGCCCGTCCTTCGCGAGGAGGAACTCCACCGTCCCGGCAGAGACGTAATCCACGGATTTCGCCGCCGCGACGGCGACGGCTTCCATGCGCGCGCGAAGCTCGGGGCCGACCGCGGCCGAGGGGCATTCCTCGAAGACCTTCTGATGCCGCCTCTGGAGCGAGCACTCGCGCTCGCCCACGGCGATGATGCGCCCCGTCGCATCGCCGAGGACCTGGACCTCGACGTGCCGCGGGTGCTCGACGAAGAGCTCCGCGTACACGGCGTCGTCGGCGAAGTAGGAGCGCGCCTCGCCGCGCGCGCGCGCGAACGCCTCGGGGACCTCTCCGGCGCTCCTCACGACACGCATCCCCTTCCCGCCGCCGCCCGCCGCGGCCTTGAGGAGGAGCGGAAAGCCGTTCTCCCTCCCGAATTCGGCGATCTCCTCCGCGGACCTGGCCGGCGTCGTCATGCCCGGCACGATCGGGACTCCTGCCGCCAGAACCCGCCTTCGCGACTCGGTCTTGCTTCCCATGGCGGCGATGGAGTCGGGCGACGGGCCGACCCACGTGAGACCCGCCTCGACGACGCTTCGCGCGAAGGCCGCGTTCTCCGAGAGGAACCCGTAGCCCGGATGGAGCATCGTGGCGCCGGTCTTCTTCGCCGCGTCGAGAATCTTCTCCACGACGAGATAGGACTCGCGCGCGGGCGCCGGGCCGATCGGAACGGCCCAGTCCG
The DNA here is from genome assembly GCA_963719225.1 of Thermoanaerobaculia bacterium. Lineage (GTDB taxonomy): Bacteria > Acidobacteriota > Thermoanaerobaculia > UBA5066 > UBA5066 > Fen-183. The sequence goes on along the minus strand of CAVRAY010000001.1, from coordinate 584,213 downwards.
CGAGCCGCACGTGAAGAGCGGTCCGGTCCGCCTCGGAATAGACGGCGACGGGAGAGATCCCGAGATCCCGGCAGGCGCGGATGATCCGGATGGCGATCTCGCCGCGGTTCGCGATGAGGAGGCGGGTCACAGCGGAATGTTGCCGTGTTTCTTCGGCGGCATCGTGTCGCGCTTGTTCCCGAGGAGGTCGAGCGCCCGGATGAGGCGCCGCCGCGCCGTGCGAGGCGCGATCACGTCGTCCACGTAGCCGCGCCGCGCCGCCACCCACGGGTTCGCGAAGGCGTCCTGGTATTCCTCGACCTTCCCGCGGCGCGTTTCCACCGGGTCGGTCGCGGCCGCCAGCTCGCGCCCGTAGAGGATGTTGACGGCGCCTTCCGCGCCCATGACCGCGATTTCCGCGGTCGGAAAGGCGAAGTTGAAGTCCGTCCGGATGTGCTTGGAGGACATGACGCAGTACGCGCCGCCATACGCCTTGCGCGTGATGACCGTGAGCTTCGGGACCGTGGCCTCGGCGAACGCGTAGAGGAGCTTGGCGCCGTGGCGGATGATGCCGCCGAACTCCTGCTTCGTCCCCGGCAGGAAGCCGGGCACGTCCTCGAACGTCACGAGCGGAACGTTGAAGGCGTCGCAGAAGCGCACGAAGCGCGCGCCCTTGACCGAGGCGTCGATGTCGAGGACGCCCGCGAGATGGTCCGGCTGGTTCGCGACGATCCCGACGGGCTTGCCGCCCAGCCGCGCGAAGCCGACGACGATGTTCTTCGCGTAGTCGGCGTGGATCTCGAAGAGATCGCCGTCGTCCACGACGTGCCGGATGAGCCCGATCATGTCGTAGGGCTGGTTCGGCGAGGACGGGACGAGGTGGTCCAGCTCGGGATCCTCGCGGTCCGGGGGATCCGAGGTCTCGCGGCGGGGAGGATCCTCGCGGTTGTTCGAGGGAAGGAACGAGAGGAGCGTGCGGATCTTCTGGAGGCAGTCCGCGTCCGAGTCGGCGACGATGTGCGCGACGCCCGAGACGGCCGCGTGCGTATCGGCGCCGCCGAGGGTTTCCTTCGTGACGTCCTCGTGCGTGACGGTCTTGATGACGTCCGGCCCGGTCACGAACATCGAGCTCGTGCCCCGCACCATGAGGACGAAGTCCGTGATCGCCGGCGAGTAGACGGCCCCGCCCGCGCAGGGGCCGAGCACCGCCGAGATCTGCGGGACGACGCCGGACGCGAGCGTGTTGCGCAGGAAGATGTCGGCGTAGCCCCCGAGAGAGACGACGCCTTCCTGGATGCGCGCGCCGCCCGAGTCGTTGAGGCCCACGACGGGCGCGCCCACCTTCATCGCGAGGTCCATGACCTTGCAGATCTTCGCGGCGTTCGTCTCCGACAGCGACCCGCCGAAAACCGTGAAGTCCTGCGCGAAGACGAAGACGGGGCGGCCCTCGACACGCACGACGCCCGCGACCACGCCGTCGCCCGGAATCTCGTTCGCGGCGTCGTCCATCCCGAAATCGCGGCAGCGGTGGACGACGAACGTGTCCATCTCCTCGAAGGATCCCGGATCGCCGAGGAGCTCGACCCGTTCCAGGGCCGTGAGCTTCCCCGCCTTGTGCTGTTTCTCGCGGCGCGCGGGGCCGCCTCCGGCCCGCGCCTTCGCGCGAAGAGCCTCGAGGGCGAGCAGCCGGTTTTCGATCGAACGTGGCATGACGCTCCCTCAGAGGGGGATTTTCTTCTTCTCGGCGAGCATTCTCTTCGCCTTCCGGAACATCTCCGCGTAGTCGACGTTCGCGCCGCGAATCGTCGCCGCGTTCTTCTCGAGGATCCTCTTCACCTCTTCGTCGAGCGCCCGCTCCCGGTCGCGGTCCTCGAGGAGCGCCGCCTCGAGCGCGTGCCGCACGTCGGCCACCGAGGAGGCCTTGACCATCTTTTCTGCGAGCAGCCGGCGCGCCACGAAAGCGGCCTGCGCCGAAAGGCGAACGTCGGAAAGGGCCATGAGCCGGCGAGGATATCGCACACGGCGCGCGATCTGCGCGCTCAGGGATTGAGTCGCAGGCCGAGGGTTCCGCCCGGCGCGAGCGTTCCCGACACGCACGCGTCGGGCGGGATCTCGGCGTCCTCGTCGAAGTCCCACGGCTCGAGCCCGCAGATCGCATACGCCCCCGCGGACGCCCGGAACGTCGACTTCGTCACCGTGGCCGTGGAGCCGGAGGCGATCTGCGGGAGTTCGCGAGAACTGAACCCACGAGAGCTTGCAGCCGTTGGCGACGAGCGTTCCGATCCGACGCTCGCCACGCGGCGTGAATTCCAGCGAGAGGGTGCCGGGCGCGACGGCCACCGGCACGTCCTGCTCCGTCTCCGAGGCGGGAACCGGAACGAGCCGCGCCGCCTTCGAAGAATCCACGACGAGAAGGCATGCGTTCTCGCCGCCGCCTCGGATTGTCATCTGGAATCGGCCGTCGGCGGGGGTCGTTCGGATTTCGTAGAAGGGTGAAGAGACGATCCGGATGCGCGCGCCGGCGGCCGGCTCGCCCGAAGGAAGAACGGCGCGCCCGTGAAGGACGTACGTCGGGCGGATCTCCAGGGACAGGAAACCCGGATCGACCCAGCCCCCGGAGACGTGGATCTTTCGGAAGGGAGACGAATCGAACCCGTTCAATCCTCGCGCCGTGGCGTGAACCGTCATCCACCCGTCGACGACCTTGTCCCACGTGAACCAGCCTCCTTCGACGTTCATGGGCTCCGGAAAGCCGGATACGGAAAGCGAGGCGACGGGAACACGCACGTTCCGGAGATCCACGATCTCGCCCTGAATCATTTTGCTCGCGACCCGGATCTCGACGTCGGGAGGCGTGCCGTCCCGGAAGACGGGATCAACTTTCACGTCGAACGTGGTCTGGAAGTGCGGACGGTCCGAGACGACGGTTACGTTCCACCAGCCGTCGCGCGGGAGGACGCCCTCGAAGGTACCGTCCGTCCTCGTGGAAAAGGGACGGCGACGAGGCCGTCGCGGTCCATGAAGGTCACGCGCGCCGAGAGGCGCTTTCTTCCGAGGAAGAGCGTGCCGCGGAACGCGCTCGAGCCGAGCCGCACCTCCCGGACGCGGTCCGTTCCATCCCACTCGAAGGGTTTCTCGTCGGCGTACCAGCCCTCGCCGGCCGCCGTCATGACCCGCACGCGATAGCGTCCGCCGCTGTGGACGGCACGCGATTCCCAGCTGCCGTCGGCGCGCACCGGGCCTTCGTCGATCGGCTTGCGGCCGTCCGCGGATTCCTCGAGAAGCTGAATGCGCCAGCCGCCTGCCCTCGAATCGACGAGTGGGAAGACCCGGACCGAGAAGGCCGCCGGCGGTTCTGCCGCAGCAGCCGTCAGCGCCAGGACGAGCCAGATGTGCGAGGGCATCTGCACGAGGTATACGCCTGCCGTGCGTGCCGTGTCGCGGATCCTCTCCGCTCCTACAATCCCCTCTCGTTGAGCGACGTCGTCGAGGTCTTCCGCCAGGACGCCGAGGATGCGGTCCGGATCGTCTCGGGATTGCTGCGCCGGGGGGAGAGCGGCGAGGCTTTTCGCGAGAGGAGGACACGCGCTTCGTGGACCGCGACCGAGGCAGGGCTCCTCGCGCCCGCGTTCATCGACGAGCGTGGCACCGCCGTGCGCCTCAGGCGCGGCCGCGAGTCCCTTCTCGTCGCGCGCGAAGGAGACGGGCCCGAGGCGCTTCGCGAGGCGGTGCGCGAGGCCTCGCGCCGCGCGGGCGGATCGCCTTTCCTGAAATCGCGCGGAGCGTCGCGGGCGCGCACCGAAGCCGAAGCCTCGGCTGGAGACGAGGAGGAGCGCGCCGCGCAGCTCGGCGCCGCGCTCCACCGGGCGCTGCCCGACCCGCGCGGGCTTTCGCTCTCGCTCACCGTCGCGCGCGTTCTCGTCTCGCGCGCGGTCGTGACGGCCCGCGAGATCGTGTCGTGCGGAACGGTCCGGCGCCTCGAGGCGACGGGCGTTCTCAGGCGCGCGCACGCGGCCCGGCCGTTCGCCTTCCAGACGTCTTCACCCTGGGCTCCGGCGCTCGATGCCTTCGCGCGGGCGTTGTCCGAAGCCGCGCGGCCCGTCCCGACGCACCGGGCCGCCGAAGGGCGGGTGGACGTCGTCTTCTCGCCCGGCGCCGCGTCCGTCTTCTGGCACGAGGCGGTCGGCCACCCGCTCGAAGCGGAAGGCGGAGAGCGGGGCTCCGTCCTGACGCGTGTCGCGCGCGCCGCGGTCGCGCCCGCCGGCGTTTTCGTCACGGCGGACCCGACGCGTGGCGACCTCCCCGGCTCGTATCTCGCGGACGACGAGGGCACGGCCGCGCGGCCGGTCGCGCTTCTGACCGACGGGTGCGTGGACGGCCTCCTGACGGACCGCCGGACCGCAGGCCGCGCGTCGAACGGGCACGCGCGCTGCGGCGACTTCCGCCGTCCGCCGCGGCCGCGCCTCTCCAACCTGGTGATCTCGCCGGGACGCGCGTCCCGCGACGAGCTCCTCGCGGCCTGCGGGAGCGGGCTCTACGTGCGGGAGATCTCGGCCGCCCACGCGGACCCGGAGTCGGGCCGTTTCACGCTCTTCGTCGAAAGCGCCGACCTCGTGCGCCGGGGGGCGATCGGTGCGCCCCTTGGCCCGTTCGCGCTCACGTCGGACGTCCTTTCGGCGTTGCGCCAGCTCCACGTGGAGAGCGGCGACGTCTCGCATCCCGCGAACGGTCTCGGTCTCTGCATCAAGGGGGGTGAGGGAGTCGCCGTCGGCGGCGCGTCGCCCGCGATTCTCATCCGCGGCCTGACCGCGGTGCGAGGCCGCGCTTGAGCCCGGGACGCGACGGGATGCTCGAGCGTCTTCTCGCGGAGGCGCAGTGCGACGTCGCGGCGGGCGAGTCCGCCGAAGCCTACGAGCGCCATGGAACGTCGATCGAGCTCGTCGAGGACGCGGAGGGCTCCCGGCTGTCGGTCGTCGCCGAGCGCGGTTTCGCGCTGCGCCTCTTCCGGTCGGGACGCACCGCCTTCGCGGCGTCTCCGCCCGAGGCCGTGAACCGCCTTCCCTTCGAAGCGAGGCTGGTCCTCGGCCGCGCACGGGCGCGCCGCGGAACCCGCGCGGCGGGGCCGGTGGCGCTCGACCGCGGTTCGGCGATCTCCGCGCCCGCGCCGCCGGACGAAGCTTCCGCGCGGGCGCTCCTCGCATCGTTCCGCGGCGCGCTGCTTGCGGAGGGGGAAGGGGCGGTGTCCCTGACCGAGGCGATCCTCACCGTCGGCGCGCGCACGGAACGCGTCGCGACGACGGCCGGACGCGACGTTTCCTTCGGCAGCGGAATCGCCACGCTCGTCGCGAGCGTCACCGGGCGCACACCCGCCGGCAGCGTCTCGGCACGCGTTCTCGCGTCGGCGTCACGGCCCGAGGAGCTCTTCCTCGCGCGCCTCGCCCATCAGGCGGTCGACCGCGCGCTCCTTCCCCTTCGGGGACGACCGCTCGCGTCCGCGCGCGGCGACCTGCTGCTGGACCCGAACGTCGCGGCGCCGATCGTGGGGCGCCTCGCGCCGGCCTTCTTCGGCGACGAGGGAGATGCGCTTCTCGCCTCGCGCACGCGGAACGGACGAGATGCCTTCGCCTCGCCTTCCTTCACTCTGGTCGACGACGCATCGGCGCCGGGCGGTCCGGTGAAGGCGACGCACGACGGCGAGGGAACGCCCCATGCCCGCACGGTCCTCGTGTCCTGCGGGATCGCGGCGGGACGGCTTTCGGACTGGGCGGCGGCGATCCGGCTCGAAGCACCTCCGACGGGAAACGCGATACGGCGGACCTACGCCGACCCGCCCACGATCGGCGTCACGAACTTCTTCGTGGACCCCTCGCGGGGCGTCGCCCCGCTGGAGCTCCTTCGCGCGCTCGCCCGCGGCTTCTACGCGGCGGTTCTGCTTTCCCGGCCCGAGGTGGACTTCGCCACGGACCGGTTTCGCCTGCATGCCGCGGGCTACTGGGTGGAAAAAGGCCGGGCGGCCGAGGCCGTCTCCGAGACGCTCGTGGAAGGTCGCCTGTCGGAGCTCCTGCGTGCCGTCGAGGCGGTGGGAGACGACCTCAAGTTCGTGCCTTCGGGCTCCGGCGGCGCCGGCTCGCCCACCCTGTTCATCCCGAAGTGGAAGGGCGCTTGATCTAGAACCCCACGCCGGGTCCGGCCGGCCGCGGAGTCGGAGTCGGAACCGGAGTGTGAGTCTCGACCGGAGCGTCCTCGTTCCCGCCGCGGCTCGGCCGCGGCCGCCTTGCCGGCGCGGGGCCCGCAGGGGACTGCTCGGGGAAGTCCGACGGGATCGGTTCGTTCGCCCGGGTGACGGTCGGCACCGGCGGCGGCGTCGACACGTTCGAGACCGGCGGCGGCGCCGGGCGGCTCGAGCTGACGGGAGGCACCGACGTGACGACCGGACCGATCGGCCCCGGTCTCGAGTCCGAAACCGCGCCGCCGGGCGGCGCGGGCGGAGGCGGGGCAGGCGCACCCGGAACGGGAGCTCCGGAAACTGCATGGACCGCGACGTGACCGCCCTGGAACGAGGTCACGAGGTCGGGCTGCGCCATCTGCTCGGTCGCCGGGAGCGCGAGACGAAGAACGCGGGAATCCAGCGATTCGAGGAGAACGCGTCCTTTCAGGCGCGTGCGCGCCGCATAAGGGTTTCTCCGCACGTCGAACAGCGACGTGTCGACGCGAAGAGAGGCCTTGTACGCCGCAACGGCGGCGGATTCGTTGCCACGCTGCTCCTCGGCGAATCCGAGCATCCACCAGCCGGCCCAGTTGCCGGGCCCGCGCGAGACAGCCTTGCGGAACGAGGAGGCCGCGCTCGCCCATTCACCGCGCATCGCGTGGACGAGGCCGGCGTTGAAGAGCGGGCGGGTGTCGGTCTTGTCGAGCTTCGCGGCGACAGCGAACTCCCTCAGGGCGTCGCGCCAATAGCCGTCGCGCGCGATGAGGCACGCGAGGTCGTTGTGGAGCGAAGCGTCGTTCGGCGTCTTCTCGAGGCGCTCGAGGAGGTCGAGAGTCGCCCGGTGCTGCGGATTCGAGGGATCGAGAAAGCCCCGATAGACGTCGCGGGCGGCGAGCGGCCCGGACGCCAAGAGGCACAGGGCGAATGCGCCGGCAAAAAGAGCGCGGCGATGGGCCTTCATGAGGTTCCTTTCGGCGGGGCCGGCAGGGAGCGGCCGACGAGGCGCACCTTGCCGTCCCGTGTCTGCACGTCGAAGGCGAGGCGCGTCGCGCCCGTCGCTCTCCGGATCTCGGCGGCCTGCTTTTTCACGAGCTCCTCGAATCGATCGTAGCGGAGGCGCGAGGCATCCTCGCCGGCTGCCGCGCGGGCCGCGCAGTACCGGTCGAAGAGAGACCTCAGGTCGCCCCGTCCGGAGGTTCTTACGGAGCCCGACGCCCGTGCGTCGCTCGAGGGAGGCGGGGCCGGGGACGGGCGTGCCGCCGAGACAACGTGGATCGGCGGCCGGACCATCGTACGGCCCTCCTCCCGGGCTACGAGACGCTTCTCCCACAGCTCCGAGAGCGTCGTGAAGCGGCTCTGGAGGGCCTGCAGCCGGAATCGCTCCTCCGCCCTCTCGGGAGATACGTTGCCGACCCGCCGGAGCACCTGCTCGACGCTCTTGCGGGCAGGCAGAGGAGGGACCTTCAGATCGCCCGAGAAGAAGCGCTCGTAATCCAGCTTGAGGGAGGAGATGCTCTTGTCGAGCAGGTCGAGGTCGCGTGCGATCGAGAAGGCCATCGTCGAAAAGTAGTCTACATTCGGCGCGCATGGATCCCGAGCCTCCCCGGCCTCCCGCCATGGACCGCCTCCTCGAGAGCGCCCCCGGAAAGGCGCTGGCCGACCGGCACGGACGCGCCCGCGCCAAGCAGGCCCTCCGCGAGGCCGCCGACCGGTGGCGCGCAGAGACTCCGAGGGAGGGCGAAGCGGCCGATTCGATTCTGGCGGCGGCCGCCCGGACGCTCGAGACGAGGCTTCCCGCGGGGCCGCGTCGCGTCGTGAACGCGACGGGCGTCCTGCTGCACACGAACCTCGGGCGAGCTCCGCTGGCCGCGGAAGCCGTCGCCGCCGCTTGCCGTGCCGCGGGTTTCTCGACGCTGGAGTACGACCTCGAGTCCGGGACGCGCGGGCGGCGCGGCGATCACGTGAAACCGCTTCTCCTCGCGCTGTTTTCCCCGGGCCGGGACGACCTCGATGCCCTCGCGGTCACGAATACGGCCGCGGCGCTCCTCCTCGCCCTCGACACGCTCGCGAACGGGCGGAAAGTGGCGGTTTCGCGCGGCGAGCTCGTCGCGATCGGCGGCGACTTCCGCGTGCCTTCGATCCTCGCGAAGAGCGGCGCCACGCTCCACGAGGTCGGAACCACGAACCGGACCACGCCGAGGGACTACGAAGAGGCGCTCGAGGCCGGCGCGGGCGCGATCCTCAAGGTCCGGCCCTCGAACTACCGCATCGTGGGCTTCACCGAGGAGGTCTCGGTTTCCGCGCTCGGGTCGCTCGCGGGGACGTACGGCGTCCCCCTGATCTTCGACGCCGGGGCAGGCACGCCCGTTCGCTTCGCCGAGCGGGCCCTCGCGGACGAGCCCGTCCCTCTCGAGGCCCTCGACGCGGGCGCGGACCTCGTCTGCTTCTCGGGCGACAAAGTGCTCGGCGGCCCTCAGGCGGGAATCCTCATCGGAAAAAAGGACCTCGTCGCGCGCGCGGGAGCCAACCCTCTCGCGCGCGCCCTGCGCCCGGACAAGCTCGTCCTCGGGGCCCTCGCCGCGACGCTCGATCTTCACCTGGCGGGCCGGCGCCTCGAGATTCCCTTTCACCGGATGCTCGAGATCTCCCTCGAAAACCTGGCGCGGCGGGCGGATGCGCTCGCCGCGGCCGCGCGCGCGGCCGGATTCGACGCGGCGGCGGTCGACTCCGTCGCGACCGCGGGAGGCGGCGCGGGCGCCGGGTCCACGCTGCCTTCGAAGGCCGTCGCTCTTTCACGGCCCTCGCTTTCGGCCGACGCCCTGCTCGCGGCGCTCCGCAAGGGAGAGCCACCGGTCATCGGGCGGATCGAGGAGGGCCGCGTCCTCCTCGACCTGAGGAGCGTCGCCGAAGAGGAGGACGCCGAGGTCGGCGCCGTCCTGAACGCCCTCGCTACCTCTTCCTGACGGTCGTCCCGCCGCCGGTCGTCCCGATGGGGATCGTCTTCCCGCGACAACGTCCGCGGTCCGCGACGAACGCCGGGAACGGCGTGTTCGTGATGCCGGTGAACGCGACGTCGTCGATCTCCCAGAGGCTCGCGGAGTCGGTGAACTCCATGCCGCGGCGGAAACGCACGCGCACCGCCGTGCCCGCGTAGGCCGTTCCGAGCGACACCGCCACTGAGGTGAAGCCGGGGAATCCCGGAGACCCACCAGACCACGCCTGCCGGCCGTGGAGGGGACTCTCGGCGTCGGAGTCGTCGTAAAGGGCGTGCGAATAGCCCGGCACGGCGGACGCGCCGACGTCGGTCCACGTCGCGCCGTCATCCGACGAGATTTCCAGGACGCCTCCGTCGAAATACAGGCCCGACGCTCCGCTCCCGAAAGAGAACAGAGAGTAGCGATGGTGGAACGTAAAGCTGAACGGGACGGTGGAAGAAACGACGAGCCGCGGAGAGGTGAGCGTGAGGTCCGCGACGTCCGATCGGCCGCGCGAGACCCAGCGGTGGTCGAACGGCGTGACCTCGCGGCGCTCGAACGAAGCGGCCGGACTCAGGTTGGGTGCCGCCGCGCTTCCCCACTCCGTGCGAGCCGACTCCACGTCGTCGGACGCAGACGAAGCAGCCACGTCGTCGCCGTTTCCCCTTACCGAGACGGTCGCGGTCGCGTCGGCAAGGAGATTCGGGTCGCGCAGCGTGATCGTGAACCCGAGGCTCTGGATGCCGGCCGTGCCCGGGGCGAGCTTCACAGGGACCGACACGACGGCCGACTGCGTCGGGTCGGTCGTCGGGACGCTGACGGTCGTCCCCGCCGGGAACGAAACCGCGGGGTTCGTGGAAGAGACCGTCAGCTGCGTCCCCGAGAGCCGGAAAAGACCGCGGTTCTTCGCGAGGAGCGTGAGATTCCCGGTCTCGCCCGCGTCCAGCCGGCCGTCCCGGTCGCAGGGAGCGATCGAGTCGTCCACCGCGACCGCCTCAACACCGAGATCGCCGCCGACGTCGAAGCTCTCCACCGCTCCTGCGTTGTCCGGGTCGAAGCGGTCGCCCGTGGCGGCGCGCGGGCCGGCTCCGCGCTTCGCGAACGCGCGGAGGAAAAGCGCGTGGTCGTCCGGGTCTGCCGCGAACGCAACCGCGAGAAGCGCGTCGCGCGCCTCCAGAAGAGTCGGGTTGAGCGGCGTGACCTTGAGCGAGGCGACGAAGTACGCGCGCATTCGGTCGCGCGCCTGGTCGAACGTGAGCCGAGCCGTGTCCCGGAGAAGCGCCGCGTAGCATTCCCAGAGCATCGTCGTCCAGATCTCGCCCGTCGCATGGGCCTCGGCGTTGAAGGAGCCGTCGTCCGGGTGGGCGATCGGAACTCCGGTGGGAAGCGCGACGCCGTTCGTGATGTGCTTGTAAGTGAGCGGGTCTTTCGTCATGTCCGTCGAATACGGGTAGCGCCGGAGTCCGAAATACCAGCCGGTGTTGTAGACGAAGCCGTTGTCGCCTCCGCCGTAGACGTAGCCGCCCATGGGATAGAGGCCGCCGAAGCCCGAGTTCCCCGGCAGCGCCGCGTCGCCCGCCTGGACCGTCAGGAGAAGCGAGCTGAAGTCGCTCCAGCCTTCGCCGAGGCCGCTCGACTGGTTCGCGTTCAGGCCGTTCGCGTTTCCGACGAGGCGGTCCGAGAGGTAATGCGCCCACTCGTGGGCGACGATCTGGCTGTCGACCGTCCCGTCGCGTTTCACCGCGGCCTCGCGCTGGATCGTCACGGTGAGGGCCTGGAGCGCGAGAAACGACTTGAGCACGCTTCCGTCCCGCGTGCTGATGGACACCGCGGGGATCGTGTAGGGAAGGGTCGTGGCCCCCGGGGAATCGCCCATGTTGAAGTACAGCGTTCCCTGGTTGTTCGCGACGATCACGCCGATCGCGCCGGCGGCCTGCGCGTTCGCAACCTTGATCACGAAGGCGCACGTCCCCCGGTCGACGAGCGCGATCTTTCCAGCGAGAGCCGCGCCGTTCGTGATCGGGGTGCAGGCGTCGGACGCCGGCGGCGTCCCGTCGACCGCGATGACGACCGTCCCCGCGATGGAGAACGAAGCCGGGCCGAAGTCCGCGAGTCCGATGTCGACGACTCTTGCAGCGGCCGCGGGAGCCGTCACGGTGAGGATGCGGCGGGCGTTCGGCGACCAGACGTACATCTGCATCCGGGGCCGGCCGCCGTCGGCCGGCGTCGTCATGTCCGCGTTGTCCGTCCCGTCGTAGTCCTGCGCCTCCGCGCGCAACGCGTCGCCCTCGATGCCGCCGCGGCCGTAGTTCGACGCCTGCGCGTTGCCCGCGACCTCGTTGAAGCCCACGTCGTAATACCAGTCGTGAAGGAAATTCGTGACGTAGAAGAGGTGCGCGATGGCGGCCTTGCTCTGATCGTCGCTCGCGCCCGGCTCCTGCGTGACGTCGTACGTCCGGTCGAACACGCCCGCCGCCGTGACGTTCGCGCGGAAATCGCCGGCTCCGAATCCGTCGGGCGCGGCGAGGTCCGCGTACGCGTCCACGTTGTTGCCGTTCGTCTCGGTCGCGCTCGGAGGGAGCCATGGGTCCCTCGTCGAGATCGGTCCGGAGGCGAGCGTCACGAGAGAGGGCGCGACGAAGGGAGCCTGATACCGGTCCGGCGTCGTGCCGGGATAGGGATCGCCGCCCCGGCCCTGCGGCCCGTTGAGGGGGACCTTGAGCCCGGACGGCTCGGCCCACACGCGGTACGAGAAGCCGTCCGACGCCGCGAGGCGATGGCGATACAGGAGCGCTCCGTCCTTCGCCGCGAGGACGACCGCGTAGAGATCGGAGCCGGCTCGCTCCTTCGGGACGTCGATCTCGAGGTACCAGCCCGGCTCGAGGCGCCCCGGCAGGTGGAAGAGGACCTTCTTCGCCCGCACCGGCGCTGCGAGCAGACCGTGTCGCACGCCCGCGAGGCCGAGTCGCTCGTAGCCGCCCGGCGCCGCGCCGAGATTCTCGACGTCAGCCGGCGTCAGGCCCGTGACCCCGAAGTCCGCCAGCGCCCGCACGAGCGCGTCACCCGGGGCGAGCGCGAAGACCGGCTCCGAAAGGCCCGCCACCGAGGGAAGGTAGCCCGCCACCGCCACGGGCTGGTACGCACGGTTCATCGCGATGCGGATCTCGTCCCGGAAGACGGGCACGCCGAAGGCCTCCTGGCGGAGCTGCACGACGATGGGCCCTTTCCCGGTATCGTGGATCTGCGCGAGCGGCGCCGAAAGAACGTCCGGCTCCGAGAGGCCCCAGAGCGGCGCGATGTCGAGCAGGTGCGCCCGGGCGACGCTCTCGGCGTCGACGCCCTTTCGCGCGAGAGCGCGTCGGCCGCTCTCCCCTGCGCGCGCGGGCTGGAGGAACGTCGGGACACCGAGGCGTTCTTCGACGTGAACGACGGTACCGGGCCGGGCGACGTCGCCGGCCGGAAGTGCGAGCGCGCGACGCACGGGCGAAGCTGCCGCGAACGCGTCGAATTCCGGAACCGTCCGAGCGGCAGCCGGAGAGGCGAGGAGAACGAGGGCGAAGAGCGGGCGGGAGCTTTTCCTCATCGACTTCGTGAGTCCGATTCTAGACGCGCGAAGTCAGATTCCCAGCTCCTTCATCCTCTGCGCGAGCTTTCGGAGGGGCACGCCGAGGTCCTCGGCGGAACGGGCTTTGTCCCCTCCCGTGGCCTCGAGCGAACGCCGGATCCGCGCCGACTCCCCCGCGCGCCGCCACCTTTCCGCGGTGTCTTCGAGCGTCCCGTCGAGCGAGGGATACCGCGGCTGTGTCTCGCCCGGAACGCCCACGACGACGTCCGCCGGCCGGATGACCTCTCCCGCCGCGAGGAGGACGGCCCGCTCGATGACGTTTCGAAGCTCCCGCACGTTGCCCGGCCAGTCGTGCGCCTGGAGCCGCTCGAGCGCGGCGGGCGAGAACGACGGCGTCTTCTTCTTGACCTGGCGGGCCGCCGAGGCCGCGAAAACGCTCGCGAGCGCCGGAATGTCGTCCTTCCGGGCGCGCAGCGGGGGCAGGCGCACCGGGAAGACGTCGAGGCGATAAAAGAGGTCCTCCCGGAACGCCCCCGACTTGACGAGAGAGGCGAGCTCGCGGTTCGTGGCCGTGACGATCCGCACGTCGACCGCGATCGGCACCGTGCCGCCCACGCGAAGAAACGTCCGCTCCTCCACGGCCCTGAGGAACTTGGCCTGGGCCGCGGGTGGCAGCTCGCCGATCTCGTCGAGAAAAAGCGTGCCCCCGTCGGCGAGCTCGAAACGCCCCGCACGCCGCTCGCTCGCGCCGGTGTACGCGCCCCGCTCGTGCCCGAAGAGCTCGTTTTCGACCAGGCTCTCAGGCAGGGCGGCGACGTTGACGGCGACGAACGGTCCCGGCGCCCGTGGCGAGAGCGCGTGCATGGCCCGGGCGAACAGCTCCTTGCCGGTGCCGGACTCGCCCGTCAGGAGGACGGTGACGTCCGACGCGGCGGCCGCCCGGATCCGTTCGAGGGCCTCGGCAAGCGCCTGAGACGTGCCCACGATCTCGGGCATTCCCGCGAGGCCCGCTTCGGCGGCGAGAAGAGAGTGCGCGACCGCCGAGCGCCGGGCGCGCACGTGTCGCGCCACGAGGAGGAGAAGGAGGTCGGGGTCTACCGGCTTGCTGAGGAAGTCGGCCGCCCCCATCTTCATGGCCGTGACCGCCGTTTCGACGGTTCCGAACCCGGTGAGGACGACGACGGGCATGGCGGCGTCGGACGCCGTCGCCGCCCGAAGGACGGCGAGGCCGTCGGCGCCCGGCATCTTGAAGTCCGTGAGGACGAGCGTGTAGCGGCGCCCTTCGGCGAGACGGCGCAGCGCCTCTTCGCCGGTCGCCACGGCCTCGACGCTGTAGCCCTCTCGTGTCAACGTCTCCGCGAGCATCGCGCGGAGAGACTCGCGGTCTTCGACGAGCAGGATCTCCGCGGCCATCAGAGTCCGAAGACCCGGAATCAGGTGCCCGGAGGTTTCGGCGTCGTCTTCGTCACGTCGTTCTGCGGAATGAAAGCGCCGCTGGCGGGATTTCCGGTCGGAGCGTTCGCCGCGGGCGGCGCGACGTCGGATCGCTGAATCGGCACGAGCGTGGGCACCGGGGGCGGGGTCGGGGCGGGCGCGGCCGCCGCCGCGGCTTCGGTCTCGGGCTTCTGCGCCGTGCCTTCGGGTGCCTTCGAGTCGGTGGCCGTTCTGACCGGAATCCGGACCTGCCAGCGGGGGATGTACCGGTACGACGCCGCCTCGCCCTCCATCGGAGCCGAGGCCGTGAACGTCGACTTCTCGCCCGGCGCGAGCGTGTCCTTCGCCAACTGCGCGAACGCGGAGGAGGACGTCTTGCCATCCTTGCCGACGACCTCCACCGTGACCGAGACGCCGGAGACCTCGGAGGCCCCGCCGTTGATCACGGAGCCGGAGAAAGAGTAGCCGTCCTTCGTCTTCGTGGCGGAAGTGTTCGCGACGTCGACACGGCCCTCGCCCTCGCCTTCCTTCTGCCCGCCGCCGCTCTCTTCGCCGATTCCGTGCGCCACGGTGTCGTCCGTGAGGACGACGGCCGCCCGGCGGCCGCTCTTCTGCCTGGCGGCCTCGGCGGGCGTGAGGAGCTTCGGGACGCTCGCCGTGGGCACGGGAGTCGCCACCGCCTGGCGTGCCTTCTCGGCGGCCGTCTTGTCGAGGTCGATCTCCGAAAGCGGGATCGACATGAGGACCCCGTCCATCGTCGTGAGCAGCGCAAGGCTGCCTTTCTGGACGAGAGGCTTTTTCGTGACGATCCGGCGACCGTCCCTGAGCCAGATCTCATCGGCTCCCGCGATGCCGGCGAGACACGCGAGAACCACCGCCACCAGGAGCCGTCGCATCGAGACCTCCTTCCGAGGGTGTTCGCCCCGGTATTTTACACCTTTCCCCCTCACGGCCCGACCGAAGTCGGGATGACGACCTCGCGCGTCGTTCGCTCGAACGGGATGCGCCGGCTCTCGTCGGCGCTCCAACCCACCGGCCCGAAGCCGCGCTGAGGGTCGGGCGCGGGCGCGTTCAGGAGCGGAGCGAAATCCAGGGGTGGCGGCGGACCGTCGCCCCGAACGTAGCGGTGCTCCGCCTTGGCCGTCATCGCGATCTTGAGAGAGGCGAGAAGCGGCTTCCCGGCGGCGTCCACGAGCTCTTCCACCTTCGGCGCCGGGCTCCCGGGGACGTCTCCCCGCCACACGAGCGCGCCTCCCGCGCCGCCGAGCCCCCAGGCGACCTGGAGATCCTCGAGGTCCTCGCCCACGCGCGCGATCTCCCAGCGGCCCTCGCCCGCGAACGCGGCGACCGCCAGGTAAGGATGGGGAAACCTCAACGACGGCGGATCGCGGGTTGCGTCGTAATCCGGAGGCTGCCCTTCAGGACCCTGGGCCGCGAACCATACGAGGTCGTCCAGGACCCCCCCGCTCACCACCCGCGAGAGCGAGCGGGCGGCACCCGCTTCGCCGCCCGGGTTCAGACCGACCGCGTCCGAATCCGTGAAGTCGAGGAGAAGCTCCAGAGTCTGGCCCGGGGCGGGAGCACGACTCCACGATTTGACGAGCGCGGCGGCATGGCGACCCGAAGCATCGATCACGAGAAAGAAACGCTTCGAGCGCCGCGCGGGGTCTCCGAGATGCTCGATCACGGACTGAAGGCTTCTCGTCGCGTCACGGTCCCCCGCCGGCGGACCGGCCCGGAGAGGCACCGAGGAGGCGTTCTTCAGGATCCGGTCCGGGACGCCCGCACCGTCCAGCGGGGACTCCACGTCGAGCCGGGGCGACCGAATCACGCCTCGAAGGCGCAGCTGGTCGGTGCCGGGGCGAACCGCCACGGCTCCTCCCGCGGCGTCGCGGTACGAGGTGACGCCCGCGGCGCTCGTGTTGTCCTCGACCGGGCGCACGGCCTCGGAACGGGCGACGCCGCCGTGAACGGCGCTCTCGAGATCACGCGAGATCAGGCGAACGGCGACGTCCAGAACTCCGGCCGTGCCGGGAACGTCCTTTTCGACGAGGAGGAGCTTCGTCCTGAGGTCGATCAGCCTGACCGCGACGACGATGACGACCCCCAGGAGAAGGAGCGAGAGAGTGAGCTCTCGCACGGAGAACCCACTCTCCTTGAGGAACGGCCTCGCCCCCGCGACCACGCGCGGAGTCTAGCCGAAGGTTTCGTCCCGCCCCCCGGCGCTTAGCTCTTCTGGTTCCACCACGTGGGTTGGAAGTGCGGCGCGCCAGGCAGGGAAGGTTTCGGTATGTTGACCTGGATGAGCGTCGCCTCGTTCTTTCCGACGCCGCTCTGTCCGATGAACGCGCCGTTCTCGGTCACGACGAACCCGGACGCGGCTCCCGCGCCGGCGGCGTAGACAGTCGTCGCGCTGAAGGCCGGCGGGGCTCCCGCCGAGATCGTGAACTCGACGTCGATGACGTACGAGTACCCGTTGCAGCCGTAGTCGGGATCGAAGACGGTGAAGAAGACGTGCTGTTTCGACGACGTCACGTTCCCGACGAGAAGCGGCGACGAGGTGACCTGCGTGTGGATGCCGAGACGCGTATGGATACCCGCCACGTATGTCGGATCGGTCACCTGGAGCGGAATTCCGGTGCTCTCGCCGCCGATGACCTTGCTGATGACGTGCGGCGCCAGGGCTCCCGAACCGAGCGGCGTCGTGCCGAAGAGGGGATCGGTGATCTTGTACGGGTTCGTCGCGACGAAAAGCGTCGGAGTGAAGACGGGGAGCGTGCTGGGATAGTCGCTCGGAGACGGGGGCGCGGAGACGGGAGGGGGTCCGATCCGGTTCACGTTCCACCCCGAGACGGCCGGGCTCGTCTCGTAGAAGCTGCCGCTCGCGAGAGCGTAGACCTGGAAGCCGAGCGTTCCGATTCCGTTCGCGGCGGGCGAATAGTAGAGCGGCTGCGGGAAGCCTCCCACGGCGGCGTTGAGGTCGATGAGGACGCTCGGGGTCGGAGCCGACCAGTTCCCGAAGAGCGCGTTGACGCGGCCGTTCGTGTCGCCCTGGAGCGAGAGATTCGCCAGGTTGTCGTTCTGGAAGCCCGGGGCGTTCGTCTGGAAGAGGATCGAATCGGTGAACGTCTGGTGGCCGACGAGCGGGGCCGGCACCGCCTGGGGCGCGACCACGGTCGTCGACTGGAGCGTGCCGTCCACCGGATCGACGACGAAGACGTTCGCGTCCTGCTGCGCGTTGTAGAGGCTCGTCGGGTTGATGCCGGCGCCGAACGTCATCTTGCTCGTCGAGAACGTGTCGTTCGCGACGGCCGGGACGCTCCAGGAGCCGAAGAGGCCGGCGTAGTCCGCCGAGCTCTTCGTCCAGAGGATGTCGACCGGCCTCCCCGCGTTCGGGCCGATGAACGAGCCGTAGTTCGGGTCCGGCGAGACGGACGGCCTCGCCAGCAGATTCCCATAGGGGTGCGTGATGTCGATCGCCGCGATGAGGTCGCCTCCCGGTCCCTCGGTGAGGAATCCGACCGTCTTGTAGGCGTTCGTCGGAGCGCCGAACCACACGTCCGCGAACCTCAGGGAGCTCGCGATGCCCCAGGTGTGCTCCTCGAACAGGAAGCCGGCGTTCTGCCCCGTGTCCGTCGAGATCTGCGGGTCCGGATCGAGGAAGGTGTTGTAGAGCGTGACCTGGTTCGCGATCTGGTTCGGCGGCAGGAGGCCGAGCACCTCGGCGCCGTCCCCCGGGTTGGTCTTGTCCCCGAAATCGAATGCGTGCAGGAACCCGTCGTCGGCGCCGAGCCACGCGATCGCACGCCGCGTCGCATACGCCGCCTCGAAAGGCTTGTGGTTCTGGACGTTGCCCGCCTGGAAGTACTGCTGCGCGGCGCCCACGATCGCGGGCGTCACGTTGATGGACGGGCCCAGGAGCCAGTTGCGCGGAAGTCCAAAATTTGGATTGGCCACCCACGTCTTCAGGGTATCGTCAAAAATCTGAACCCGCGTGTCGATTCCACGCATGAAATCGACGACAGTGGCCGTGATCCCGCAGCCGCCGCACAGGGCGTCGATGGTCCCGGCATTGCCCGCGATGATCGGGATCAGGGTGCCCGTGACCGGATCCCACGTATAGAGCTCCCGGTTCGCGGGCGTCGGATGCCATGGCTGAGACGGGTTCTTCAGGACGTCTCCCGCATCCCAGAGATCGACGATCGCGAGCGGGTTCGTCGTGTCCTTCGCATAGATGTGGCCCTGCCAGAGCGGGTACGTCGCCGAGGTCAGGACGACCGTGTTCCCGAGGCTGACGGCCGCGCCCGAGACGGGGGCGCTCGTCGTGTAGTCGCCGCTCGCCGAGCCTCGCACGATCGCGAGGAAGGCGTCGAAGAGGGCGCGGGCGTCGCTCGCGAAGAAAGCGTAGTCCCTGTTGTCCGCAGGAGTCTGGTCCGGACCGAACCGGTTCGGCGCAGGCGGGCTTCCCGGTCCGCTCTCGTTCGTAGGAACCGTCGTCCCAGCGATATCGGGAGCGGGGTTGATGTGCGGCAAGCGGACGTCCCCGCGCAGGACCGGCGGGTCAGTCGGATCGTAGAGGACGAACCCGGCGTCCCTCTTCTTCGCGTTCGCATCCGTGCGGCCGCGGTAGGCGGTGCGGTTCAGCTCGCACCGCGAGATGTCGGACGAGATTCCGATCGCGAACGTCCGCGTGCGGATGACGGCGTCGCCCGGCCCCGCCTGGTGCGCGTTCAGGTACGCGAGCTCCGCGGCGCCCGGTGGGAACTTGTCGAAGTCGAGCCCGTTGACGTCCGGGGCGCACGGCGTCGTCGTCGAGTCCCAGAAGGAATCCGGCAGGCTGCCCGTGTTGGTGACGTTCGACTGGCCGTCCGTGCACATGATGATTCCGTAGGCCCGGTTGCACGCCTTCTTCGGGTCCAGGTCCCACGTCGCGTTGAGGGAGGAATCCGCGGCGCCGATAGCACCCTTCGTGGGCGTCCCGCCGTTCACCGCGAGGCCCGGATACGGCATCGAGTTGGAGTACCTCAGGCGCATGAAGCCCTCGATGGCCGTAACGTCTCCGGGACCAGTGTCGATGGTCGTGACAGTCACTTTTGGGTCATAAACCGCGCTTGCGGGGGTTGTGCCGAGACTGTAGTACGTCATGAGGCCCCAGTTCACGACGTCTTTCGTCGTGCCCACGACATCGCGGTGGAGGTTCACGGTCCAGGAGGGCTGGTTGGTGCCGGCGAACAGGGTCACGGCCGGATCGTTCGGCTTCGATGTCTGCGTCTGCGCCCCGAGGAGGCCCCCTCCTCGGGTCGTCCACGTCGACGGGAAGGAGAGTGGTGTACCCGTCACTTGCGGGATGGAGTTCCCGCATCCCAGTCCGCATGAATTGTCCGTCGTCTCGTCCATGAGCGTCAGGGGCGGACCGGGATCGGGACCGTAGACGATGTCGTTGTTCGGAGCGGGCCCGTAGCCGTAGTTCAACGTCCAGGCCCAGCCGTCGTACGTCCCGGCGGTTCCATACGGCGCGGCCAGGAAGACCGTCGGCGGGAGCGGATTCCCAAAGAGGTCTACCGGGGCATCCTCGTAAATGAGCGACCCCGTCGTATCGGCGCCCGGGTGGTAGATCGGAGGATGCGCCGAGTCGTATGCGGAGGACAGGAACGGCGAGTTCGGGTCGGGCCAGTTCCAGGTTCCCTTCGAGTAGTAGATTCCCGGCCGCTCGCCTTCGACGTCCGTCGCGGTCGGCGCCGCACAGGCCGGCAGCCCGACTCCACAGTCGTGATCGTAGATTCCCACCGTCGGCTGTGAGGGGGCCGTATATCTCCATGCGTTCGGGATTTCGCTGTGGGCGATCGGATCCGGCCAGTCGTCCTGGTCCCCGTTCCCGGGCGCCTTGTAGTCCGTGTACGTCGTCACGGAATTGCCCAGGACGTTCTTGAGGATCGCGAGGCGCGAGGGCTCCTCCCACCGGAGCGCGTAGCGCCAGCGGTGGCATCCGAGGCCGGCCGCGATCGGCGTGGGAGTGGGCGTGGCGGCGGCCATGAGAGCTGCGATGCCCATCGAGACTCCATGAGGCTCGCGCGGGAGAAGGGTCTCGAACGAGTCGGAATCCGAAGCCAGGTTCCTGGGCCCCGGACGCGATCCGTTCCACGCGACGAGCGCGACCGGCTCAGGCAGGCCATGCCGTCCCGCCGCGGCCTGGACCGGCTGGCGATCGTCCGGCTTCACGAGCGGGTTTCTCGGAACCCCGAGCTCGTTGATCTTGACCGTCGGAGTCCGCGTCGGCGTGGTCGTGGGCGTGGCCGTCGGCGTCTCGGTGAAGGTGGGCGTCCGCGTTGGCGTACTCGACGGCGTCGTCGTCGGCGTCGGCGTCGACGTCGGAGTGCCGGTCGGCGTGACGGTCGGCGTCAACGTCGGAGTCCGCGTCGGCGTCGGCGTCAGCGTCGGCGTGCGCGTCGGCGTGAACGAGGGCGTATTCGTCGGCGTCACGGTCGGCGTGATCGTCGACGTGGGCGTGATCGTCGGCGTCCTCGTCGGTGTTCCCGTCGGCGTGACGGTCGGGGTCGGCGTCAACGTCGGCGTGACCGTCGGTGTGGGCGTGCGCGTCGGCGTCCGGGTGACCGTCGGCGTCTGCGTCACCGTCGAGGTCGGAGTGACCGTGGGCGTGTTCGTGGGCGTCGGCGTCACCGTCGGCGTGCCCGTCGGCGTCCCCGTGGGGGTCACGGTGGGCGTATTCGTGGGCGTTCCCGTCGGCGTCGCCGTCGGCGTGTTCGTCGGCGTCCCCGTCGGCAGCGCCGTGGGCGTGTTCGTGGGCGTGGGGGTCCGCGACGGCGTCCGCGACGGCGTGTTCGTGGGCGTCCGCGTCGGCGTCCTCGTTCTGGTGGGGGTCCGCGTCGGCGTCCGCGTGATCGTGGGCGTCCGGGTAACCGTGGGCGTCCGCGTGGGCGTCCGTGTGATCGTCGGCGTCCGCGACGGCGTGCTCGTCGGCGTCACGGTCGGGGTATTCGTCGGCGTCCCCGTGAGCGTACTGGTCGGTGTCACGGTGGGCGTGTTCGAGGCCGTCCAGGTCGGCGTCACCGTCGGCGTGAACGTCGGCGTTCCCGAGGGTGTCAGCGTGGGCGTGACCGTCGAGGTCGGCGTCACGGTCGGCGTGAACGTCGGGGTGGGGGTCGGCGTCTCCGTCGGTGTCTGCGTGAGAGTCGGCGTGAACGTCGGCGTGGACGTCTCGGTCGGCGTCGACGTCGGGGTTGGCGTGGGGGTCGCCGTTTCCGTGGAGGTCGGTGTGATCGTGGGGGTCTGCGTCGGCGTCTCGGTCGGCGTGACGGTGGGCGTCGGCGTCGGGCCGGGGTTCCCGTCGAGGCACGTGACGCTCCAGACGAGCCGGCCGACGGAATCCTCGTCTTCGATGAGGGAGTGGGCGTGCACGTCCCACCGCATCGAGCCGCTGACGTCCTGGAGGATGAGGAGGTTCGCGCGGAGGAGCTGTGCGGTGATCTGGCGAAGGGGGTCCAACCCTTCGGTTCTCGTCGCCCCCTGGAGGGTCCCCGCTCCGCCGAAGATCATCGCGAAGAGAAGCAGGAAGGCGCACGCCTTCCTCACGGTGATCGGAAGGGTGAAGGGGCGGCGAGGTTTCGTCATGATGTCATCCGATCACGTGCTTCCGGTGATGGTGTTCGTTCCGCCGGCGTTCACGTCTTTCTGGGCTCCGGTCGAGCTGCCGCCCGCCGTCAGGAGGAGCTGTTCTTCGACGATCTTCGTCACGACGACGCCGGCCGTGAGCCGCACCGTTCCGACCGAGACGAGGTTGATGATGTTGTCGCTGTCGAGGACGTCCGTGCCCGACGCGTCGTCCACGTTGTTGCGGAGGTAGAGCGAGTACGAGACCTGATCCACGACGGAGACTCCGGCGGGCGGCGGGATCGGGACGTTCAGGTAGGCCCGGCGGTCCAGCCCGAGGCAGGCGACGTTCGCGGTCGTCGAGAGGTCCAGCACCTGGGCGTCGTACCCGCCGCCGGGCACCTTGAGGACCGGTGGTGTGCGCGCCAGGAGGAGAGCCGAGAGACTCTGGGCGCCGCAGGTCGTCGGGTCGAGCGTGATGACCTCCGTGAGGAGCTCTTCGCCCCGCCTCAGGCCGGCGTCCGCCGCGTAGAAGCCCGCCTTCGTGATGCGCGTGTTCCCCGAGAGGCGGTCCTCCATGGACGTGAAGTACGCGATGCCGACGCCCACGATCGTCAGGACGAGGAGGACGAGGATCACCGAGACGAGGGCGCTGCCGCGTTCTCTCATCATCCCCTCGGAATCCGGTTGCGAAGAAGGAGCGTGGCGGTCGCGCGATAGTGGTCGAACAGGTCGTACTGCGGCTTTCCGGCCACGATCGTGATGGCGTGGTCCTCGGAGAGCGGGCGGAAGTGCTGGTTCGGGGTGTCGAGGGGGTTTGCCGAGAGCGCGTCATTGGCGCGCACGTTCGTGATTTGCTGGGCCGCGAGCGGCAGGAGCGGCGAGCGCCCGGTGACCGAGACCCGCACCCCGATCACGTTCGAGATGTCGAGCGCGGGAGGCGCCCCGCTCGGCCCCGCCTGGAAGGGAATGTTGCACCCCGGCCCCGGGCAGCCCTGGTCGATCGTCTGCGAGGCCGAGTTCCAGACGAGCGGGTTGTCTCCCGTTCCGACGGCGGCATTCTGCGAGAACATGTACGCGACCTGCAGGTCTTCGACGTTCTCCATGACGTTCGTGAAGGCGTTCCCCGGGTTGTCCGTCGCCGGATCGAAAAGCCCGAGCTTCTGCTGCAGCTTCGGAAGGCCATCGACGTCGTCCGTGAGGATGCGGAAGGAGATGACCTGGAGGCCGGTGACGAGGTAAACGGGATCCACGAAGGGTGAGACCACGGCTCCGGTCGGGTTCGGGGCCGAGGGAAGCGTCGCCGAGGCCGTATCGACCGTCACGTGGATGTTCTTGAACGTGGCCACGTCCGCGCAGGTTCCGTCCGTCTGATAGCCCGCGGCCGGGATGCGCACGTACGACCAGTTGCCGTTCCGGTCGACGAGCATCAGCAGGGTGCTCTGTGCCCCGTCGAAACCCGTGTCGGCCTTGAAGGACGCCAGGTTCGCGGCGTCCGTCGCGGCGTTGAAGGGCCCGGGGCCGCAGGCGACCCGGTAGTTGAACCACAGGTCGACGCCAGGACCGAGGGCCGGAAACGGCGCGAAGACCTGGTACCGGCCGGGACTGAACGGGCTCACCATCGTGATGACGTCGGTTCCAATGTCGCCGAACCGGGTCGAGGTGTTCGCCGGCCTGAGGCCGCTCGCCGGCAGCACGGCGTTTCCCGGCTCGTCGGCGCCGACTCCCGTGAGGTTGTTGTACGACGCCTGCGTCAGGACTCCGTTCAGGTTGTAAGACATGATCAGCGCGTTCGGGCTCGGATGCGTGGCATCGATGTAGTTGATGTCGGACGCGCCGGCGAAATAGAACGAGAGGTAATCGGCGGCCCGGCGCGCCGCCTGGCGGGGGAGCATGAAGTACTGCTGCCGCTCCGCGAAGGCGCGCATCTGGAAGAGCATCGTCATCGCCACGACGAGGACGATCACGAGGAGCAGCAGCGAGACCATCGCCTCGAGAAGCGTGAATCCCCGGGACGGACGGCGGCGCCGCTCGTCGCGAAGTCGCGGCTCGTTACTGCGTGAATTGCGCCACATAGTCCACTCTCTTGCCGCCGCCGTTCGTGCCGATTCCCAGGTAGCGCGTGGCGCCGGCGACGTCCGTCGGCACCGCGGAAACCGTGATCACCCAGACGTTGACGCCGCTGTTCAGCGTCTGCGCCGCGTCGTTGACGATCGTGTAGCTGATCTTGTACGGGCCGTTGGGCCTCTCGATCACGTTCGCTCCGGTCGGACCCCAGTAAGGGTATTCGGCCTCTGTCCCGTCGTACGGCAGGTTCACCGTGGTCGCGCCCAGCGCAGGGATGCCCGTCGTGAGCGGCGTCGCGAGGCTGTGCGACGTCACGTAGTAATACCAGCGGATGTTCTCGACGACCTGCTGGCACTTGAAGAGCATCTGCGTGCGCGCCGCGGCACCCTTGTTGATCAGAAGCGAAACCGAGAACATCTGGAGGATGCCCACGAGCACGAGGGCCATGATGGTCATGGCGAGAAGCACTTCGACGAAGCTGCTGCCACGACGGGAGGATGCGCCGGTCCGGCGCGCGCGCCGGGCGCCGCGCTCAGCCATTTTGGGTCATCCACACGTTCGCCGCCGTGATCGGGAACGGGCCCGCCGTGGTCTGCTTCGCGACGCGGACGCTCCAGACCGGGTTGACGCTGATCACGTAACGCGTCAGGGGGTTCAGGCCCCCGGTGACGACGTTCACGTGCGTGAGAACGATCGTCGCGGGACCTGCGATCTGCCGGCCCGTCAGGACGTCGATGGCACGCCCCTGGAAGTCGCACATGAGGACGCGCGGATTGAGCCAGTTCGTCGTGTTGTCCGACCAGAGCGTGGACGCGACCTGGTTCAAGCCAAGGTCGGAGAGGCTGAACTCCTGGTCCACGCCCGTCGTCCCCTTCGTGCCGGTCTTGCCCACCACGATGATGTCGTATTGCGAGATGAGGAGGTCCGGACACGCCACTGTCGGCGGATTCGCGAAGCAGGAGAGGACGCCGTCCCCATCCGCGTCGCCCACGAGGAATATCGGCATCCACTGCGCCCCGCCCGCGGTGGTGAAGGGACCGACCTGGATGAACGTGCGCATGTTCCGGCGCTGCATCTCCGGGAGCGCCCTCTGCAGCAGGACCTTGATGTCGGTGGAGGCGCTCTGCACCTTCTGGCGCTTCCAGGCCCTCGGAGATCTCGCCTCCGCCGAGGATGGCGATGATCCCTAGGATCGCGACGACCGCGAGCATCTCGACGAGGCTGAATCCTCTCGATCCTCTCGATCCTCTCGCGGAACGCGAGGGCGCCGGGTGAGGGGGACTGGCAAGCGGAAGCGTAACGCTCATCATGGAGATCCGCCTTTCCAAAGCGAGGTCCGTGCCGCAATCCGATTCTGACAGCCAAACGACTCGTGGCAGGGATCTTATACCCGTAGTCCCCCCTCAGGTCCAGAGCGAATGCGTCGATCGAATCGACACATTTCGTAACACACGCTGACCGGTGGCGGACGATTCCCGGCGAGCACCGACACCGAACGGCGGGTAATCAAACGTGTCTCCGGCGCGAGGAAAGGTGCAGGGAAACCCGGGCGGGGTTTCCCTGCGAAATGGCAGATGCTCGCGCGCCCCTTCTCCGGGCGCGGGCGCAGCCCGCTGCGCGCGAGCTACGATAGCGGACCATGGAGAGGGGCTGATGGTTCTCGAGAAGCTGCGCGGCCTGCGGTCGGAGCCTGCCGTCGTCGCCCAGCTTCGGGAACACAAGTGGACGAGCGAGGAGCAAAAGAGAGAGCTCCTCGAGAAGTTCTACGCCATCACCAAGCCGGACGTCGAGTGGCTCGTCTGGACGGCGCTCGAGCCGATTCCCGAGATCCGGGCGGCAGGCCTCGCCATTCTCAGGCGGCGGCGCGATCGTGCCGGCCTCGAGGCGCTCGTTCCGCTCCTGAAGACGCGTTCGGAAGCCGTGCGGCGCGCCGTCATGCGTTTCCTCAAGGAGCTCGCGGGTCCGCAGCTCGGGCCGTTCCTGCAGGAGATCGGATCGCGGGGGGACGACTTCGCCCGTCTCGCCGCCCTCGAGCTCGCCAAAGAGCTTCCCGCCGAAGCGTCGTTCGACATCGCGCGCCGCGTGCTCACCGCGTCCAATCCCGCCGTGCGCGCGCGCGCCCTCAAAGCGGTGGGCGAGATGACGTTCGAGGGCAGCGCGGCCGTGGCGGCGAGCCTCGCCGTCCCGCTGCTTCAGGACGAGAACGAGGAGATCCGCTACTCGGCCCTCGCGGTCCTCGAGAAGAACCCGAACGAGAGCTACTTCCCCGACGTCCTCCAGATGGCGCGGACGGGCGGAGGACGCGTGGCGGAAGCGTCTTTCTCGGCCCTCAAGCGACTCCTCACGACGGCCAAGCAGGACCACACGCCCGAGATCGTTCCCCTTCTTGCGGACGGGAACGCCATCGTGCGACACGGCGCCGTGAACCTCCTCATGCCCTACGCACCGGAGCTCCTCGCGCGCCGGATCCTCGAGCACTTCCGCGGCGCCTTCGTCTGGGTGAGGGACCGCGCCGTCGAGGCCGCCCGGGACGGCCTCCCCGGCTTCGTGAACGCCCTTCTCCTGCTCACGAGGGACGCGGATCCCGCGTTCGCGAAGGCCGCTTCGGAGATGACGCTCGCGCTCAATGACGCCAAGGCTCTTCCCGTGTGGATCAAGCTCGTCGACGATCCCGACCTCTGGGTGAGGACGCGCGCCATCGAGACGCTGGGGCGAACCGGACAGGGAAACGATCAGGTCCTCGCGCGCCTCCTCCAGGCTCTCAAGGATCCCGAGGTCGTCATCGCGGCGGCCTCCGCGCTCGGGGAGCTCGCCGACGCACGCGCCGCGCAGCCGCTTCTCGACGCGTTCAAGGGCGCCGTCACGCGTCCCGACGTCCAGATGGAGATCCTCGACGCGATGGGAAAGCTCGCCGTGGCCGAGGCGCGCGTCCAGCAGCAGGTCGTCACGATCTGCTCGAGGGTCGTCCAGATGGCGCAGCTCGACCAGGCGGTGAGGGAGCGGGCCCGCCGCCTCGTCGGCAGGCTCATGGGCGACGACGCGCGCGACGCCCTCCCCGAGATCGAGCAGGAAGTGGCCACCGTCGAGCTGGCCGGCAACCAGAACGCGCGGCTCGTCGAGTACCTGGCCGACATGGTCCAGCGCGGAGCCTCGGACCTCCATCTCGCGACCGGATTCGTCCCGCACCGTCGGATGCAGGGCATGCTCGAGCCGGTGGACGCGCCGCCGATGACGCGTGCGCGCGCCACCCAGCTCATCCGGGAAGTGCTCGACGAGACCGAGTGGAAGCGGCTCGAGCGCGAAAGGCAGATCGACGTCTGCCTGAAGCTCCCGGGGCTTGGGCGCTTCCGCGCGAACTTCTACTCCCAGCGCGGGGGGTTCGACGCCTGCTTCCGGCTCGTGCCGAAGACCATTCCGACGATCGAGGAGATCGGACTTCCCCCGTCCCTGTCGGACGTCCTCAAGTTTTCGCAGGGCCTCGTCCTCGTGACGGGCTCGTCCGGATGCGGAAAGTCCACGACGCTCGCCGCGCTGATCGACCGCATCAACGAGACGCGTCCCTGCCACATCATCACGGTCGAGGATCCCGTGGAGTTCGTCCACCCGAACAAGGAAGCGATGGTGAACCAGCGCCAGGTTCCTCACCACACGGCCTCGTTCGCGCGGGCGCTCAAGGCGGCCCTTCGCGAGGACCCGGACGTCATCCTCGTGGGCGAAATGCGCGATCTCGAGACGATCGCGCTCGCGATCACGGCCTCGGAGACGGGCCACCTCGTGCTCGGCACCCTTCACACGACGAACGCGCCCGCGACGATCGACCGTATCATCAGCTCGTTCCCCGCCGGGCAGCAGGGACAGGTGCGCGTGATGCTCTCGGATTCGCTGAAGGCGGTCGTCTCCCAGGTCCTCCTTCCGCGTCGAGGATTCGCGGGTCGCGTCGCCGCCTTCGAGATCCTCCGCTCGACCGCAGCGGTGGCGTCGCTGATTCGAGAAGGCAAGACGCATCAGCTCCCGTCCCAGCTCCAGACGGGCCAGATGGCCGGCATGATGACCATGGACCAGTCGCTCCAGAAGCTCTGCGAGGACGGGAAGGTCGACCCCGAGATCGCCGTCGAGAAAGCGCTCAAGAAGGAGCCTTTCGAGAAGCTCATCGCCGACGAGAAGCAGGCCCTCGAATGACGAAGCCGGCCGCGCCCGCCCCCTCGGACATGGGGATCAACCGGATCGACACGCTCCTCAGGATCGTCGTCGACAAGAAAGCCTCGGATCTCCATCTCGCCGTGGGATCGCCGCCGATCGTCCGCGTGGACGGGGATCTCCAGAGGCTCAAGTGGCGCACGCTGACCGAGGAAGAATACGAGAGCCTCATCGCGCCGATCGCTCCCGAGAAGCCTTTCAAGGACTGGCAGGAGACGGGCGATGCCGACTTCGCCTACGCGATGGGCAAGATCGCGCGCTTCCGCGTCAATCTCTTTCGCCAGGAGCACGGATCGGGGGCGGTCCTGCGCATGATCCCGCCGAAGGTCCTCGGGATCGAGGAGCTGGGGCTGCCCCCGATCGTCTCGAACGTCGCCCGCGTCCCGCGGGGCCTCGTCCTCGTGACCGGCCCGACGGGCTCGGGAAAGTCCACGACCCTCGCGGCCCTTCTCGACTGGATCAACCGGACCCGCGCTTCGCACATCGTGACGATCGAGGATCCCGTCGAGTTCCTCCACGTGCCGCAGAAGTCGCTGATCTCGCACCGCGAGCTCGGTTTCGACACGCCGACGTTCGCCGGCGCGCTGAAGGCGGCGCTCCGGGAAGACCCGGACGTCGTTCTCGTCGGCGAGCTCCGCGACCTCGAGACGATGTCGATGGCTCTTCAGGCGGCCGAGACGGGACTCCTCGTCTTCGGGACGCTCCACACGAACTCGGCGTCGAAGGCCGTGGACCGCCTCATCGACAGCTTCCCTGCCGAGGAGCAGGAGCAGACTCGTACCGTCCTCGCCGAGGTGCTGAAAGCCGTCGTCGCCCAGGTTCTCCTGAAGAAGAAGGGGGGCGGCCGCGCTCCCGCTTTCGAGGTGCTCCGCGGATCCTCCGCGCTCTCGAACAGCATCCGCGAGGGAAAGACGAACATGATCACGACGCTCATCCAGACGGGCCGCAACGCCGGGATGATCGGGATGGACCAGTATCTCGCCGACCTCGTCGTGGCGGCGACGGTGGACCCGGACGACGCGCTCGAGAAGGCGCTCGACAAGGAAGCGTTCAAGGCCCTCGTGGAGAAGAGGAAGACGGCGGCCGCGCGGCCCGCCGCTTCCGCCGCCGCCGGCTGAGTCGGGCGCGTTCAGGGCACGGCGGGGAACTCGAGCGCGAACCGCGCCCCCGAGAGGCCCGACGAGCGCCCCACCGAGATCGTGCCGGCGTGGAGCGCGACGATCTTCGCGACCATGGCGAGGCCGAGCCCCGTCCCCGTGTCCTTCGTCGAGAAGAACGGAACGAAGAGCTTTGCCGCCGCCTCGTCGGGCACGCCTGAGCCGTCGTCCTCGACGGCGATCCTGACGAACCCGGCCGCTTCGCCTTCGCCGCGCAGCGCCACGCGCCCCGCGCGCGGGCCCGCCGCCGCGGCCTCGCACGCGTTCTTCACGAGGTTCACGAGCGCGCGGCGAACGAGAGCGGCGTCGGCGAACGCCGGGGAAAACGTTCCGATCACCTCGACCACGACGCCTGGCGTCAGCGCACGCTGCTCGTCGGCGATCTCGAGCGCGAGGGCGCGCAGGTCGCACGGCCCCGCCTCGAGCCGCTCGGGCCGGCCGAAGAAGAGAAAATCGCCCGTCACGCGCGCGACGTGCTCGGCCTCCGCCTGGATCGCCTCGAGCTGGCGGGCCCGGGAAGCGGCATCCTCCGTCTTCGCGGCGAGACGCGCCCACCCGAGGATCGTTCCCGTCGCGTTCCGGAACTCGTGCGCGATTCCCGCCGACATCTCGCCGAGCGCCGCCAGCTCGCGGCGGGACGACAGCTCGCGCTCGAGGCGCCTCGTCGTCGTCCGGTCCTCGAGGAAGAGGAGCACGCCCAGGACCGCCTTCGAGGAATCCAGGATCGGGACCGCCGTGAGCTCGACGAGGCGGGCGTCGGTTCCCTCTCCGAACGCGAGCTCCTTCGACAGCGTCGGCGTGCCGGCCCGAGCGCTCTGCGCCGCCTCTCGGATCGCGGGCACCGCGTCGAGCGCGGCTTCCGCGGCCGCGGAGCCGAGACTCTCCTCGGAGAGACCGAGGAGCTCGCGGGCCGGAACGTTCGCCTGCGTCAGGCGGCCTGCGGCGTCCACGACGAGGAGCCCGCCGGGATGCGACCTCACGAGAGTGTCGGCCGTGACCGCGAGGATGTCGGCGCGCCGCTTTTCGGAGCTGCGGAGCCCTTCCAGCTCGGCGGTGCGTTTTTTCAGCTCCTCGACCGTCCGTTGGAACGTCGCGATCGCCGTCTCGGCTTCGTCGCCGCCGGCACGCACGGCCGGGACGAGCCCGCCGGCCCCCCGAGCGGCCTGAGTGAGCGCGTCGATCGGTTCGAGGAGACGCCTCAGGAACGGCACGACGAGGAGGACGAGGACGAATGCGGCCGCGGGCACCGCGATCGAGAGGATGCGGGCGTTCCGGCGCGCTTCGGCGATCGACGTGCCGTCCCAGACGATCCGCAGCATTCGGGTCGCGTCGGGAAGGGCAACGGTGATGGAGGGGGAAGCGCCGCCGGCCGCGTCGACGAGAGGCTGGAGAGAAGGCAGCCCTCCCGCCGGTGTCACCGCCACGGGCGCGAGTCCCGCGTCCGGGAGGAAGGGCGCATCGGCGACGCGCCGACCCTGCGCGTCGTAAATCGCGGCGCTGCGCGCGTTCGCGTCGCGGAGAAGGCGTGCCACGAGGGGATCAGACACGAGCGCCGTCTCGGGGTCGGGTGCCGAGCCGATTCGGTTCGCGAGGACGTCGGTCTCCCCCGTCAGGCGGCGCAGGTTTTCGCTCACTCCCCATGCCACGGTGTTCCGGAGGACGACGACCGCGGTCCCGGCGAGAAAAAGCACCGTCGCGAGACCGCCGACGATCACGTTGCGGACCTCGCGCTCGAACGTGCGATCCGTCACGGCAGGAGCCTCGGGATCCACGGCAGGGCTCCGGCCACCACTTCCCAGAGCGCGCGACCGGCCACGAAAGCCGCGAGCGCCCCGCACGCGAGAAACACGCCGAACGGCACGTCGGCACGGGCGAGGAGGACGAGTAGTCCTGCCGGCGTCGGCTCGGCGCGTGCCGCGAGGACCCGGAAAAAAGCCGCCCCGTCGTCCAGCGCAATGCGTCCGTGCGCCGTTCGCGCCCCGCGCCGCGCCCGCGTCCGCGCCAGCCGCACGAACGCGAGAAGGCGCCCGGCCGTGGGGAAATCCGCCGTGAGCCGGGTTCCCTCCGCCGCCGCTCCGGGAATCTCCCGAAAGCGGGCGGAGGCCGCGAGGACGAGGCCGTTCTCGCCGACCAGAAGTCCGGCTCGCGCGGCAACCGCACGGGCCGAGGAGGATGAGCGCCGCGCGCGCCGCGCTTCGAGAGACCAGTTGAGCGCTCGTACGGCCGCCGCGCCGCCCGCCAGCGCCGTGCCCGCGAGAGACGCGAAAAGGAGCGTGAAAAAGACGCCTGCGGGCCCGGTGAACGCTCCCGCCATCGCGAGCATCTTCACGTCGCCGCCGCCCATCCCTTCCTGGCCGCGCAGTCTCGCGTAGGCGCGCCTCACACCTTCCAGAAAAACCGCTCCCAGGAACGCTCCCAGCAGCGCCTCGAAGAAATGGCTCTCCGCGAAGCGGAAGGCGGAAGGACGATCCGGGCTTCGAGCCGCGTGGTCGCGAAGCGCCGCAAGAAGCAGCCCGCACCCGAGCGTCGAGAACGTCACTTCGTCGGGCAGCGTGCGCGCCTCGAGATCGGTGGCCGCGAGGATCACGCACGCTGCCGAGAGAATCGCCGCGGAGGCTGCGACGAGCGTGGGTCCGTAGAGGAGACCCGCGGCGAGGAAAAGGAGCGCGACGAGCAGCTCGACGGCCGGGTAGCGGACGCGAATGGGAGCTCCGCACCCGCGGCATCGGCCGCGGAGCACGAGCCAGGACACGAGCGGGACGTTGTCGTAGAAAGCGATGGCGGCGCCACAGGCCGGACAGTGCGAGCCCGGGTGGACGACCGAGGCTCCTCGCGGCAGGCGGTGGATGCAGACGTTCGCGAACGATCCTACGACGGCCCCCGTCGCGAAGAAGAAGCACAGAAGGACGCCATCGGCCGCGTTCACGAGGGCCTCTGGCCCGCGAGGAGAAGGCCGGCGAGGATGACGAGCGACGTCACGGAGACAGCCGCGCCGACTCGGAACGAGGTCGGGCGGTAGGAGAGCTCGATGCGATGCGCACCCGCGGGCACGAGCACGGCCGAGAAAGCGAGATCCGCCCGCCGGAGCGGGACTTCCGTTCCGTCCACGCGTGCTTTCCATCCAGGTCCGTGCGAGCGCGTGACGACGAGATAACCCGTCTCGGAGGCCTCCGTGTCCACCGCCAGGGCCTCGGGCACGTCCGTGACGACCCGCGCGACCGAGAACGTCCGGCCCGCGCGGGGAGCGGGAAGGGGCCCCGAGGGCGGCGCGAGAAGGACGACCGCCTCCGCGTCGAAGAGAGGCGTGGCAAGCGTGCGAAAAGCCGCATCGTCGTCCGCTTCAAGGGCCGCGCGTGCGAAAAACACGCGACCGAACGAACGCGAGAGAGCGTAAATGCGGATCCCCGCTTCGTGCCGTTCGAGCCGAAGGCCGGGGATGGTCGTCGGGAACGGAGACACCACGTGCCGTACGTCCGCAAGGGCGAGGATGGTCTCCACGTCTCCTCCCGAAAGCGCCGCTCCGAGGAAGCGCGTCAAGCGGGGATTTCCGATCGGGGACGGTGAGGCGGCCGAGGAAATCCCGAGCGGGAGGTTCGTGTAGCCGGAGAGAGCGGCACGCGCGCGCACACCCGACGCGCCGCCCCATTCTCCGCCGGCTTCACGCGCCAATGCCGCGAGCAAGGGTGCGTCCGAGACCACCGGGAACACGCGGCCCGGTGTTCGGCCCAGATCCGCGACGGCGGAAGGAGGTCGCGTCAGGGGCGTCGGCGCGAAGAGTCCCGCCGATGCCGGAACGAGAGGCAACGTCACGATCGCCACGAGGAACGGCCCCGCGAGGGAAGCGCCGGGGCGACCGGTGGCGCGCGCGGACGCCAGAACAGAAGCGCCGGCTCCCGCTCCGACGAGCGCCGCCCAGGCGGAAAGACCCGTCAGACGTCCGGAGACCGCTCCGGCGCCGAGGAGCGCAGCAGCCGCCGCGCCGAAGACCAGGACGGGGGCGAGGCGCGAGACGGCGGACGGCGACGCGTCTGCGCCCTCCTCGGGGGCACGACCTTTTGGCCATCCGAAGACCCGTCCGTGCAGCCAACCGTCGAGGCCCGCCCCCGCGAGGCCCGAGAGCGCGAGGTGCGTCAGGACGAACCAGCGCGCGGGGAACCGAAGGCCCTTCGCGAGCCCCACGTCCCAAAGCAAAGGGAGGATTCCGCCGCGCGCCCCGAGCGCGAGGAGGAAGCCCGCGAGACCGAGGATCGTCAGCGCGCCGAGGAGGCGGGGACGGGCCGCGAACCCTGCGCCCGACCCCGCCGCGAGAAGGAGGACGAGCGGCGAGAGGGCGAGGGTCGTGAGGTATCCCCCACGGCCTTCCGACGGTCGAAAGAGGAGGGCGTCGGTGGGCGGAAGGACGAGGTCGACGAGGTCCGAGGCGCCGACCGGTCGCGCGAGAGCTTCTTTCTTCGTCACGCCCGCGATCCGGCCGGACGACACGGCGTATTCCAGGAACGGAATCGCGGCGGCGGCCGTGAGGCCCGCGCCGAGAACGAGCCCTCCCAGAAGGCGCGAGCCTCCCCGAAGGCCGCGCGGGGGCGGGCCCGGCTCGTCGCGCTGCGTTGCGAACGCGACGAACGTCGCGGCCATCGCGCCGGCGGCGGCCAGGGCCGGCTCGCCGCCCAGAAACGCGAGGGCGAGGGAGACGGCGAGCCCTGCGGGCGAGCCGCCGCGTGCCGCGTGCCGCGCCGACAGGAACAGCCAGGGCAGGAAGGCGGCCGTTTCGAAGTTGTTGTACACGAGCCCCAGGGAGAGAAAAGCGCCTCCTCCCGCAAAGACACCGGCCCCGAGGAGAGCGCCCGCGCGCGATGTGCCGAGCGCCGATAGCCAGGCCGCCATTCCGGCCGCGGCGATCGCGAGGTGGAGCGCGATTCCGAGAAGAGGGCCAGCGGCACCCGGAAGCAGAAACGGCAGGTCTCCGGGGTTGAAGACTCCCGTTTGAAGCTGCGCGAGCCAGGGCTCACCGCAGCCCGAAAGGGGATTCCAGAGCGGCACTCCCGAAGGCCATCGCGCGGCGGTGTATGCCTTCATCGGCCAGAAGAAGTCGGCAAGATCGCCTCGAGCCGGTACACCCCCCGTGAGGATGCAGCGGACGAGAAGGAGGCTTGCGAACGCCAGTCCCAGGGCGCCGCCCAGGAGCGCCGTCCGTCCCATCGTCCCGCGGCCTTGCACCTCCACGATTCTAGGCCCGGAAAAGAAAAGAGCCCCCGACGAGGGGGCTCTTGGGTTCGGGCTGCAGAAGGAGGACGATCAGTTCTGCGCGCCCGCTGGGTAATTGGTGAATTGGCCGTCGACGAAGATGATGTCGTTGTTGAAGTTGGTCGTTTCGGTCCAGGGGGGGGTTTCCTGCAGGCCATCCTTCCCGTTCGACGCGAGCCCGTAGTTCTGGGTGCCGCTTGCATAGAGGAAGTACGAATTCCAGCCGTCCGTGAGCGGCAGGAGGCGGACGTACGTCGGGGTCACCTGGCCGTTGAGGCAGGGGGCCGCGCAGCCCGGCGCGCCGAAGGTGGCTGAGAAAGGCCACGTGAGAGCCGACGGCAGCGTGTAGCCGGCGGCTGCCGGGTAGTGATTGAAATCGACGGCGTACGCTTCGGCCGCCGTGCCGGCCGTCCGCATGTCGCCCATCGTCCTCTTCTGCTTGGCGCGCTGAATGGCGTTGAGCAGGTTCGGAATGGCGATGGCGACGATGATGCCGATGATGGCCACGACGATCAAGAGCTCGATGAGGGTGAATCCCTTGTTGTTCCTCTTCTTCATAAGATGAACCTCCTAATGTGCCGATGTGCTTTCAAGACGCGTGCCGCGATCCGGGGAGCCGGAATCCGGCTGGTTCGGGCAGGAATAGGGCCTGAACACCGGCGCGGCGACGAAATTTTGTCGGAGGAGGCGGGCAGACCGGGACACCGTTTGTCGGGCCGGCTCCGCACCGAGTCATTTCTGAGCACCCTCCGGGTACTGCACGAAGGTCCCGTCGACGAGGATGATGTCGGCGTTGAAGTTGGTCGTCAGGCCCCAAATCGGGGAGGAATCGAGGGCTCCGTCGGCACCGGCCGAGCGCACCACGAAGTCGGTCTGGGAGGTGCTGGTCCCATACGTGTAGTAGGAGCTCCACCCGTCGACGAGCGGCACCACCCTCAGGTACGT
Source organism: Thermoanaerobaculia bacterium (assembly GCA_963719225.1). GTDB lineage: Bacteria > Acidobacteriota > Thermoanaerobaculia > UBA5066 > UBA5066 > Fen-183. Next base: position 548,837 of record CAVRAY010000001.1, on the reverse strand, counting down.
CGGGCTGAGCGAGTCCGGCACCGGCCCGAGCGTCCCGGTGGGGAGCGAGAGCCCTGAAGGCAACGTGTAACCGGCCGCGGCCGGATAGTAATTCTGATCGGTCGCGTACGCCTCGATTGCCGTCGCGAGGCTCCTCATGTCCGCCATCGAGCGCTTCTGCTTCGCGCGCTGAATTGCGTTGATCATGTTCACGACGGCAATCGCGACGATGATTCCGATGATCGCCACGACGATCAGGAGCTCGATGAGCGTGAATCCCCGGCGTCTCGTCATTCTCCCTCTCGTTCACCGAAACGCAATCAAGAAGCGTGCCCCGGTTCTGGCGCCGTTCACCGCCTTTAGAATGGGTCCAGGTTGATCCCCCGCCCACCGTTCGCGTCCGCGCTCACGCTCGACGAGGAGCTCGCCGAGTTCGAGGCGCTCAAACCGCGCCTCGCCGCGGTCTGGGATTCGATCGCGGGACGTGACCAGGAGCCGCACACGTCGGTCGTCGTTCCCTCGCTCACGCTCGACCAGGCCGAGATGAGGAAGCTCGAGGGAGCGAGCTTCTACGAGGAGAGGCTGCTTTTCCTTCTCATCCGGCTTCGAAATCCGCGGGCGCGCGTCGTCTTCGTCACGTCACAGCCCGTGCATCCCCTCGTCCTCGAGTATTACTTCCAGCTCCTCGTCGGCATCCCGACGAGCCATGCGCGGAGCCGGCTGACTCTCCTCTGCGCGCACGACGCCTCGCCGCGATCTCTCACGGAGAAGATCCTCGAGCGCCCGCGCCTCCTCGAGCGCATCCGCCAGGGCATCGCCGACCGTTCACGGGCATACCTCACGGTATTCAACTCGACGGCCCTCGAGCGCAAGCTCTCGGTCCTTCTCGGGATTCCGCTCAACGGGGTCGATCCCGCGCTCAACGCGTACGGAACGAAGTCAGGAGGCCGGAAGATCTTCCGCGAGGCGGGTATCGCGATTCCCGACGGCCTCGAGGACCTGCGCGACGACCAGGACATCGAGGCGGCCCTCGTCGAGCTCAAGCGGCGGAAACCGGGCCTGAAGAGCGCGGTCGTGAAGCTGAACGACAGTTTCTCGGGCGAGGGAAACGCCGTCTTCCGGTATCCCGACGCTCGCGGCGATCTCGCCGAGGCGGTCCACGCGACGCTTCCCGCAGTGGAGTTCTCGGTGCCGTGGGAGACGTGGAGCGATTACCACGGGAAGTTTCGAAGGATGGGCGGCATCGCCGAGGAGTTCCTCGAGGCTCCCTTCAAGGCCTCGCCGAGCGTCCAGCTCCGGAGCGGTCCTCACGGTGCCGTCATCCCCATCTCCACCCACGATCAGATCCTGGGAGGACCGAGCGGCCAGGTGTTTCTCGGCTGCCTCTTTCCGGCAGACGACGCGTACCGGATGCACATCCACGAAGTGGCCCTGCGGATCGGCGCTGTTCTCGCCGCCAAGGGCGTCGTGAGCCGATTCGGGATCGACTTCCTGGTGACCCGCGACGCTCCCTCGGCCCCCTGGAAGGCGTGGGCGCTCGAGATCAACCTCCGCATGGGCGGCACGACGCATCCTTACCTCGCGCTCCAGTTCCTGACGGGCGGGCAGCTCGATGCCGAGACCGGCCTCTTTCATTCGCCCAGGGGCTCGCCGAAGTTCTATCGCGCGACGGACAACCTCCAGTCGGAGACGTTCCGCGGACTCCTGCCGGAGGACCTCATCGAGATCGTCACGATCAACTCCCTTCACTACAGTCACAATTCCGAATCGGGCGTCCTCTTTCATCTCATCGGGGCGCTTTCGGAATATGGAAAGCTCGGAATGACGGCGATCGGGAACACGCGCGAGGAAGTGGAGGCGATCTACGGGCGGGCGCTCCGGATTCTCGGGCACGAAGCCGGCATGGGCCGGTGAAGCCGCCGGGGTAGCATCCGAGAAATGACTCGTCCCACGCGACAGGCTGGCGTGCTCCTGCACCCGACGTCCCTGCCCTCGCGGTTCGGCGTGGGGGACCTCGGCCCGGCCGCCGACGCCTTCCTCGACTGGGCGTCCCAGGCGGGGCTGAGACTCTGGCAGGTCCTGCCACCCGGCCCCACCGGCCCCCACCACTCCCCGTACGACGGGCTCTCGGCCTTCGCGGGCGATCCGCTCCTCGTCTCGCCGGAGTGGCTCGTCGAGGAGGGTCTCCTCCCAGCCGGGGCTTTGGACGCAGCCCCGGAATTCCCGGAGGGGCGCGTGGACTGGGAGCGGGTCGTGCCGTTCCGCCGCCGCCTCCTCGAGGACTCGTTCCGCCACTCGAAGTCACTCGGCGGGCGCATCCTGGACGAGGTCTCCCGGTTCGCGAATGCGTCGTCGAACGCCGCCTGGCTCGCCGACTGGTCCCTCTTCGCCGCCCTCAGGGAGAAGAACGCGGGCCGGCCCTGGACGGAATGGGATCCCGCTCTCGCGAAGCGCGAGGAGGAGGCGCTTGCCGCGGCGCGGAAGGAGCTCGAGGGCGAGATCGCGTTCCACACGTACGCGCAGTTCCTCTTCTTCCGGCAGTGGCAGCGCGTGAAGTCGGAAGCGAACGCGCGCGACATTTCGGTGATGGGGGACCTCCCCATCTACGTCGCGTGTGACAGCGCCGACGTGTGGGCGCACCGCCGGCTCTTCGTTCTCGGCGAAGACGGGCGGCCGACGGCCTCGGCGGGCGTTCCGCCCGACGACTTCAGCGCGGACGGGCAGCTGTGGGGCCATCCCCTCTACCGGTGGGACGTTCTCGCCGAGGACGGCTACGACTGGTGGATCGAGAGGATCCGCTTGAACCTGCGGCTCGCCGACGTCGTTCGCCTCGACCACTTCCGCGGCTTCTCGGCGTACTGGGAGGTGCCCGCCGGCGCCGCCACCGCGCGCGACGGGCGCTGGGTGAACGGGCCGGGACTCATGCTCTTCATGGCGATCCAGCACGCGCTCGGGGACGTCACCCTCGTCGCCGAAGACCTCGGCCTCCTCACGGAGGACGTCCGGCGGCTCGTCGAGATCCTCGGGCTTCCCGGCATGAAGGTGCTTCAATTCGCCTTCGGTGAGAACGACAGCGAGCACCTGCCGCACCATTACATTCCCAACATGGTGATCTACACGGGAACGCACGACAACGACACGTCGCGCTCGTGGTTCGCGTCGCTCGACGAAACCGCGAAGACCCGCTTTCGCGACTACCTCGGCACGTCGGGCGAGGACGCGTCCTGGGACCTCGTTCGCGCCGCGTTCTCGTCCGTCGCCGATCGCGCCATCGCGCCGATGCAGGATTACCTCGCCCTCGGAGCCGAGGGCCGCATGAACGTACCCGGACGCGCCGGTGCGAACTGGGCCTGGCGCGCCACCAGGGATTCATTCTCGCCGGACCTCGCCGCGCGGCTCAGGCGCCTCGCCGTGCTGACGGGACGCGCGACACCCATACCCTAGACTCCCGGGGCGCGCTCCGACGGCAGGAGAATGACGGATTCCCCGAGTCCGCCCGCCGCGCTTCCGCCTCGGTACGCCTCCTCGCCATGCACCTGCCGGTCGAGGCCCTCGAGCTCGGCATGGAGCTCGATTCTGAGAGGCGTCACGAGCTTCACGAGGAGGAGAACGCCCGCCGTGGCCGCCGCGGTGTAGACGAACACGACCGCGACGGCCCCGAGCTGGATGCCGAGGAGCGCCGCTCCGCCTGCGAGGAGCCCGTCGCCCCCGTCCGGGTTCGCGGCCTTGGATGCGAAGACTCCCGTCAGGATCGAGCCGGTGATTCCGCCGATCCCGTGACAAGCGAAGACGTCGAGCGTGTCGTCGAGCGACGTGCGGGCCCTCAGGCGCAGCGCGCTGAAGCTCGCGAGCGCCGTCAGCGAGCCGATCGCGACCGCGGCGAGCGGCGGCACGAAGCCCGCCCCGGGCGTGATGCCGACGAGCCCGACGACGGCGCCCGTCGCGGCACCGACCGCCGTCGCATGACCTCCGAAGTAATTTTCGAGAAGGATCCACGTGAGAAGCGCCGACGCCGCACCGGCATTCGTCGTGATGAACGCGAGCGCCGCGGTTCCGTTCGCCGCGAGCGCGGATCCCGCGTTGAAGCCGAACCACCCGAACCAGAGGAGGCCCGCGCCGAGGAGCGCGTACGGGACGTTGTGCGGAATCAGCGCGATGCGCTTGTTGTCCTGCCGCGGGCCGAGGAACATCGCGGCGACGAGGGCCGCGGTCCCCGCCGTCACGTGCACGACCGTTCCTCCGGCGAAGTCGAGCGCGCCCCACGCGCGGACGAATCCGCCCGTGCCCCAGACCCAGTGCGCGACCGGCGCGTACACGACGAGGCTCCAGAGGCCGATGAAAAGCACGTATGCGCGAAAGCTCATGCGCTCGACGATCGCGCCCGAGATCAGGGCGGGCGTGATCGTCGCGAACATGCCCTGAAAGACGACGTACGCGAGATGAGGAACGGTGGCCGCATAGGCTGGCTCCGGAGCCGAGCCCACTCCGGAGAGCCCGAGCCACCTCAGGCCACCGAGAAAGGGCGAACCGGGCGCGAACGCGAGGGAGTAGCCGGCGGCCATCCAGACGAGGGCGCCCATGCCCATCGCGACGTACGTCATCATGAGCGTATTGAGCGTGTTCTTCCGCCTCACGAGGCCTGCATAGAAGAACGCGAGCCCCGGGTTCATCAGGAAGACGAGCGCCGCCGAGCCGAGGAGCCACGCGGTGTCGCCGGAGTTGATCGCCGAAGGGGCGTTCACGACGGCTCCCGTTTCGCGCGGATCGCCCGCGCCTGGACCTCGTCGGCTGAAACGGGGGTGAGCGCCTGCACGTCCTGCTCTCCCGTCCGGATCCGGATGATGCGCTCGAGAGGCTGGACGAAGATCTTGCCGTCGCCGACTTCGCCCGTGCGCGCTCCCGCGAGGATCGCCGCGATCGTGGGCTCCACGAACGGCTCCGAGACGGCGATGTCGATGCGCACCTTCTCGACGAACTCGAAGACGAGCGTCGTGCCGCGGTACTGCTCGACGGTCTCGTGCTCGCCCCCGTGCCCCTGCACCCGCGACAGCGAAATCCCGGTCACTCCCGCGCGGAAAAGGGCGGCCTTCACGTCCGCCAGCTTCTCGGGCCGGATGATCGTCGTGATGAGCTTCATGTCGCCCCCCTTCGGATGCCGAGTGACGGCGCGTTCTATCGCCTTTCGACGTCGAAGGAAAGCAGGTCGCGAAAAATCCGACGCGCGTGTACGGGAAGCCAAAACACCAGGCTCCGTGAAATCATCGGAGCGTGGTTCGAACGATTCGGGAGGAGCTGGACGGCCGATCCCGCGCGAGCGCGACCTATCCGGCCACGGACGAATCCGATGTCGTCCTCCGAGACGGCGTGGCGCTGCACCTGCGCCCGATCCGCGGCGACGACGCCGCCGGCCTCCTGGCGCTCTACGACCGCCTTTCGCCCGACAGCCTCTATTTCCGGTTCTTCGCCGTTCCCGACAAGGACGCGGGGAAGGCGCAGTACCTCGCTCGCGTGGACTACGAGGCTCGTTACGCCCTCGTCGCCGAGACGGCGGGGGCCATCGTGGGAGTCGCACGGTGGGAGCGCTATCCCGATCGGCCCACTCACGCCGAGGTCGCGTTCACGGTGGCGGACACGTTTCAGGGCCGGGGCCTCGGAAGCCTTCTCTTTCATCGAATCGCGACGCTCGCGCGCGCGCGGGGGATCTCCGTCTTCGAAGCCGAGGTCCTGAAGAACAACGAGCGGATGCTTCGTCTCTTCGCGCGGACGGGCCTCACCTCGACGACGCGCGACGGGGGAAACACCCTGACGATATTGATGGCGCTCGACCCGGCGCCGCTTCCGCCCGCCTGATCGAAGGCCCCGGACTCCCTATACTTGCGTCGCGTTGTCCGCGGAACCACTTCCCAAGAGCATCGGCCGGTACGAGATCCTCCGCTTGCTCGGCCGGGGCGGCATGGGAGAGGTCTATCTCGCGACGGATTCGGCGCTCGGGCGCCGCGTCGCCATCAAGATCCTGCCGGCCGCGCTCCAGAGCGACACGAAGATGCGCGGGCGGTTCATGAACGAGGCGCGCGCCGTCGCGGCGCTCAATCATCCGAACGTCATCACGATCCACGATCTCGCGACGACCGAGGCGCGCGACGTGGGATTTCCACCGGGCTCGCTCTATCTCGTCCTCGAGTACCTGGAAGGCGAGGGTCTCGACGAGATCATGGACAAGCGGAGGCTTTCCATCACGGAGTGCCTCGACATCGCGATCCAGGCGCTCGAGGGCCTGAAGGTCGCGCACCAGAACCGCATCCTCCACCGGGACATCACGCCCTCGAACCTCATGCTCGCGCCGGACGGCCGCGTCAAGGTGCTCGACTTCGGCCTCAGCAAGCTCCTCGCCGAGGGCGCGCGCGACACGTCCCGCTCGCACCGGCAGACGGGCGAGGGAATGATCGTCGGCACGCTCGACTACCTCTCTCCGGAGCAGGCGCTCGGAAACCCGCTCGACGAGCGGTCGGACCTCTTCTCCTTCGGCATCGTCTTCTACCAGATGCTGGCCGGCGTGCACCCCTTCTCGGGCGCGAGCGTGACCCAGATGGTGGCCAAGATGATGACCAAGGAGGCGGACCCGTGGCCCGAGCCCGACCTCGTGCCCGACACCCTGAAGCAGATCGTCGCGAGAGCCCTCAAGAAGGAGCCGCTGGATCGATACGGAAGCGCCGGCCAGATGATCCTCGACCTCGTCGTCGCGCGGCGCGATCTCCACGCGAGGCCCGTCAAGAGCGCGATCACGCGCGAGATCTCCGCCTTCGCCGACGTCGCCCCCCCGCCCTCCCTCGCCGATTCCACGGCCCCTCTCACGTCGAGGCGCCCGGCCGCCGCCCCCGTGACGAGCGAGCTTCCGCCTCCGAAGAAGGGCCCTCTGGTCCTTCTGCTCGTCGCGAGCCTCGTTCTTCTCGCGGGAGCCGCGACGTTCCTCGCGACGAAGGGTTGCGGGGCCCGGCGCCTGCTCTCGCGTTCGTCCGCGCCCTCACGCTGAGGCCGCGAGGGAAGCCAAGATCTCGACGTAATCCCCGGGCAGCGGGGCCGTCACGTCGACGCCCATCTCCGGAATCTCGACACGCGAAGCGTGGAGAAGCGGCCGCACGACTCTCCTGAGCGCCTCGCGGAGTCCCGGGTCGCGCATGCCGTGCCACCGGCTCGACCCGCCGTAGAAGTCGTCGCCCGCGATGGGATGCCCCTTCGCCGAGAGATGGACGCGGATCTGATGCGTGCGCCCGGTCTCGGGATGGAGCTCGAGATCCGCGAGAGACGAGAACCTCCGGAGCGTCGCATAGCGCGTCCGGCTGGGCTTCCCCTCCGCCGAGACGCGCATCTTGCGGCCGTCCTTCTGATCGCGCTGGAGCGGGAGGTCGATCGTTCCCTTCGCGGGGACCGGGTGTCCCCAGACCAGTGCGCGGTACGTCTTCTTCACGCGGCGTTCCTGGAGCGCGAGGCTCAGCGCGCGGTGCGCCTCGGACGTTTTCGCGAGGAGGACGACGCCCGAAGTCCCCGCGTCCAGGCGGTGGACGAGGAGCGGAGGCGGATCGGGCGTGGGAAGGGCGCAGGCCGCGAACAGGCGCGCGACCGCGTCCGCGCCGGATTTTCCCTCCTTCGTCGACGTCGCCATCGAGATGCCCGCCGGCTTGTCGAGGGCGAGGACGTCTTCGTTCTCGAAGAGGATCACGCGCGCGTTATGCCACAGCGATCGTGCTTGGGTCTTCACCTCAGGGAGAACGTCACGACGTCCGCCGGTTCCCGGAGAGTCAGTTCACGTTCGTGAGGACGACGCGTCCCTCGGCGTACGACACCTTCGTCGCGACACGGCGCTTCCCGACCATCTTCGTCTCGACGAGCACCGACCGGCCGGGGGCGAGATCGGGCGGCAGGACCGAGTCCCTCGTGAGCCGGTATCCCACGAGCGAACCCGACGGCGTCTTTACGGTCAAGGACTTTCCTTTCCGGTAGCTCATGACGGTCGAGGCCGCTCCCTGCGAGAGGGTCACCGGCTTCGCGGAAACGACTCCTGCCCTCGCGTGCGCGCTCCCGGCGGCAGGCGACAAGGAGCTCGGCGGCGAGGAGACCGTCGGTGTGTCCTCTCTCGCGGAGGAGGGGACGAGCTCCGGCGGAACCGGAAGAGGCGCCGCCGTCGACGTCGCCGGCGCGGCGGGCCGGCCCAGGGTGACCTCGGGATTCGGCTCGCCCGCACGCACCGGAAGCGCCGGGGCCACGGCGGACTGGTCCGACGGCTCGACCGCGTTCCTCGGCGTGGGCGTGGGCGTTTGTGCGGCGAGGGGCGCCGCGAGGACGGCCACGAGAGCGACCGAGCGGACGAAGAGTCGCTGCATCCCGGTCCGCGGCTCAGCTGGACGGCGATTGTGCCCGGGTGAACTTCGACTTCGGAGGCGGCTTCAGGGGTCTTTGCCGCTCGACATGATCCGTCGTCTTTCCGTCCGCGGGCTTCCCGAGCGGAATTCTCACGACGACCTTGTCGCCCACGACGAGTCCTTCATACACCGTCGCCTTCCCCGCGATCTTCACGGTGCGCTCCTGCCCGTCGGCTTCCACGACCGTGAGGGAGACGCCCTTCTCGTACGCCTTCACCGTGCCGCGCACGGAGAGGTAGGCGGCCTTGACGGTCGCCTTTCCGCGCGGGGGCGGTGCCGAGGCCGTGACGGGGGCACCCTCCGCCGCGACCGCTCCGGTCGCGATCCCCGGCCCCGGTGCTGCGCCTGGAGCCGGCGACGCGGTGGTGGTCGGGTCGATCGTCCCCCGATTCGTCCGGACGTAGCCCTCCGCGTCGGTCGGCATCGATCCGCTCGGTCGCACGACGCCTTCCTTGTTCGGCTGATCGGGAAGGGCCGGCGCGACGACGTGCTGCTCGACGGGAGTCGCCGTCGGTTGCGGGACGACGGGAGTCGGCGTCGCCTGCTGCGCGGCGACGGGGCCGGCCGCTGCGACCGCGAAGGAGACGAGCGCGGAGATGAAGACCCTCATGGGCGAATTGTAGATCTCCCGGGGTCAGGTCGCTTTGCTCGGCTCGCCGCGCGCCGCGGGGACGAACCATGATCTCGCGAACGAAGTGCGGCCTGCAAACGTATCCTCTCGGAGGAGCGTCTAGGCGTTCGTCGGCGTCCGCGGCGTCACCTGGAGATCGGGGAACCGCGACGTCACGACGAGATTCACGGCTGCGAGGGCGAGGAGCACCGCGAAAACGGGGAACAGCGACTGCTCGAGCGCGAGCCGGAGCTCGCGTGGCACGCGTCCCTCCGCCAGCGCCGCCCCCGCCGAATCGGCGGCCGCTCCCATCCGACTCGTCAGGCCGGAAGCGAGGATGCCTCCGAGAGCGCCCACGCCCAGCGACCCCCCGACGGTGCGAAAGAACGGCACGAGGCTCGTCGCGACGCCGCGGCGGCCCTCCTCCACGACGTTCTGGATCGCGAGCACCTGCGCGAGCGACGACGGCCCGAGACCGGCGCCGACGAGTCCGCACGCCGCGCTGATCGCGAGAACCGGCGCGTCGAGCCGGGCCGCGACGAGCAGGCTGACGAACCCCGCGAGGATCAGGAGCGCTCCCGCGCGGGCCGTCCTCCGGAAGCCGAATCGAATGATCACGCGGGCGGCGGCCGCCGCCGAGAGCGCCCAGAAAAGGACGAGCGGCGTGATGACCGCCCCGGCGGCTCCCGCGGTCCCGCCGCGCGCGCCCTGCACGAAGAGGGGAACGAACGTGTCGACCCCATAGATCGTGGTGCCCAGGAGAACGCCGCCCAGGTATGGCGCCGCGGTCCGCGGGTGGCGGAAAAGCTCCGGCGGAACGAGCGGGTGTTCGCGCCTCCGCTGGAGGCGGACGAAGACGGCGAGGAGGAGGAGCCCGGACGCTCCGAGTGCGAGCCGAACGCCGGCCCCGAGAGTTCCGGCCCCCGCCCTCTGGAGCACCGCGAAGAGAAGCGCGGCGATGCCCGACGCCAGCGTCGCGGCGCCGGCGACGTCCAGAGGGTCCGAGCCCGGCTTGCGCGACTCGATCATCTTCGTCGCGACGAGTGTGAACGCGATGATGCCGAGCGGCAGGTTGATCGTGAAGATCGAGCGCCACCCGAACGTCACCGTCAGGAACGCGCCGAGCAGCGGGCCCACGAGACTCGCGAATCCCCAGACGCCGCTGAAGAAGGCCTGCACGCGTGCGCGTTCCTCGAGGGAGTAGAGGTCGCCGGAGACGGTGAGGGCGATCGGAATGAGCCCGCCCGCGCCGAGGCCCTGAAGGCCGCGCGCCACGATGAGCTGCGGCATCGAGCGTGCGAGCGCGCAGGTGACCGCTCCGGCGAGGAAGATGGCCATGGCGGTCATCAGGATGCGGCGCCTCCCGTAGACGTCCGCGAGGCGCCCGTAGATCGGCATCGTGACCGTGGACGTGAGGAGGTAGACGGAGAAAACCCAGGAGTAGAGGGGCAGGCCGTGGAGCTCGCCGATGATCGTCGGCATCGCCGTCGAGACGATCGTCGACTCGAAAGACGCGAGAGCCGTGACGAGCAGGAGAGCGATCGTCACCGCCCGCCGTCGCGCGGGATCGAAGCGGGGCGCGACCGAGGCGGACATGGGCGCGAGAGAGTAGTCAATATGGAACGACCGGTCCAGTTCTCGAGATCCCCGGCGTGCCGCGACGCGAGGGGCCGTGGAGACCCTTACTTCAGCGTCCCGTCACCCCCAGCTTCGCGAACGCCGCGCGCGCAACATCGCCGAGCTCTCCGTCGAGCTTCGGCTCACCTGGATCGGGGGCGATCGTCGCGCCAACCGTGACGCGCCACGCGCCCTGCCGCGCTTCGAGAATACGGCCGCGGGACGAGAATCCCGGCCCCAGGCTTACCGACGCGACATTCGTCGCAAAAGCCCAGTCACCGACGCCAGGGATGTCCTTGCCCACCTCGATCGTGCCGTTCAAGCCGCGCTTCTCCGGCTCGACGACGCCGCGAACGGTTTTGCCCACGCCCGAATAGATCGCCTTGACCTGCCCTTCGCTCTGCGAGTCGCGCGAGAGGCTCAGGTTCACCAGCAGCTGGTCCGAGATGGCCGACGGCATCTTGAAGCCGCCCCCTTTGACCAGGCTGTTCGCAAGAGCGCCGAGGTCGGCGCTGTCCGCACCCGAGCCCGACTGGCCCGCGCCGCCCTTCAACGCGTTCAGCTGCTTCTCCTTTTCGGCGGGATCAAGGCCGTACTGACATTCCCGGCCCGAACCCGTCGCCACGAGCGTCTTTTCAAAGATCGTGCCCACCTCGGCCGCCGAGATGAGCGCACAAGCCTGCACGCTCGGGGCCGAGACAACCGCCGCCGGAGCCGTGGACGGGGAAGCCTGCCGCGCCGCTTCCTTCTTGCAGCCCAATGCGACGATCGCTTCGAGCACGAGAACACCATGGCGAAGTGACCCCTTCATCGTTCGTACTCCCTTGTTGATGCTGTTCGCCGAGCACGATCAGTAAGGACTTGGGCCCGATTCCGCCTTGGGTCATTGGGACCTGGCAATCCGGAACCCGATGTTGTTGGAGCGGTAGGAGTCGGCGCTGCCACCGCGGTACGCGGACCGGCAGATCGCGAGAACCACATCCCAGGCGCCGCCCCGGGCGACCCGACCCCCGCCCGATGCGGGGCCGGTGGGATCCGTCACGGCCGTCGTCGGGTAGGCGCCGTACCAGTCCTGCACCCGCTCGTACAGGTTGCCGTTCGCGTCGTACAGCCCGTAGGGGTTCGGCTGCTTCTGTCCGACCGGGTGCGTCCCGCTGGTCAAGCCGCTCGAGTTCGCGGTCCACCAGACGTATGGGTCTGCGCTGCACGTGCTGACGGACGGAGAGTCGTCGCAGTCCAAAGCATCCCCGAACCAGAATCGGGTCGTCGTGCCCCCACGCGCCGCGCGCTCCCACTCCGCCTCCGTGGGGAGTCGGAATGCCGACGCCCCGCTCAGCCCCAGCGCCGCGTTCAGCTTCTCCAGGAATCCTCCGCTTCCCGCGATGTCGTTCCAGGACACGTTCTCGACTGGGCACGTGCCTCCGCAGCTGGAGTAGGTGCTCGGATTGCTCCCCATCACGGCCTGCCACTGCGCCTGCGTCAGGAGGGTCTTCCCGATGTAGTAGTCGGCCGAGATCGTCACCGGGTGCTGCGTTTCGTCGCTCCCGCGGCTCCGTTCCGTGCCCGGCGATCCCATCAGAAACGTTCCGTTCGGAATCTTCTCCAGCACCAGCGGCACGCCGCCGGGCAGCGTCACGGTCAGCTCCTGGCTGGCGGTGTCGGCCGCCGCGACGATCGCAAAGGGGTCGCCCGAGGCGTTGTTGATGACCGACGCGAAGGAGAGGACCGGCTGGTCGCTCGTGAACTCGAGGAAGAGGTTCGTGTCCGTCGTCCCGGTGGCCCCCGGAAAGCCGCCGAGGGAGACCTGCCGGAATCCGTTGGCGGGTAGCGGCGGGAAGGTCTCCGTCCCGATGAGCGATCCATCCCCGCGCCGCAACGCCCCCGTCACCGTCGCATTCGCCGTCCCCGGGTTCATGAAGACGACGTTGGTCCGGTAGCCCGTCGCGGAGCTCGTGCTGAGCGCGAGCTGACCCAGGATCCCGACCCGCAGAGCCTGCGAGAGCGCGAGCCCCGGGAGCCACTGCCCCGAAGTCGCCCCCGTCCCGCACGCGTTCACGTTGTTCACGCTCGACGAGACGATGAGAGAACCGCTCGCCTCGAGCCGGATCGGGCCGTACGACCCAAGGCCACCTCCGAAGAGGGACCTGAGGATGTTGTCGAAGGACGCCTGGCTCCGCGCCGGGACCGTGAATGGCGAAGCCGGCAACGTCGCGCCGCTCGCCTGGTCGTAGAACGTCGCCGTCACCGTCACCGGTGACCTCGTGACGTTGAGCAGGCGGACGTCCGAGTGGAATTCGGCCCCCCCCGCTCCCGTGCTGTAGGCGGATGACGGCAGGACATACGTTTCCGCCTGCCCCGGCGCAGCGCCCGCGAGTAGCACCGCCGCGATGGCGACGCCAGCTCGAGCCGCCATGCCGCCGACGACGGCTCGCCTGATTTCGCGCCTCGTTTTCGATCTCATGGGTCACCTCCCGTCATCCGGAAGAAACGGAAAGGAGGCGAGACAGGGATCATCGAGCGGGGGTTGCGGCGGCGGCGAGCTCTTTAGCGGGGGCGCTGCGCTCCCATCTCCCTTGTGCTCACGGAAGCGACGTGCCGCGGGCGGAGAGCAGGTCCCGCGCGGTAGGGTAAAGATCGACCTCGACTGCCGGCATGAGGCGCAGGGCCGCACGGACCGCCTTGGCGCCGTCGGCTCCCGCGCCGGAGGGTTGCGTGCATCGCGCCTGGAGCAGCCTTGCCTGGAGCCGCCAGATCGGGTCCACGGAACGGCGTGCTCCGGTGATCTCGGCGATCGCGCCGGCGAGCAGCGGGAGGGCCTCGGAACAGCGGCCGGAGCCGACGAGGAAGTCGGCCAGCGGGATCCTCCATTCGTACGTCACGTTGCCGCGGGAGGACGTGAGCCCTTCTCCGAGGCGGAGGCCCTCGCGAAAGTCCTGCTCCGCGAGACCCGCTTCGCCACACATCTCCTCTGCGAGCGCGACCTCGCGTAAGGCCACGGCCACGTTTCCCGAGGCCATGCCTTCGCGTCTCCGCTGCAGCCCCAGTGCCTGCCGCGCGAGCTCGAGCGCTTCGCGAGGCCTCGCTTCCTGCTCGAGCGTCCTCGCGAGGTTCTCTCGCGCCAGGGCTCCCGTGGCCTGGCCGTTGTCCCCGCCGAGCTGCGCCAGTACGTCGCGCTCCAGCGACTCCGCCTCGGGAGCTCGGCCCGCGTGGAGGAGCGTGATCGCGAGGTTGTTCTCGACGGAGAGCGTGTCGGGGTGTCCCTTTCCCGAGACGCGCTGGTATCGGGTGAGCAGCTCCCGGAAGACGGGCACCGCGCCGGTAAAGTCGCGGCGCGAGGAGCGGATGATCCCGAGCATATTGAGCGCCTCGCCGATCTTCGGGTGATCCTCGGGCAGCGCGTGCCGAAGGATCCCGAGCGCGCTCTGGGCGGCATCCTCGGCGGCGTCGTGGCGATCTAAGTCGTCGTAGACGCCGGCCAGGTCGATCTGGGTCGCGCCCACGAGCGGATGTGTGGACCCGAGGACCTTCCGGCGGATCGCGAGCGCACGCTCGAGCGCCGCGGCCGACTCCGGATACGCCCCGGCGCCGTCGAGATGAAGGCCGAGACTGTTCAGCGAGCCGGCCACCGCGAGTGACTCCGGACCAAGGGTCTTCTCACGCGTCTCCAGGGCCCTCCGCAGCAGCTCGATCGCCTTCGTCTCCCGGCCGAGATCCGACTGGTTCGTGGCGAAATCGTCCAGGCATCCCGCGCTCTCCGGGGAGACCGGTCCGAAGCGGCGCTCGCTGGCGGCGAGAGCCTCGCGGTACGGCTCCTCGGCGCGGGCGAACTTCCCCTCGTCCCCGAGCAGCCGGCCGAGGTGGCCGAGGCTCTGGATCACCGCCGGGTCGTCCGAACCGAGGCTCGCGCGACGCGCCGCCAGGGCGTCGCGGAGCAAAGGCTCCGCACGGGCGAAGTCCGCCTCGAGCCGGAAGAGCTCGCCGAGCTGGTCCATGCTCTCTGCGACATCCGCGCTCCCGGTGGGAAGAATCCGTCGGCGCAGCTGCAACGCCTCCTGGGCGAGCGGCAGCGCGCGGTCGTAGAGGCCGAGTGCCGCGTACGATGCCGCCATGGCGTGAAGCAGCCGGGCGCGTACCCCGGGCTGGCCGGCGAGGTCGGATCGCAGCCGGTCGACGCCTTCGTCGAGAAGCTCCTGCGCCGTCAGCGACGCGCCTCGCGCCAGGGTCGGATCCGAGCCCTCGAACAGTCGCACGAGGAACGACGTCACCTCCTGCGAGGCGCGCGCCTCACGGGTCTTAGCACGCGCCTGCTCCAGCGCGGCCCCGAGAGCACCGATGAGGGCGACGAGCAGCGTCGCAGCGACCGCGAGCGTCCAGCGATGTCGCGCGGCGAACTTTCCCGCGCGGTAGCGGAAGCTGTCCGGTCGCGCGCGGATCGGCAGAAAGGAGAGATGCCGCCGAAGATCCTCGGCGAGCGCCGCAGCCGAGGGATACCGGCGGTCGGGCTCCTCTCGTAGTGCGGTGAGAAGGATGGTGTCCAGATCGCCGCGCAGGGCACGACGGAGCCGGCGACGAGACGAACCGCCAGGTCCGGCAGCCGGCACCGCCGTGCTGGGCCGGGTCGGCTCCTCACCGGCCACGGCGAGCGCGGCCTCCTCAGGGCCCCCTCGGGCCGCGAACGGTCGACGTCCGACGAGCAGCTCGTAGAGCACGACACCCAGAGCCCAGATGTCGGTCGCGGTCGTGACTCGCTCGCCGCGAATCTGCTCGGGCGCGGCATAGGCCGGGGTCAAATGGCGCTCGAGCGTACGAGTCCCGTCGTCGTCGTCGCCGAGAAGCTTCGCGATGCCGAAGTCCAGGAGCTTGACGTCGCCGCTGGCGGTTACGAGGATGTTCGAGGGCTTGAGATCACGGTGCACCACGAGCCGGCGGTGAGCGTGGTCGACCGCCGCGCAGACGCCGAGAAACAGCTCGATGCGCGGCGAAAGAGAAAGCTCTTGCGAGTCGCAGTAGTCCCCGATCGGGACTCCCTCGACATACTCCATCGCGAAGTAAGGAAGACCCTCGGGAGTCACGCCGCCGTCGAGCAGATGGGCGATGTGCGGATGCTCGAGCCCGGCCAGGATCCGGCGCTCGGCGAGAAAGCGCCGGATGGCCTCGTCGCCGGCAAGGCTGAGGCGCGCGACCTTGAGTGCAACACGCTGCTCGAAGTGTCCATCGCAGCGCTCACCGAGGAAGACGGCTCCCATCCCGCCGTGTCCCAGCTCGCGGACGACGCGGTAAGGACCGAGCTGCCGACCGATCCAAAGATCCAGAGGGGTGTCGTCACCATCGAGCAGGCTCGGGAAGCGCCGTGCGGCACCTCCGTCGAGAGGAGAGTCGGCCTCCGAATCGGCCGTCAGGAGATCGGCGACCCGCCGGCGGAGCGCCTCGTCCCCGCCGCAGGCAGCCGCGACGCGGAGATCGCGCTCATCAGGCGCGAGATCGGCGACATCCTGGAAGATCTCGAGCGCGCGACTCCAGGTTTCGTCCGTGCTCACGGCGGGCCCGGGGAGAGCGTCGCCAGGAGGAACGCCCGTGCCGCGCGCCAGTCGCGCTTGACCGTGGCGGTCGACCCGTCGAGCGCCTCCGCAGTCTCCTCGACCGACAGGCCTCCGAAGAAGCGAAGCTCGACGACGCGCGCCATCCGCGAATTCGCGCCTTGCAGCTTCTCGAGCGCGGTGTCGATCGCGATCAGCTCGGCGGCATCGGCTTCGACTTCGGACGCGACATCCCCGAGCGTCGCGACCCGGAGCCCGCCGCCACGCTTCAATGCCGTGTGGTTGCGCGCGTGGTCGACCAGCACCTGCCGCATGGCCCGCGCCGCGAGAGCGAAGAAGTGCGCGCGATCCTTCGGGGACGCTCCGCGAGCGAGCTTGAGGTAGGCCTCGTGCAGGAGCGCCGTCGTGCGCAGCGTTTCGCCGGGGCGCGCACGCCGGATCTGCCGGTGCGCCAGCGCGTGCAGCTCGTCGTACAGCGCCTCGAACGTGAGGGAATCCGGACCCGGCGGACCGGAGGCGGCGTTCGACTCGGGATCCATTGCGCCGCACGGATCGTAGCACCGGGTAACGGAGGAAAAACGGCGGACGGACGAGGACTCAGGCGGCCGCGAGGGCGCGCGCGGCTACGTCCGAAGCAGTCGCCGCCGGCGCGCCGAGGACGCATAGAGCGCGACGCCTCCGGCGACGAGGAAGATAGTCAGGAGAACGATCTTCGCGGCGGCGAAGACCTGGTCCGGCCCCTGGCCGGGCGGGATGAAGGCGAGGAGGAGAGAGACGGTCGTCGTGAAGAAGCCGACGCAGGCGAGGGCGACCGAGACGGGCCGGCCGCCCGGGATGCGGATCGCGCCGTCGGGAAGCGGCGCCTTCGACAGCCGGATCGTGGACGCGAAGAGGAAGAGGAACGGCACGAAGTACGCGATCACGCTCATCGCGACGAGGGCGTCGTAGGCGCCCTTCACCCCGGTTCCGGCCTGGCTGAGGAGCACGAAAACAGCGGAAAGGCCCGATTGCACGAGGATGGCGACGGCGGGCGTGCCCCATTTCGGGTGGATCTTCGCGAACGCGGGCGGCAGGAAACGGTCGAGCCCGCCGACGAACGGAAGGCGGGACGCCGTCGCCAGCCACGCGCCCGTCACGCCGACTCCAGCGAGCGTGATGAGGAGCGCGGCCAGAGTTCCCATTCCCGGCAGCCCCGCCTTCGCCGATGCCGCCGCGACCGCGTGCGTGATGCCCGTCAGCCCGCTCGCCTCGCTCGCGGGCAAAGCCACGAGGAGGCTCGCCGTCCCCGCGAGATAGGTCGCCGTGATGAGCGCGCCCACGACGAGGAGGGCGCGAGGCAGGTTGCGGCGCGGATCGCGGATCTCGTCGCCGAGGAACGACGCGGTTTCGATTCCACCGAATGCGAATGCGATCGTGGAGAAGAAGAGGGCGTCCTGGAAGCCGGCCGAGGGAACGAGGTGCATCGCGGAAAAGGACGTCATCGAGCCGAATCGGGCGAACACGACGCCGCCCGAGACGACGAGGAGGATCGCCGGGATCCACGTCGCGACCGCGGCGGCGTTGTGCAGCCACGTGCCGTACCTGAGGCCGCGGACGTTCACGGCGGTCGCGAGGACCAGCCCGACGAGCGAGAACGCCAGGAAAAAGCCGCGGCTCTCCTGGAGCGCGGCGCCCTTTTCACCTCCGAGGAAGAGCGCGTTCGCGGCCGTGAAATAGAGGAGAGCCGGAAAGAACGGCAGATTGCTCGCCCAGTAGAGGAATCCCGCCATGAAGCCCGGGAAGTCCCCATACGCCCGACGCGTCCACACGTAGAGGCCGCCTTCCTCCGGGTATCGCGAGGAGAGCTCCAGGACCGACGCCACGAGCGGCACGAAGAGCCCGAGAGCCGCGAGCACCCAGACCACGAGCGAAGACGGTCCCGCTTCGGCGGCCGTCGCGATCCACCGGAGGCTGAAGCACGTCAGCGTGTAGAAAAAGACGAGGTCCCGGAAACCGAGGACTCGCCGGAGCTCCATCAACCCTCCGGGACGCGCGGGGTCTCCATCGCCGCTGTCCACAGGCGGTGGAAATGGTGGACGCCGCTCTCGCGCTTCTCGGAGTAACGGCCGCGGTGATATGTCCTCGACCTCAACCCGCGCTGCACGGCCTCGCAGATCCCGATGTCCTCGATCTGGATCTCGTCGCTGAACGCGACCGTCTCTTCCACCTTCGCGGCGACGTCGGGACGTTCGGGTTCGCGAAAGAACCATTCGAAGATCGTCAGGGTCCGTTCCGCGCCGAGCGGCACGATCAGGTTCGTCGAAAAGTTGTCGGGGTAGACGTTCAGCATGAGGTTCGGCCAGACCCACCAGTACGCGGCCTCGTCGGCCGGGACGCCGGCACGCAGGCGGCCGGTCCTCGACTTGATCGGCGAGACCTGCAGCACGCGATTCCGGAAGGTCTCCGTCCGGTAGGCGCCGTAATCGAGCTCCTTCATGAGCCCCGGATGGACGATCGGGATGTGATACCCCTCGAGATAGTTGTCGACGTAGACCTTCCAGTTGCAGTCGAGGGTCCACTCGCGGCGAAACGCGAAGCGCATCGAGGCGAGCCCTTTTTCCTCGAGGCGACCCGAAAGGTCGTCGAGCGTCGCGGCGAGAGGGGGCGCCTGAGGGTCGAGGTTCACGAACAAGAGCCCGATCCAGGACGCAACGGAGAAACCGGGAAGGCACACGTCCTCCCGGCGGAAATTCTCGACGCCGTCGAACTCGGGCGTCGCGAGGAGCCGGCCGTCCAGCCCGTACGTCCAGCCGTGATAGCCGCACTTCAGGGCGCGGCCGGAGCCCGCGCCCGAGGCGACCGGGCCGGCGCGATGGCGGCAGACGTTCGAGAGGGCGCGGAGCTTCTCGTCCTCGCCGCGGACGACGAGAACCTCCTCGTCGGCGACGCGCCCCGTGAAAAAGTCGCCCGGGCGCGCGACCTGATCCGCCCGGCCGACCAGCTGCCAGGTGGCGCCGAACACCAGGGTCTTCTCCGCCGCGAGAACCGCGGGATCCGTGTACAGCGGCGCCGGAAGCGTCGCGGCTCTCGCGAGCCGCTCGTCGACGGAGAAGTCCATCGGGCTCTCTCCAAGTTACCACCCCGAACGCCAGTGCGGCTCTAGAATCCCGGCCGGGAGGCGCCGATGAAGCTCGAGGGCAGGGTCGTTCTCGTCACGGGCGCCGGACGCGGGATCGGCCGCGCGCTGGTGCACGCCTTCGCGGCCGCCGGAGCGATGGTCGCGCTTCTCGGCAAGACGAAGAAAAACCTCCTCGAGGTCCAGAAGGAGATGAAGGACTCGGGTGCCACGACGTGCGCCGTCTCCGGGGACGTCGCCGACGAAGGCGCCGTCTCGCGCGCGGTGTCCGCCGTGGAGCAGCAGCTCGGCCCCGTGGACGTGCTCGTGAACAACGCGGGGATCTTCGCGTCCGCTCCCGTCGAGAAGATGGATGCGGTCGTCTTCGACCGCGTTCTCGCCGTCAACCTGCGCGGGCCGTTCCTCATGTCGCGCGCGGTCCTGCCCGGGATGAAGTCGAGAAAGCGCGGGCACATCGTGAACATCGCCTCGACCGCGGGCCGCCGCGGGTTTGCCGGCGGCGGCGCCTATTGCGCGTCGAAGTTCGGCCTCGCCGGGCTTTCCGAGGTCCTGCTCTACGAGGCGCGGACGTCGAACGTGCGCGTGACGTGCGTCTTCCCGTCGACCGTGAGCACCGATCTCATGAAGAGATCCGGACTCCCCTTCGAGTCGGCGCGCGCGATCCAGCCCGAGGACGTGGCGGACGCGGTCGTCTCTCTCGTCGCGGCCGACGACCGCGCCCTGACGAAGAGCCTCGAGATCTGGCAGACGAACCCGTGACTGCCCAAAAGTCGAAGGAGAAGCCGCGGCCGCACACGGCAGCTTCGCCGCCGCACGTGAAGGGCACGTCCCGTCCACGGCCCCGCCACCACCACGTCGAGGCCCACTTCTCCGGGTCCGAGACGGTACGCGACGTCGTCCTCGGAATGTCCGACGGCCTCACGGTTCCGTTCGCGCTCGCCGCCGGCCTCTCCGGCGCCGTCGCGAACGCGCGCGTCATTCTCATCGCGGGCGTCGCGGAGCTGGCCGCGGGCGCCATCGCGATGGGTCTCGGCGGCTACCTCGCCGCCCGGAGCGAGGCCGACACCTGGGCCAGCGAGCGGAAACGCGAGCGCGAGGAGGTCGCCGAGGTTCCGAGCGAGGAGCAGGAGGAGGTCCGCAAGGTCTTTCGGGGATGGGGCCTCGAGGGCGACACGCTGGAGAAGGCTACCCACGCCGTCTGCGCGGATCACACGCGCTGGGTGGATTTCATGATGCGCGAGGAGCTGAACCTCGTGGAGCCCGATCCGAAGCGCGCGCGCATCTCGGCGTTCACCATCGGCGGCTCCTACGTCGCCGGGGGGGCGATCCCGCTCGCCCCGTACCTCCTCGCTATCCCCGTGACGTCCGCGCTCGCGGTGTCCGTGGGGGTCACGCTGGCTGCGCTCGCCGTCTTCGGGGGGGTGAAGGGTCGGCTGACGGGCCGGCCGCCCGTTCAGGAAGGGTTGCGCACCGTCCTCGTCGGCGCCCTCGCCTCGGGAGCGGCGTATTCGCTGGCGCGGCTGATTTCAGCCTGAGACGCAGCCTCAACGGGTGATCCGTTTGCACCATTGAGGTAGCCCGCGTCCGCACGCACTCTGGCGCGCACCCGAAGGACCCTCCGGCGAGTCGGCGAGCCGTTCGGAGAAGGCGAGGCCAACGATGCCGAAACGAGATATCACCATCGCCATGGTCGGCGCGGGCGGCGACGGAATCGTCACGATGGGCGACGTCCTGGCACAGGCTGCCGCGCGCGACGGCCTGAACGTCCTGAAGACCGAAGCCTACGGCCCGCAGATCCGGGGCGGCGAATCGTCCTGCGTCGTCCGCCTCAGCGGAGATCCGATCTACGAATCGGGCGACGGCGCGGACGTCCTCGTCGTCTTCAGCTGGGCCGACTTCGGCCGTTTCAAGGGCGAGTGCACGCCCGTGAAGAACGCCGTCGTCCTTTCGGACGAGGCCGATCCCGTCGCGCGCACCCCCGAGGACCTCGGCCTGGACGCGGATGCCGTCTGGATCAAGCTGCCGTTCGGGAAGCTCTCCACGGATTCCGGCGCGAAGGGATCGAAGAACCTCGTCGGGCTCGGCGTTCTCACGGCCCTCTTCGGCCTCCCCCTCGACACGCTTCGCCGCGCGGTCGTCTCCCGCTTCGGGCGGAAGAAAGCGGCGGTCGGTGAAGGCGCCCTGAAGGCGTTCGAAGCCGGGTATCTCCTCGGCCAGACGCTCCCGCCGATGCCGGAGCGCCAGCTCGCCTTCACGCCGGGCCCCGTCAAGCTCATCATGTCGGGTAACGAGGCCTCCGCGATCGGGGCCCTGCACGCGGGCTGTCGCTATTTCGCGGGCTACCCCATCACGCCTTCCACCGAGATCCTCATGTTCCTCGACGAGTGGCTTCCGAAGATGGGCGGCTCGCTCTCGCAGACGGAAGACGAGCTCTCCGCCATCGGCGCCGTCCTCGGCGCGTCTTTCGCGGGCCAGAAGGCGATGACGGCCACCTCCGGCCCCGGTCTCTCCCTCATGACCGAGATGCTCGGGCTCGCGTCGATGGCCGAGCTCCCCTGTGTCGTCGTGAACGTTCAGCGCGGCGGACCGTCCACCGGCCTTCCCACGAAGAGCGAGCAGTCGGATCTCTTCCAGGCGGTCTTCGCCGGGCACGGCGACGCGCCGCGCGTCGTCCTGGCCCCCTCGGACGTGGAAGACTGCTTCCACACGACCGTCGAGGCCTTCAACATCGCCGAGGAATATCAGATCCCCGTCATCGTCCTCTCCGACCAGCTCGTCGGCCAGCGGCGGGAGACCTTCGACCCGGCGTCTCTGGTCCACGAGGTGCGCGAGCGGCGCCTTCCGTCTCCCGAGGAGCTCACCGACTACCACCGCTACCGGGAAACCGCCGACGGCGTCTCGCCGATCGCGCGCCCGGGCATCAAGGGCGGGATCTACCAGACGAACGGGCTCGAGCACGACGAGGAGGGCAGCCCCGGCTCCGGGTACCTCCTCCACGAGAGGATGAACGAGAAGCGCTATCGCAAGCTCGTCCCCATCCGCGACGCCCACAAGTTCCACCGGCGTTACGGGCCCGAGGACGCCGAAGTCGGCATCGTGTGCTGGGGGTCGTCGAAGGGAGTCGTGCGCGAAGCCGTGCAGCGCGCGAACGCGCGCGGCCAGAAGGTCGCCGCCTTCATACCCCAGATGATCCATCCTTTCCCGAAGAAGGAGCTCGAGGCGTTCCTGAAAGGCGTCAAGCAGATCCTCGTCGTCGAGCTCTCGTACGCCGCGCAGTTCCACCAATACCTCCGCACGTTCATCGACCTGCCCGCCGGGCGCACGCACGTCTTCAAGAGGTCGGGGGGCAAGCACCTGACCGTCGCCGAAGTGGACGCGGAGATCACCGCGCTCTTCGCGGGCGAACGTAGCGAGGAAAAGGTGTCCGCATGAGCGAAACCGCGACGCTCCCCGAGTTCAAGCCCGCCGACTACAAGACCGAGCTGAAACCCGTCTGGTGCGCCGGTTGCGGCGACTTCGGCGTCCTGACCGGCCTCTATCGCGCGCTCACCGAATTGCAGGTCAAGCCCTGGGAGACGGTCGTCGTCTCGGGAATCGGCTGCTCGTCGCGCCTCCCCGGCTACGTGGCCACGTTCGGCGTGAACAGCCTTCACGGCCGCGCTCTTCCGCTCGCGGCGGGCGTCAAGGTCGCGCGCCCGGACCTCAAGGTCATCGCCGTGGGCGGCGACGGCGACGGGATCGCCATCGGCGGCAACCACTTCATGCACGCCGCGAGGCGCAATCTGGACGTCACGTACCTCCTCATGGACAACGAGATCTACGGCCTCACGAAGGGCCAGGCCGCGCCCACGACCCCCGCGGGAGACAAGACGAAGTCCACGCACTACGGAAACCCCGAGCCTTCGGTCGACCCCTGCGAGCTCGCGATCTCGTTCGGAGCCACGTGGGTCGGGCGCACCTTCTCGGGCGACCTGAAGGGCACCGTCGAGCTCATGGTGAAGGCTCTTTCTCACAAGGGATTCGCGTTCCTGAACATCATGTCTCCCTGCGTCACGTGGCGCGGCGACGACCTGTTCAAGACGCTCAAGGCCAAGCAGAAGCCGCTCCCCGCGGATCACGACCCCTCGTCGCGCGCGGCGGCGCTCGCCTACACGCGGGAGAAGGAGTTCATGACGACGGGGCTGCTCTACGAAGTTTCGGAGCCCACCCTCCTCGACCGCCTCGCGGCCGTCAAGGTGAACGCGCTCGCCGGCAAGCCGGCGCCGACCGTCGCCGACGTCATCAAGACTTTCCAGCCGTCATTCTGACGGCCTTCTTCCATGGATGCCTCGGGCCGCGTTCGCGCGGCCCTATTTTTTTTGAGCGGAGCCGATGATGATCTTTGACGAGGACTCAAGAAGAAGCGACATTGAATAGGCTCTTGTTAACCGTGTCCCTCCAGTGTGTGCTCGGCTTTCCCGGGACGGCTGAGGAGACCCAATCACAATCGCCTACACGTTCGAAGGCGGCGTGGCAGTGGACCACAGAGGAGCGACTTGCGGCGCGCTTCGCACCGGGCGCCGCGGCATGTCGCGCAGCTGCTGATCGGGTATCCCTCAATAACAATAGCGGAGATATTCCAATTCAGGACTACGTCAACGGTGCGAAGACACCCGCCCTCTTCCTTCCCATCGAGCTCTACCGCAACTTCATTCCCCACATGTTCGATCCCGAGTTTGAGGCCAGCCCCACCAGACAGCTCATCCGCGCGAAATGGCAGGCCCTAAACCTGCCTTCCGAACCAGAGAATCTCTTGCGGGGCGAGGCGCAGCGCGTACTCGCTTTCCACGAGGAGGACCGTCGTCGTTCTCTTGAAGCGAGCCGCGCAGCCCTGGCGAAAGGGGAGAAACCCAACACCGAAGACGAGGGACGTGCGCAGGCGCTGCAGGCCGGGTGCAAGCTACTGCAGGAATCCCTGGTGGCGGCCCACGGCGTCGTACGCTCGAACGGCGGCGGTGATGGATTCTTGAGGCTCTTGTACGAGGCCGTCGCGCCGGTGGCAAAGGTCATTATCCCCGGCCCCGGACCAGGGCAGGAGGCCGGACAGGAGGCCGCGTTGCGACGTGCCGAGAGGGGCTGCCAATGAATAGAGGAAGTCTCCCCTCGGAGATTCAAGCCGCTCGTCAGGCCGGGATCACCTCGAGTGTTCCTCGGTCGGCTCCGACGAAGGCCGCAACGGGAATACTTCGGTCGAACGTCGCGAGCTTCCCCGACCTGCTCCTCGCAAGACCCAACAGGTAAACGTCCGTGAGCGCCTGGTGGGACACGGGCGCGGACCACTTAAAGAGACCGTGGTCTCGAAACGAGATCTCGTCGGACCAGAAGACGTGCTCACCGCTCGCGCAGAAGTCGACGAGGCGTCGGACGATCGCTCCGCGCGTCTCGGGGCGGGCCATGTAGGCGGGATTCGAGAGAATCCGCACGAGCCCGTTTTCTGTGATCGGGCAGGTGGCCCAGCCATCCTGGCGAATGCCGCGAAACCATTGATGGGCGGCTTCGTGGTGCACGTGATCCGGATCGAACAGCGCGACGAGGACGTTGACGTCGAGGAGGGCGACTCGCCTCACGCCTCGTCCCGGAGCCGATTGACGAGAGCCATCGTCGGGCGGACGCTCCCTTTCGGCCGGCGCGGAATCAGGGGTACCCCGTTGCGTACCTGCGGTTGCCTTCCCGGCTCGAGCGCCTTTCGCGCGAGGGCCGAAAGGACTCGACCGGCCGTAGTCGAGCGATTGGCCGCGATCTCCTTCGCCGCCTGCAAGACATCGTCGTCGATCTCGAGTGTCGTCCTCATCGGGATAGCATCACGCATCACACATCAGATGTCAACCGACGCAGCGACGTACTGTCGTAGCTCCATGAAAGTGTCCCCTCGATAACTCGATAGAAGTGTCCCCTCGTAAAGAAGGGGGCGCGATGGAGGAGATCGTGGGGCTGAGCACGAAGGAGAGAGCGCGGCTGGTGGAGCTCGAGCAGGTGAAGGCCGGGCGTCAGACGGTCGTGGCGGCTGCCGAGCGGCTTCAGATGAGCGGGCGGCAGGGCAAGAGGATCTGGAAGAGATACCGCGCCGAGGGCGCCAAGGGACTGGTGCATCGCTCGCGAGGACGGCCGTCGAATCGGAAGTTGGACCCTGAGAGCAAGCAGCAGAGTCTCGAGCTCTGCCGGACGCGGCTGGAAGGTTTTGGGCCGACACTGGCGGCCGAGAAGCTTCTCGAGGTGGGGCTGAGGGTTTCTCACGAGACGTTGCGGCGGTGGCTGATGGTAGAGGGGCTGTGGAAGAAGAAAAGGAAACGAGGGCCGCACCGCAGGTGGAGGCCGCCGAAGGAGCACTTCGGCGAGCTCGTTCAGATGGACGGAAGCTTCCACGACTGGCTCGAGACGGGCCACAAGCCATGCCTGATCGACCTCGTCGACGACGCCACGGCGAAGATGGGAGGCGAATTCTTCGAGCAGGAGACCACCGAAGGAGCGATGAGGGTGCTGTGGCGGTGGATCGAGCTTTACGGGATCCCCAAGGCGCTTTACACCGACCACAAGAATCTCTACGTGGCTGATCGCGAGCCGACGAAAGACGAGCAGCTCTTAGGCCGGCCTGCACTGACGGCCTTCGGCAAGGCCTGCCACAAGCTCTCGATTCAGATCATTCCCGCAGCCAGCCCTCAGGCCAAGGGCAGGATCGAGCGGCGGCACGGCGTGCTTCAGGACCGGCTCGTCAAGGAGTTCAGGCTGCATGGCATCAAGGACCTCCAGGCGGCCAACGCCCTTCTGAGAGGAGGATTCCTCGAGACGATCAATCAGAGATTCGCGCACAGCTCGGCTAGCCGAGTCGACTACCACCGACCCGTGCCCAAGCGCCTACGGCTCGAGGATGTTTTCGTCTTCGAAGAGCAGCGCACCGTGCAGAACGACTGGACGGTCGCCTGGGACGGCCGCTGGTTCCAGATTACCGGGCCCAAGTCTCAGATGCCGCGCCGCCGCGAGAAGATCGTGGTTCGCCACAGGCTTGATGGCAGTCGGGTGCTGCTTCACTACCATCGAGCCCTCGAGTTTCACGAAATCAAAAACCGGCCGCCTCGGCCGGCGCCACTGATCAAGCCGGCCTCCGTGGCAACACGCCGCCCTTTCAAAGCGCCCTCTGATGTTCACCCCTGGAGAACACCATTAACCGCCGCAAGCGTCCAGGCTTCATGGGAGCGCAAGGAGCGCGCCGGCCTCCGATGAGGCCGGCCTCCCGTTTTCCACATTTCCACCGCGCGACGACTACGACGACCAAAAGGGGACATTTCTAACGAGCTCTACGAGGGGACACTTCTAAGGAGCTTTGACACCGACGCAGCGACGTACAAGACGAGCGCGCTCGTGCCTCAGCGCCCCCGCATCTCGTAGACGAAGCCCATGCCCGGCGTCTTCTTCGCCTCGAGCTCCGCGCGGAACGCGCGCGCGGCGTCGACGTCTTTGAACTCGCCGATCACGACGCGGTACCAGGTCCCCTTTTCGCCGAGATCCACTTCGACGGCGCGTGCGGGAGCGCCGAGAGCGGCGCCGAGCTTCTGCGCCTCCTTCGCCGCGCTCTCGCGATCCTTCGTCGACGAGAAGTGAATGACGTAGACGACAGGCTTCCCCGCCCAGTCGGGCGTCAGCAGCACCGCAGCCCGGCCCTTCGGGATCGCGGCGCCCGAGGGGGGACCGGCGGCAGACTGTTTCGCCGGAGCGGGAGCGGATTTCGATGGCGGCCCCGCGGGTTTTCCGAGGACGGGTGGCGGAGCCGTGGGTGCCTGTGCGGGCGCCACGCTTTCGGGCGGCGCCAGGTCGGGGATTTGTTGCGTGACGAGCGCTGGGTTCCTGACGACGTCGCTCTTGAAAACGCCCTCGCGCACGGCCCACGTCAGGCCCGCGGCGATCACGAGGACGCCCAGGATCGCAACGAGCCAGCCCCTTCGGCTCGAGCGGGAGGGCGGCGGGGCCTGCGCCGGGGCGGGATTTTCAGCCGCCTTGAAATTGAACTCCTCCATGTTCGGCTGCGTGTCGTCGTGGTTCTCGATCTGGTCCTCGAGAGTCTCTGCGAGGGGCGGCATCTCCGACATGGACATCACCGCGGGCTCGCGCCGCGGAGGCGGAGCCGGCGTCACGAGGAACCGCTCCGGGCCGGCGGGCTGCGGAAGCGGCTCGAAAGGAGCCTTGGGAACCGAGGGAGGCGGCGAAGCGCGCCGGGAGAGGGCCTCGGGGAGCTCGAGCTCGCGCGGGTTCACGAGCGGGATGGCGGGTGCGGACACCACCGCGGGACGCTGCATCGGCTTTTCCGGCGCAACCTCGGCCGGGGCCGGCTTCGGCGCCGGTTCTGCGGGCTCGGACGCGAGCGGCGCGGGCTCGGCAGGCGTTGCTTTCGGCTTCGGAGCCGGCTCGGGCCGAACCGGAGGCGGCTCGGGAGGCGCGACTCTCGGTTTTGGCTTGGGAGCTTCGGGCGCCGCCGGCGACGGGCGAGCAAAGTCCAGCTCCAGCTCGGGATGCGGTTTCCGAGGGGCCGGCTCGGTTTTCAGCCCAGGCGTCGGCTCAACCTTCGGCTCAACTCTTGGCTCAACCTTCGGCTCCGAAGCGGGTTTGTGCGGCGCGTCGATGGGCTGGGAAATCTCGAGCGGCCCCCGCGACTTGCGCGGAATGGGAAGGATCGCGGAGCGGAAGGGCGCGTCCTCGGGTTGGATCGGGATCTCCTTTTCCCAGTTGAGCTCCGCCCGCGACGCCACGTCCTGAAAGGGATCGTCGGGAGTCGCCCTCTTCGTGGAGGCGCCGCCCGCGGGAGACGAAGGGGTTTCCGCCGCATCGCGCGACGGCGCGGGGCGTGTCGGAAAGACGGGCATGGGCGGGTCGGACACGGGGGTCGCCTCGCCGTCGCGCTCGAGCTGCAGGCGCGCCCTCTTGACGAGGACGTCGAGCGGCGCCGCTTCGAACCCCTGCTTCACCTTCGCGAGCTCCTCGGCGACCACGCTCCGCGCGCCCTTGAACAGCACGGCCGGGTCCGCGGAGACGACCTTGGCGAGCTCGCGGACGACCTCGGTCACCGAGGGGAGCATCCGCTTCTTCACGCCGGAATCCCGCGGGAAGCCGCTGTCGACGGGACTCATGCCGAGAGCGGCTCCCAGTCGCCTTCCGGCGCGTCCAGCGCGATGGCGAGCCCGCCGTTCGATCCCGCGAAGACGGGATCCTCCACGGCGCGCACGCGGCCCCCGCCGAGCTCGGCGAGAGTCTTCTCGAGCGCGGCGGCGAGACCGGGCATCTGCGAGCCGCCGCCCGCCAGGACGACGTTGCGCTGCACCTTCTCCTGGTATTCGGGCTCGACCTTCGCGAGCAGATCGAGCATCGTCTCGGCGATCGGGCCGACGACGCTCTCGCAGGCCTTCTTCATCTCGGCGGTGATGTCCACATCGACCGGCTTGCCCTTCACCGGGAACCGGACGACGACCGGTCCCGGCGCGTTGCCGATGAAGCTGTTCTTCTCCTTCCAGTCGCGGACCATGTGGATCGAGAAGCGGCCGTCCGGGTGCCTCGTCTTCACGAGAGCCATGAGCTGCTCGTCTATGGAGTCGCCCGCGTGCGTCAGCGTGCGCTGGTCGTCCTCGGTCGGGTAGCGCCCGTTCATGACGCAGAAGTCCGTGGTCCCCGCGCCGATGTCGATGACCATCGTGTGCAGCAGCGCGTCCATTCCGAAGGCCACCGCGAACGGCTCGGACACGATGAGCAGGGCGTCGGCGATCCCCTTGACGGCGCCGCGCAGGTGCAAACGCGAAACGCGGAGCGCCTCGGCCGGCACGCCCACGACGGCGTGGACGGACTGGCCGTCTTTCTTCCCGGCGAGCGAGATGAGGTGTTTCAGGAGCTCGTGCACGGCCTCCTCGTCCTTCGCCGAGCCCTGCTTGATGAGGCCGCGCTCGAGCGGGCGGTGCAGGTCGAGCATCGGCCGGTTCTCGAGGGCCTCGGCGCCGAAGAGGATCGGCTTCTTGACGACTTTCCTCGCTACCATGTCCAGGGGCCATCCCACGTAGCTCTCGACCACGTGATGCACGCCGTTCGACGCCGTGATCGCGCTGCGCGACGTGCCGAGGTCGATGCCGACGTGGAGAACTTCCTTCTTCCCGCTCATGTCAACTCCGTTTGGAGGGCGGATGGTTCCGCGACTCCGCGTAGGCGAGGATCCCGTTGCAGAGAGCCCTCGCGATCTGCTGACGATACGCGGGATCCCGGAGATGGCGCGCCTCGTCCTCGTTCGAGACCGTCGACACCTCCGCGAGCACACCCGGCATTTCCGTCGCGATGAGGACCGCGAAGGGCGCGCTTCGCACGCCGCGGTCCTGCAGGCGGGGCACGACCGGGCGGAGCGCGTTCACGAGCCCCCCTTGCACGGACTCGGCGAACTTGCGCGACTCGCCCTGCCGCGAGTCCGCGAGGACGCCCTCGAGGAGGCGCCGGAAATCCGCCATCGTGTAGCCCGAGGTTCGGTTCTCGTCGAGAGCGAGCCGCTGGACGTGCGGGTCGGTCGTCGTGCCGAGAAAATACGTCTCGACGCCGCGCTTCTCCTTCACGGCCGGCAGCGAGTTCACGTGGATCGACACGAAGAGATCGGCTTTTTTCGCGTTCGCGAGCGAGACGCGGTCGCGCAGCGACAGCGTCGTGTCCGCGTCGCGCGTGAGCGATACGGCGATCTTCTGGGCGACGAGGAGCTCTCGGAGACGCCGCGCGACGTCGAGCGTCACGTCCTTTTCCACGACTCCGGAGGCCGCCGCTCCGGGATCCAGCCCCCCGTGTCCCGGGTCGATCACGACGGACCGCACCTCGAGGTGGAAGAGCGAGGGTTCGAGGCCGTTCGGAGCGTTGATGACGGCCGCGGGGACCCGCGGGGCCGCGGACGGTCCCGCGACGACGAGGACGTCCGTGCGTTCGCCGCGTCCCGTCGTCAGGGCGTTGATGGAGAGGAAGAGGGCGAGCGGCACGACGATGAAGACGGAGGTGCGGAAGAGATGCCTTCGAAAGCGGTCGGCGCGCCTCAGGCCCCTGGGCAGACGTTTTTCGATGACGTCCACGTTTTCGCGGACCGCCTCCCTGAGAATCGTCTGCCTGAGGCGCCTTGCGGTTGCCATGTGCTCCCAAAAAGGGTAGCACCTGCCCCCTAGACCTTCTTCCCTTTCGACTGCAGAAGCTGGGCCGTAGCGGGGTGCCGGGGGGTCACGAGGACCTCGCCCGGGGGGCCGTCCTCCACGACGACGCCGCCGGAAAGGACCACGACGCGCGTGGCGTAGTCCCGGGCGAAGTCGTCGTCGTGCGTCGCCACGAGGAGCGACCGCCCCTGAGCGGTCAGCTTCTCCAGCGACTCCCCGAGCTCGTTCCTGCGCGCCGGATCGAGCGATGCGGTGGGCTCGTCCATCAGGAGCAGAGGGGGATCGACCGCGAGAGCCCGCGCAATCGCCACGCGCTGTGCCTCGCCGCCGGAGAGCTCGCGGGGCTTCGAACGGGCGCGGGCGGCGACGCCGAGCCTCGCGAGAAGAGCGAGCGCCCGCTCCTCCGCTTCCGTGCGCGAATGCCGCAGCACGTGGATGGGGGCGAGGGTGACGTTGTCGAGAGCGGACAGGTGGTCGAAGAGGCAGTGGAGCTGGAAGACGAGACCCACCTTGCGGCGGAGCTCGGACAACGCCGATTCGCGAAGCATCGGCCCGGGAGAGAGCGGCACGCCGTCCACGCGGATCGCGCCGGCCTGGAAAGGCTCGAGCGCGGCCACGGCGCGCAGGATCGTCGTCTTTCCGCAGCCCGAAGGGCCCATGAGGGCCACGAGCTCGCCGCGCTCGAGCGCGAGATCCACACCTTTCACGACCTCCACCGCGCCGCGCGACAGGCGGAGGCCGCTGATCGACAGCAGCGGCGACCTCAGGCCGAGGGCGCGTTCCACCGTTCCTCCAGGCGCCGGGCGAGGCGAGAGAGCGGAAGAGACATCGCGAGGTACAGCGCCGCGCAGAGCGCGCCGGGGAGCGCCCAGCTTCCGACGTTCGTGGCGAAGATCGCCGTCTGCTTCGTGAGCTCGACGACGGTCACGACCGAGACGAGAGAGGAATCTTTGAGCAGCGCGACGAAGTCGTTCGTCATGGGCGCGAGCGCGAGGCGGAAGGCCTGGGGACCGCGCACGAGGCGCAGGATCTGTCCTTCCGTGAGCCCGAGAGTGCGCGCGGCCTCGAGCTGTCCCCGCGGCACGGCCTCGAGCGCGCCGCGGTAGATCTCGCTCTCGTAGGCCGCGTAGTTCAGCCCGAGACCGAGGAGCGCGGCGACGAAGGCCGGCAGGCGCACGACGGACGAGAGGCCGTAATAGAGGACGAAGAGCTGGAGGAGCACCGGCGTGCCGCGGACGAGCTCCACGTATCCCGTGAGCGCCGCGCGCACGAGAACGCCTCCGTAAATGCGGCCGCTCGCGATGACGATCCCGAGGGCGACGGCGAGCGCCATCGCCACGCACGAGAGGACGATCGTCACGAGCGCGGCGCGGAAGAGGGAAGGCAAGTAAGAAAGAATTAGAGAGAGAGAAGATTTCTTAGAAGGGGAAGAGGGGAGGGAAGAAATCTTCCTCTTCTCTTCTTGTGCCTGGAAGGCAGCCTGCTCCTCGTCCCAGACGTTCCACTTCCCGAAGATCTTCCGCAGCGTCCCGTCCCGCATCATTTGCTTCAGCAGGACGTCTATTTCGTCTCGCAGCGCGGCGTTCTCCTTCGCGAGGACGCCGACGTAGCGCCCGGTCGCGACCGTTTCGGGCAGGACCGCGAGGCCCGGGACGCGCTTCAGCGAGCGCGCCGCGAGGACGTGGTCGAGGAGGACCGCGTCGAGGCGCCCGCGGGCGAGGTCTTCGTACGGGTGGACGTCGTCGTCGTACGACACGGGCAGGACGCCCTGCTCCGCGCGCGCCTTCAGGAGGATGTCGTACGCGATCGTGCCGGCGAGGGTGCCGATCCTCCTGCTCCTGAAGTCGGCCAGCGTCCGGAACCGGCCCACGTCGGAGGCGCGCACGGCGAGCACTTCTCGAAACTCGAAGTACGGCACCGTCACCGAGAGCGCGGCGCGGCGGGCCGGCGTGTCCTCCATCCCCGAAAGGCCGATGTCGAAATCGCCGCGCTGGGCGGACTGGTCGATCGACTGGAACGCCACCTGCACGAATTGCGGCGTCCGCCCGAGGCCTCTTGCGAGCGCCTCGGCGATCTCCACGTCGAAGCCGCGCACGCGGGCGGGATCGGCCGGGTCCGCCTCGACGAACGGCGCGCCGCCTTCCGCGTCGCCGCCCCAGCGCAGCGTGCCGCCGGGCGCGGCCGCGAGCGGCCCGGCGGCGGCGAGGACGAGCAGCACCGCGGCGTGTCTTACGGCTTTTTCTCCCAGGCGCCCAGGAGGACACCGGAAAGCTGCGCCGACCGCCGGTTCATGCGAGATCTCTCCTCACTTTGGCGGGGAGAGTTTAGCCGGTGAAAAGGCCGAGCCTTTCCCCCACGTGGACCGGCCCGAGGCCGCGCGACAGATCCCAGCGGTCCGATCCCCCGCCGCCGACGAGGAGGACCACCGTCGAGCCGAGCTCGAATGCGCCGAGATCGTCGCCGCTCGCGCACGGGAGATGCGCCACCTCGAGCCGGCCGCGGCGCGGCAGGGCGCGGCCCCCGAGCCAGCGCGGGTCGACGACGACGCCGCCCACGTGCGTCGCCGCGACCATGACGACGGCCACGACGAGGCCTTCGGACTCCCGTTCGCCGCGAGCGATCCAGTAGGCGCGGCGGTTCCTCACGTAGAGCCGCGGCGTCGAAGCCGTGGACGAGGCGTTCACCGGCCAGAGCTCGCCTTCCACGCGACCCACCGCGACGCACGCCCCCGCGAGCGGGACGTGGATGCGGTGATAGTCCTTCGGGGCGAGGTAGAGCGTCGCGTAGCGCGCGCGCGCGAATTCCGGCGTCAGGGGATCCCCGTCCATCAGCTCGCCGAGGGGGTACTCCAGCCCTTTGGCCTGGAGGAGCGTTCCCTCCTTCACGCGGCCCTCGGCGATCACCTCGCCGTCCACCGGAGAGTTGATCCCGCCCGGCACCGCGGGAGCCTGAGGCCTCGCGCCCGGCTTCAGCCGCCGCGTGAAGAAGTCGAGGAAGGAGACGTACGCGCCGAGGTCCTTTTCGGCCTCGTCGAGGTTCGCGCCGAACGCGGCGGCGAAGCGCCCGAGGAACGGGCGGCGCAGCCCTTCCGAGAGGCGCATCCGCGCGAGCGCGCCCACCGCGCGGGAACCGGCCTTCCTGGGGTAAAGGCGCACGAGGCGATGCACCATCTCACCGTAGCAGAAAAGGTCCCCGTGCTATTTTCGGGCTTGCGCCGCCCGTGCGGCCGACGCCCTCAGGAGTTCCATGAGCTCAGCGCTCGCGACAGGCATCGGCACCCCGCTTTCGCGGAACACGCATCTCCTCTCGTGGATCGAGGAATGCGTCCGGCTGACGAAGCCGGACCGCGTGGTCTGGTGCGACGGATCGGCCGCCGAGAAGGACACGCTGACGCGCGAGGCCGTGCGCCTCGGGATCCTCATCCCGCTCAACCAGGAAAAGCTCCCGGGCTGCTATCTCCACCGCTCGCACCCGAACGACGTGGCGCGCGTCGAGCAGCTCACGTTCATCTGCACGAAAACGAGGGAAGAAGCGGGTCCCACGAACAACTGGATGTCGCCTCAGGACGCGTACCAGAAGCTCTCCCGGCTCTTCGACGGCTCGATGAGCGGCCGCACGCTCTACGTCGTTCCGTACGTCATGGGGCCCCTGGGATCTCCGATGTCGAAGGTCGGCGTGGAGCTCACGGACAGCCTCTACGTCGTCCTGAACATGGGGATCATGACGCGGATGGGCCAGCGCGCCCTCGACGCGCTCGGCGACTCGAACGACTTCAACCGCGGGCTCCACGCGATGCTCGACCTCGACCCGGACCGCCGGTTCATCTGCCACTTCCCGGAGGACAACGCCGTCTGGTCCATCGGCAGCGGATACGGCGGCAACGTCCTGCTCGGAAAGAAGTGCCTCGCC
The DNA here is from genome assembly GCA_963719225.1 of Thermoanaerobaculia bacterium. Taxonomy (GTDB): domain Bacteria; phylum Acidobacteriota; class Thermoanaerobaculia; order UBA5066; family UBA5066; genus Fen-183. The sequence goes on along the minus strand of CAVRAY010000001.1, from coordinate 514,470 downwards.
CTGCGCATCGGCTCGTACCTGGGGCGGCGCGAGGGCTGGATGGCCGAGCACATGATGATCGTCGGCGTCGAGGACCCGAACGGCGAGACGACCTACGTGGCCGCGGCGTTTCCGAGCGCGTGCGGCAAGACGAACTTCGCCATGCTCATCCCGCCGAAGCGCTTCGAACGCTGGAAGGTCTGGACCGTGGGGGACGACATCTGCTGGATGCGTCCCGGCTCCGACGGCCGGCTGTGGGCCATCAACCCCGAGGCCGGGTATTTCGGCGTGGCGCCCGGGACGAACCACGCCACGAACCCCACCGCGATGCGCACCATCTCGAGGGACACGATCTACACGAACGTGGCCATGACGCCGGACGGCGACGTGTGGTGGGAGGGCAAGGACGGCGAGGTGCCCGAGGAGCTCATCGACTGGCAGGGCCGCCCGTGGAGAAAGGGCTCCCCCGAGAAAGCGGCGCATCCCAACAGCCGCTTCACGTCGCCCATGACGAACAACCCGCACCTCTCGCCGCACGTGAACGATCCGGAGGGCGTGCCCATCGCGGCGATCGTCTTCGGCGGCCGCCGCTCCACGACGGTGCCGCTCGTCGTCCAGGCCTTCAACTGGGTGCACGGCATCTACATGGGCGCGACGCTCGGTTCGGAGACGACCGCCGCCGCAACCGGAAAGGTGGGCGTCGTGCGCCGCGACCCGATGGCGATGCTCCCGTTCTGCGGCTACGACATGGGCAGGTACTTCGACCACTGGCTGGAGATGGCGACGGCCATCAAGGACCTGCCCAAGATTTTCCAGGTGAACTGGTTCCGCAAGGGCGCGGACGGGCGGTTCCTGTGGCCCGGCTTCGGCGAGAACATGCGCGTCCTGAAGTGGATCATCGACCGCGCCCACCGTCGCACCGGCGGCTGGGAGACGGCGCTCGGGTGGGTCCCGCATCAGGCCGAGTTCGACCTTTCCGGCATGTCCGTGCCGCTGGAGGACGTGGACGAGGCCGAGTCCATCGACATCGAGGCGTGGAAAACCGAGCTCAAGGACCAGGGCGAGTTCTTCACGAAGCTCGCGGCCACGATGCCGAAAGAGCTCGTCTTGCAGCGCGAGCTCCTGACGGCGCGCCTCGAAAGGGGATGAGTCGGCCTCCTACGCTCTTCATTTGACGAGGCTTCCGCGGCGCCAAAAGCGTTGAGGGAAATCGGATCAGCGGGCCGAAGCCTTGAAGGCCTCGGTCGCCTCGACGAGCGCGCTCGCGATGCCGGGCTCGTCCGCCGCGTGGCCCGCCGCCGGCACGACGACGAGGCGCGCCTCGGGCCAGGCGGCCGCGAGTTCCCAGGCGGACTGCATCGGGCAGACGAGGTCGTAGCGTCCCTGCACGATGACTCCCTTGAACGCGCGCAGGCGCCAGGCGTCGCGCAGGAGCTGGTCGTCGGTCTCGAGGAACGATTCGTTCATGAAGTAGTGCGCTTCGATTCGCGCGAGCGCGATCTCGCGCTCGATGTCCTGGTCCTCCGGAGGCTTGGGATCGCAGACGACGTGGCTCGCGATCCCCTCGAAGGCGTTCCACGCGAGCGCGGCGGCCCTTCGTTCCGACGGGTCCTCCGAGGTGAGGCGCCGGTAGTAGGCGCGCACGATGGAGCCGCGTTCCCGCGGCGTCAGGGGCGCCACGAAAGCCTCCCACGCGTCCGGCCAGATGTGCCGTACGCCGTCCGAGAAGCTCCACTCGAGCTCGGATTTCCGGGCCAGAAAAATCCCTCGGAGGATGAGCCCCGTGACGCGGGCGGGATGCCGCTCGGCGTACGCAAGGCCGAGCGTCGAGCCCCACGACCCGCCGAACACGAGCCACTTCTCGATGCCGAGGTGCGTCCGGATGCGCTCGGTATCCTCGACGAGGTCTCCCGTCGTGTTCTCGCGCAGCTCGCCGAGAGGCGTCGACTTCCCCGAGCCGCGCTGATCGAACAGAACGACGCGCCAGAACGCCGGATCGAAGAACCGGCGGTGGAGAGGCGAGATGCCCGCGCCGGGCCCGCCATGAAAGAAGATGACGGGAGGTCCCGAAGGGTTTCCGGCTTCCTCCACGTGCAGCTCGTGGATTTCCGAGACGCGCAGACGGAAGGAGCGGAAGGGCTCGATCTCGGGAAAGAGCGACTTCATGGGGGGATTATGTCGCGAGGACCGGGGATCATGGCGGGGCCACGAGCGCGTCCCAGAAGTCGCAGCGCGCCGTGCGGACCCCCGCGCCGGAGAAGATCGTGTTGTCGAGGTCGAGAAACGGATCGACGGCCGGGTCGTAGCGCGGCCAGGGAGTCACCCCCGCGCCGTTCGGATCCCCGTTCGCGGCGAAGCGGGCCCAGTAAGCGTTCATCGCGCCCGAGAGCGCGAGTTCGCGCGCGGACGGCGTGAAACCCGGGAAGTTCCCGAGCGTGCCGAAAACGAACGGGAGCTCCAGGGAGTGGTAGGCCCCCAGCGACGCGGCCGCCGTGGAATCCAGCGACTTCGTGAAGAAATACCGGAAGACGGGCTCGGACTGGCTGCCGGCCGCGGCGCGTGCGATCCGCCGCGACGGACACACGAAACGCGCGTCGGTCGTCACGGAGACGTAAGCCTTCTCGGGCGAAGGGAACGCGCTCGACGGGTATTGCGCGAGGATCCGCGGACCGAGAATCCCGCCGAACTGCGCGAGGATGGCGGCCTGGTACGCGGCGTCCGTCGGCAGAGCGGGGGCATCGAGGGCGGTCTCGTCCGCGTTCGCCCCGATGAGGAAGGGAACGCGATGCTGCGCGCCCGACAGGAGGGCGCTCAGGGGCGACGCGCCGAGAGCGAAACCGTCCACGTTCGGGCCGTAGACCTGCCCCGAGCTCGAGGACACGTTCGACTGCGGCGGCACCGCGGACGTGAGTGCTCCGGCGCCAAGGACGCGCAGGCACACGGGAACGTCGGGTGCGGCCGCGCACTCCGCGGCTTCGACGATGGTCTGGCCGAATGCCTCCGCCGCGGAGAGCAGCGGCTGGGAGCAGCCTCCGCTTTCCATGAGGGCGCGCGCAAAAAGCCCCTTCCCGAGCGGCGAGGCCACGAGGGAGCACACGTCCACCGCCCCCGCCGACTCCCCGGCGATGAGCACGCGTGACGGATCGCCGCCGAAGGCCGCGATGTTGCGGCGGACCCACTCGAGCGCCGCGACCTGGTCGAGGAGGCCGTAATTCCCCGACACGCCCCGCGCGCTTTCGCGGTCGAGCGACGGGTGCGCGAGGAACCCGAGGGCGCCGAGCCGGTAATTGAGCGTGACGACCACGAGGCCGTTCTGCTCCACGAAGGCCTGCCCGTCGTAGACCGCGAGGGAGCCCGCGCCCTGCACGTTTCCCCCGCCGTGGATCCAGAAGAGAACGGGAGCAGGTGCGGGAGGACGCATCGCGGGCGCCCAGACGTTCAGAAAGAGACAGTCTTCCGCCCCCACGACCTGACCGAAGTTGCCGAGCTGCGTGCAGACGTTTCCGAAGCGGGTCGCATCGCGGACGGTGCTCCAGGGCTCCGAGGCGACGGGAGGCCTGAGGCGCAGCGGCCCGAGCGGGGGCGCGGCGTACGGAATACCCATGTAGACGGCAGCGCCGCCGGCAATCGTGCCGCGGACCGCGCCGCTCGCGGTCGCGACGACGGCCGGCGCGGACGCGACCTCGAGCGTGAAGGCCGCCGTCGCGGTCCCGCAAGCGTTCTGGGCAAAGAGGCGGTACGTCGTCGTGACGGACGGAGCCACCGTCACCGCGCCGCCGGCCCCCGGCACGAGGCCCCCGGGCTCGACGCGGACGGACGTCGCACCACCGGCCGAGAGAAGAAGCGTCACCGCCTGGCCGGGAGGCGACGGCTGCGGTGAAGCCGAAACGACTGCGATCGACGGAAGAGCACACGGCGGCGGCCTCGGAAGCGCCGGAGCGACGGCGGCGTCTCCGGTGACGTTGTCGATGACGCTCGCGTACGCGTCCGCGGCTCCCGTCTCGACGGCGAGGTCGACTCGTGACCCCATGGCGGTACCGGGCGTTCCGAACCACGCAGGAAGGCTCTGCTGACGCCACTCGGAAGGCCCGAGCGTGAACGCCCTCGTCGCGACCATTCCCCCCGCGACGTCGCGCAGGACGAGCCGGCCGGTCGCGCCCGCCGGACCGCCGAGCAGAGCCACGTTCGTGCGGAATCCCGGCGTCGAACCGGAATGCGAGAGCCCCGGGAGGATCGCTTCGCGGCCAGCGGACGTCAGGCCTGACGTCCAGGCAACGGGCCGGAGCTCCGCGCTGAAACCGCCGGGTCGGGAAAGGGTCGGATCCGAGTTGCGTGTCCGTCCGGCGACGAGAAAGGGGGTGGGAGCCCTGAGCCGGATCGCGCCCGCGACGCCCTCGCTCAACCCGAAGCCGCCGGCTCCCAGGACGTCGCCGATCTCGACGAGAGCGCGCGGCGCGAGCGTGATCGTCAGCGGGGAGCCGGGAAGTCCGACCGGCTCGAGCGTCACGGCGAGCGGCCCGAGCCCGGGGTTGAAGAGACGGAGGTCCGTCGACCAGTGAGTTCCGTTCAGTCCGGACGCCCGGGCGGCGCCGTCCAGGAGGATCTCGCCCGGCCCGAACGGCACACGCACGGCGGAAACCGCGATGCCGTCGCCTGTGACGTTGTCGACGACGGCCGTGTAACCGATGGCCCTGCCTCGGAGGACTTCGATCGTCACGCGGCCTTTTGCGAGATCGGGATCGCCCGCGAGGTCGGCCGTGGCGGCCTGCCACGTGACGGGAACGGCCGAAGCGACCCGCGCCGAGCCGCGCACGAAGCCCGAATCGTCCCAGAGCGTGACGACGACCTCGCTGTCGGGAGTGAGGAGCGAGACGTTCACGTTCGTCCGATAGCCCCGCGAGAGATCCAAAGAGCTCGAGAGCCAGATCGCATGTCCCGTCTCGCCAGGCAGGAGCGTCGCGTCGGAATCCACGGCGGAAAGCCCGACGCCATAGGTCGCGGCCGGATCCCTCACGTTCGCCGTCGTCCCGCGCAGGACGAGCGGCTCGTCGGACGAGACCACGAGCGTCCCGAACGTCCCTTCGAGGGCGAAGAGCTCGGCGAGCGCGTTCGAGAACGCGAGCGATTCGCCGGGGCCCAGCGTCCGCGCCACCGGACCCGGAGCCGGCACGCTGGAGGCCGGCACGAGCGCGAACGTGACGACGGTGTCGCGAGCGCCGGGATTGACGACGAAGACGCTCGACTCGAAGCGCGTCCCGTTCTGTCCGAGCGTGTTCGCGACGCCGGGGAGGTACAGCGTCGCCGCCCACGCGGCACCCGAAAGAGACAGGAGAGCGCCGAGGAGCACGATGCGGGACATGACGAGAGAGACGTGTGCAGAGGACACCGGGTTGACTCGCCTGGTCGATCCCGCGGGAGCGGCCTAGGCCGCCTCACGCGCGAGGCTCACGACGGGCCGGCGCGACAGGTTGATGGCCGGCACGAGCGAGGAGGCGACCGCGACGAGGAGGGAGAGGGAGCCCACGACCGCGATCATCGTCGCGTCCGCCTGGAGGAGGGCGCCGATTCCCGCCCACTGCGTCTCGATGAGAGCTTTTTCGATGATCCGCGCGAAGAGCGTCATGAACCCGACGGCCAGGATCGCTCCCGCGGCCCCGAAGAACGCCCCCTCGAGGACGAGGAGCTGGAGGACCGTCTTGCGGGGAAAGCCGAGGACCCTCAGGAGAGCCGCCTCGCTCCGCCTCTCGCGGGCCGACATCGCGAGCGTGTTGCTCGTGATGAGGAAGAGCGTGAACGCCGTCGCGAGGCCGATCCCGCCGAGAAGCGCCTGCACGTTCCCGAGCATCTCCATGAACATGAGCTGCCACTGCTTCTCGCTCATCGCGCGGATCGGGACGGGCGCGTTCTCGAGCCGGCGCTCGATCTCGGCAGTGATCTTCGGCACGTCGTTGCGCGACTTCGCGAGGATCCAATACATCCCGACCTGGCCCGAGTCACCCGTCAGGTTCTCGTAGTACTTCCTGTGGACGTAGAGCCCGTTGTCGAGCTTGTACGTCATGACCGCCCGGATCGTCGTCTCGATGACGCCCCCCGGGATGGGCGCCTTGAGGACGATGCGGTCGCCAATCTTCCACTTGTGCTGCTTCGCGAGGATCGGGCCGATCACGCTGCCCGTCGGATCGGCTCTCCAAGCGGCGACCTGGTCGGGCGGGATCTTCGCCTCCATGTAGACCTCGAGGAACGCGTCCGTCGGCGCGGCCTGGAAAGGGACCTGGTTCTCGGGCCGGTCGTTCTGCCAGAACGCCATGAGGAAGTCGAACGGGCAGACGCGCTGGATGCCCGGGACGTCCTCGATCTTCGCGAGGTACGCCATCGGAAGCTTCTCGAAGAACGACGACTTCGCCATGACCATGGCGCGGCGGCCCATGTTCTCGGACCAGTCGTTCTTGAGCGCTCCGTTCACGAGGTAGAGGAACCCGACGAGCCCGGCGGAGAGGCCGATCGCGACGACCGTGAGGGCGCTCCTCAAAGGACGGCTCGTCACGTGGCGGACGGCGAGGCGGACGGGCGTCACACGGAGAGACTAGCGAGTCACGGCCCTTCCGTCGAGCCTCGGTCTCACCGTACCGGGGCCGCCGCGGGCTGCTGGAGGAGCTTCTGCTCGGCCGTGAGCTCGTCGATGAGAAGGTCCCGGCGCATCTGCTCCTCGATCCGGGCGATGCCTTCGACGATCTTCTCGGCGTCCGCCTTCGAGACCTTGTCGCCGCGGAGGATCGTGAGGCTGTGGGTCCAGAGGTCGCGCAGGCGCTGCTCGAGGTCACGCGTCAGGAAGATCGAGTTGTTCGCGTACGAGCGGTAGAGCGCGCTCACGCTCGTGTCGAGACCCGCCTCGTCCACCGAGGCTCCCCGCAGCGTCTGCGCCTTCTCGCGCACCTGCGAGACCGTAACAGGCTGAAGAGGCTCGTCAGGACGATCGGCAGGACGACGGACACGAGCCGCCAGACGTTCCGGATCGCGCTCATCGGGACGCGCCCTTCGGCGCCTCGCCCCTGGACTTCTCGGCGGCCGGCCCTTCTGACGTTCCGGGCCGCTTTTCGCCCGGGCCAGGGAGGGATCCATGAAGAAATCGACCGTTCGCCTTCTCGCTGCCTTCGCCCTTCTCCCTGCGCCTCCCCTCGCTCAGACGGCGTCGCCGATCCTCAGGTTCGTCCCCGGAATGGCCTCGATGAAGCGGGCGCCGAAGGCCTGGGAAGGCGTGTGGACGCCGGGCGAGACGCCGCCTTCGAGGACGCGCCTCGCGATCGCGACGCTCGTCTCGGCCGTGAGCGCGTAGCCCTCCGGCGTCTCGAGCGTGGCCGTGAGGGAGCGCGTCCCGTTCGTGACACGCCCCCACAGGAAGGAGCGCTCGCGCTGGCGCTCTTCCGCCGTGGGGCCGACGACGCGCCTCTCGATTCGCCGCATGAGGAACGTTTGGACGAAGGGCAGGCCCAGGAACTTCGCGAACGGGCGCATCCGCCGCGCGCTCGAGACGGCCGAGGGCGGGACGGCCATGTAAACCTCGATGTTCGGAATCCCCGTGGAGCGGAACGCGGTCGAGAGATCGCCCCAGGGGATCGTCATCGCGAGGCGCGGCTTGTCTGTGAAAGGAACCTCCATGGTCTTCCAGGCCGCGGGCACCCGCACGAGAGAGCCGTCCACGCGCGCGAGCCCTCCCTTCGGAAGGCTCTCGACCACCGTCTTCATCGTGCCCGCGCTCGACTTGAAGCCGCGGAACGCGAGCGTGAGCGTCGTGGTGCCTGGCAGCTCCTCGGACAAAGCCTTCGCGAGGCAGTCCGAGGGCACGACGTCGAAACCGGTTCCGGGAAGCACCGCGATTCCCGCCTTCTTCGCGTCCGCGTCGCGCGCGAAGACGGATTCGAAGACGTCCACCTCGCCCGTGATGTCGAGATACGAGGTCTTCGAGCGCAGGCAGGCCTCGAGGGCCGGAGCGCTCGTCCTCGAGAACGGGCCCGCCGCGAGCAGGAGCGCGGAGAACGGCTCGAGGAGGCGCGACATCAACTCGGGGTCGTCCAGCGGGAAGCACAGGCTCTGAAGAGAGTGTGCTTTCGCGATCGGCTCGACGGCGTCCGCGCGGCGACCCGCCAGGACGGGACGGAGCCCCTCACGGAGCGCGACGTCCAGGATGAGCTTTCCCGTGTAGCCGTTCGCGCCGTAGAGGAGCAGGCCTCGCTTCGACGTCGCGCCCGGGCTCGAGCTGTCGCCGGCGCCGCGCCGAGGCGCACGCCGCCCGCGCTTCGTCACGCCGGTGGCCCTTCGGCCGCCCCCGGCGCCTCGGCGAGGCGAACGCCGCAGACGTTCGTGAGGTCCCGGCAGGCGTCGACGTCGTCCTCGGAGCCCCGTGCCGCGTCGTCCGGCAGGACGAAGCGGAAACCGTCGGCTCCTGGGAACACGATCCCGTTCTCGAGGACGTGGCGCGGCCCGCCGACGCCGAAGAGGCCGGAGTCCATGACGAGCCACATCCAGTCCGCTTCGCGAGCGAGGCCGGCGTGGGCCATCACGTCACCAAGGCGAAAGGCGTTGAGCGAAGGCGCGGGAGAGGAAGAGGAAGAGGAAGAGGAAGAGGAAGAAAAGATTTTCTTTGAAAGGTAATGCGACAGGGCTTCGAAGCCTCTTGGGTCGTATGCGCGCATCGCCCCGGCGCCGTCTTCCAGCATCAGAAGTGGTGCATCGGCGGGCACCAGCGCATCCGTCAGCGCTCTTTCCCATTCGAAGAAATCTCCCTCTCCCTCCCCCGTCTTCGGGTCCTTCAGGATCACGTCCACGCGGCTGTCGCGCCGCCAGGACGTCGGTGCGGTCGAGAGCCTCCCGCCCGCGATCTCGTGGAGGCGCCAGCCGGCCGTCGTGTGAAAGAGGCCTTTGGTGCGGGCGACGCGGCCTCGAGTCAGCCGTCCGGCTCGCAGCGACTCCAGAGCGGAAAGGAGTCGATCCGCATCGAAGATTCGCTCCGGCGGCTGGGCGACGCCGCGGCTCACATACCCTTCTAAGAAATCTCTACGAGGGTGCGGGTGCGAGGCGCTCGAAACAAGGAGAGCCGTGGCGGGCGCCGGCGTCCGCCGCTCGAGGTCCCAGATCTCGTCGGGAAGGACTCCGTACGACGCCCTGACGATTCGAAGCTTCGGCGGTGCCAACGCCCGGGCCCACTCTTCCACTCGAAGAATCTCTTCTTCCGACGCCACGTCGCACCGATTGACCACCAGAATGTCGCCCGCGTCCACCTGGTCGCGGAACAGCGCGCTCTCCGCATAGGCCTTCGCCGGGTCCTGCTGCGGGTCGAGGAGCGTGATCACCGGCCTCACGTCGAACCGGCTCGCCCAACGCGCGCCTCGCAGGAGGTCGACGAGCTCGGACGGCTTGGCGAGCCCCGTCGGCTCCACGACGAAGCGCGTCGGCGCCACGAGGTCCGAGATCTCCTCCAGCGATGCCTCGAGGTCGGCCATCGCGGTGCAGCACACGCAGCCGCCCGGCACCTCGCGGAGGATGCAGCTCGCACAGTCCGACAGGAGCGCTCCGTCCACCCCGAGCGTGCCGAACTCGTTAACGACGACAGCGATCCGCTCGCGATCGGCCCGGCGGCCGAGGAGATCCTTCACGGCGGTCGTCTTTCCGACTCCGAGGAACCCGGAGAGGATGTGGACGGGGACTTTCACCGGAGGTCATCCTACCGCCGAAATTTTCGACACCATCCGGCCTTCCCTGCGTAAGATTCGCGCGATGTCGAGCAACGCCGCAGTCTCCCGGGGCTCGAGGGCCCCGAAACCTTCCCGCGTCCGCGTCCCGGAGAAGTTCGCCGACGCGGAGAAGCTCTACGGAATCGAGAACTGGAGCAAGGGTTTTTTCTCCGTCTCGGAGGAAGGAAACCTCCTGGTCCACCCCACCCGCGAGAACCACCGCTTCGTGGATCTCAAGTCCGTCATCGACGACGTGGGCCTGCGCGGCATCTCGACGCCTGTCGTGATCCGGTTCCCGCAGATCCTCGACGCCGCCGTGAAGGAGCTCAACGAGGCTTTTCTGCACGCCATCAAGGAGTACGAATACGACGGCGTCTTTCGTGGCGTGTTCCCGATCAAGGTGAACCAGAAGAAAGTCGTCGTGAAGGAGATCATCCAGTCCGGCCGCAAGTACGGCTATGGCCTCGAGGCGGGATCGAAGCCGGAGCTCCTCGCGGCCCTCTCGCAGGACCTCGGCTCCGACTGCCTCATCACGACGAACGGCTACAAGGACGACGCGTTCATCCGGCTCGCTCTGAACGGCATCCGGATGGGCAAGACCGTCGTCCTCATCCTCGAGAAGGTCTCCGAGCTCGAGCGCATCCTCGACGTCGCCAAGAAGCGCGGCATCAAGCCCCTGATCGGCATGCGCAGCAAGCTCTACGCGCGCGGCTCGGGTAAATGGGCGAAGTCGGGCGGCGAGGCGGCGAAATTCGGCCTGACGACGACCGAGATGCTCGAGGCCGTCGAGATCCTCCGCCACCGCAAGATGCTCGACAGCCTCGTCATGCTCCATTTCCACATCGGCTCGCAGATCACGGACATCCGCAAGGTCAAGCAGGCAATCAAGGAGGCGGGGCGCGTCTACGCGAAGCTCTACCGGTCGGGCGTGGAGGTGAAGTTCCTGAACCTCGGCGGCGGGCTCGGCGTGGACTACGACGGCAGCAAGACGGCGTTCGACTCCTCGATGAACTACACCGTGCAGGAGTACGCGAACGACATCGTCTACACGATCAAGTCGATCTGCGACGAGGAGAAAGTCCCGGTCCCGACGCTCGTCACGGAGTCGGGGCGAGCCATCACGGCGTATCACTCGGTCCTCGTGACGAACGTCCTCGACGTCGCGGACCGAATCGAGCAGGGCCGCACCGTGAAGCTCGACGGCGACGAGAACCACGTCGTGCGTGAAATGTACGACGTCTGGCAGGGCGTCACGGCGAAGACGATGCGCGAGAGCTATCACGACGCCCTCCAGTACAAGGAGGAGCTCTTTACGCTCTTCAATCTCGGGTACGTTTCGCTCGAGGACCGGAGCAAGGGCGAGATCCTCTACTGGAACATCTGCGACCGCATCCGGCGGCATCTCCACACGCTCAAGGACATCCCCGAGGAGTTCGAGCAGCTCGAGGTCATGCTGGCGGACAAGTACGTCATGAACATGTCGGTCTTCCAGTCGCTGCCGGACGTCTGGGCGATCGACCAGCTCTTCCCGATCCTCCCGATCCACCGGTTGCGCGAGAGGCCCAGCGAGCACGGGACGCTCGCCGACATCACGTGCGATTCGGACGGCAAGATCGAGAAGTTCATCGACCTCAGGGACATCAAGGAAGCGCTGCCGCTCCACGCGTTCCACAAGGGGACCCCGTACTACATCGGGTTTTGTCTCGTCGGGGCCTACCAGGACGTTCTCGGCGACCTCCACAACCTCTTCGGCGAGGCACACGAGGTGCTCGCGAGCGTGGACGAGGACGGCCGCACGCGCATCCAGGACGTCCTCCCGGGCGAGTCGTGCGAGCGCGTTCTCTCGTACATGAACTACGACAAGGACGAGCTGCTCGACGGCATCTGGCGCCAGCTGCGGCGCGCCACCGAGCGCAAGAAGGTCAAGGAGCCCGAGGCGAAGGCGATCGCGAAGGACTTCGAGCAGATCCTCTCGCAGTACACGTACCTCGAGGACTAGGGGTTCCCGGGGAGCGGGTCAGGCTCCCGTGAACGGGACCGGACGCGAGGCCAGGATGGCCTCGGGGTTGTCGACGAAGAGGCCGCGCTCGGCCTCGACCCCCCACTTCTTCCGGATCCTTTCCCGCGCGGCCGCCATCCGCGGGGGCCTCCGCGACACGGAGTGCGCGTCCGACGAGATCGCATGCACGATCCCGAGGCGGAAGAAATCCTCGCAGCCCTTCTGCGCGGTCTTTCCGAAATCGCCGAGAAGGCTGCCCGCCGTGATCTGAACGAGCGCGCCTCTTCCGACGAGCTCCTGGAGGCGCTCCGGGTGGCGCGCGAACTCGAGATGGCGCTCCGGATGCGCGATCACCGGGTTGGTCCCCAGGATCCGGAGCTCGTGGAAGACGGACGCGATCAACGGCGGGACGTGACCCGGACCGAACTCGACCAGGAGGTAACGCCCCCGCCCCAGCCCGGTCAAAGGGCTCGCCGTTCCTTTCTTGACGAGCGGGATCAGGTCGTCCGAGTAGAAATACTCGCACCCCGAGAGGATCCGCGGTTTGCCGCCCAGGTACTCGTTGAGCGACTCCACGAGCTCATCCCGCGCGACCAGATTCGTGTTGGCCCACTTGCCTCGGAGGACGTGCGGCGTGGCGACGATCCGAGTGGTGCCCTCCGCCGCGGCCGCGCGGCAGAGCGCGACGGCATCGTCCCAATTCGCGGGGCCGTCGTCGACGCGCGGAAGGCAATGGAAGTGGATCTCGATCACGAATGGAAGGCTCCGTCCGGGCGCAAGGACCTAGAAGAACGACTCCTTGATCACGACGACGTCGTCCGCCTTCAGGACGGGATCCGGATCCTTGCCCGAAAGGACGCGCTTGTAGTCCACGGAGGTCTCGACGTCCTTGCCGCTCGCATCGCGGCGTCTGATATGAAGCGTCCTCGAGGCGCGGTCCGTCAGGCCCCCGGCCTTCGAGAGGACGGAGAGCAGCGTGATCCGGTCGTCCGTCGAGAACTCGACCGCGCCCGGAGTCTTGACCTCTCCGATGCAGAAGATCCGCACCGTGCTGCGCGCCGGGACGTTCACGACGTCCGAGGGATAGATCGGGATGTTCCACATCTGGGACGCGTTGCGGAAGAGGTCGTCGGTCGAGACCTCCAGCGTGTCGGAAAGTCCGTTGTCGCTGCGGCGCAGAACGTAGATCTTCCGCCCTGCCGCTTCCGTCACGCCTCCCGCCGCCGAGATCGCCTGCAGGAGGAACCAGCGGCCCGAGATGTTCAACGAGCCCGGGCGCTGGACGGCACCGAGGATGGACACCGGCTTGTTCGCGAAGTCCTTCACGATGATCGAGACGTCGGCCCGGTTGACGTACTTTTCCTTGAGGAGAGCCTCGAGCTTCGCGCGCACTTCCGCAGCCGTCAGGCCCTCGACCGGAAAGTCACCCAGGAGCGGCAGGGCGACGGCCCCGCGGTCCGAGACGCGCCGCTCCACGTTCAGCTCGGGGATCTCGAGCACCTTGATCTCGAGGAGGTCCCTCGGTCCGAGGCGGTACTCCACGGAGGCGGCAGGATCCTCCGCGCGCGCCGCGAAAGCCGCGAAAAGTCCGAGGAAAAGGACCCGACACCACCGCCTCATCGCAGAAAATCCCTTCCAATCCTGAGTCCGACGCCGAACTGGTTGTACCGGCGATCGAACGTGTCGACGTTGGAATCGTATCGCGTGCGCGCGATGAACGCGCCCAGCGTCACGGAGGGCGACAGGACGAATTCCACGGATCCGCCGTAGATCGTCGCGTCGTCGACGCGACCCGCCGGGTCCGGACGATCGCCGACGGTGTACCGGTTCGCTCCGAGCTCGGTAGTGGCGTGAAGCGTCGCGCGCGACCCGACGCGGAGGCGGACGCCGGCGCCGTAACGGGTCTCGAGGTAATACGGGCTCGGGTTTCCGAGGCTGTACGAAATACGGCGCCGCCCCGTGAGCTCCACGTCGAGCGGGCGGACCACCGTGACCGACACGTATCCGCTTCCCGTCGGCTCCTCGTAGGCGGGAAACGTCGACCCGTTCCGCGCCTCGCCTCTCCGATACGCGGCCGAGAGGTTGACGACGAGCCGGGGCCGCTCGGCGTGCACGCCGACGACGACGGCCCGGCTCGTGTTGTCCCGCTCCAGGGGCACGCTCACGAAATCCGTCCAGGTCCCCTCGACGCCGACCGAGACGTCCACCGATTCCTGGAACCGGTAACGGAGCCCGCCGCGCGCCGCGGTATCCGTGCGGTCGTTCACAGAGTAGTCGGAGACCGGGTCCGTCGCCCCGCCCGCGCTATACCGGCGCCGCTGCCATTCTCCGTTCCCGACGATCGAGAGCCGGCGGAGAAGAGCGAGGTCGAACTCCCCCTTCGCGGCGCGGACGTCCTCCCGCTGGATCGCGAGGACCTCGGTGCTCACGACGGCGTCCGAGCGCGTCGCCCAGCCCGACCCGATGAACGTCAGGTGATTGAAGAACGCGAGAAAGGCGGCCGCGGCTTGTCCTCCGAAAGCGCGCCGTTCCGGCTCGTGGGCATACCAGATGTAGGCCGGAAAGAGGTCCGCGCGGAGCGCGAGCTTCGGCGAGAGAGGCTGCGTGAGACGGGCGCCCGCCACGACCGTGCCCGTGACTTCGGACATCGGATCGACGGTAGATCCGTTGATGTTGTCGTTGTATCCCAGGTTCTCGAGGGAGAGCCTGGGCGCGATGCGGAGCGTTCCGAGACGGTACCGGCTCTCCTCGAGGTCGCGCCGAAGCTCCTCGCGGGCCGGAACGGTGGCCGCGCGCGGGACCTCGTCGGTCACGAGCTGGGCGCGCACCCGGCCGCTCGAGAAGAGGATCAGAAGCCCCGCGGCGCACGAGAGACGCGACGCTTTCGTGACGACCACGGTCTACTTCACGTCCGCGATCGCCATCTTGATCCGGAAGGTCGTTTCCGCGCCGTCGGTGATCTCAGCCTTGCCGACGTTCGACGTGGAAAAACCCTTGAGGCTCGCGGACACCTCGTAGGAGCCGACCGGCACGAGCGGGAACAGGAACGCTCCGTTCGCGTTCGTCGTCGCGTTTCGAATGGCGCCTGTCTTCACGTGCTTCGCGGTCACGTTGGCTGCAGGAATGGGCGCACCCGCCTCGTCGAGAACGGTGCCGGAGATGCTGCCGGTGGCGCTCTGCGCGAGCGCGGGGCGGTCGATGGATTCGTCCACCCGGCCGCCGAGCGGAGCGGACGGCCGGGACAGCGACGGAACGGTCGCGAGGACGTCGGCCGGCAGCCGTCCGCGCAGGAGGGTCTGGAACTCCGCCCGGGTCGGCGCGTCGAGTCGGGCCTTTGCGTAGGCGGTGAACTTCCTCTCCACGTCCAGGAACCGCTCGAGCGTCTTCTCGGCGTCCCCCTTTCGTCCCGCCGCCTCCTGTGCGAGGGCGAGCCGCACGAGGCCTTCCGTCAGGAGGACAGGCTGGTCGAGAAGGCCGAAGCACGCGATCCGGAAATGGTCGGACGCCTCGGGGTACCGCTTCGCCTTGAAGGCGTCGATACCGCTCGCGAGACGGGCCTCCGCGAACTCGTCCGCGCGCGAAACGAGCGGCGTCCCGAAGAGGAGCACGAGGGGGGCGAAAGCGATCAGGAGGCGTCGGGCGCGGTTCATGCTTCCTCTCCTCCTCCCGGAACACCGTATATTACGATTGGTTTTCGGTCCGGCAGGCGGATCGCCGCTCCCGCGACTCGACGATTGCTCATGGCATCGACGCACACGTCCGACAAGACCTCCGCCGGAGGACGCGCGAATGCGCTTCCGGTGTGTCTTCTTTGGCGGCATCCGCTCGTCGCGGCGGAGTTCCGCGTTTGTCTCGAGGGAAGCTCGTTCGACGTCACGGACATCCGGATCCCGGACACCGGCCTCGCGCCGTCCGAAGCGACGCATCTCGCCGTCGCGCGCCTCGTCGTCGTGGACACCAACCACGGGGCCTCCCCGGCCGTTCCCCTCCTGGACCGGCTCGAGCGGATGAACCCGTCCGTCCGGATGGTCGTTCTGGCCGAGCAGTTCGACGACGAACCCGACGCGTTCCACCTCCTGCGCGCCGGCGTGAAAGGCCTCGTCACGTACGCGGAGATGCGCGAGCGGCTGTGCCAGGCTCTCGAGTCGGTCGCGGCCGGGGGCTTCTGGGTTCCCCGCGCTCTCCTCTCGAGGTTCGTGGAGCTCACCGTCAGGTCGACGAGCCGGCCGCGCCCGGCCAGCCGTGCCGCGCTCACGCCACGCGAGAGCGAGATCCTCGAGGACCTTCTCCTCAATCTGTCGAACAAGGAGATCGCGCGAAAACGCCAACTCACGAGCCGGACGATCAAGTTCCACGTGTCCAACGTCCTGGCGAAGTACGGCGTCAAGCGGCGTGCGGACCTGCTCCTGCTCTCGTTTCCGCAGAACTGAGCTCTTCCTCGACCTCGCCAAGCGGGAGCGTGAGACGCGATTCGGGAAGGAAGCCCGCGAGCGCGTTTCGGATCTCGTCCGGCGTCCCGAGGCGCGCCAGCTCCTCGAACCCCTTCAGGGCCTCGGCCACTCTCTCGCGCGGATAGGGCTCGAGGTTGCCGATGAGGATCTTGGGGTGCCGCGTCCGGCTGAACTCCTCCCCTTCGTACTCGAGCTCCTCGAACAGCTTCTCTCCGGGCCTCAGTCCCGAGAAGACGATACCCATCTCCTCGTAAGGGATCAGGCCGCTCAGCTTGATCATCGCCTTGGCGAGGTCGAGGATCCGAACCTGCTCCCCCATCTCGAGCACGAAGATCTCGCCGCCCATCCCCATCGCTCCGGCCTCGAGAACGAGCTGCGCCGCTTCCGGAATCGTCATGAAGTACCGGCGCATCTCGGGATGGGTCACGGTGACGGGGCCGCCCTCGAGGATCTGCTCGCGGAAGGCGGGAATTACGGATCCTGCCGAATCGATCACGTTCCCGAACCTCACCGCGACGAAACGGGTCGTGTAGCGGTGCGAAAGCTCCTGGACGACGATCTCCGCGACTCTCTTCGACGCTCCCATGACCGACGTCGGGCGCACGGCCTTGTCGGTCGAGATCATGACGAAGGCCTGTGCGCCCGCTTCCCCGGCCAGGGTCGCCAGGCGCCGCGTCGCGAGGATGTTGTTCTTGACGGCTTCCGTCGGGTTCGTCTCCATCATCGGAACGTGCTTGTGGGCCGCGGCGTGGAAGACGACTTGCGGACCGTACTCGGCGAAAATGGCCCGCATGCGGGTTTCGTCGCCGACGTCGGCGACGAGCGGGATCACCGGGATCTCCCGAAAGCTTCTCACGGTGCGCGTGAGCTCCTGCTCGATGTCGAAGAGGGCGAACTCGGCGCGTTCGACCAGGAGGATGCAGGCAGGACGGAAACGCGCGACCTGACGCGCGAGCTCCGACCCGATCGAGCCTCCGGCCCCGGTCACCATCACGGTCTTGCCGTCCACGAACTCGCTGATCGATTCGTGATCGAGCTCGACCGGACTGCGGCCGAGCAGGTCCTCCGCCTTCACGTCGCGGATCCGGCTCACCTTCACGCGGCCTTCCAGGATCTCCGAGAAGCCGGGGATGATCCGGACCTTCACGGGCACCTTCTGGCAGATTTCGATCAACCGGAGAATGTCGGGTCGTCCGATCTGCGCGATCGTGATGACGACCTGCTCGATCCCGAGGGCCCGGACGATCTGTCCGAGGTTCTTCGTCGTCCCGAGGACGCGCAGGCCGTGGATGACCATGTCCTGCTTCGCGGGGTCGTCGTCGAGGAAGCCGCGTACGTCGAGGTCGCTGTCCTCGCGCCCTTCGACCTCGCGGGCCGCGACGCGTCCGCCTTCACCGGCGCCGATGAAGAGCGTCGGTACGCGCGGGCCTTCCGTTCCGCGCGGGCGCCTGCGCTGCCGTTCCGATGTTTCGTACACGAGCCGCCTCGCGAGCCTCAGGCCGAGGACCCCGACGAAACCGAGCACGCTGCCCATCAGGATCACGGAGAGGGGGACGCGCCATTCGGCCAGGGTCTCCGGAAGCGTGAAGCGCAAAGTCGTGAGCACGAAAGCCGACCACCAGAACGCGAGGACGAAGGCCTTGAGCTCCCGCATCCCGACGTAGCGCCAGATGAAGCTGTGGATGCCCGCGAAGAAGAGGGCGGCGACCTGAATGAGGATCACGACGGGCATCTGGGCGGACGCCGTCGCGAGGATTTCCCGAGAGGGGCGGAACTCGAACCTCAGAAGGTACGCGAGCTGAAAGCTTCCCGCCAGGATCAGCAGGTCGAGAAAGAACTGGATCCGACGCGTGATCAGTGCGTGCCGGCGCAATTTCTCGTTCATAGAAACCCGCCAGCGGTGAAACACATGACGATTCGAACCGAAGGCGACGTCCTTCGAGGCAGAGCATCTCTCCGGTTTCTAAGGAGGGAATTCATTTCAACAATCGCAGCGTTCCGCAAAGCGCGTGCCCGGCGAAACTTTTCGTTCATACAAAGTCACCAACGGTAGAACACATGACCGACCTCGCGACGCGAACCGGAAAGGACCTCCCGAGGACACGACCGTGGGCTGCTCGACGACCCTCCGTTGAGAAGCGGAATCATTACACTCTCGCGCCGTTTCGCAAGGAAAAAACTATCAGCCTGGCAAAAAAATGTGTCTCAGCTGCGGTTAATTACTTGCTCACCCTCTGTGAATATCGTGAGGGGCGGCGAGATCTTCAAGACGGAAAGGGGGCGCAAATCTCGGGAAGAGGCCGACGAGAACGGTCAGGAAAAGGACCCTCAAGTCGCTCCAGGGCGACCGGATGGATTGATATTCAAGATACTTACGGGTCTTGAACGGTACGAGGACCTCGCGGTAGAAGCGGGCCCGGTCGCCCGGGACCGAGGCGAGCAGCTCCTCCTCGAACCTGAGCCGGAGGCTGACCGGATCCGTGATGCCAGGCCGGACCTCGAGGACGCGACGCCATATGGCGCCCGTAAGGTCGGCGTATGCCGGAATCTCCGGCCTCGGACCGACGAGGGCCATGTCCCCCGCCAGGACGTTCCAGAGCTGGGGGAGCTCGTCGACCTTCGTTCGTCTCAGGAGCCTTCCGAACGGCGTGATGCGGCGGTCGTCGCCCGCCGTCACCGCCGGTCCCCCGGCACCCGATCGCATCGTTCGGAGTTTCAGGACGTGGAACCGGCTCCCGTCCCTTCCCACTCTTTCCTGGCGAAAGAGTACGGGACCCTTCGACGACAGGGCGACCCCCAGCCCCGCGAAGACGAGAATCGGAGCCGCCACGACGAGGCCCGCGAAAGACAGCGCGACGTCGACGGCACGCGGAAGGCCGCGATCCGTACGGCTCTCTCTTGGGGACTCGACAGGGTCGCGAGCCATCGGCTCAGCGGGCGACCGCGGCGGAGGCGGCCGACGGGAGGCGTCGACGCTCGACGACCGAGCGCAGGGTGCTCACGACGTGCTCGACCTCCTCGCCCGTC
Source organism: Thermoanaerobaculia bacterium (assembly GCA_963719225.1). GTDB lineage: Bacteria > Acidobacteriota > Thermoanaerobaculia > UBA5066 > UBA5066 > Fen-183. The sequence continues at coordinate 495,286 of CAVRAY010000001.1, read as the reverse complement.
ATTCCCGGGAAGAGCGGCAGGCTGACGAGCCGCTCCCATTCCCGGGAGGCGACCGGAAGGTCAACCGGTCGCCAGCCGAACGTCTCGGAGTAATAGGGGTGAAGGTGCAGGGGTCTCCAGTGGACCGAGCACCCGACTCCGGCCTCCCGGAGCTCGTCGATGACCTGGGCCCGGTCCCGCGTCAGCCGTTCGAGACGCAGGCGAACCGGGAAGAGGTGCCAGGCGTGGATGCGGTTCGGCGCGCGTGCGGGAAGCTCGAGCTCCTCGAGGCCGGAGAGTCCCTCGCGGTACCGGTTCACGACGCTCGCCCGCGCCTCGCGCATCGCGTCCGCCCGCGCGAGCTGGCAAAGCCCGATCGCGGCGGCGACGTCCGTGAGGTTGTACTTGAATCCCGGCGCGAGGATCCGGTAGTCCCAGGCCCGGCCGCCGGAGTAGCGGGACCAGGCGTCGTTCGAAAGGCCGTGGAGCGACATGAGGCGGATTCGCTCCGAGAGCGCGGAGTCGTCCGTGACGGCCATGCCGCCTTCTCCCGTCGTGATCGTCTTGTTCGCGTAGAAGGAGAAGCACGTCACGTCGGCCGTGTTCTCGCCGCAACGCGTCCACGTCGACTCCGGCGTCGTCCGGAACGCGGCGGGAAATGCGTGCGCCGCGTCCTCGACGACCCAGAGGTTCCGCGCCTTCGCCCAGGCGCGCAGGGCGGGCGCGTCGAGCATGAGGCCGCCGACATGGACGGGCATGATCCCGACCGGCTTCGCCGTGCGCGGAATGCCGCCCGGAAGGCGGCCCGCCCGGAGAGCCTCGAGCTTCCGCCCGGCATCCGCGAGATCGAGGTTGAGCGTCCCGGGATCGCAGTCGACGAAAACGGGGATCGCCCCGAGGTATCGGACGACCTCGGCGGTGGCCGCGAACGTCATCGTCGGCACGAGCACGGCATTCCCCGGCTCGAGTCCGAGAGCCTCGACGGCCAGGTGAAGGGCGGCCGTGCACGAGTTGAGCGCGATCGCGTGACCGGCCCCGACGGCGCGCGCGAAGTCTTCCTCGAAGCGCTTCGTCCTGGGACCGGTCGTGAGCCACCCCGATTTCAGCACGGCCACGACCTCGTCGATCTCGCCGCCGGAAAGATCGGGACGAAAAAGGGGACGGCGATCTTGCTCATCGGGTCTCCTTGGTCTCGAGGGGTTTGGAGGACCGTTGGGATCCGGACTCTTCGTGCGCCGCCGCGGAGGTCGCGCTTCCCCACCGTCCTGCGAACCGGAAGAGCCCCGCGAGAAATCCGGACCCGTAGGCCAGATGGAGGATCGGGTAGACGAGCGCGAGGAGGACGAAGTTCGCTCCCTGCCGGCGGGCCGCCGCCGCCGCCGCCACGTCCGCCGCGAGGTAGAGCGCCGCGAGGCCGGCAAGGGGCAGGCGCGCGCCGGGCTCGAACGGAAAGGCGAGGGCGCCCGCGGCGGCCGCGAGGAGCGCGAGAGCGAAAAGCGGCGGCGCGAACTGCCGCGGCCGCATCTGCGCCGCGTGCTTCTGCAGGACGCGGACCTTCCAGAAGCCGTACTGGAAATACTGGCGAAAGAGAGACCGGGGATTTCCGCGGACCGTGTACCGCGACCGCACGGCCGGCGTGAGGAGGATGCGTCCGCCGGCGGCCCGCAGTCGGTAGTTGAACTCGTCGTCCTGGTCGCGGACGAGCTCTTCGTCGAAGGGACCGACGCGCGCGAACACCCGGCGCGGCCACGCACCGAGGTAGACGGTGTCGACCCATTCCTCCCGGTCCGAGTAGTGGAAGCGTGCTCCCCCGACGCCGAAGCGCGAGCTCGTCGCGGCCGCGACCGCGCGCCCGAAGGCCGAGTCGCCGACCGCCGTCATGCGGCCGCCCGCGTTGTCGGCTCCCGTTCTCTCGAGCGCCTCGACGCACGCGCGCACGTAGTCCGGCGCGATTTCCGTGTGGCCGTCCACGCGGACGACGAACTCGCCGCGCGCGACCCGGAGAGCCGCATTCAGGCCCGTCGAGACGATCCCCGCCGGGTTGTCGACGATCCGGAGCCGGGGCTCCCCGGCCGCGAAGCGTTCGAGGCGCGCGCGCGTGTCGTCCGTGGACCGTCCCTCCGCGAAGAGGATCTCGAGCCGGTCGGGCGGGTAATCCTGGGCGAGGATCGCGGCGACGACGCGCTCGATGCCCGCGGCTTCGTTGCGCACGGGAACCACCACGGAGACCAGGGGCCGCGATCCTGCCGAATCGGTCACGGACGGACGAGCGCCCCAACGGCCTGGATCACGTCCTCGACGTCTTCGTCCGTGAGCTTCGGCGAGATCGGCAGGCTCACCGTCCGGCGCCCGATGCTCCTGGCGTGTGGCGTCATCTCCGGACGAAAGCCCAGCGCCTGCTGGTAATAAGGATGATCCGCGATGGATCGATAGTGGACGCCGACGCCGATGTTCTGCCGGGTCATGCCGTCGAGGAACGCGTCGCGGCCGATGCCCGCGCGCGTCTCGTCGACGAGGATCGTATAGAGGTGGTAGGCGTGTCGCGTGTCCGGCTCCACCGGGGCCGGAATCCCCACCGGCAGCGCCGCGAACGCCAGCTGGTAGCGCTCCCAGATCGCCGCGCGTCTCTTCCACCACGCCTCGACCCGCGACAGCTGATGGATTCCGATCGCGGCCTGGAGGTCCATCATGTTGTATTTGAACCCGGCCGCGACGACGTCGTAATGCTTGAAGCCTTCGTCGCTGAACCGCTTCCAGGCGTCCTTGCTCATGCCGTGGAGGCCGAGGACGCGGATGCGGTCGAGGTGAGCGGGGGACTTCGCGATCACCATCCCGCCTTCGCCCGTGACGACGTTCTTCGTCGAGTAGAAGCTGAAGCATCCGAAGTCGCCCATCGTGCCCGCCTTGCGGCCCCGATGCTCGGTCTCGATCGCGTGCGCGCAGTCCTCGATGACGGCGAGGCCGTGGCGGGCGGCGAGGTCCATGAGCGCGTCCATGTCGCACGCCCGGCCCGCGAAGTGAACCGGAAGGATCGCCCGCGTCCGCGGCGTGAGGACGCGCGCGACCGCTTCGGGATCGAGATTCATCGTCGCCGGGTCGACGTCCGCGAGGACGGGCGTCCCCCCCGCGTGCAGGATGGCGTTCACGGTCGCACAGAACGTCATCGGCGTGGTCACGACCTCGTCGCCTCTCTTCAGGTCGAGAGCGAGGCACGCGAGATGGAGAGCCGCCGTGCAGGAGTTCAGCGCGGCAGCCGCCGGCACGCCCTTGTACGAGGCGAAATCGCGCTCGAACCGCGCCACCTTCGGCCCCGTTCCGAGCCACGCCTTGTCCATCGAATCGAGAACCTCGCGCCTCTCGGCCTCCTCGATCAGGGGCTGGCCGAAGACGAGGAAGGTCGAGCGCTTCCGGACGACCTCGGGGGGGCTCATGCGGCCTGAGCGCTCCTTCCGCCGCCGAGACACGAACGATAGAAAGCGGCGTTCGCCGCGGTGAGGGCTTCGAGCGAGAAGCGACGGCGCACCGTCTCCCGTCCCGACTTTCCCAGGCGCGCCGCGAGCGCATCGTCTTTCAGGAGGCGGAGGATCGCCGCCGCGATGGCGTCCGGCTCGTCCGGATCGACGAGGAGGCCGTCCCGACCGTCCTCGATGACCTCGGGGCCGCTCCCGCGGAGTGTGTAGACGGTCGGGCATCCCGCCGCCATCGCATGGAGCGGCATGAGCGAGAACCCTTCCGCGTAGGAGGGAAGGACGATCGCCCACGCGCGGGAGAGCTCTTCGACGAGGGCGTCGAGCGCCACGTGGCCGCGAAACGTCACGCCTTCGATCCCGTTTTTCGCGAGAGAGGCGCTCAGCGCCTCTCTCATCGAGCCCCCTTCCTCGGCTCGGCCGTCCTTTCCGAACACGTCGAGCGTCGCGTGCGGCTCTTCCCGGGTCACGAAAGGCCAGGCGGCGAGGAGCGAGCGAATTCCCTTCTTCGTCGTGAGGGTGCCGGCGTACAGGATGCGATTCCGGTCGCGCGCGCGTTCCGGAGCGGGCGGCGTCTCGACGGGGTTGTAGATCACGGCGTCGGGGACGCGCGAGAGGCCGAAGACGGCCGCGGTTCTCCCGGCGAGGTACCGGCTCTCGGAACAGATGAAATCGGCTCGCCTGAGAGACGCGCGCTCGAGCCAGTAGAGCCCCCGCCGCCGCGGCCGCCCCAGCTCGTCGGCGAAGTAGGACGCCGAGCCGGAGAGACGGACGACGACCGGACACGCGAGCCGCGGCCAGCCGGCCGCCCAGCCTTCCCAGTCGGGCAGCTCGACGATGTCGACGTCGCCCGCCCTCACCCATCCCGAGACCGTGCGGAACAGCCGCACGCGCGACCGGACCCAGCCGGCCGGTCCCTCGCTCTCGCGCAGGCGGACGATGCGCACCCCGCGGTCCTCTTCGGTGTCGGGAGCCGGATACGACGCGGAATACATCCCGACGACACGCACGGAATGCCCCGCCTCGACGAGCGCGCGCGCGAACGTCTGCACGAGGGTCCCGATTCCCCCGTGAGGCCCCGGCGGATATTCGTTGCACAGGAAGCAGAGCCGCAGGGGCCGGGCTGTCTCATAGCCGGACATGGGAAATGATCATGCCACGGGAGTACGTCGCAGTCTCTCCATCGCCCGCCAAAGCGGGTTCCGCCACGTGAACTGATGGTTCCACGCGACGCGCGCGCCCCACGCGTCCTTGAACGACTCGAGCGAGGCGATCCCGACCGACCCTCCGAGGTTCACGAACGACGCTCCGAGGCTCGCTCCCCAGCGGAACGCCTCGTCGAAGATCTGATGGGTCGGGTAGACGTTCGAAAAGTCGCGGTCCATCGCGCCGTGCCAGTAGACCAGCGAATCGACGTCGTGGAAGAAGAGGGCGCCCGCCGCGAGACGTCCCTCGCGCTCGGCCACGAACAGACGCACGGCGTCGAGCCCAACGAGGTCGACGAAGAGCTGGACCGGATAGATGAAGTCGTAGCCGCTCTTCCCGGCGGCGAGGCGCTCGTGGAGCGCGTGGTAGGCGCGCGCCGCGTCCGCGTCCGAGATTCGAACGGCGACGCCCTTTTCCCTCGACTGGCGGATCTGGCGTCGGATCCGCGGCTCGAAGCGCGCCGCCACGGCCTCGTAGTCCCGTTCGATCGGGACGATTCGCGTCTCGTTCTTCTCGGCCTCGAGGCCGAGGGCGCCGAGGTCCGCCGCGAGCTCCTCCTCGTCGAAGCGGACCTTCCAGCTGAACTTGCGGGTCCTGGCGCCCTTGAGACGGGCGACGGCGTCCGCGATCGTGCGGCTCTCGAGCGGCCCATCCCAGCCGGGGCTCGCGTAGAGCCCGAGCGGCGCGAGGAGGAGCGATCTCAGCCCGAGCCGGTCCGCGACCTCGAGGGCGCAGAGAGACCGCTTCGGTCCGGAGCCCTCGACGGGGATCTCACGGACGCCGTGTCGGCGGCCCGCCGTTCGCGCGCAGATCTCGACGAGGGGCCGCGTCGAGAACAGGCGCGGCGGATGCGAAAGCGAGGTCACTCCCGGACCCCTTCGGGCACGTGGCACACGACGGCGCGAAACTTCCCCGCCGCCGTCCGCGGAATCGCATCGACGAGGCGCACCTCCGTCGCGACGTCGCCGACGTGAAGCCGCATGTTTTCGAGGAGGGTCTTCTCGTCCCGCTCACCGAACCCCTCGGCCGCGACGACGTTCAGGACGAAGAGATCGCGCCTCTCCTGGACGACCTGCGCCTCCCGGATCGCGGACACGCCCTTGAACACGGTGTCGAACCTCAGCACCCGCCGCCCGTCGGGCGTGACGCACATGTCCTCGTAGCGGCCCTCGATCCCCTCGAGGATCGGCATCTGCCGGCCGCACGGACAGCTCTGATCTTCCGCCCAGCTCGCCGCGTCCCCGACGCGGTACCTCAGAAGAGGCTGGAGCGTGTTCGCGAGCCCCGTGCAGACGACTTGGCCGACGACGCCCGGAGGACACGGCCGCCCCTCGGGATCGAGGATCTCCACGATGCCGACCTCGGGGCTCACGTGGTAGCGGCCCTCTTCGCACTGCGACGCGAACGCGCATTGCTCGACCGCACCGTAGCGATCGAAGACGCGGCAGCGGAATGCGGCCTCGATCGCCTTTCGCGCGCCGGAGGTCACGGTCTCCGAGGTCGTCACGACGGCGCGGGCGGGGGCGGGAAGGTTTCCCGTCTCGAGCGCCCACGCCGCGACGGTCGTGAGGGCGCTCGGATAGCCCATGACGACCGCCGGCCGGAACCGGCACAGGAACCGGACGTATGCGGGGAGGTTTGCCGGGGACAGGTGATAGACGGAGGCGTACGCGAGGTCTTCCGCGGGGCTGTATCGCCAGAAAGGCGGCCGCCGCTGGTCCGGCCGGCAGATCTTGCGCGCGCCGAACATGACGCGCCGGTCACGGTGCGTCACGCCGGCCCAGTGCAGCGTCCGCGCCTCGGGGACGGCTAGCTCGAGGGCGTGAAACGCGCGCGTGAAGTAAACCTCCGTCGGCGTTCCCGAGGTTCCGCTCGAGCGGAAAACGAGCGTGCCCCGAGGCGGCGGGTTCTGCGTGAGGAGGTCGCGCGCTCTGACGCGAAGCGTCTCCTTCGAGAGGAGCGGCAGTGCTGTGAGAGCGGAGATGGGATCCCCTGACACGTCGACGCCGGCTTTCGCGAACGTCTCCTTCCAATACGCGGAACGCGTGGCCGCCGCGAGGGCCGCGCGCAGCTTCTCGCGCTGCAGCGCTTCGAACTGCGCCGACGTCCACCGGTCGTGGCTCTCGAGCTCGCGCACGAGAGCGCGGAACATCGGTCCGAACCTCCGGCGGTACCACCAGACGCCCCACGCCGCCACGGCGGCCTGCTGGAGAGGAACGGGCGCGCGGAGGTAGAAAGCATCCAGGAGGCTCATGGACGCCCTCGCGCGATTACGCGCGTCAGGAGCGCGTCCCACTCGGGCAGGACGCGGCCCCAATCGAATCGCTGGACCTTCTCGCGGCCGGCCGCCGCGAGCGAAGCCGCGAGCGTCGGCTCGGAGACGAGACGGAGCACGGCGGCGGCCATCGCGCGCGCGTCGTCCGGAGGCACGAGCAGCGCGTCCTTCCCGTCCTCCAGGAGAAATGGCAGTCCGCCCACGTTCGTGCTCACGACACAGAGCCCGGCCGCCTGGGCCTCGAGGACGCTCACGGGCGTGTTGTCGACGTTCGTCGTGTTCAGGAACACGTCGGCGTCCGCCAGCCACCTGCCGATCTGGGCGTGCGGAACCGGGCCAGGCAGCTCGAGCCGATCCTCGACGCCGAGCGCGCGGGCGGTCTCCCGCACGCGCGCGAGCGTTCCGTCCTTGTCGCGGCCGATCATGACGAGGCGCACGTCCTTTCGTTCGGCCGCGAGCGCCGCGAGGACACGCACGGCGAGGACCGGGTTGTACACCTCGTGGAACGCCCGCACCCACACGAGCCGGGGCGCCGCGGAGGCGCGCGGCCGGTAGGGGAAGGTCCCGACGTCGAGCGCGTTCGGGAGATAGTGGAGATCCTCGCGGTAAACGCGCATGGCTTCGAACAGGTAATGCGAGGGCGCCGTCACGGCGGCGGCTCCCGCGAGCAGACGGCGGACCCGCGGCGCTTCGGCCCGCGCGAATCGCGGCAGGTTTCCGCCGTGGAGCGCGAGCACGTAGGGCTTCTTCGCCGCCCGAAGGACGGCGATCACGGCCTCCGCCCACCGGAAAGCGGCGCCGCTGAAGACGTCGACCTCCGCGGCCTCGTAGCGCGCGCGCCAGCGCCACGCGGAGACGACCATGTCCGCGACGCGCGTGAACCGCCCCTTCCGATGCGACACGGTCGACACGCGCCAGCCCGAAGCCTGGAGCCGTCCGGCGAGCTCCTCGGACTGCGCACGCGCGCCCATCGCCGGGGGCGGCATGACACCCACGACGAGGACGGAGCGGCGATCAGGCGAAAGCCGCTGAGGCACGCGCGTGCCCCTCCTTCTTCGCGAGGTCGCGGAACACGCCGAGGAGCGACCCGGCGAGGGCCGGCAGGCCGTATTCGGCTCCGAGACGCGCGCGTCCCGCGGCCCCCATCCGCCGCGCGAGATCCCGGTCGCGCGCGAGGAGGGCGATCCGGCTCGCCATCTCTTCCGGGGACCTCGCGACGACGTATCCGGTCGTCTCGTCCCGGACGACCTCGCGCACGTCGCCGACGTCCGTCGCGACGACGGGCCGGCCGGCGTCCATCGCCTCGAGGAGCACGTTGGGAAATCCTTCGTCGTCCGACGAGAGGACGAGGACGTCGACGGCCGCGAGGATCGAGGGGACGTCGTTGCGCGCGCCGAGGAACTCCACGGCGGAAGAGAGGCCGAGCTCGGCGGCGATCCTTTCGAGCGACGCGCGCTCGGGCCCGTCGCCCACGACGACGCCCCTGAGCCCGGGAACCTCCCGGCGTGCCAGCGCGAGCGCCTCGAGGAACCGGTCGACACGCTTCGTGCGGATCAGACGGCCGACGATCGCGGTCCGGGGCGACCCGGCCTCCGTCGCGTCCGCCGGAGGCGCGGAGGCGGCCTCGATGACGTTCGGGACGACGTACAGGCGCCGGGGCGCCAATCCCGGGAGCTTCGCGAGCTCGTCCGCGGCGGCGTGCGAGTTCGCGACGATCGCCGACGGGGAGCGCAGGAGCCAGCGCGTCCAGGCGCCGTTTCCGGCACGGACGTGCGCGACGCTGCTGCGCAGGGCGCCGATGCCGAGAGCGCCGGCCGAGCGTGCGGCCAACGACGCGTAGAGATTCGTGTACGTGTGGGCGGCCTGCACGATCTGCGGCCGGAACCGGCGCACCTCGCGCGCGATCCTCGCGAGGCGCGGCGCCACGCCCTCCTTCCCTCCCACGTGGCGCATGGGGATTCCCGCCTCCCGGAGCGCGGCCTCGTGGTGCTCTCCGCGCGTCAGGCTCAGGACGAGGACCTCGACGCCCGAAGAGGCGAGGGCCCGCGCGGCGTAGACGAGCTGCTTCTCCGCGCCGCCCTGCCCCAGCGTGCCCGCGATCAGCGCGACGCGGGGGCGTTCGCGTTCGTTTTCCATGGGTTTCGACCGTCGTCGGCGAGGGGCGCCGTCACATGTGGCGCCCGGCGCGCGTCGCCGAGACGCGGCCGCGCCTCGAGCGTGACCATCGCCGCGGCCACGAAGAGCCACAGTCCCTTCGCCTGGAATTCACTCGAGAGAAACGAGACGGCCAGAACGGCGGTCGTCAGGAGGCCAAGGCCGAAGAGCCCGTCCCGGCGCCTTCGAAAGCCCGTCAGGACGAAAGAGAGCACGAAGCCCGCGAAGAGAAGGATCCCGGGAACGCCGTTTTCCGCGAGTGTCTTGATCCATGCCGAGTGGGCCTGCGTCGCACCGCGGCCCCGGTAGAGAGAGAGATTCTCGCGCCGGCCGAGCTCTTCGCCCGCGGCGGCGAAGCCTCCGGTTCCGACGCCGAGAGGATGCTCCAGGAAGACGTGCCAGCCCGCGATCGCGAGGTCCGAGCGGCCGCTCGTCCGGCTCGCGAGCGTGCGTGTGGGGTCGAGGAGCTTCGTGAGGCGGGCGTCCATCTCCTCCTGGAGATCGCCGAAGAGGCCCGTCACGGCAGCGACGCCCGCTAGGGCGACGAGGGCGCCGACGCGGGCCTTGAAAGACGTGCGCCCTCCCAGAACGAGATAGGTCATCGCGACGACCGCAGCGAAAAACCCTCCCCGGCTTCCGCTCAGGAAAGCCCAGCCAAGGTTCAAGACCGACAGGACGACGATCGTCCGTCTCGCCGCGGCGGACATCGGCGAAACGGCGAGCGCGACGTCCGCGAGGAGGAGAGCCGTGAGCGGGAGGTACACCCAGGCGTTCGGATTGATCAGATCGCCGAGCGCTCCGTGCCGGTAGAACGCGAAGCCGCCTCCTGCCGCGAGAAAGCCGGACACGATCGCGACCCACGGCCAGACGTCGGCCTGCCGGGTCCCCCGGAGGACGAAGACGAGGAGCCCGAGGATGGCCGCGAGGCTCAGGACGTGCGCGAGTCCGTTCTCGAGGTCCGTCCCCAACGGAATCTCCACCACGAGGAGGACCAGGAACAGCACGAGGAGCACGATCGAGCGGCCCTTCAGGCGCGACAGCGTCCGCCACCCGATCACCGCGGCGGCCAGGAGGAAATAGCTCAGCGTGTTCCAGCGAAGGAGTCCGCCCGTGAACACGAAGACGCGGGACACGGCGTCGAGAGCGCCGAGGATGGCAACGCCCATGAGTCCCGCAGCGGGGTTGACGACGCCGGCGAGGGCGGCGGCGAACCCGATGACAGTGAGCGCCTCGACGACGACCGTCAGGTCGAGAAAAAGGCTGCTGGCCCACGTCGCCGTGACGAGCACCACGAGCAGCCGTCCCGCGAAGGCCGGGCTGTCTGGCCGCGCGGCGACTCTCTGCGCCCCGCGGGCGAGACCGAACCGATCGGGGACGGCGACGTTCATGGGCAGAGCTTCCCATGCTCGAGCCTCAGCCCCATCCGTTCGACGCACAGGCGCCCGATCTCGCGCGTCCAGGCCTCGAGCGTCCGCCCCTCTACGAACGTCCGGCACGCCGCGCGCAGGTGCGTCCAGTCGCGCCCCTCGGCGGTGACCCTTTCCAGGGCGCGCGAAAGCGCTTCCGGGTCGCCCGGCGGCACGAGCCACCCGCGCTCGCCCGACCGGCCGATCACGGCGCCGGCCGCGCCGACGTCGGACGCGAGGACAGGAACCCCGTGCGCGAACGCGTCGAGCCAGGCCTTGCTGAACCCTTCGGTGAGAGAGGGCTGCACGCAGAAGTCGGCATCGGCGAAGGCGGACGACAGCGCCCTCCGGTCGAGCTGGCCCGCGAACGTGATCGCTTCGGCGACGCGGCCGGATCGGGCGGCGGCCTCGAGCGCGGCGCGCTGCGGACCTTCTCCCGCGATCGTGACGCGCGGCATCGGCGCCCCCCGCGCGCGCAGCCGCACGAGAGCCTCGATGAGAACGAGGAGACCCTTCTCGGGCGAGAGGCGGCCGGCATAGACGGCGCGCGCCGGAAGCAGAGGTGCGCGGGAGGCCGGCGCACCGAGGGTCGCGAGCTCCGCTTCGGAGAGGGCTGTCGAGAAGATCGCCTGAACGCGCGACTCGTCGACGTCCGCGGGATCGCCGGTCGCGAGCATCACGTTCGAGCCGTGCGCGGCGAAGCGCATGAGCTGACGCGTGACGCGGTTCATGAAGGTCGTTTCGGCAGTCGGCCTCCAGGAGCCGCCGTACCGCGCGATCGTCCTCTTGCCGGAGAAAAGCGCCACGACGAAGCCGACGAGCGGAATGTCCCCGGGGAGCGGCGTGTGAACGACGTCCGCCTTCCGGTAGGCGCTTCGAAGCGTCCTCACGAGCGCGGGACTCGATCGCACGACGTCGAGCTTCCGGCGCCATCCGGTGCCCGCGGGCTTCGGCACCGGAACGACCGTGAGTGAGGGAGGGAGCGGGATGCCGCCGCCGCGGGGCGCGCCGACGACGGTCACGAGCGTCATCGCGTCGAAGAGGGTCGCGAGCGCGCTCATCTGAAGAGGGAATCCGCCGTCCGACATCCAGCGACCGTCCGGACCGGGCCAGCATTCCTTGAACGAAACGGCGCAGAGCTTCACGCGCCGCCTCCGCCCAGGAGCTCGCGGGGAAGACGGACCTCGAGCCGGCCCTCGCGCGCGAGGGCCCGGACTCGTTCCAGGAACGGCACGAGGTGCCGTTCGTCCTGCGCGCCGCCCGCGCGCAGCGAATGCGGATGCCCATAGACGACGGCGATCCCGCCTTCTTTCGCGACGCGTTCGACCATCGACATCGACGCGGCATCGAAGCCCCCCGGGGTGTTGAGCCGGGCGCAGGAAAGGCCGTCGATCGTGACGAGCCGCGAGGGGCGATCGAGCCGACGGCCGCGGACGCGCTCCGCGAGCCTCTGCGCGATCGGCCGGTAGGCGACGCGCGCGAAGCGGTAACCCGTTTCGCCGAGCGCGGTGCACAACCGCCGGAGGTCGGTCCGCCCGCGCGGAACCTCCCTCCGCTCCGAGAGGCTGAACGAACCTCCGCCCGCATAGTCGAAGGGCTGGTTGAACGGCGGGACGAACGAGACGACGCGTCCTCCGATGCACTGCTCGAGCGCGTCGCGTGACGACGCGAGCGTCTCCCTCAGGGCGGACGCACCGAGCGCCGGGAGCCATTCGTGGCGAAAAGCGTGGCTTCCGACCTCGTGTCCCGCGGCGTGGATCCTCCTGATCTGCTCCGGGTCGTGATAGGGGCGCTCGCCGGGTAAAGCGGCCGCGCCCACGACCGCGAAGCACGTTGGGACGCCATGTGCGGCGTGCAGCTCGAGCAGCCGCTCCGTGTTCGCGAACTCGAGCGGCCCCCAGGCTTTCGGCCCTCCCCCGCTTCTCGAGCGGTCGGCGCCCCACTGGGTGTCGTAGTCCCAGAACAGGAGGAGGGTGCCCGCCTTCGCGCTCATCGCGACTCCGCGGTCCCGCGCGCGAGCTCCCATGCCGCGCGGGCGCGGCCGGCGAGCTGGCGGAAGACACCGGCCGCGCGCGACGGGACGAACGCGTGACGGAGTAGAAGGAGTGAGTCCAGGCCCCACGCGTAAGCGAACCAGAGAACGTCCCTGGTCCTGCGATCGGAGAGGCCGCGGCGATGAATTTCGTACCGGTTTCGGATCGCCATGTACCCGATCCGGAACGGGTCGGGGCGTCCGCTCTCTTCGTGCAGGTGCTGGAGGCGCGCCCCGCACGCCATCAGGAGCCGGCCGTGGCGCGCAACCCGCAGCGAGAAGTCCAGATCCTCTCCCTGGCCGTAGCCCGCGAAGGCCTCGTTGAATCCCACCTCGCGCGCCGCCGTCGTCTTCCACATGACGGCGCCGCCGGGCAGCCAATCGCCTTCGGCGATGCCTTCGTCCCGACGCAGGAAGCTCCACGGGATCGACATCCCGGATCGGCAATAGCGGCCGGGCGTCAGGAAAGGAACGATGCCGAGAGCGCGCCGGAGGCGCCACAGGACGTTCGGGCTCTCCGGCTGTCCCTCGATCATCGCGCCGACTCCGACGACCGCGTCTTCGTGCGCGCGGTGGACCGCCTCCATTGCCGCTAGGCAGGTCGGACCGAGGACGATGTCGTCGTCGAAGAAGGCGACGAGGTCTTCCGTGACGCGGCGGAGCGCGACGTTGCGCTGCCGCGTGAGGCCGCGGTCGCGCTCGGCGACTCTGAGGTATCCGACGCGGCCGGCCGCGCTCTCGAGCGTACGATCCCCGGCGAGCACGCGCTCGCTTTCGGCGCTCCGGCTCGCGTCGACGACGAGGAGTGTGTCCGGTTTCCGGGTCTGGCCCTTCAACGAGGCGATGCACCTCGCGAGGCTCGACGGCCGTTCATACGTGCAGATGACGACCGCGACGCCCGCCGACACGGCACCGCCCCTCGCCGGGGACGCGCCCTCCGGCCGCCAGAACTCCGCCTCGGCCGCGGGGACGGGATCCGCGCCTACTCGTCGATCGTCCATTCCGAGCTCGGCCGGAATTGCCGATCCGACTTCGTCCAGGGCGAGATCCCGAGGGGCCCGACCTCGAAGTTGATCGCCCCGTTCACGGCGTCGACCACCCGCGGCCCGCACCGCGCGCGGAGGCCGACAACGTAGTGCCCGGGCGCGAGGTTCGGGTGGTCGAGGACGCCGACGCCCCGCCAGACGGCACCGGCCTCGAGGGCGACACCGCCGCCGCCGTCGCCCGTCTCGCACGTGAAGAGGTGCACGCCGTCGGGCGAGAAGACGCTGAATCCGACCGAGAGGTCCTGGAGCCGCTCTCTGGCCTCCACTTCGATCCTCACACGCAAGGGGGCCCACATCGGGACGTGCGACTCCTCGAGGCCTTCGATGCGTGCCTTGCGGAACCGGAGCGACTCGCCCATCCCGGGCGGGCGCGGGACGACGTCGAGCGCCGTGTTCGAGGGTTGCGAATCGTCCCGGAGCGTCCGCAGGTATTCGTCGATGACCGTCGAGATCGGCCCGTCCACGGCGACCTCGCCGGGCCTCAGGCAGATGCCGCGCGTACAGAGGTTCTGCACGGCCGCCATGTTGTGACTCACGAAGAAGACCGTCCGTCCCGCCCGGGCGATCTCGCCGATCTTCCCGAGGCACTTCTTCTGGAAGAAGACGTCGCCCACCGCGAGGACCTCGTCGACGAGCAGGATCTCCGTCTCGAGGTGGGCGGCGACCGCGAAGGCGAGGCGCAGGAACATGCCGCTCGAGTAGCGCTTCACGGGTGTGTCCGCGAACTGGTCGATCTCCGCGAACGCGATGATGCTGTCGAGGTTCCGCTGCGTCTCGGCGCGTTTCATCCCGAGGATCGCGCCCATGAGGAAGATGTTCTCGCGGCCCGTCAGCTCCGGATGAAAACCCATGCCGACCTCGAGGAGCGAACCGACCCGGCCGTGGATCTCGGCGACGCCTTCGGTCGGCTCCGTGATCCGCGACAGCACCTTGAGGAGCGTGCTCTTGCCGGCCCCGTTCCGCCCGACGAGTCCGACGACCTCGCCGGGCTGCACGTCGAACGAGATGTCCCGGAAGGCCCAGATCGTCTCGGCGGACGCAGCCGCACGCGCCTCGCCGCGCATCCAGCGGATGGGTAGGGTCGCCGCCTCGGAGATCGACTCGCGCAGCGTGCGATACCCGCGCTGCCGCGCGCCGATGCGGTAGCGCTTCCCGAGCCCGCGTGCCTGAATCGCGACGCTCACGTGCGGCTCCTATACGACGTCGGCGAACGTCCGTTCCAGACGGCGGAACGAGACGAGTCCGGCCCCGAAGAGAAGACAGGAAACGGCGATGGAAGCGACGAGGACGCTCTCGAGCCCCGCTCCGGCGCCGAGGACCGACCAGCGGAAGCCCTGCACGACGCCGACCATCGGGTTCAGGCCGTAGATCCAGAGCGGAATGCCGAGCGCGTCGAGCTTCTCGGCGACGCGGCTCATCGGATAGATGACCGGAGTCGCGAAGAGCCAGAGCTGGATGCAGAACGGCACGATGTAACGCACGTCGCGATAGCGCACGTTGAGCGCGGCGAGAAGGAGGCCGATTCCCGTCGTCGCGGCAAAGGCGAGAAGGAGAAGAGCCGGGAGGAAGACGAGCTTCCAGGACGGCCGCACCGAGTAGAACGGCATCATTCCGAGGAGGACGACGAACGCGACCGCGAAATCGACGAGACCCGACACGATGGCCGCCAGCGGAATGATCAGGCGCGGGAAATAGACCTTCTGGACGAGGGTCGCCGTCGACACGATGCTGGTGGACGCCTGATTGACGCCCTGCGAGAAAAGCGTCCACGGCAGGAGGCCGACGTAGGAGAAGATCGGATAGGGCAGGCCGTCGGAGCCCACGCCGGCGAGCCGCCCGAAGAAGATCGTGAACACGACCATACTCAGGAGAGGCTGCAGGATCGCCCATGCCGCACCGAGCGCCGTCTGCTTGTAGCGGACCTTCACGTCGCGCCAGACGAGGAAGAAGAGGAGCTCGCGGTACGCCCAGAGCTCGGCGAGGTTCAGCGCGACCCAGCCCGTGCTCGGCCGGATCACGACGACGGCCGGCCCGGCCGTCGTTTCGGTCACCCCGGCACTCCCGGGCGGCCCCAGACCGGGCGCGTCGAAGCTCCGAGGACCGCCTTGTAGTGCGCGACGGAAAGTCCGAGGCCCTCCCGAAGCTCCACCGCGGGAGCGTAGCCCAGGTCCGCCCGCGTCCGGGTGAGGTCCGCGAGCGAGTGCGGGATATCTCCAGGCCGCACGGGACGGTGTTCGGACGGGAGTCCGCGGCCCGCGGCGCCGCGGACGAGATCGGCGAGCTCGTTCACCGTGGTCCTTCGGCCTCCGGCGACGTTGTACGCGCGGCCGCACGAGCCGGCGGGAGCGACCGCGGCGGCGAGGTTCGCCGCCACCGCGTCGGAGACGTACGTGAAATCGCGCGACTGCTCCCCGTCCCCGTAGACGATCGGCGCCTCGCCCGCGAGACACGCCTTGAAGAACCGCGGAATCACCGCCGCGTAGGCGCCCTCCGGATCCTGCCGCGGCCCGTACACGTTGAAGTACCTCAGCCCGACGAGGAGCAGCCCAAAGCACCGCGCGTAAACATCCGCGAGCTCCTCGTCCATCGCCTTCGAGACCGCGTACGGAGACAGCGGCTTGCCTTCCTCGCCCTCGCGCTTCGGAAGAGTCGGGGAGTCGCCGTAAACGCTCGACGACGAGGCATAGACGATGCGCTCCACCGTCGCGTCCCGGGCCGCCGCGAAGACGTTCGCCGTGCCCGCCACGTTGATGGCGATCGTGGCGGCCGGATCGGCCATCGAGCGCGGCACCGAACCGCGCGCCGCCTCGTGAAAGACGAACGTCGCGCCGTCGCAGCAGCGGCGGCAGACCTCGGCGTCGCGGATGTCCCCCTCGACGAAATCGATCCGCGAACCCGCGTGGGTGAGGTTGCCGAGGGAGCCGTTCGAGAGGTCGTCGAGGACGCGGACACGCGACCCTCGCGCGAGGAGCGCGTCCACGAGATGAGACCCGATGAAGCCGGCTCCCCCCGTCACGAGCGCGAGCCGCCCTTCGAAGGCGCTTTCCGTCGGAGAGGCCACGCTCACGCCTTGACCACGTTCGGGAGAGGATCGCGATACACGCCGCGCGTGTCCACGACGAGCGGCGCCACGCGGGCGACCAGGGCGTAGTCGACGGCCGTGTGGTCCGTCACGAGGACGACGGCGTCCGACGCCGCGAGCACCTGCTCCGTGAGCGGAACGGACGTGAGCGTTGGAAGGTCCGGCCACGTCCGCATCCGGGGCGCGCGCGGCACGTGGGGATCGTGGTAGGAGATTTCCGCCTTGAGGTGGAGGAGCCTTTCGATCACGTCGAACGCAGGACTCTCGCGCGGGTCGTCGATGTCCTTCTTGTAGGCGAGCCCGAGCACGAGGATCCGGCTGCCCTTGACCGACTTCCCCCGGTCGTTGAGCGCCGCCTGCACCTTCCCGACGACGTAGGCGGGCATCTCGACGTTCACCTCCCCCGCGAGCTCGATGAATCGCGGGGCGACGCCGTATTCCCGGGCCTTCCAAGAAAGATAGAACGGGTCGAGCGGGATGCAATGGCCGCCCCAGCCGGGACCGGGGTTGAAGCGCATGAAGCCGAACGGTTTCGTCGCGGCCGCGTCCAGCACCTCCCAGACGTCGATGCCCATCCGGTCGAAGACCATCTTGAGCTCGTTCACGAGCGCGATGTTCACCGCGCGGAAGATGTTCTCGACGAGCTTCGTCGCCTCGGCCGTCCGCGCCGTCGAGACCCGGACCGTCCTGGCGATGACCTGGTCGTACAGGAGCTGCGCGAGGTCGCCCGACACCTCATCGACTCCGCCGACGACTTTCGGGATCGACGTCGTCCCGAACTGCTTGTTGCCGGGATCCTCGCGCTCGGGCGAATAGGCCAGGAAGAAGTCCCGACCGGCCCGAAGAGCGGGCGTCTCGAGAAGGCCCCGCAGGAGCTCGTCGGTCGTGCCGGGGTACGTGCTGGACTCCAGGATGACGAGCTGGCCGGGCCGGAGGGTCTTCGCGATTTTTTCCGCCGTCGACACGACGAACGTCATGTCCGGTTCGCGTTGCGGAGTGAGCGGCGTCGGGACACAAATCAGGATCGCATCCGGCTCCCTGAGCCTCGAGAAATCCGAGCTCGCCGCAAAGCGCCCGGTCGCGACGGCCGCGGCCAGCCTCCCGCCGTCGAGGTGCTTGATGTAGCTCTGGCCGCGGGCGAGCGCGTCGACCTTCGCCCGGTCGACGTCGAAGCCCAGGATGGAGAAGCCTTTCTCGGCGAACGCGAGCGCCATCGGAAGGCCGACGTAGCCGAGCCCGACGATCCCCACGAGGGCCGAATGGTCCCGGATCGCCCCGGCGAGTCCGGCTTCGTGCGCCGAGCGGAACGAACTGGTTTCCATCGCCCTCCTTCCGCGCCGTCTCGATTTCACTTTTCCGGAACGGAACTCCTGCGCGATCAGCGGAGATACGTTCAGCCAACGAGCCCGATCGTCCGAGACGCACCGGCGGGTGAAGGCGGATTATGCGACAGGGGTGCGCCCGCGGGAAACAGGCGTCTGAGTCGCAGCCTCAAGGTGCTAGAATCCGCGCTTCCCTGAGGAGCCGCCACGGACAAAAATCTCGGGAACGACGACGTCACGGCGGGTGACTCCCCCTCCCCGCGGGAGTTCCGGCTGTCCGATTACACCCGCGTCGTCTCGCGGCGGCGGTGGTTGATCATTTCTTGCGTCCTCGGTTCGCTCGCCGTCGCCGCGGCCCTCGCCTTCCGCGAAGCCCCGACCTACCGCGCGGTGGCGCTCATCAACCTCGAGAAGGAGCAGGGAAATCCCCTCGATCTGGGGTTCGGCGCCCAGCGCGAAACGGGCGTCGACGCGCTCTTTCTCGAGACCGAGACCCGCCTGATCCGGAATCGTGAGGTCCTCGAACGGGCCGTGCGGCGCCTCCAGGCCGGCAGTACCGAAAAGCCGCCAGCCGTGGAGACCACGGACGCCCCGGAGAAGGCCCGGATTGCGGACGGAGCCCGGCGCATGCGCGGCATGCTCGAAGCGCGACAGATCCAGGGGACGACCCTCGTCGAGCTGGCCTGCGTCGCGACGTCGCCCAAGGACGCCGCGGAGATCGCGAACGCGGTCGCGGAGTCGTACATCGACTGGAAGCTCGAGACGAAGTTCCGCCTCCTCGGCCAGGCTTCCCGCTTCCTCGCGACCCAGATCGAGGAGGCCAAGCGGAACCTCGCCACGCGGGAGCAGCGGTTGCTCGCGTTCGGACGCAAGAAGGACATCCTGAGCGGGGACCCGCAGTCCAACAGCGCGCTCGCCCGTCTCGACGCCTTGAACCGCGACCTCGCCGCGGCCACGGCGGACCGCATGGCGAAGGAGGCCAAGGACCACGAGCTCAAGAACGAAAACGCGGACGCGCTCGCGGATTCCCTTTCGAACGGCCTCGTCGTCCAGCTGCGCGCCGAGCAGGCCAAGCTGGAGCGTGAATACGCCGAGAAGCTGAACCTCTTCAAGCCCGACTGGCCGGCGATGCAGCAGCTCAAGGCGCAGATCGAGCGGGGCCGCCAGAGCCTCGATGCCGTCACCCAGGAGACGGTCAAGAAGTCCCGGGACGCGGCCCGCGCCGACTACCTCGCCGCTCTTCGGCGCGAGCAGAACCTGCGGGACGCCCTGCAGTCCCAGCGATCCGACGCCATCGCTCAGAACGCGGACGCGATGGACTACAACAACCTCCGGGTGGAGACGGAGACGCAGAGGGCACTTCTCGACAATCTTCTCAAGCGCGACGCGGAGACGCAGGTCGCGGCGCGCCTGCAAGGAGAGCGCGTCTCCAATATCCGCATCGTGGAGAGCGCGCTACCTCCCCGGCAGCGCTGGGGACCTTCCTACCGGAGGTACGGCGTTCTCGGCCTCGTCTGCGGGGTGATGCTCGGGCTCGCGTTCGCGTTCGGGCTCGAAACTCTCGACCGCAGCCTCCGCACCCCCGAGCAGGTCGCCGAGTACCTCCGCCTCCCGGTGCTCGGAGTGATCCCGGCGACGCAAAAGGCTGCGAAGAGTCTCTCGGGGCCTGCGCCCTCTCCCGCGTCCATGGCGGCAAGCTGGGGGAAGGGGCGCCCCGGCTCGAAACCCGACCTTCCGGCGATCGAGCTTCTCCCACACGAGGTCGCGCGCTCGGCCGTTTCCGAGGCCTACCGGGCCTTCCGCACGTCGCTCCTCCTGTCGAGCGCGGATCTCCTCCGCTCCTTCGTGGTCACGTCCGCGGTTCCCCTCGAGGGCAAGACGACGACGGCGACGAATCTCGCGGTCGTCCTCTCCCAGCTCGGGAAGAGCGTCCTCCTCGTCGACGCGGACCTGCATCGCTCCCGTCTCCACGAGGTCTTCCAGGTGTCCAATGCCGAGGGACTCGTCTCGGTCCTCGCCGGGCGCGTCGATGCTGTGCACGCCGTCCAGAAGACCGCCGTTCCCGGCCTGAGCCTCCTTCCCGCGGGCCCCCCCTCTCCGAATCCCTCCGGGCTCCTCGCCTCGGACAAGATGCGCCGGTTCCTCGACGGCGCCGTCGCCCGCTACGACTATGTCGTGCTCGACGCGCCGCCGGTCCTCGCCGTCGCGGACGCAATCGTCCTCGGCTATCTCACGAACGGCGTGATCCTCACCGTCCGCGGGGGTCAGACACCGCGCGAACAGGTTTTGCACGCCTTGACCGAGCTCAGGAACAGCAACGTGAAGGTGCTCGGCGTCCTGATCAACGCGCTCGACGAAAAACACAATCCCTCGGACCGCGAGCGGTACGGCGGCGCCTATTACCCCGCTGCCCAGCCCGTCCCGGCCCAAGAAGTCGAGCCGCCTGCCGGCAAGGCCGTCTGACGGCGCAGTCGAGAGACGGAGACCCGATGCGTACCCCTTTGCGAGAAGACCCATCCCGGAACGTCGGCGGACGGTCGGCGGAGCCGGACGCCGGGCTCGCCACGGCCTTCGAGCGGAGCGCGCGTTCGAGGCCCGACGCCACCGCCGTCGTCTGCGGGGGGGACTCGCTGACGTACCGCGAGCTCGACGCGCGGGCAAACCGCATCGCCCGCCGTCTCCTCGCCAAAGGTGTCGAGCCGGGCGCTTTCGTCGGCGTCTTCCTCGATCGTTCGCTCGATCTCGTCGCCGGCATCCTCGGAATCCTCAAGGCCGGCGCCGCATACGTGCCTCTCGATCCCGTCGTTCCCGAAGAGCGCCTCGCCTTCATGCTCTCGGACTCCGGCACACGGATCGTCGTCACGAGCCATGCGCTCGCCTCGCGGCTGCCCGATTCACCGGGCCTCGTGGTCCTCGACGTCGAAGCTGGAGAAGACGAAGGGGTGGAGACGGCCCTTGGCGTGACGGCCGATGCCGAAAGCCTCGCGTACGTGATCTACACGTCCGGATCGACGGGCGTGCCGAAAGGCACTCTCGTCACGCACGGAAACGTTCTGCGCCTCTTCCGCGAGACGGAACCCTGGTTCCGCTTTTCCGAGGAGGACGTCTGGACTCTCTTCCACTCTCCCGCGTTCGACTTCTCCGTCTGGGAGATCTGGGGAGCGCTCCTTTACGGCGGCCGGCTCGTCGTCGTCCCCTACGGTGTGAGCCGCTCGCCTCGGGAATTCCACGCGCTCCTCCTTCGCGAAGGCGTCACGGTCCTGAACCAGACTCCCTCCGCGTTCCGGCAGCTCGCCCGCACTGCCGTCGAGCATCCGTCGCGACTCGCGCTTCGCGTCGTCGTCTTCGGCGGTGAGGCGCTGAACCTCGAGGGACTGCGTCCCTGGTTCGAACGTTTCGGCGACGAAAGCCCGCGCCTCGTGAACATGTACGGCATCACCGAGACCACCGTACACGTCACGTACCGGCCCCTCCTGATTGCGGACCTCGCAAAGGCGGGCGTGAGCCCGATCGGGGTGCCGATCCCCGATCTCGACGTCCTCCTCCTCGACGAGAACCTCCGGCAGGTGCCCCCCGGCACCGCCGGCGAGATCGTCGTCGCGGGCGCCGGCGTGGCGCGTGGCTACCTCGACCGGCCGGAGCTCACGGCAGCCCGTTTTCTCGTCCACGAAGGCCGGCGTGTCTACCGCTCGGGGGATCTCGGACGGCGCGCCGCGGACGGCGATCTCGAGTACCTCGGCCGCATGGACGGTCAGGTGAAGATCCGCGGGTTCCGCGTGGAGCTCGGCGAGGTCGAGACCGTGCTCCGCCGCCACACCTCGATCCGGGATGCCGCCGTCTTCGCCGATGACGGCCCCGCGGGCGAGAAGCGGCTCGTGGCCTGGATCGTCGCGGAGGCCGACCCGCCGGCGCTGGACGACGAGATCCGCGCGCACGTCGCACGCAGCCTGCCCGACTACATGCTCCCTTCGGCGTTCGTCCGGATTTCCGCGATTCCCCTGACCGCGAACGGGAAGATCGATCGCGGCGCGCTGCCCGCCCCATCCGAGGAACGTCCCCGGCTGGCCGAGGAATTCGTGGCACCCGCCTCGGAGTGGGAGCGGCGGCTTTCCGCGATCTGGGCCGCCGCGCTGCGCCTTCCGCGCGTCGGCCGACGCGACAACTTCTTCGACCTCGGCGGAAGCTCGATCCTCGCAGCCGTGGTGCACGAGGAGCTGTGTCGCCGGTTCGCCTGCGACCTTCCCCTCACGGCGCTCTTCGAGCACCCCACGATCGAAGCCCTGGGACTCCTGCTCAACCGGCCGGCCGGGGCCGAGACCGCTTCTCCCCGCGTGTCCGACCGGGCCCGCAAGCAGCGCGAGGCGCTTTCGGAACAACGGTCGAGGAGCTCCCGTGGCTGACGCCGTCGCGATCGTCGGGCTCGCGGGCCGCTTTCCGGGCGCCCGAAGCGCCGAGGAGCTCTGGCGGAACGTCCTCGGGGGCGTCGAGTCGATCCGGCCGCTCGCGGACGACGAGCTCCGTGCCGCCGGCATCCCGGAGGAGACGATCCGCGATCCGCGTTACGTGAAGGCGCGGGCGATCCTCGACGACGCCGACCTCTTCGACGCGCCTTTCTTCGGCGTGATCCCGCGGGAAGCCGAGCTCATGGACCCGCAGCACCGCGTCTTCCTCGAGGTCTGCCACGAGGCGCTCGAGGACGCGGCGCTCGACCCCGCGACGTTCCCGGGGCTCGTGGGCGTCTACGCGGGCTCGAGCGTGAACACGTACCTCGCGTCCCAGGTCGCGCCCGACCGCGCTTTCCTCCGCGACGTCGTCGAGCAGTTCCAGGTGGGCGCGTTCCCGGTCCTCTTCGGGAACGACGGGCACTTCCTCACGACGCGCCTCTCCTACAAGCTGAACCTGAGGGGCCCGAGCGTCGACGTCCAGACGGCGTGCTCGACGTCCCTCGTCGCGGTCTCGATGGCCTGCCGCAGCCTCCTCCACTACGAGTGCGACGCCGCGCTCGCCGGCGGCGTCTCGATCAGCTTCCCCCAGGCCCGGGGCTACCTGTATCTCGAGGGCGGGATGGTCTCTCAGGACGGTCACTGCCGCACGTTCGACGCGAAGGCGGACGGGACCGTCTTCGGCAGCGGGGCCGGCGTCGTCGTCCTCAAGCGTCTCTCCGACGCCCTCGAGAACGGCGACCGCATCCTCGCCGTGATCCGTGGGTTCGCCGTGAACAACGACGGTTCGCAGAGGGTCGCGTACACGGCTCCGAGCGTCGACGGGCAGGCCGAGGTCATCGCGCTCGCCCAGGCCATGGCCGGCGTCGACCCGCGCGCCGTCGGCTACGTCGAGGCTCACGGGACCGCCACGCCTCTCGGCGACCCGATCGAGGTCAGCGGCCTGACGAAGGCGTTCCGCGCGGGCACGAAGGACCGCGGGTTCTGCGCGCTCGGCTCCGTCAAACCCAACGTGGGCCACCTCGACGCGGCCGCCGGCGTCACCGGGCTCATCAAGACCGTCTTCGCGCTGCGCGACCGCGTCCTCCCGCCCACGCTCCACTTCACGACGCCGAACCCGCACATCGACTTCGCGGCGAGCCCGTTCTTCGTGAACGCGCGCGGAGCCCCCTGGACCTCCGACGCTCCGCGCCTCGCCGGCGTCAGCGCGTTCGGCGTCGGCGGGACGAACGCGCACGTGGTGCTCGAAGAGGCGCCGCCGACGGCGCCCTCTTCCGGCTCCCGAACGCAGCACGTCTTCGTCCTGTCCGCACGGACGGACGACGCTCTCGAGGCCGCGACCCGGAACCTCGCGGCTCACCTCGAAGCACATCCGGAATCCTCCGCCGGCGACGTCGCGCGCACGCTCCAGTCGGGCCGCCGCGCGTTCGATCGCCGCCGCGCATTCACGGCGCCGGACCTCGCGACCGCCCGTACCGCGCTCGAAGCGGCGGGCGCCCGCCGTCCTCCCACCGCCTCGGCGGTGTCCGCGCGACGGCACGTCACGTTTCTTTTCCCCGGCCAGGGTGCGCAGACCCCCGGCATGGCGTCGGACCTCCATGCCACGGAGCCCGTCTTCCATCGCGCGTTCGATCGTTGCGCGGAGATCGTCCGGCCGGTCCTCGGCCTCGACCTTCGCGAGGCGATCTTCACGACCGCTGCCGGCGCAGCCGAAGCCCTGAATCAGACGCGCCTCGCGCAACCCGCGATCTTCTCCGTCTCGTGGGCGCTCGCGGAGCTCTGGGCCGCCTGGGGCGTCGTTCCGGACGCGATGCTCGGCCACAGCGTGGGCGAGCTCGTCGCGGCCACCCGCGCCGGCGTCCTTTCGCTCGAGGATGCTCTCCGGCTCGTCGCGAAGCGGGGCGCGCTCATGCAGGAGATGCCGGCAGGCTCGATGCTCGCCGTGCGGCTCTCCGAGGCGGAGATCGCGCCCCACATCGGCTCCTCCCTCGACGTCGCGGCCGTGAACGGCCCCTCGATGGTCGTCGTCTCCGGCGCGACGGCCGACATCGCGGCGCTCGAGGCACGTCTCGCCAGAGTGGACGTCGCCCATCGGCGCCTCTCGACCTCGCACGCCTTCCATTCGCGGATGCTCGACGCGCTTCTCGAGCGCCTCGCGAACGACGTGCGCGGCGTTCGTCTCTCCCCTCCGCGGATCCCATGGGTCTCGACCGTGACGGGGGAATGGATCACCCAGGCCGAGGCGACGGCCGAGTCCTACTGGTCGCGCCATGCTCGGGAGAAAGTGCGCTTCTCGGACGCCCTCGCCAGGCTTCTCGCGGAGCATCCGAGCACCGTTCTCCTCGAGGTCGGCCCCGGCCAGACGCTCGCGACGCTCGCAAAGGCGCCGGCGGCCCGCGCCGCGGGAGCCGTCACCTTCGCGTCCCTCCGCCATCCGGAGGACCCCGGCGCCGATGCTCCGCACCTCCTCGAGACGTTCGCGCGCCTCTGGGCGTCAGGGGTCGCGGTGGATTGGCAAGGACATCAGGCCGAGGAGCGCCGCCGCCTCGTCGCGCTCCCGACGTATCCCTTCGAGCGGAAGAAGTACTGGCTCGACGCGGGCGCAAATGCGCCGCGCGGCGCGGCAACCGCCGTCGCCGCGAAGGAAGAGCGCGCCGCGACCTCCGTTTCCGCGCCGGACGCGCTTCCCGCGCCCGCGCCTCCCGTTCCGGTGCCCGGCGACCGGCGCGCGCGCATCCTCGGGGAGATCCTGCGCACGCTTTCGGAGCAGTCGGGCTTCCCCGAGTCGGATCTCTCTCCGGCGGCGAACTTCCTCGAGCTCGGCTTCGATTCTCTCGTCCTCACCCAGGTCAGCCAGGAGCTGCAGAAGGAATTCGGCGTCAAGATCTCCTTCCGGCAGCTCCTGGACGAGAGCGCGACGCCGGGCTCTCTCGCGGAGTGGATCGACGGGCAGGTCGTCCCCGAGGCTCCTCCGGCGGCTCCCGAGACGATACCCCCCGCAGCCCCGGCCGCGGTCCCTCTCGCTCCCGCACCCGCGGCCGCACCGCCGAAGAAGAAGGAGTTCGAAGCGTTCGGTCCCTACAAGCCCGTTGCGCCCGGAGCGAGGAGCGGCCTGACCGAGAGGCAGCATCGCGCGCTCCAGGACTTCACGCGGCGCTACACGGCGAAGACGAAGGGCTCCAAGCGGATGACGGACGAGACGCGCGACCGGTTCGCCGACCCGCGCGTCGCCGCCGGCTTCAAGCTTCTCTGGAAGGAAGTCGTCTATCCCATCGTCGCCGTGAGCTCCTCGGGCTCGAGGATCCGGGACGTCGACGGCAACGAGTACGTCGACATGCTCATGGGGTTCGGCCTGAACATGTTCGGCCACTCGCCCGCGTTCGTGACCGACGCGGTCGTCGAGCAGCTCAGGAAGGGCGTCGAGATCGGGCCGCAGTCTCCCGACGCATTGCTCGCGGCGTCGCTCATCTGCGAGTTCACGGGAATGGAGCGCGCGACGTTCTGCAATACCGGCTCCGAGGCCGTGATGACCGCGATGCGGCTCGCGCGCACCGTCACGGGGCGCAAGAAGATCGCGCTCTTCTCGGGCTCGTACCACGGCACGTTCGACGAGGTCCTCGTGCGCGCGGCGAAGGTGAAGGGGCAGCCGCGTTCCCTCCCGATCGCGCCCGGAATTCCCGAGGAGAAGGTCGAGAACCTCCTCGTCCTCGATTACGGCACCGACGAGTCGCTCCGGATCCTCGAGGCCGAGATGGCGAATCTCGCGGCCGTCCTCGTCGAGCCCGTCCAGAGCCGGCACCCGGACCTCCAGCCGCGCGAGTTCCTGCACGCCGTGCGACGGCTGACGTCGGCCCACGACACGGCGCTCATCTTCGACGAGGTCATCTGCGGCTTCCGCGTGCATCCGGGCGGCGCCCAGGCCGTGTTCGGCGTGAAGGCGGACCTCGCGTCGTACGGAAAGGTGATCGGCGGCGGAATGCCGATCGGTGCCGTCGCCGGGAGCGCGACTTACATGGACGCCCTCGACGGCGGAACCTGGCGCTACGGCGACGACTCGATCCCGGAGAAGGGCGTCACGTTCTTCGCGGGCACGTTCGTCCGCCATCCCATCGCGATGGCGGCCTGCGTCGCCGTCCTCAAGCACCTCAAGGAGCAGGGACCCGCTCTCCAGGAAACCCTCAACGCCAAGACGGCGCGTTTCACGTCACGGTTGAACGGGATCTTCGAAAGGGCCGGCCTTTCGACGCACGTCCAGCGGTTCGGCTCGGTCATGTACTACAAGTTCCCGCCCGAGGAGCGCTTCGCAAGCCTCTTCTTCGCGCATTTGCGAGCGAACGGCGTCCACGTCCTCGAGGGTTTCCCGTGCTTCATGACGACGGCGCACACGGAGGAGGACCTCGACTTCGTCCTCGACGCGTACGAAAAGAGCATCGCCGCGATGCAGGAGGGCGGACTCTTCGCGCCACCTCCGTCGCACGCCGCCGCGTCGGGGGGCGAGGCCCTCGAGCCGGTCGTCGTGCCGCTCACCGAGGCGCAACGCGAGGTGTGGCTCGCGACGCGCATGGGCGACGACGCGTCGTGCGCGTTCAACGAGTCCGTCAGCATCCGGTTCGAAGGCCCGCTCGACGAGGCACGGCTCACCCGGGCGATCCAGGCGCTCGTCGACCGGCACGACGCGCTCCGGGCGACGTTCGCTCCCGAAGGAGACGTCCAGCGCGTCGCGCCGCACGTCACCGTCGAGGTTCCGATCATGGACTTGTCCTCTCTTCCGCGGGAGGAGCGGGACCGGAACCTGGCCGCGATGGTCGACGGCGAAGGCGAGTCACCGCTCGACCTCGTGAACGGCCCCACGGTCCGGTTCCGGCTCGTCCGGCTCGAGCCCGAGGACCACGTCCTTCTCCTGACCGCTCATCACCTCGTCTGCGACGGCTGGTCGACGAACGTCCTCCTCTCCGAGCTGGGGCCGCTCTACGCGGCCTCGGGCGACGCGGCGGCGCTTCCCCCGGCCGCGCAGTACGCCGACTACTCGCGCTGGGAGGAGGAGACGCGCCGCTCCGTGGAAGGATCGGCGACCGAGGCGTACTGGATTTCGCAATACGAACAGCCTCCGGGATTCCTCGAGCTTCCGACGGAGGGCCTGCGTCCGTCCGTCCTGACGTATGCGGGAGCGACCGAGCGCCGGACCGTTTCCAGGCCGCTCGTCGACGCCGTGCGCAAGGCCGGCGCCCGCCAGGGCTGCACGCTCTTCGCGACCCTCCTCGCGGCGTTCGACGTCCTTCTCCACCGGCTCAGCGGCCAGGACGACGTCGTCGTCGGGGTTCCGGCGGCCGGCCAGTCGTCCTGGGGACGCGAGGACGTCGTGGGGCATTGCGTGAACTTCCTGCCCGTCCGGTCGCTGCTCGAGGAAGGCTCCACCGTCAAGGACTTCCTCAAGGCCACGAGGACCCGCGTCCTCGACGCCTACGAGCACCAGAACTACACGTACGGAACGCTCGTGAGAAAGCTGGCGCTCCCGCGCGACCCGAGCCGGCTGCCGCTCATGGAAGTCCAGTTCAACGTCGAGAAGGTCGGCGACGACTTCGCCCTCCCCGGCCTCAGGGTCTCGGTCGATCCGAACGGGAAGAAGTACGCGAACTCCGACATCTTCCTGAACGTCATCGAAGGGCCCGCGGGTCTCGTCCTGGATTGCGACTTCAAGACCGAGCTCTTCTCAAGGGACACGATCCACCGCTGGCTCGGACATTTCGAGACTCTGCTCGAGGGGATCGCGGCGGACCCGGAGGCCCGCGTCGACGAGCTGCCGCTCCTGTCCGCGCCCGAGAAGGAACGCATCCTCGGCGCCTGCAACGACACCGCCGTGGGCTGGCCTCCTCCGTACACGATCCACGCCCTCATCGAGAAGCAGGCCGCGTCGACGCCCGACGCCGTCGCCGTCGTGGCGGGTGAGGTGACGCTCACGTACCGGGACCTTACCGCCCGAGCCGCGCGGCTCGCGGGATTCCTCGCGACGCGGGGAGCCGGGCCCGGCTCTCTCGTGGGTCTCTCGGTCGAGCGGTCGGCCGACATGGTCGTGGCGCTCCTCGGGATCCTCAGGACGGGCGCGGCCTACGTCCCGCTGGACCCGGCGTTCCCGAAGGAACGTCTCGCGCTCATCCTCGAGGATGCGCACCCGAAGCTGCTCGTCACCCAGAGCTCACTCGAAGAGGACCTGCCCCGGCACGGCGCGGCCGTCGTCCGCCTCGACACCGACGCGGCGCTCATCGACGCGGCCTCTGAAGCGGGGCCCGCCGACGTCGCGCCCTCCGACCTCGCCTACGTGATGTTCACGTCGGGCTCGACGGGGCGCCCCAAGGGCGTCGCCGTCCCCCACGGCGCCGTCGCGAACTTCCTGAGGACGATGGCGAAGGAGCCCGGCTTTACGGCCCGGGACGGGATCGTGGCCGTCACGACCCTCTCGTTCGACATCGCGGGCCTCGAGCTCTATCTGCCGCTCATCGTCGGCGGGCGCGTGATCCTCGCGACGCGCGAGGATGCCTCGGACGGCACGCGCCTTCTCGCGCTCCTGGGGCGAAAGGACGCGACGGTGCTGCAGGCGACGCCCGCGACGTGGAGGCTCCTCCTCATGGCGGGCTGGTCCGGAGGGAAGCCCCTCAAGATGCTCTGCGGAGGAGAGGCGCTGCCCCGGGACCTCGCGAACGACCTCCTCGCGCGCGAACCGGAGCTCTGGAACATGTACGGCCCGACCGAGACGACGATCTGGTCGAGCGTCGCCCGGGTCGCTCCAGGTCCCGGCGCGATCCCGCTGGGCCGTCCGATCGCGAACACACAGTTCTACGTCGTCGACGCGCGGCTGCACCCTGTTCCGGTCGGCGTTCCCGGCGAGCTCGTCATCGGCGGCGCCGGCGTCGCCGACGGCTACTGGGAGCGAGAGGACCTGACCCGCGAGCGCTTCGTGCCGGATCCGTTTTCCAGCGTGCCGCGAGCGCGCCTCTACCGGACGGGAGATCTCGTGCGCATGCGCGCGGACGACACGCTCGAGTTCCTCGGCCGCACCGATCATCAGGTGAAGGTGCGCGGCTTCCGGATCGAGCTCGGCGAGATCGATGCCGCTCTCGCCCGGCACCCGGACGTCGGCGAGAGCGCCACGGTCGTGAGGGAGGACGTGCCGGGGCAGAAGCGCCTCGTCTCCTACATCGTGTCGAAGGCCGGCGAGACCGCCGGCGACGGATCCTCCGCCGCGACCGCGCAGTGGCACGCCCAGTGGGAGGTGCTCTTCAAGACCGCGATCGAGGGAGACGGAACGAAGAAGACGTCCCTCGACGCGATCGACGCCGTCATCACCGGTTGGACGGGTTCGACCGCGAAGGAAGAAGTCGAAGAGTGGATCGACGCGAGCGTCACGAGGATCCGCGAGCTCGCGCCGAAACGCGTCCTCGAGATCGGCTGCGGCACGGGCCAGATCCTCACGCGCCTCGCGCCCGCCTGCGACGCGTACTGGGGCCTCGACTTCTCCGAGACCGCGATCGCGGCGCTCGAGGCCCGGCTCGAGTCGGAGGACGCGTCGACGAGGAGCCGCGTGCGACTCCTCTGCCGGGCCGCCGACGACCTCGACGGCGTCCCGGCCGGGACCTTCGACACCGTCGTCATCAACTCCGTCGCGCAGTACTTTCCGGACGCGGACTATCTCGCCCGCGTCCTCGACGGCGCCGCGCGGGCGGTCGCCGACGGCGGCGTCGTCTTCGTGGGCGACGTCCAGAGCTTCGCCCTCCTCGAGACGTTCCACGCGTCCGCGCAGCTCGCGCGCACCGAGGAGGGGGCGAGCGCCCACGAGCTGAAGAGGCGCGTGCGGGAGCGCATCTCGCTGGAGAACGAGCTGGTCGTCGACCCCGCGTTCTTCCTGGCACTCGTCGGGAAAGACCCGCGGCTCTCTCGTGCGACGTTCCGCGTGAGGCGCGGCCGCCTCTGGAACGAGACGACGCAGTTTCACTACGACGTGACCCTGCACGCCGGACCCGTTCCCACGGCCGCGGCGCCTCCGCGAACGCTTCACTGGGACTCCGAGGTGCGTACGCTCGAGGCTCTCGCGGCCGTCCTCGACGTCTCGAGGGGCCCCGTCCTCGTGACGGGAGTTCCGAACGCGCGCGTCGCCGGCCCCGTCCGATTCGCACGGCTGCTCGAGGCCGCTCCGGCGGAGGCGACGGCATCCGCCCTGAAGGATGCGCTCGCAGCGGGCGATCCCGGCGTGGATCCCGAAGCCGTTTTCGCGCTCGCGGACTCGTCCCGCGACGTCGAGGCGCTCTGGCCGTCCTCGGGAGACGGATCCCGTTTCGACGTTTTCGCGCTTGCCTCCGGACACGACCGGCGGAGCCCGTTGCCCGCGGCGCCTTCTCCCGGAGCGGGCGCCGCCCCGCCGCACGCGAACGCTCCGAACCGCGGTTTCGCGCTGCGCGACCTCACACCGAAGCTGCGGGCTCATCTCGAAGACCTCGTGCCGGACTACATGGTCCCCGTCGCCTTCGTGGCGCTCCCCGCGCTCCCCCGCACGCCCAACGGCAAGCTCGATCGCCGCGCCCTGCCCGCTCCCGATCCCGAGGCGTCCGGCACCGGCCGGTTCGTCGCTCCCCGGACCGACGCCGAGCGGACGCTCGCGGGCATCTTCGGCGAAGTCCTGCGCCTCGAGAAGGTCAGCGTCGAGGACAGCGTGTTCGACCTCGGGGCCGACTCCCTCCTCGTCTTTCAAATCACGACGCGCGCGCATCAGGCGGGCGTGCAGGTCTCCCCGCGCCAGGTGTTCCAGCTTCGCACCGTGGCGGCTCTCGCGAAGGCCGCGGGTTCGCCGGCGAAGCACGCGGCTCATGGCCCGACTCTCAAGGCGATTCCACGGCAGATCACGAGGCGGCCAGCGGACGCCGGCACTCCGCCGGCGCGCGCCGGGACATAATCTCGACGATCGCCATGAGCGCGCTCCTCAACGACGACGTCTTCCTGCTGCCGACCTCTCTCGCGCAGAAGCGCTACTGGCAGCTCGACCAGCTCGTCCCCGGGAATCCCGCTCTCAACATGCCGCTCGCGTTTCGCCTCGAGGGGCCGCTCGAGGTCCCCGCCCTCGAACGTGCGCTCTCCGACCTCGCGGCCCGCCACGAGATCCTTCGCGCGAGCTTCGACCGGGTGGGCCCCGACGTCATGCAGATCGTCAAACCGCAGGCGACGGTGAGTCTCCGCGTCGTCGACGTGAGCTCCCTGCCCGCCGCCGAGCGCGACCTGGGCACCGAGGAGCTCGTCCTCGAGGAGGCGCGCCGGCCGTTCACTCTCGCGTGCGGGCCTCTCCTGAGGGCGACGCTCGTCACGCGCGCCGCGATCGACCACGTCCTCCTCGTCACGATGCACCACATCGTGTGCGACGGCTGGTCGAACGGCATCCTCGTCCGCGAGCTCGGGGAGCTCTATCGCGCGGCGGTCGAAGGCGACGCGTCCAGGCTGAAAGAGCTCACGATCCAGTTCGCGGACTTCGCGAGCTGGCAGCAGGAATGGCTGAGCGGAGAGAAGTTCGAGGAGGCCTTCGATTACTGGCGCGAAAAGCTCGCCGGCACCCTTCCGCCGCTCGAGCTTCCGACCGACCGGCCGCGGCGTCCCGGGATCGCCTCCGCGGGCGTCATCGAATCGCTCCTCCTCGACAAGCCGCTCTCCGACGCCCTCAAGGCCTTCGGGCGTCAGGTGGACGCGACGCCGTTCATGCTCTTTTTCGCGGCCTTCGTCGCGTTGCTTTCGCGCTGGTCCGGACAGGACGACGTCCTCGTGAGCTCGCCTGCCGCGAACCGCCAGCACGTCGAGACGGAGGGGTTGATCGGTCCGTTCGCAAACCCGCTCCTCCTGCGCGCCGACCTGACCGGATCGCCGACCCTCCGCGGCCTCGTCGTGAGGGTGCGCGAGCTCGCGCTCGCCGCGTTCAGCTTCGCCGAGCTTCCGTTCGAGAAGCTCATCGAGTGGCAGGAGACGACGCTCAGGAAGGTGCCCTATGCGCCGCGCGTGATGTTCATCTATCAGAGCGCCTTCATGCAGCCCGTCGCCCTGCCGGGAGGCCTCACGCTGACGCCGCGCCGCTCCGTCAGCCCGGGCTCGGCCTTCGAGCTCATGCAGTCCGTCGTCGAGCGCGCGGAAGGCCAGCGCCTGCAGCTCGAGTACAACGCGGATCTCTTCGACTCCTCGACGATGTCGCGTTTCCTGAAGGACTACGAGACGCTCCTTCGCGCGATCGCGACGACGCCCGACGCCCTGCTCGCGGACGTGAAGATCGAGACGTCCGCACGGAAGGCGCCGGTTTCGGGAGAGCGGCCGATCCCCGCGGTCCTCCCCGCGCTCGTCGCGCCGACGGACGACGCCGAGCGGAAGCTCGTCGCGATCTGGGAGAAGGTCTTCGGCACGTCGCCCATCGGCATCCGCGACAATTACTTCGAGCTCGGCGGCCACTCGCTCATGGCCGTCGGGATCATGACGGAGGTCGGCAAGCAGTTCGGCAAGGAGCTTCCGCTCGCGACTCTCGTCCAGGCGCCGACGATCGCCGAGCTCGCGGCCCTGCTGCGCGACAAGACGTGGTCGGCGTCGTGGTCGTCGCTCGTGCCGATCCAGCCGGACGGGACGAGACCGCCCTTCTACTGCGTGCATGCCGCCGGCGGCAACGTCCTCACGTACCTCGATCTCGCACGCCATCTCGGAAACGACCAGCCCGTTTACGGACTGCAGGCGCGAGGGCTCGACGGCAAGCAGGCGCCCCACGAGACGCTCGAGGAGATGGCGCGCGACTACATCGAGGAGATCTGCGAGTTCCAGCCCGAGGGCCCCTATTACCTCGGCGGGACGTCCTTCGGCGGCATGATCGCGTTCGAGATGGCCCGGCAGCTCGTCGAACAGAACCAGACGGTCGGCGTCCTCGCGCTCTTCGACACGTGGGGGCCCGACTACCCGGTCTACGTTCCGGGCATGACCGGGACGCGCCTCAAGGTCAAGAAGCTCGTCGAGCGCGTCGATCTCCACGTCGGCAACTTTCTCGTCGCGGACGGACCCCGCGAGAAGCTCCGCTACATCGTCACGAAGTCGATCCGCGTCAAGAACAACGCGATCAAGAACACGAAGAAGCGCCTCGGCCGACTCCGGGAGTTCACGGAGCATGTGGCGCAGCCGCTCCCGAAGGTCCTCAGGAAGATCGAGGGCGAGACCCGGGAGGCGACGAAGCGCTACGTGCCCCGGCCGTATCCGTCGCGGATCACGCTCTTCCGCGCTTCCAAGCAGGGGGCGCACATCCAGCCGGACCCGGAGCTCGGCTGGACGCGGATCGCCGAGGGCGGGCTCGAGGTCTACGAGGTCCCGGGGCACCACGGCGCCATCGTCTACGAGCCGCGTGTGAGCGCCCTCGCGCAGCAGCTCGCGCGCTGCCTCGAAGCCGCGCATCGAAAAGCCGGCCGGGCCGTCCCGCCGGGCGGGAGGTGACATGTCCGCTGCCGAACCCGTTCCGCCTGCCTCTTCTTCCTCCGCGCCGGCCGGTCCGTCGCGGGTCTTCGAAGGCGAGCCCGGTCTCTTCCGCGAGCGGTTCAACAGGAAGTCGTTCGAGTACCGGCACACGCTCGGGGAGCATCCCCTGTTCGAGCTCCCCCGCATCGCCGAGCTCGCGATGAAGCTCTGGGGAACAGGCAAGGGCCTCGTGACGATGAAGTCCGGGCAAACCTCCGTCGGAGGCGGCTGGACGGACATGCCCGGCAAGCCCATGTCGCTCGTCAAGGCGATCCGGGAGCTCCCCGAGTCCGGCGCCTGGCTCATGCTGAAGAACGTCTTCCTCGATCCCGAGTACAAGGAGCTGATGGACCAGGGCTATCGCGACCTCGGAGAGCTCGCGGGCCTCGACGTCGAACGCGACGTGTCCTGGCCGGACGCGTATATCTTCATCGCGTCTCCACACTCGATCACGCCGTACCATTTCGACCACGAATCCACGTTCCTCATGCAGATCCACGGCGAGAAGACGTACAACATCTTCGATCGCGCCGAGCTCACCGACGAGGAGATCGAGCAGTATTACCTCGGCGACCTCAGCTCGGCACGGTATCGCGATGAGGCTCAGCCGCGTGCCGACGTCTACCACCTGCGACCCGGCCTCGGCGTTCACCAGCCGCCGCGTGCGCCGCACTGGGTGCGAAACGGCGACGAGTACTCGGTCTCCTTCAGCATCCTCTCGTGCCTCCGCGTCTGGGACCGCGAGGCGCCCGTCTATCAGGTGAATCACTACCTGAGGTCCCTCGGCTTTTCGCCAACGCCTCCGGGACGTTCGGCCTGGAGGGACGGCCTCAAGCGCGCCTTCGTCTCCTCCCGCGCCCGCCGGCACCCGCAGAGCAAGAACGACCTCCTGCGTGGGGGGGTCGAGCGTGTCGCGCGGCCCGCGGCGCTCCTCGGGAAAGTCCTGGGTCGCGCGCCCCGATGACACGTGGATCGCTTCCCTCGAGAGACGCCGCCTGACGCCACAGCTCGTTCCCGGAGAGGTTCGCGTCTTTCGGGTGCTCCTGGGCCCCGAGGGCGGCCCGGCGGACGCCGGCGTCCTCTCGGGGGAGGAGCGCGCCCGCGCGGGGCGTTTTCATCGCCCGGAGGATCGGACCCGTTCTCTCGTCTCGCGCACGGCTCTCCGGAAGCTCCTCGCGCGGTACGTCGGCTCGACGCCCGCGGCCCTGCGTTTCACGACGGGGCCGCACGGGAAGCCGGCTCTCGCGCGCGGGTCTGCCGATCCCGCGCTCGACTTCAACGTGGCCCACTCCGGAGGCGTCATCCTCCTCGCGTTTGCCGTCTGTCCGGTCGGCGTCGACGTGGAGCTGGTCCGGGATGGCGTCGAGATCGCGGAGCTCGCCCGGCGCTTCTTCGCGCCTTCCGAAATCGCGGCAGTTCACGCGGCGAAGGCCGCCGTTCGAGTCGAGACCTTCTTCCGGATCTGGACGCGCAAGGAGGCCTTCCTGAAAGCTCACGGCGCGGGCCTTTCCGCGCCTCTCGAAGCCTTCTCGACGACCACCGAGTCCGGCGACCCGCGAGAGGAGGTCGAGGGATCGACCGAGGGGGCGCACTGGTACCTGCGCGATCTCGCGCCGGCAGCCGGCTACGCGGGCGCGGTCGTCACGGCGCGGCCGTCGCGCGTCGTGACGTGCGACTGGCCGGAGGGCGCGGCGTGATCGGGTGAGAGGGAGGCGGGGCCTTCGCTTTGGACTCCTCTTTTGCCTCCACTCTCGGCAGCACGACGAACACGGCGAACTCCGGGCCCGTCGAGGCGACGGCTCTCGTCGATCCGATCGGAGGAACGGCGGCCAGCCCTGTCATCGGAAGACGGACCGGAGAGCCGTCGAAGACTCCCGACGCGACCGGCTTTCCGAAAAAATCCTGCGCGTTCCGGACCTCGAAAGGAGTTCCCGGCAGAAGGAGCGATCCGAGCTTCGCATCGACCGACGGCTTGTGGTCCCAGTTGAGGACGACGACGTGCCCGCGCCCTTTCTCGTACCGGTTCGGACGAACGACGAGGTACGTCCCCGTCGGCCTCTCTTTCTCGCGGTAATACCGATTCCTGGGAAAAGCGGTTTCGGCGAAGCCCGAGACCGGTTGCACGAACCGGTTCCCGGTCATCTCGACGCCGTGAGCGCGGACGAGGTAAAGGGAGATCCCGCCGTCGCCGTTCGCGAACCAGTTGTCGCGCACGACAGCTCCTTCGAGACCGGCGTGGTAGCCGAGGTTCGCCCCGCCGCCCGTCTCGCGGCCGCCGGACGGCGGGAGGTAGAAGATGTTTGATTCGACGCGTGCATTCCTCGCGACGCGGCCACCGCCCAGGAGCAGGTTCCGTGAGAAGCCGTGGCGGCTCGGAACGCCGTTGCCGAAAACCACGTTCCCCACGATCCAGAAGTTGTCGAGGGTCGCGGCCTCCGATCCGTAGACGTGGATGCCCGCCCCGAACTGGTCGAAGACGACGTTGTCCTCGATCCGCATCGTCCCCGTCTCGTTCTGCGCGTAGATCCCGTGTCCGTGACCGCGGTCCGGCCCGTCCCAGCCGTTGTTGTAGACGAGGTTTCCGTAGATCTCGAGATTGCGCGCGTCCTTGAATGCGCCGATTCCGTTCGCCCCGTCGTGCAGCAGGAGGTTGATGAGGCGGATTCCCTCGTGAGGCCCGTCCTGCGTGACGCCGATGCAGCTCGACCGGCGGACGTCCGCCGGCTCCGACCCGCTTTCCGTGGACGCGCGCTTCGGGTCCGAGTCCGTGATCTCGAAGCCCTGGTACCAGGTGAAGCCGCCGCCGACATAGAGAATCGTGGCCATCGGGCCCGAGCCGCCGTCGAGCGTCGCCCGCTCTCCGGGAAAGCCCCGCACGACGATCGGAGCCTGCGCGGTCCCCCGAAGAACGCTCTGAAACCGCCCGCGATAAGTGCCTCCGTGCAGCCAGATCACGTCGCCCGGCCGGACGGTCGGCGGGGACGCGAAAGCCGTCGCGAGGTTCCACGGTCGCCGCGCCGAGCCGTCGCCCGCAGGAGTCCCGGAGGGCGAAACGTGGAACTCGGCGGCGAGGAGGGGAGCCGCCGCGACGAGGGCGGCGGCGAAGGCCCACCGCATGGGGACGCAGGGGAACCAGGCGTCAGCGCGCGGGGCGGTGAGTGACAACCGTCCCTCCCGTGGCCGTCGCGCCGCAGCGCGGCGGCGTGCCGGCGCGCAAGGCGCCGTCGTCGAACGTGCACGGGAGGCGGTACGGCAAGAGGATGAACACGTTGAACTCGGGACCGGTCGGCACGGCGGCACGCGACGCGCCGGTCGGGCTCGCGGCCGTCAGTCCCGACAACGGAACCCGAATGATCCCTCCGCTGAAGACGCCGGCCACGACGGGCGGCGAAAAGAAATCCTGGGCGTTCCGGATCTCGAACGCCGACCCGGGAGCGAGGACGCCGGAAACGTCCACGTCGACGAACGGGAGCCGGTCCCAGTTCAGGACCGTGATGTTCGCGCGACCCGGTTCGTAGGCGTTCTCACGCACGAAGACGTTCGATCCCGTCGGTTTGACGTCGCCGTGGTAGACGTTGTTCGGATAGGCAGAAAGGTCGATCCCGTCGACGCCGCGGACGAAGTCGTTTCCCGTCATCGTGAGCTGGTCGATCGCCCCGCTGAAATCGCACGAGAAGAGCCCGCCCCCGGCGGTGAACCAGTTGTTCAGGATCGTGAAGCGCGAGATCCCGGCGTCGTACCCGAGGCTCACGCCGGTCGTCACGGAGCCCTCGGGCGAGTCGGCGTGATACGTCACGTTCGATTCGATTCGCCCGTCGTGTGCGATCCGGCCGCCTCCGAAGAGGAGGTTGCGCGACCGCCCGTATGCCGAAGGAGCGCCGTTCTCGAAGATGGAGTTGCCGATGACCTCGATGTTGTCCAGATACGCCGCGTCCGAGCCGTAGATCTGCAGCCCCTGCTCATACTGGCCGAAGACGATGTTGTCGGTGATCCTCTTTTTCCCGGTACGGTTCTGGATGTACATCCCGTTTCCGTGCCCGCGGTCCGTGGCGCCGTCCCAGCCGTTGTTGTAGATGAGGTTCCCGTGAATCTCCGCATCCTCCTCGGCTTCGAAAAAGCCGATCGCGTCCGTCCCGTCGTGGAGGACGAGATTGACGAGCCGGATGCCGGGGTGGGGTCGATCCTGCGCTCCGCCGATGCAGGAGCCGCGGTTCAGATCTCCGGGGGCGGAGCCGTCCTCGGATGAGGTCCGCCGCCCTCCGGAGGAAAAGACCTCGAAGCCCCAGTACCACGTGTACTGGCCGCCGATCGTGAGAGTCGCCTCGAGCGGGCCCGGGCCGCCGTCGATGCGCGCGCGCTCACCCGGTGCCTGCCGGACCACGATCGGAGCGTCGACGGATCCGGCGAGCGCGCTTTCGAACCGGCCCACGTAGGTTCCGCCGCGAAGCCAGATCGTGTCGCCTCCCTTCACGGCGGAAGGGTGCGCGAGCGCGGTCGCGAGATCCCACGGGTGCGCCCGCGTACCCGCTTCCGGGCTCTCGCCCGGAGTCCCCGTCGGCGAGACGAAGAACTCCGCCGCGCGGGCCGCCGGGACCCGCCCCAGAGAAAGCGCGAGGATGGCGAGGCGAAGAGACATGCGGCGGCGACCGCCTATGGAAGTCATCGTGCCTTCGGCTCCATTGTCCGGACGAGAATTCCTATTTGAAGTAGCCGCTGACGTCCACGACCGCGTGTGTCGGCGCCGGCGAATCGTTTAGGATTCCGAGAGTCCCGGATCCGTCCGTCGCGAGCCGCGCGACCGCGCCCACGGCCCGAGTCCTGCCCGCGCGGAAGGAGACGACCGCGGCCGTCCCCGGAAGGAGGTCGCCCGGGAAGGTCTGGAATTCCCCGGCCGCAGTCGGGGACACCGCCGTCACGTTGACCGCGACGGCCTTGGCCCCGGAAGGGACCCCGCAGCCGGACGTCAGGACCGGAAGGACGCGGACGCCGAACGCCCCGAGCGCCGGCCCCCCCTTTGGACCGACGGCGCCGCGCGTGTCCAGGACGCGGCAGGGTGTGACCGGGAAGAACGCGCTGGCCGATGGAGGCGCGCCGGCCGCGATCGAGAGGAGAACGAACGCGTTGAACTCGGGACCCGTCGGGGGCGGCGTCCGGCCCCCGATCGGTCCCGCGACCGACAGCCCCGACATCGGCAGAGAGAGCGTCCCTCCCGAATAGACGCCGCTCAGAACCGGCGGACCGAAGAAATTCTGCGCGTTCCGGACCTCGAAGAGCGAGCCGGCGACGAGGACGGCGCTGACGTCCACGTTCACCTTCGGAAGCAGGCCCCAGTTGAAGACGACGATATTCGCCCGGCCCGGCTCGTACGCGTTCGAACGCACGAATACTTTCGTCCCGGTCGGCCGTGCGCCGTGGTGATACGTGTTCGCGGGAAACGAAGCCGGATTGACCACACCCGAGATGTCGCGAACGAAGTCGTTCCCCGTCATCGTGAGATTCGTGATCGACCCGATGAAATAGGCGGCAAAGCCGCCGTCGCCGTTCGAGAACCAGTTGTTCAGGATCATGAAGGAGTTCGCGCCGGCGTTGTACCCGACGTTCGAGCCCCCGACGGTGCAGGAACCTCCCGAGGGAGCGAGGTAGACGATGTTCGAGAGAATTTGCCCGTTGTTCGCGATGGTGTCTCCCCCGAAGAGGAGGTTGCGGCTGCAGCCGAAAACGGACGGGGACCCGTTCGAGAAGATCGCGTTCCCCGTCACCTCGATGTTGTCGAGGAACGCGACCGCGCTGCCGTAGATCTGAAACCCCTCGGCGTAGTTGTCGAAGACGAGGTTGTCGGCGATTCGCTTGTTTCCCGTGATGTTCTGGGCGTAGATGCCGTTGCCGTGGGATCGATCCGTCGCGCCGTCCCACCCGTTGTTGAAGATGAGGTTTCCGTAAATCTCCGCGTCCTGGTGGCTTTCGAACGATCCGATCCCGTCGGTGCC
Source organism: Thermoanaerobaculia bacterium (assembly GCA_963719225.1). GTDB lineage: Bacteria > Acidobacteriota > Thermoanaerobaculia > UBA5066 > UBA5066 > Fen-183. The sequence goes on along the minus strand of CAVRAY010000001.1, from coordinate 455,383 downwards.
GTCGTGCAGGATCATGTTGATGAGCTTGATGCCGACATGCGGCGCGTCCTGGGCGATCCCGACGCACGAGCCCCGGTTCAGATCTGACGGCGCGGAGCCGTTCTGGCTCGATCGGCGATCGGGATCCGACGAGAAGATCTCGAGTCCCTGGTACCACGTGTACTGGCCCGAAATCGTCAGCGTCGGCTGGATCGGCCCTGGGCCGCCGTCGAGGAGCGCCCGCTCGCCCGGGTAAGGCCGCACGCGGATCGAAGCGAGCGGTGAGCCGGTGAGAAGACTCCGGAAGCGTCCCCGGTACGTCCCGCCACGAAGCCAGACCGAGTCGCCCGGGTGCACAGCCGCCGGCGCCGAGAAGGCCGTCGCGAGGCTCCAGGGGTTGCCGAGCGTGCCGGTGCCGGCCGCCGTGCTCGACGTCCCGTTCGTCGCGACGTAGAAATCGGCCGCGGGCGCGTGCGTCGCGGCCGCGAGCACCCCAAGGGCACACCACCAGCGAATACTCCGGGGGACCATTATCGGAAATCGTACTATGACTGTGCCCGGAGAGGTATCGTTTTTCGGACCGGCCGGCGGCGGAGGGCCTACCTGAAGTAGCCGCTCACGTCCACGATGACGTCCAGCGTCCCCGTCGACTCGTTCTGGACCCCGAGGCCACCGGAGCCATCGGTCGCGAGGAGGAGCAGCGCGGTCGCCGCCTGCGTGCGGTTCTTCCGGAAGCTCAGGATCGAGGCCGCCGTGGGAGCGAGGTCTCCCGGGTAGGCGTGAAGCGTGCCGTTCGCCGCGGGTCGGACGGCGGTCACCGTGACCGCGATGGACTTCGCCGTCGAAGGCACTCCGCAGACCGAGGTGGTGATCGGGAAGACGCGCCGCGCTCCGGCCGCGAGGATCGGCCCGCCCAGCGGGCCCGTCGCCTGGCGCGTGTCGATCGCGCGGCAGGGCGTCACCGGGTAGAACCCGGACGCGCCGCTGCACGACGCGCCCGCGGACTGGCTCACCGTGAACGTCCGGCCGGCGACCGTCAACGTGCCGGTGCGCGCGCACCCGCTGTTGGACGCGACGGTGTACGTCGCCGTGCCGTTGCCCGTGCCGCCGCCGGAGACCGTGAGCCACGCCGCATTGCTCGAGGCCGTCCACGCGCAGCCCGTGCCGATCGTGACGGCGACCGAGCCGCCGCTCGCGCCCGCGCCCACCGAGGTGGCTGTCGGGCTGATCGAGGCCGTCGCACTGCCGGCGCTCTGCGTGACGGTGAAGGTCTTCCCGGCCACCGTGAGCGAACCGGAACGGGAGGTGCAGGTCGGATTGGAGGCTACCGAATAGGTCACGCTTCCGTTGCCCATGCCCGAGGCGCCGCCCGAGATCGTGAGCCACGCCGCGTTGCTCGTCGCCGTCCAGGCGCAGCCCGTACCGATCGTCACGGCGATCGAGCCGCCGCCGGCGCCCGCACCCGTGGTCGCCGCCGTCGGGCTGATCGAGGCCGAGGGGCTGCCGGCGCTCTGCGTGACCATGAACGTCTGGCCCGCGATCGTGAGCGATCCGGAGCGGGAGGTGCAGTTCGGGTTCGCCGCGACCGAATAGTTGACCGAGCCGTTGCCCATGCCCGAGGCGCCGCCCGAGATCGTGAGCCACGCCGCGTTGCTCGTCGCCGCCCACCCGCACGTGGCGCCGGTCGACACGGAGTCGCTCCCCGTCCCGCCCGAGCCCGCCGTCGACGCCGACAGCGCCCCGAGCGTGAAGGAGCACGTGGGCGCGCCCGCGAGAGGGAGCACGACGAAGACGTTGAATTCGGGCCCGGTGGGAGGCGGAGCGATCCCGCCGATCGGAGCCGCGACCGTCAGCCCCGACATCGGCAAGGTGATCGAGCCGCCGGCGTACGTGCCCGTGAGGACCGGCGCACCGAAGAAGTCCTGCGCGTTCCTCACCTCGAACGCCTGTCCCACGGCGAGCGCCGCGCTCAAGTCCGCGGCGACGGTGCTCTTCTTGTCCCAGTTGAAGACCGTGATGTTCGCGCGCCCAATCTCGTAAGCGTTCGGCCGAACGTAAACGTACGTCCCGGTGGGTTTCGTGGTGCCGTGATAGGTGTTCGACGGATACGACGCCGGCGCGACGACGCCCGAGATGTCCTGGAGGAAGTGGTTGCCCGTCATCGTGAGGCCGGTGATCGCGCCGAAGAAGTACGACGAGATTCCGCCGTCGCCGTTCGCGAACCAGTTGTTCTGGATGGTGAAGTTCGACACGCCGGCGTTGTAGCCGATGTTCGAGCCGCCGGACGTGCAGGCGCCGAAGGAGTCGGGGTAATAGAAGGAGTTCGAGACGACCGTTCCGTTCGTGGCGATTCGGTCGCCTCCGAAGAGGAAGTTGCGGTCGCACCCGTAGGCGGACGGCCAGCCGGCGGAGAAGATCGTGTTGCCCGTCACCTGGATGTTGTCGAGATAAGCCGCCGCAGAGCCGTAGATCTGCATCCCGCCGCCGTACTGGTTGAAGATCACGTTGTCCGAGATCTTCTTGGTGCCGGCCTGGTTCTGGACGTACAGGCCGTGGCCGTGGCCGCGGTCCGTGGCGCCGTTCCAGCCGTTGTTGAAGATGAGGTTGCCGTAGATCTCGCCGTCCTGGTGGCTCTGGAAGCTCCCGATCGCGTCGGTCCCGTCGTGGAGGACGAGGTTGATGAGCCGGATCCCGACGTGTGGGATGTCCTGCGCGATCCCGACGCACGAGCCGCGATTGAGATCCGTGGGCCACGAGCCGTCCTGCGTCGAGCGCCGGTTGGGCTCGGAGGAGAAGACCTCGAAGCCCCAGTACCACGTGTACTGGCCGTAGACCGTGAGCGTCGCGACGAGCGGCCCCGGGCCGCCGTCGAGCTTCGCGCGCTCGCTCTGATAAGGCCGCACCTTGATGGGCGCCACGGCCGTGCCCGTCAGGGAGCTCGACACGCGGCCCGTGTACGTACCTCCGCGAAGCCAGATGGTGTCCCCCGGCTGAACGGCCGCCGGATGCGCGAGCGCCGTGGCGAGAGCCCATGGGTTCGAAAGGCTGCCGGTGCCCGCCGCCGTGCTCGTCGTCCCCGTCGGCGATGCGTAGAAGTCGGCCGCGAAGACCCGACCCGATGCGAACCCGATCGCAACGAGGGCGAAGATGACGGAGAAGAAGCGCTGGCTTCGAACCATTTTGAGCGGACTCCCTTGGACTTCAACAGCCTAGGGACGCACGTCCGCATCGAACTACTGGTCGAGTGCATCAAAAAAGGACAGGAGCAAAAGGACAGGGTTGACTGTCCATCGGGACAGGGCCCGTGCTCTACACTCACTTCTTCCCGGAGCCCGAAGGAGCGCGATGTTCTCGGTCACGGTCTACGACAACACGACCTGGGAGTTCTATTTCTGGGTTCTCGGATTCCAGGATCTCGCCCGGCGCGGCGAGATCGAACTCCGTTTCGCGCGCGGTCGCAACTCGCCGGTGCCGCACGAAATCGGCGGCTGGGGATCCCTCACCTTCACGGTGGAAGGGGGAGGGCTCGATCGCCGCCGCGTCGGTTTCCTCGAGCTGCGCGACGGTTTCGAGGAGCTGAACATGCCGGCGCTCGAACTTGCGGACGCGTATTTCAAGTTCAACTACAACCCGGCCCATCTCGATGCTCACGCGCCTTCCGCCGTCCGCTCCAAGATCCACCCCCTCGCGTTCTGGTTCCCGATCCGTCTCGTCCGGGCCGCGCGTCTCCCCGTGGACGGGCTGCGCGCGGCTCGCGCCGCTCTCCTGTGCGGAGCCTCGGGCTTGCCGCTCGTGAGGGAGGATTTTCCCTTCGGCCTCAGAACATTCGCCGCGTCGCTGCGCTTTCCGTTCCTCGAGGAATACACGGACGCCTTCGCGAACCACCCCGAGCGCACCCGTGATTTCTTCTGGAAGGTGTCCGCGTGGCGCAGCGACCACGCGACGGCCGAGCGGCTCGAGGTCATGAAGATCCTCGACCGGATCCGATCCCGGACGACGTACCGGATGGCCTACGGGTTCGTCGGCACTCCGCATGCGCGCGCGCACTTTCCGGAGTACGTCCTCCCCACGGAATCCGGCCGCCGGGGCTACCTGCGCGACGTCGCCGGCGCTCACATGAGCCTGGTGACGCACGGCGTCAAGGACTGCTTCTCGTGGCGAATGGGCGAGCACCTCGCGCTCCGGCGTTTCGCGCTCGTCGAGCGGCCGATCAATCTCACGCGAGAACCTTTCGTCGACGGTCACCACGCCGTCTTCTTCGACAGCGACCTGAGCGATCTCGAGGAGAAGGTCTCCTACTACCTCGAGCATGACGAGGAGCGGGAACGGATCGCGGTGAACGGGCGCGAGTTCTTCGATTCGATCTGCGCCCCGGCGCCTCAGGCGCGCTACCTCGTGGAGTCGCTCACCGGCCTCTCCTGACACCAAAAGCCCGGCCCTCTTTCGATCCCGTTTCGGCCACCCCCCATGTCGAGTTTTCGTATAAGCTCCTTGAACACTTTCCCCCGGAGGGAGATCTCATGAGCCCTTTCCGATCCATCAGCCGTGCCGGGACCTTCATGGCGCTCATGTGCGTCGCGGGGACCTTCCCGCTCGCGGCGCAGAGCACGATCAATCAGTTTCCTCTCGGCGCGGACATCCAGCCGCTCGACATCGCGGCGGGCCCCGACGGAAACATCTGGTACACCGTCAACGGCGACGGGAGCGCGGGCACCTCGAAGATCGGCCGGATCACGCCGGCCGGGACGCTCACGGAATTCGTGCTTCCCGACACGAGCAGGCCGATCGGAATCGTGGCTGGCCCCGACCTCGCCATGTGGTTCGTCGAATCGGGCAGTCCCGCCTCCATCGGCCGCGTCGACACGACGACGTTTCCGGCGGGCGGCTCGGTCACCCATTTCACGACAGGCATCACGGCAGGCGCCAGCCCCTTCGGAATCAGCACGGGACCGGACGGCAACCTCTGGTTCACCGAACGGAACAACAACGCGATCGCACGGATTACGACGCTCGGCGTCGTCACGGAGTTTTCGGTCGGTGTTCCAAGCGCGACTCCGCTCGGGATCGTCGCCGGGCCGGACGGAAACCTCTGGTTCGCCGACCGGGACGCGACGAGCTCGATCGGCGTCATGGACACGAGCGGCTCGATCGTGAAGCGCATCAGCACGCCCACGGCGGGCGGTAATCCCGCGGGCATCACCGTCGGACCGGACGGCCGGATCTGGTTCGTCGAGTTCAGCGGAAACAAGGTCGGCGTTATGGCGACCTCCGCCGCTCTCCCGACGGACATCACCGAGTACGCGACACCGACGGCGACGCCCTTCCGTATCGTGTCCGGCCCCGACGGCGCGCTGTGGTTCACGGAGAACAACGGCGGAGCGGGCGGCATGATCGCGCGGGTCACGACGTCCGGGACGATCACCGAGTACACGACCACGGGCCTCGCCGGCCCCTACGGGATCGCCCTCGGACCCGACCGGGCGCTCTGGTTTACCGAGCGCGACAACAGCCCGACGCAGATCGGACAGCTCCTCGTCGACTGCGTCGTCACGGTTCCGACGATCACCGGCGGCGGCACCCAGTGCGCTGGCACGACCCTGACGCTCACGGCGAGCGGGGGCTGGGCGTCCTACCAGTGGTATCGCAACAGCATCGCGATCGGCGGGGCCACGTCGGCGACGTACACGAAGACGGCGGTCACGGGCGACACGGGCTCTTACACGGTCACCGGTACGAATGCCGGCTGCACGTCGAATGCGTCCGCTCCGACTTCCGTGACGATCGCTGCGGTGCCCGTTGCGACGGCCGGCGGTCCCCAGACGATCTGCGCCCTCGGCACCACGGCGGGCCTCGGCGGCAATACGCCAAGCGTCGGGACGGGCGCCTGGTCGGTCGTGAGCGGCGGCACGGGCACGTTCTCCCCGAACACGACGACGCCGAACGCCACGTTCACGCACGCAACCGGCACGGGCCCGATCACGTTGCGCTGGACCGTCTCGAATCCGCCTTGCACCGACGCAACCGCCGATGTCGTGGTCACGGTGAGCCAGCCGCCGACGATGGCCACGGCGGGCGGCCCGCAGACGATCTGCGCGCTCGGCACCACGGCGGGGCTCGGGGGCAACACGCCGACCGTCGGCACGGGCACGTGGTCCGTCGCCAGCGGCGGCACGGGCACGTTCTCCCCGAACGCCACGACGCTGAACGCCACGTTCACACACGCGACCGGCGCGGGCCCCGTCGTTCTCGCCTGGACGATCTCGAACGCGCCGTGCGCTCCGTCCGTCGCGAACGTCACGATCACGATCAGACAACCGCCGACGGCCGCGACGACGGGCGGCCCGCAGACGATCTGCGCGCTCGGCACCACGGCGGGGCTCGGAGGCAATACGCCGACCGTCGGCACCGGCGCGTGGACCGTCGTGAGCGGCGGGACCGGCACGTTCAGCCCGAACGCCACGACGCCGAACGCCACTTTCACGCACACCGGCGGCGCGGGCCCCATCGTCCTCGCCTGGACGATTTCGAATCCGCCCTGCTCCCCGTCCACGGCCAACGTGACCCTCACGATCGGCCCGAGCCAGAACGTCACGATCAACGCCCCGGCTAGCCTCTGCGCGAGCTCGAACGCCACGGCCTCGGTGCCGGCCGCGGGTTCCGGAGCGACGTATACCTGGAGCGTGACGAACGGGACGATCGTGAGCGGTCAGGGAACGCCGACCCTCGTCTTCATGGCCGGGCCCTCCGGCTCCGTGAAGCTCGACATCGTCGAGGTCGCCTCCGGCTGCACGTCCAGCGGGATGGTCACGATCCCGATCGACACGGCCTGCGTCGGTCCTACCGCGTTCGTCGCCGCGCCGCCCTGCCGGCGGATCGATACGCGTTTCTCGGCGGACGCGCCGGCTCTCGCTGCCGCCGGACAGCGCACGTTCGTCCTCACCAACGGGCCGTGCACGATTCCATCCACGGCCAAGGCCGTTTCCATGAACGTCACGGTCACTCAGCCGGCCGCGGCGGGCGATCTGAAGCTCTTCGCGACGGGCACGCCGCTTCCAACGGCGACGACCATCAACTTCAGGGCGGGCCAGACCCGCGCCAACAACGCGATCGTGGAGCTCGCGGCTGACGGGACCGGCCGCGTCGACGTCAAGAACGACGCGCCTGGGGCCGTTCACGTGATCATCGACGTCAACGGGTATTTCCAATAGGACGATCGGGCCCGGCTGGTGCGACTTAGGCGCTCGCCATATGAACGCAGGATTCCACGTCAGCGTCGCACTCGCCGCCCTCGCGCTCTCGTCGCCCGCTCCCGACCCTCCCGACTCGTCCTCCAAGGCCTTCGCCGCCGCCGTCGGCGCCGCGGCCCGTGAATCCGGCGGGGCGATCGTGGGCGTCACGGCCGTTCACGTCGAATCCGGCAGGCGCCTGTCGCACCGCGGGGAGGGACGCTTCCAGATGGCAAGCGTCTTCAAGCTCCCGGTCGCGATCGCCGTTTTCGGCGCAGCCGAGAAAGGCACTCTCCGTCTCGACGAGGAAGTCGAGATCCGGCCCGCCGGGCGAGGAGCGCCGCGAGCGCGTCCGGGCTCGCTCCTGCTTTCGCGCCCCTCGACGGACCGCATCCTCGATGCGATGCGCCGCTGCGCGACGGGCGACCGCCGCCTGCGCGCGGGCGTGCCGAAAGGAACGGAGGTCCTCGACAAGACCGGCACCGTCGGGCGCTGCGCGAACGACGCGGGGATCGTGAGGCTTCCCGATGGGACCCATCTCGCCATCGTCGTCTTCACGCGAGGCGGCCGGAATGCGGGGTCCCGCGAGGAGGCCATCGCCCGGGTCGCGCGTGCGGCCTGGCAGGCGTTCGCGACCTGACGCGCCCCTTGGGCGGGACGGCCGGGCGCGCTAGTCTTCCCGCGTGGTCGAGTCCCTCACGACGCCCTATCTGCTTCTCGCCGCGCCCGTCATGCTCGATCCGAACTTCCAGAAGACGGTCGTCGTCATGGGCCACCACACGCGCGAAGGCGCCCTGGGCTGGGTCGTAAACCGGTTCCTCGGCGAGCCGGCGGTCTCGCTCCTCGCTCCGCCTCTGGACACGAGTGTCCATCCCGAGACGCCGCTTCGCGTCGGCGGCCCGATCTTCACGAACGGCCTCGTCGCGCTCTTCACCGACGAGATGCCCGGCGTCGAATCCGTCGAGATGGCTCCCGGGTTGCGCGTCTCGGTCGCCGCGGAGATTCTTCCCAGGCTTTTCGCCGCGCCGCCGGCGTCCGGCACGCCGGGTCTCCTCGTCCTCGGGTATTCGGGCTGGGCGGCGGACCAGCTCGAGAGCGAGATGGAGGAAGGAACCTGGCTCGTCCTGCCCTGGGACCCAGCGCTCGTCTTCACGCACGACGTGACGGGACTCTGGGAGCGCGCCCTCGCGCGCCTCGGCGTCGATCCGGCGTCCGTCTCCTCCTCGTCGACGGGCGTGAGCTGACGTGAACGAGCTGACGGCCCTCATCCTCGAGCATGGCGTCGGGTTCGTCTTCCTGAACGTCCTCGTCGAGCAGCTCGGCATCCCGGTTCCCGCTGTCCCGACGCTCGTCGTGGCGGGAGCGCTGGCGGCGGACGGCAGGCTGCAGTTCGGAAAGCTCCTCGCCGCCGCCCTCGTGGCGACGGTCGCGGCCGACACGGTCTGGTACCTCCTCGGACGCCGCTACGGACAGAAGATCCTCAAGACTCTCTGCAAGGTTTCTCTCTCTCCGGATTCCTGCGTGCGCCAGACCGAGGGCCTCTTCGACACGTACGGCCTCGCGTCCCTTCTCGTCGCGAAGTTCATCCCCGGCTATTCCACCGTCGCGCCTCCTCTCGCGGGCGCCGCGAAGGCGCCGCTTTCGCGGTTCCTCCTGTTCACGGCGGGAGGCACGGTGCTCTGGGCAGGCGGCGCTCTGGCGCTCGGCGCCCTCTTCCATGGCGCCGTCGAGCGGGCTCTTTCGTTTCTCTCGGGGCTCGGTGGAAGCGCTCTCGTCCTCCTGGGCCTCGCGCTCCTCCTCTACATCGCGGCGAAGTGGATGCAGCGGAGGCGGTTTTACAAGGTCCTGCGCATGGCGCGCATTCGCGCGACCGATCTGCGCCGGCTCATGGACGACGGCGAGGCTCCGGTGATCGTCGACGTGCGGTCCGGCAGCGCGCGCGCTCGCGACCCGCGGCGAATCCCGGGGGCGATCGTCGCCGACGTCGCCGAGCTGGACGAGAAGATCTCGCACCTGCCGACGGATCGGGAAATCGTCCTCTACTGCACGTGACCGAATGAAGCGTCGGCGGCCCGTGTGGCACGCCTCCTCATGGACCGCGGGTTCACGCTCGTCCGTCCGCTGGAAGGGGGGCTCGACGCGTGGCAGGCCGCTGGCTACGAGATCGAGGCCGAGCGGTTTCCCCTGGGAGAGACGGGCTCTTTCTCCAACGTCTCCTGATCACTCGAGATCGAGGACCTGGAAGGCGCTCAACCCCGCTCCCAGACGTCCTCGATGAGGACGTCGGGGTGCAGCGAGCGGAAGACGGGACAAGCCTTGCCGACCTGGACGAGCTTCTGGAAGTCCTCGTCGCCGCACGGGGACGAAACGCGAAAGCGCGCCACGAGCCTGGCGATGCGCCGCGGGGGCTCGGCGGTCATGTGCTTCTCGATCTCGAACCCGATCGAGGTCAGCGGAATTCCGTTGCGCGTCGCGTAGAGGCTCACGGTCGTCGCGGCGCACGAGGCGGCCGAGGCGGTGCAGAGGTCCGTAGGCGAGAAGCGGCTCCCGTCGCCGCCGTTGTCCCTCGGAGCCGTGGTCTCGAGAACGGCTCCGGACGGGCCGTGGACGAGCTCGGTGGACGTGGGGGAAGTCAGTCTCCCGCTCATGAAGACGCTCATGCCCGAAGTCTAGTTCAAGGAGCCGCGTCGGTGCTTGGAAGGGGCCACGCGGGAAGCACGAGGAGATTCACGGGATCCACGCGCGCCCCGTGGAGCCTCGCGCCCCAGTGCAGGTGCGGGCCCGTGACGCGTCCCGTGTGCCCCGACGCGCCGAGGCGTGTTCCCTTCGCGACGGCGTCTCCCTCCTTCACGTCGATGCGCGAAAGGTGGAAATACTGCGTGAAAAGGCCGGCCCCGTGATCCAGGAGCACCGTGCCGCCGCTGAAGTAGAGATCTCCCGCGAGAACGACGCGCCCGTCGCCGGCGGCCGCGACCGGAGTCCCTTCGGCGGCCGACAGGTCGAGTCCCGCGTGAAAGCTCTCGGTCTTGCCGTTGTAGACGCGGCGCGCGCCGAAGTTGCCGCTGGATCGAGCGCGAAGAGGCCGCTCGAAAGACGTGGAGAGCCGGGCCTCCGACGCGTGACGGTACGCCGCCGCGACTCGAGCCTGATCCGCCTTCACCCGCTCGCGCTCCTCCTCAGGCACCTCCACGAAGCGCTGATCGACGGAGAGACGTTGGACTCTGAAGCGGCCCGGGGCCACGCGTAAGGACCAGGGGACCGTCACCGCACCGTCGGGAGTCTCGAAGGAGAGCCGACGCTCGCCGGTCGTCGCCTCGAGGTCCAGACCGTAGAGGCCGTGGAACCTGGTGCCGTCCGTTTCGCGCTCGAGCGGAATGCGCGCATCCCCGTCGACGAGGACGAGCCCGGGGAGGGCGCGCTCGCTCCTGACCGTGAACGCCACGATGCCGCCCTGTCGCGGTCTCGAGGCGGAGGCCGTGACCGTCAGCCAGAGAGGGCGCGGAAGCACCGGCGGGCGGAAAGCCGCCAGTGCGGCAAGGGTGAAGACGAAAATTCTCAAGGCAGGAAGACGGCTTTTTCGCGCGCGGGCCGCGACAACCGGGTCGAAGCGCCGGAGGGATCGCCGTTGCGCCAGAGAGGAAGCTGGTCGAAGCGATGAGGCGAGCCCACGTGCCCGGAGACGCCGAAGGGGACGACGAGGGTCGCCTCTTCCGGCGCTCCCCAGTCCACGATGAAGCGCATGGACTGCCCGAACGTGGCGGAGGCGACCCGCACGATTCCTGTCGCCCCCGATTGCGGAAACGACGGCGGATCGAAGAGCCAGGCGAGGCCCGGCACGCGCCCCAGCGGATGCCGCACGGCGAGCCGGTTCGCCTCGCCCCAGCAGAAGCGCGCGGGATCGTGGCCGCTCTTGGAAAGGTCCGCGAGCGCCTCGTCGAAAGCCCCCCGGACGAGCATCGCCTTGGCTCCGAGTCCGGCCCGCCGGAAGGCGGCGTCGTTCGCCCGAGCGACGTCCAGGACCCGGTACTCCGAGAGGCCGATCCCGGGCGGGATCCGCCACGCCTGAAGGACGCGCTCACCCAGCCTGCGGCGAAACGCGCGCGCGACGAGGAACGATGCCGAGTCCGCGTCGGCGCGCCCGTCCCAACCCCGGAATCGCCTGGCCCATTTCGCGGGCAGGAAAGGCGCGAGCGCTCCCATGACGGCGGCGAGAGCGGGCGAGGCGGTGTCGAGCTGGATCGATTCGGCGGCGGCACGGTCGAGCTTGCGTCCCTCGTGCTTCGCGGCCTCCAGCAGGGATGCGATGCGGCGCGCCCGCGCGGGCGAGGGCCAGTCGGTGCCGAGCACGTGAGGCCAGCTCGTCCCCGCCACGCGCTGGTTCGCGGTGGCGAGGAAACCCTCTGCCGGATCCTCGGCGCGCGGCATCTCCGACTGCGGCACGAAGCCCTTCCAGTCGTTCGAAGGATCCGATCCGTCATACGGCACGCTACCGTCGGTGCCCGGCCTCCGCACCGGGACGAGGCCGGTCGCCCGCCACCCGATGTGACCGGCAGCGTCGGCCCAGACGACGTTCTGCGCGGGCGCGAGGAGTTCGTCGAGAGCGACCTTCACGCCCTCGGAGTCCACGGCTTGCATGACCCGCGACGAGGGAAGCCGCAGGTGCGAGGGATCGAGCACGACCCATTTCAGCGCGAGGTTCTCCGACACGAGGGGGCCGTGCGACGTCTCGCGGACGACGAGGCGCTCTTCAGCCGCGCCGCGCACCCGGATCGTCTCTTCGCGCTCGCGGACGGGTTCCCATTCCGAGCCGCGCTTCGCCCTGCCGTCCACGATCGTCTCCCGGTAGAGGTCCTGGACGTCGGCGTAGAGGTTCGTGAATCCCCACGCGACGCGCTCGCTCCGCCCCAAGGTGACGCCCGGGAGCCCCGGCAAGGTCACGCCTTCGACGACGCGGCCGCGGATGACGAAACGCATCGGCAGCCAGATCCCGGGCATGTTCAAGCCGAGGTGCGGATCGTTCGCGAGAATGGGCTTGCCGCTCTTGGTCAGGGCGCCGGAGACGACCCAGCCATTCGAGCCGGCGCGTTCCTCTTCGGACGTGTCAGGGGATGCGAGACCGAGGGCAGCGGCCGGAACCGCGCCTTCCAGCTCGGGCAGCACGGGCAGCTCGGGTTTCCCGGCGTCCGGAAAGAGGACGAGATCGTCGGACGTGAACGGCGAGGTCAGGAACCGCCGAAGCGCGCGCGGGCGACTGAGGAGACGCTCGTTGGCCAGCTCCCTTCGCCAGGAAGAGGATAGGTCCTCGCACATGAGGAGCAGAACGCGCAACGCATCGGCCGCGGTGTATCGGCGCGGCTCGAGCCGCAACAGGGCGAACTCCAGGCCCCAGCGGCCCGCATGCGTGTCGACGAACGCGTTGATGCCGTCCGTCAGCGCCTGGACGTCCGCACGTTCCGCCGCGGGAAGGAGAGGAACGGCTGCTTCGGCGACGCGGGGAAAACCGTAGGTCCGGTGAAGCCGGTCCGACGGGAGAACGATTTTCCCGAAGATTTCCGCCAGCTCGCCGCCGGCAGCGCGGCGCTGGAGCTCCATCTGGAACAGCCGCTCGCGCGCCGTGAGATAACCCTGGGCGCGGAGGGCGTCTCCGACGCTCCCGGCCGTCACGGTTGCGACGCCCCGGTCGTCGAACGAAACGGAAACGCTCGCGTCGAGGCCCGGGATTCTCGGAAACAAAAGGTCCGGAAGATTCCGTTCGACGAGAAAGCCGAGGGCGGCGAACGCGAGAAGCACCGCCGCAAGCGCCGCGGCGAGGAGCCCCGAGAGAGCGCGCCTCATCGTGGGGGAAAGCCGGTCAGCGCTTCCGGGCGGTGGCGTTTCTCGACGTCAGCGGCTCGACCCAGAGCTCCTCCACCCGGCGCTGCTTTTCCGAGACCCCCATGCGGTAACGAAGGCGCACGCTGCAATGCGGGATGTCCCACGACGACACGCCGGATTCGGACGCGACGGGCGTGCCTTTGCCGTACCTTTCGAGGATGCCTTCGTAGAGACCCGAGGGCGGGTCGAGCAGGTAATGGAGCGCCACGACTTTCGCGTCGAGCGCATCGGACGCGTACGTGACGTCGACCGTCCACGGGCGCCCCGCCGGGGTGTGCACGACCTTGAGGTCGCGCGTCACCGTCTTTTTCGCGGGCTCGCGCAGAGCCATGCGCTCGAACGAAAACGTGCGGGTCTGGCCGACCTCGAGGCCGGCCATGCCGGGACAGGGCGGTGGCGTGGGCTGCGCGGCCGGCGCGCCGGTGCCGGGGGAGTTCGATCCGGGCGTGGGACCGATCTGCTTCGTCTGCACCTGCACCTGCGCGGCAGAAGGAAGGGCCGCGAGCGCCAGGCCTGCGAAGAAAACGAGCGGGACCTTCATCGGTACTCCTGAACGGGATGCCGGCCGGGCCGGCACGTGAAGCTCGATGACGCGAGGAGCGTGCCAGCGAGCCCGGGTCCGGAGTGTAGCAGCCGGACCGCTCAGGGCGAGGTCGCGAACTCGAAGAGGATCCGCCTCATCCGCTCGATTCCATCGACGAAGAACGGCAGGGAAATGCGCTCGTTCTCGTGATGAATCGACAACGCGTCGTAAATGCTCACGGCGAAAGGGGAGACACCGTAGGCGCGAAGGCCGCGCGCCCGAATCCCCTGGGACGACGTGTACTGGTTGCTCAGGATGTAAGGCCCGACCGGGGCATGCGCCTCGTCCATGCTGAACACGTTCTCGACGCACCGGTAGGCGCGTCCCTCCGCGGCGCTCGACACGGAGTCCGCGGTCGCCATAATGACGCGCAGACGGAGGTTCCGCTCCCGAAGCCAGCCGTCGAGCCGGCCCCTGGCGGCGGCGACCGGGCTCCCGGGCAAGAGCGTCTTCACGACGCGCATGGAGAAGCCGCCCGGTTCCTTCTGGATCGCTCCCATGTAGATGCTGTCCCTGAGGAGGGCCCGATAGACCTCGGGAACGTACTGCCAGAACTCCGTTCCGGGGCCGATCTTCTCGGCCTCTCCGATCATTCGGCGGCCCCAGACGTCCGAGCGCGAGGGGGCGATGAATCGCAGGAACTCCCGCACGGCGGGCACCACGCGTATCGGCTCTTTTTCATCCTCGACCTTCAGAAACGCCGCGAAATCCTCCAGCGGCTTCTGCTCCTTCGCGAGAACGTCCACGGAGAGGATTGCTTTCTGCATGACCTCGATGCCGAAGCGCTCGACCTGCTGCGTCCTGACCTCGTTGACGCCTCCCTCGTTGAAGACGTCCGTCACGCCCCGGAGAAGGTCCGGACGGTGGTCCATGATCCAGATCATCCCGAGGCTCTCGTCATAGGTCTCCTCTCCGGATTCCACGACGAAAACGATGTCGCGAAGGGGAACGACGCCCGCCCGCACGAGGGAGGCGAGCGCGAGGACGTTCGCAATCGTCTGTCCCTTCATGTCGAGCGTTCCCCGGCCGAAGAGGTGGTCTCTGTCACGGCCCTCGCCGCGCTCTCCCGCGAAGGGCGGCTTCGTCCACTTCGTGAGGTCCCCGGCCGGAACCACGTCCGCGTGGTTGTAAAGCGCGAGCGCCCCCTCGGAGGTCCGGCCCTTGAGACGAGCCACGAGAATCGGGCGCTCCGGATCGGCGCCGGTGACCGTCACGGGAATCCCTTCGCACTCGAGGATTCGGGTGAGGAACTCGATCGCGGGGCGTGTGTGCCCCGGGGGATTCGAGGTGTCGATCCGGACGTATTCGCCGAGGAGCTTGACCGCCTCGGTCTTCATGGCGGCGTCGGCTTCGACGTACGTCCGGCGAACCACCACGTCCGGGACGAGACGGGAGATGAAGGCCGGGATCGCCCACAGCGCGAGCGCGGCAACGAGGGTCGCCCCGCCGTACAGGGCGGCGCGGCGGCGGGCAGCCGGCTCCAGGCTCATGCGCTCCCGGATGCGGCGCGGTGCCTGGGAGAGAGCAGGGCGGCGGCCAGACCGAGCGCCGTGAGGGTGGAGATCAACGCCCCGATCTTCACCCAGCGCGTGTCGGGCCGCAATCGCAAAGCATGTCTCCCCGGCGGGACCGGGAGGCCCGCGAACCCGAAGGCCACCTGCGAGACCGGAACGGGACGCCCGTCGAGCGTCGCCTCTTCCGCCGCTTCACGCAGGCGGTAGAGCATGAGGAAACCCGGC
Source organism: Thermoanaerobaculia bacterium (assembly GCA_963719225.1). Lineage (GTDB taxonomy): Bacteria > Acidobacteriota > Thermoanaerobaculia > UBA5066 > UBA5066 > Fen-183. Next base: position 439,982 of record CAVRAY010000001.1, on the reverse strand, counting down.
GCCGGACCGTCCACCTCGACGTCGAGGAGGAGCCCGGAAGGCCGGTCGACCGCTGAGAGGATCCGGCCAGCCGCGGGAAGAGCGGGAACGCCCGGCAGCGCGGTGTCGACGTACGCCGTGTCGGCGGAAAAGCCGTCCTCGAGAAGCTTCGAGAAGACCGACGACGCATCGCCGGAGGCGACGACACGCGCCGCGAAGCGGTACGGCGGCAGGGGATTGAAGATCTTCATCAGGTGCGGGTGGTAGCGCCCGTCCGCCTCGCGATCGCTCTTCAGGATTGCCGAAACACCGGCGGCGCGGACGAAACGCAAAGCGAGAGAAGGCGTCTTCGGCACCGCCTTCGAAAGGAGCCGCGTCCACTCGAACGCCTCCGCGGAGAGGGAGAGGTCGTAGTCGAGCTCGAATTGGTAGCCGACGCCGAAGAGCGACGCGTACGCGGGAAGGAGCGTCTGGCACCCGACCCGGCTCACGGCCACGATGTCGCGCGTGTCGTACATCGGAACGGGCTGGTAGGCATCGTTGAAGAAGAGACGAGGTGGCGGCGCGTCCCCGGAAGCCTCCGGCAACGACGCGAGAAGAGGAGGCCGTTTTGTCAGGAGGGACGCGTCCTCGACCGGCGAGAGGCGGCGCGCGACTCCTTCGCGGTCCACGAAGACCGCAAGGGCGAGGAGCACGAGGACGACCTTCCGGGCGCGAGGCGAGACGGCAGCTGCGAGCCGCGAGATGCCGAGAGCGGCGAGCCAGGCGAGACCGAAGCCCGCGAGGATCACGTGTCTTTCCGGGTACCGGATCCGCGCGAGGAGAGGGACCGCTCTTGCCACGAGGCCGAAGAACGGCGTCGCGTCGCCGAGCGCGAGCAGGGTTCCGAAAAGAGCGATACCGATTGCGGCGATCCGCCCGGTGCCTTTTCGGAGCAGCCCCGCGAGGACGAGCGCCCACGCGACGCGCCCCGGCGTCAGGGAGGGGAGAAACGGATAGTCCGGGACGCGCGGCACCACCGCGACGACCGTCCAGTCCGCGACCACCCCGTCGAAGAGGAGTTCGGGAAGTCGCGGGACAGCGAGCGGCTTGATCGACGCGGCTCCGGTTCCCAGGCCGCCCCCCGGCGAGCGGACGCTGCGCTCGGCGGTGGCGGCCGCCGGCAGGAGCGCGATCGCGCCGAGGCCGCCGGCAAGAAGCGCGCTCAGCGCGAGGAGAGTCAGAGGACGCATCGCCTGGCGCCAGGTCCCGGCCTCGCGGCGCGCCGAGAAGAAGACCGCAACGGCGACACACGCCGAGAAGAAAATGAGCTCGGGCGACGTGGCGAGGAGGATCAGAGCGGCGGAGGCGGCGACGGCCGCCGTCGTGCGCCTTCCCGGTGCACGGACGAGGTCGAACACGAACGCGGCGAACCAGGGGAGGATCGAGAGGGCGGAAAGCGTGGGTGGAAACGCGGCGAGCGACACGGTCGTGCCACCGAGCGCGAAGACGAGCCCGGCGACGGCTGCCGGCCCGCGCTCGAGCCCGAGGCGCCGCGTGAACGCGGCGAAACCCGCGAGCGCGACGCCGAGGTGGAGGAGGATCCACGCCTTCATGGCCGCACCGAGCGGCAGGACCAGAAAGAGGATGTTCGCGGGGTCGAAGGGGGCCGCCGAAGGCGCGCCCAGGAGCGGCGATCCGCCCCATCGAAAACGGTCCACCCACGGCATCTCGCCGCGCGTCACCGCCTCGACGAGGTGGGCTTTGAGCGGAAAGAAATAGAAAAGGAGGTCGCGGCCGGACGGCACTCCGGAACCGAGGAACTCGCGGAACGGCAGGAGAGCGAGGACGATCGCCGCCGCAAGCGGGAGGCGGGCGCGGAGAGAGGCCTTCATGGCCCGCCGGGAGATCGTGCGAGAAGAGCGACGAAAAGAAGCGATGCGATCGACAGCGCCCCTCCGGCCGCGAAAGCGGGATTGCGGTACCGAAGGACGAGCTCGTGGTCTCCCTGCGGCACGTCCGCGGCCGTCAGAAAACCGTCCGCGGGGCGGAGGACGAGCTCTTTCCCGTCCAGGAGGGCGTGCCAGTTCGGATCGAAGCTCCGCGAGACGGAAAGGATCGCGGCGGGCAGCGCGACGTGGAGGGCGAGACGCGCGAAATTCGCGCCGCGTTCCTCGACCGTCACGCGTCCGCCTCCCGCCGGCAGGACCGCGAACTCGTCGCGCGTTCCCTCGATGCGCAGGATCCGATCGCCCCCGAAGCGCCCGAGCTCGACGACGCCGGTCGGATCGGGAGGCGAAACCGCGGTGCGGACGATGGCAACTCCGAGCCGGCGCAGGCGCGCGACCTTCTCCGGCCACCAGCCCAGGCCCGCCGTCTGGCTCGCGAACCGCACCGACGGGGCCGCCGTCATTCGGTCCACATCGTTCTCCCCCGCGTACCGGATGCCGAAAGCCGTTCCCGTGACGGGACGAAGGAGGTCGAGGCCGCCGGCCTCGCGCGTCCTTCGCGCCGCGGTCGGGGCATCGTCCGCACCGTCGTCGTAGAAACGGCCGGCACCGGCCTCCTTCCCGACGAGCGCGACCGCGGGCGTCTCCTTGCGGTAGAGATCCGGCGGCCCCGCGGGGCAGGTTCCGGCGACGCGCCGCGCGGCGTCGGTGAAGAACAGCACGCCGAGAATGCCGGCGAGAAGCAGCGGGCTGCGCAGCTTCTCCTCGAAGGTGAAGAGGGGTTCGGGCTGGCAGTTGTGCGTGACGAGCGATGTGAGTGCCGCGATGACGACAAGACTAAGAGTTCCTAGAATGAGGTGGGGGCGAAGAGCCGAAGCCACGGCCGCAGCAGAAGTGGATCCGGCGCCCAGTCCCACAGCCCATATGCCCTTTCTAAGAAAATCTTCAGCGCCGAACGCCAAAGCGAGCAGCGCGCCGCAGACGAGAGCCATTCCCACGGCGGTCTTCAGCAAAATCCTTCGCGCCGATTCCCGAACCTCCGCCTCGCCTAAAAAGACTGCCTCGACGCCGACCGCCGCCGCCGCCGCGAGCGCGAGCGTCACGAGCAGCCACCACTTCTCCGGATACCGGATCACCGGGAGCGCCGCGGCGAGGACCGAGTAGCCTGGCAGGAACCGCCCGAAGGAAAGAACCGTTCCCGACCCCGCGAGGAGAAGCGCCGCGCGCCCGCGCCGATCGCGGCACGCGGCCGCCGCGAAAAGGAGGGGCACGAGGCCGAGCGCGAGGTCCTCGAAGTACGGATTTCCCGCGTCGAACGTGCCCGAGCCCCAGAACGAGGCCGTGTCCCCCGGCGGATCTCCCGTGAGGCGGGGCTCGAGGAGCGTCAGGACGCGTGCCGGACGCACGGACCAGAAGAGGGCGCCGTGCTCGGGACGCATCCCCGCGCCACGAGCGGACCGGGCCACCTCGAGGGCCGCCGGAAGGACCTGGATCGCGGCGATCCCGATCCCGAGGGCGAGCGCGAAGACGCCGCCGGCCGTCGCGCGCGGGCGCGATCCCTTTGCCGCGCCGATCGCGACCGCGACGAAGGCCGCGGCGCCCATCAGCGTCACCGCGGGCTCGCCGCCGAGCGCGGAAAGGCCGAAGGCGAGCGCCGCGAAAGCACAGGCGCGGCGGCGGATGGCGGGCTCGCGCGCGGAAAGGCGCGGGGCCTCGACGAGCGCTAGGGAAAGCGGAACGGCCGCCGCGCACGTCGTCGCGTAAACAGGCAGCGCCTGGAAGACACCCGAGAAGAGAAGGACGAGCGTCCCGGCGCCGGACGCCGTCGCCGAGAGCCCGATTCGGCGGAGCGCGAAGAAGAAGACGCCCAGAAGGAGAGCGGCGTTCGCGAGGGCGAGGACGGTCGGCGAGACGACGAGGAGAAGGGGCGACAGGGGCCAGAAAACCGCGGCGTTGGGATCGGCCGCGAAGGCCCTTCCGGCCGACATCCACTCGTTCCAGAACGGCGCCTCGCCCGCCCGGAAGAATCTCGCGAGAACGAGCCTCCAGGGGACGAAGAAGAAGCCCGCGTCGCGGCGGTACAGCGTGCCGCCGGCCAGAAAGGGCGCGAAGCGAAGCGCCGCGGCGCCGAACACGAGGACGAGAGCCGGTACCAGGTCCGGCGCCTTTTGCTTCACGCCGCTTGGGGTTTCCGGGCGAGGACGAGGAGGGACATCCCGAACGACGGCTCCGTCCTCTCCTCTGCCTCCAGCAGCGGCATGATCCACTTGAAGGCCCCCAGCTGCCTCTTCGGAAGGACGCGGCGCTTGAGGACGCGCGAGTTCAGCCACCAGCCCAGGACGCCGGGGCGGTTCAGGTACCGGACGGATTCCACCGTGAATCCCGCGTGTCCCACGAGGGTCGCGAGGGCGCCCTTCTCGTAGCGGCGGTAGTGGCGCAGGTTCTCGTCGAGCGTGCCGTAGAGGGCGGGAAGAGCGGGCACGAGAAGCGCAAGGTGTCCTCCCGGCTGGAGGACGCGGCAGAAATCCGCGAGCGTTCCCGCGTCGTTCTCGATGTGCTCGAGCACGTTCATGCAGACGATCGAGTCGATCCGCTCCGCTTCGAGATCGGCGCGGTCCTGGGGGGTGAGCGGAAAACGGAACGAGGCGACGCGGACGTTTCCGTGCTTTTCGAACCGTGTGCGGAGCTCGCGAACGTAGTGCGGCTCGATGTCCGAGGCGATGACCCGTTCCTTGTCGGCGAAGAAACGGGTCTGGTTTCCGACTCCCGAGCCGACCTCGAGGACACGCGACCCGAGCCACCCGTCGACCCGATCGTGAAGCCAGCGGTTGTAGACGGAGAGCTCCCCCATCCGCCGCAGCGTGATCGCTCCGACGTCGCTGTCCGGAGCCTCCCAGCGGAAGTACTTGAGAATCGTCCAGACGGCCTGGAAGGCGTCCTTGGCGCCGATCTTCTTGCCCTCTTCGTAAGTTCGTCCGCTGTAGGAGATGGGGACCTCGAAGATCCGGGCGCGCATGCGCGCCACCTTGCACGTGATCTCGGGCTCCACGCCGAAACGCTGCGATTTGAGATCGAGCCGGTCCACGACGCCGCGCGTCATGACCTTGTAGCAGGTCTCCATGTCGGAGAGGTTCAGGTCCGTGAAGAGGTTCGACATGAGCGTGAGCAGCCGGTTTCCGACGGTATGCCAGTAATAGAGGACGCGGTGTCCGTGAGGGCTTCCCAGGAAGCGGGATCCGTAAACGACGTCCGCCTTGCCGGCGAGAATCGGCCCGAGCAGCACCGGGTATTCCTCCGGGTCGTACTCGAGGTCCGCGTCCTGGATGACGACGAGGTCTCCCGTCGAGGCCCGCATGCCGGCCCAGACGGCCGCTCCCTTCCCCATGTTGCGCGGCTGCAGCAGGACGCGGACGCCGTCCTTGCCGTCGAGCTCCTTGAGGAGCTCCCGCGTGCCATCCTCCGAGCCGTCGTCCACGATCAGGATCTCGCGCTCGAGGTCTCCGAGGTCGACGGCCTTGACCCGCGCGAGGATCTCGCGAATCGTCCGGCGCTCGTTGTACGCCGGCATCACGATCGACAGCTTCATGGGCTCTTTTCTTTCAGGTCGTACAGGACGATGGAGTATCCCACGCGACCCACGGGCGTTCCGCGCGCGGAGATCTCTCGGCGAAGCTGCTGGAAGCCCACGGCGGCGGCCGGATCGCCGTGGAAGGCCATCGCCTCCGGCCCGCAGCACATGAGGAACGAGGACACCGCCCAGAGGCCGGGGGTGAGCGGTGTCCGCGCCGGGATGAACACCCGCGCCTTTGGCGCGTAGTACGGCACGTCGCCTCCGCCGAAATACGCGATCGTCGTGCGTCCTTCCTCGCCGCGCGCCTCGAGCCGGCGCGCGAGCCGCTCGAGGTCCTGTCCCCAGTCCAGGTTGGAGTCGTTCAGCCATGCCGCGCCGTTCGCCGGCCCTCCCGCGGCGACGTTGAAGAACGAGAGCTCGTGCGGATGGACGCTGAGGGTCTCGACGACCTGCCCCGAGGCGAGAACGGCGAGGACGACCGCGGCCGCGCGCGCGGACAGAGACCGGAACAGAACGAGAACGGCTGCCGCGAGGAGGAGCGGGTACACGGGCAGCATGTGGCGGATACCGATGTTGTAGGACGTCGCCATGCCGGTCAGGAAGAGATAGGCCGGCGGGAGGACGAGCGTGAGCAGGACGAGGTCGGGGCGGACCTTTCGCGCGATGCCCGCAGCGCAGGCGATCAGGAGAATCGCCAGCGTGGCGAGCGTGCTCTTCACCGCGAAGGCGACGAAGAAGTACTCCCAGAATCCGTCCACCGAGAGCTTTCCGCGGAGGGTGTTCACGCCGCCGCCCGTCTTGTTCTGGACGGCGATGCCCGCGAGACCCGCCGCATAGTGGCCGGCTTCCTTGTCGAGCCGCGAGATCGCGAGGATCCGGTCGATCGTCGCCTCGGGCGCCTGCCGCGTGACGAGAAAAAGGCGCACCGCCTTGGCGGCCTCGCCGCCGCTCATGTGCCGCATGGCGATCGCGTAGCAGCCGAGGAGGACCGCGAGCGACGTCGCGCCCGCGAGAAGGAGCCCCTTGAGGGCGACGAGATCCGGAAGGCGGCCTTCCCGGGCGGCGGCCCGACGCTCCCGGAAGAGGCCGGTCAGCGCGAGGAGCGCGACCATCGGGACGAGGAGGACGCACGAGAACTTCGCGGCGAGGCTCGCGCCGAGAGCAGCGCCGGCCGCCGCCCACAAGCCGAGCGAGCGGCGCTCGAGGGCCTTGACCGCGAGAACGAGCGTCCCGAAGAAACCCAGCGCGGCCGCGAGGTCCGTGTGAACGACACCCGCGTGCGCGAGGAGATTGGGCTCGAACGCGACGAGCGCGGCCGCGAGGATTCCGGCGAGGTCGCCTGCCCACGAGCGCACGGCCCCGCCGACGACGACGACGAGAAGGAAGAACAGCGCGAGAACCGGCGCGCGCGCGACGGCGAAGAGCGTCTCGGGACGCAGCGGCGAGCTGAAGCTGAACGGCCTGGGCTGCTCGGCCGTCGCCATCGAGAACGGGACCTCCATCCTCGGCGCGCGTCCTCCCGCCGCCCGGATCGCGAATCCCGACAGGAGCTTCACGAGGGGAGGGTGCTCCAGGTTCGCGTAGTACGTGCCCGCGATCGCGTATTCCGCCGCCGCGAGCGTGTGGAACGGCTCGTCCATCGTCGGGCTGTCGAGGCGCGTGTGATCGAAGACGAGCGCCGAGCCCAGAGAGGCGAGGAGAAGCACGGCGGCCCAGAATCTCAACCGGCGGCCCTCGACCATCCGGCGATTGTAGGGGGAGGGTTGCCCGGCGCCCTGCTACGCTCTCGGGAGTGAGCGCGCGCTCCGGACGCATCTCGCGGGACGGGCGATTCGTGTGGTGCATGTTCCTCGCCGCGCTCGCGCTGCGCCTCGCGCCCTTTCCGGCAGCGACCTCCCGCGGCTTTCGCCTCCTGTCGCCGGACTGCTACGGGCACCTCAGACGGACCGTCTCCGTCGCCCGGAACTTCCCCCGCGTCCCGTATCGCGATCCGTACCTGAACCACCCCGAAGGCGGCGTCTTCATCTGGCCACCGGCGTTCGATCTCGTCGCGGGCGGCGCGGCGCGCCTTCTCTTCGGACGCGGGGCGACGACGGAACAAGTCCTCACGGTCGCGGCGACCCTTCCCGCGCTCCTGGGCGCGCTCCAGATCCTGCCGCTCTTCGCCGTGGCGAGGCGCTCGTTCGGCCGGCGGCGCGCCCGGATCGCGACGGCCGCCTACGTCGCGCTCCCCGCGGCCGTGCTCTGGGGAGGCTTCGGGCATTTCGACCATCACGTGGCCGAGGCTTTGAACCTCCTCCTCGTCCTCGCGGCCGGCGCGTGGGCCGCCTCCGCCCGCGGCGACGCGCGATTCCTGCGGGCCGTTCCCTTCGGAGCCGCGATCGCCCTGGCCGTCCTCACGTGGCAGGGCGCCGTGTTCGTCGCCGGCCTCTCGTTCCTGTGGGCCGCGCTCGCGCTCGGCGAGGCCGCGGCCGTGGCGGGCCTCGTCGCCACGGCGCTCGTCGCCCTCGGGGCCGCCGCGACCCTTCCCGCGGAGCCCATGCCTTTCTCGTTCGTCTCCTTCGGCTGGTTCCAGCCTCTCCTCCTCGCGGGCGCCACCGTGCCGCTTCTCGCGCTCGCGGCGGCGCGCGCGCCGACGCTCCGGCGCCGCGCGCTGTGGGGGCTTCTCACGGCCCTCGGCCTCGCGGTCGCGCTGCCCAACGCGCGGCGCGTCCTCGACTCGGTCTTTCACGGCGGGGCGTACGTCTTCAAGGGAGGGGCGGGAGCGGGGTCCGGTGACTTCGCGGAAGGCGGCTTCCTTTCCTATCCGCCCGAGTTTCTGCGGCTCGTCGCCGAGTGTCAGCCGCTCATACGGGGGTGGAGCTCCTTGGAGCGCGCCGTGCGCGAGGTGTCTCCGGGCTTCCTCCTCGTGCCGCTCGCGGCGCTCGTGTGGCTCCGGGCGTCGCTTCGGCGGCCGATGCCGCCGCGAGGCGCCGCCCGCCTCCTTCTCGCCTTCTTCGCGGCCGCCGTTTTCGCGATGGCCCTCTTTCAGCAGCGCAACGTCTATTACCTCGCGATCTTCGCCGCGCTCGCGCTCGCCGAGCTCCTTGGGCGCGTCGCGCCGCGGCAGCTCCCCCGCGCGCTCGTACCGCTGTGCCGATCGCCCTCGCCGTCTGTCTCGTCGTCCTGCCCGGCCTCCCCTATCTCGCGCGGGCGCGCGCCTTCGCGGACGCACCCGGCTACGACGTGCTGGACCTCTTCGCACGGCTGCGCGTTCTCGATCCGCCGCCGGTGGAACCGTCGGTCGTGCCGCCTCCCGCTCCGGGCGCGATCCCGGGCGTCATGCCTCCCTGGTCCGCGGGGCACTTCGTGACGGCGATCGCCGAGCGGCCGTCCGCTGCGGACCCGTTCGTCTATGGCTGGCGCCGGCAATGCCGCCTCTTCACGGCGACGGACGACGCCGAAGCTCTCGCGATCCTCTCCGCGGCGAAGTGCCGCTATCTCGTCACGACGGACCTCGCGCCGCTCCTTCCCGCCTACGCGGCCGCCGCCGGCCGCCCGCCCACGCCGACGGCGCGGATGTTCGCGAGGCGGGTGCACGAGTCGGATTCTCCGAACCCGGCGCCGTTTCTCGAGCGGGTACTCGATTCGAAGACCGGGACGCGCCGCGCCGACGGCAGCTTCCAGCCGCGGTTCCGGGTCTTTCGCGTGCGCGAGGCGGCCGCACCCTAGAATCCCTCGGAGATGCCGATTCAGGGAAAGCGGGTGGCCGTCGTGATGCCCGCTTACAACGCCGAGAAGACGCTGCACCTGGCGTGGAACGAGATCCCGAAGGACTGGGTGGACGACATCATCCTCGTGGACGACGCCTCGAAGGACCGCACGGTCGAGGTCGCGCGCGCGATTCCGGGCCTCCACGTCGTGACGCACGCCGAGAACCGCGGCTACGGCGCGAACCAGAAGACCTGTTACGCGACAGCGCTCCAGCGGGGCGCGGACATCTGCGTCATGGTGCACCCCGATCACCAGTACGACGCCTCGGTCCTCCCCGACCTGATCGGCCCCATCGCGCGAGGCGACGAAGACGCGATGTTCGGCAGCAGGATGCTCGGGGGGCGCCCGCTCGAGGGCGGGATGCCGAAATGGAAGTACCTCGCGAACATCTTCCTGACTGCCGTCGAGAACGCCACCTTCTACCTCTACCTCACCGAGTACCACTCGGGCCTCCGCGCCTATTCCCGCCGCTATCTCGAGAGCGTGAACCTCGAAGCCTTCTCGGACGGCTTCGTCTTCGACACGGAGATCATCGCCGCGGGCATGTGGAAGAACATGCGCATCCGCGAGGTCCCCATCGTGACGCGGTACTTCGACGAGGCCTCGCAGATCGACTTCTGGAACTCGTGCGTGTACGGCTTCTCGATCCTCGGCGTCATGGCCCGGTTCAAGGCCGTCAAGTGGGGATGGCGGAACGACCCGCTCTTCCGGTGAGCGACCGGCGCGCCTCTTTCTTTCCGGCGGCGCTGGCCGCAGCGCTCCTCGTGGTTGCCGCGCTCTTCACACACGCGGATCTCCTCTCCGGCCGGACGACCCCCGCGTACCGCGACATCGCGACGACGCAGCGGCCGGCCCGCGCGCTCGCCGCCAGCCTCGACGGCGCGCGCCTCGATCCGTACGCGTCCTTCGGGCAGGCGTATCGGGGCAATCCGAACCTCCTCCTCGCGTATCCCTTTCCGGCGAGCCCGCGATTTCTCGGCCTTCATCTCCTCCTCCACCTGGGCCTGGGTCTCCTCGGTACGTTCCTTTTCCTCGGCACGGAGGTCCGTTCGAGGGAGGCGGCGCTGGCCGGGGCGTTCGCGTTCGGCCTCTCGGGTTACGTCCTGTCCTCGGCCGCGTTCCTGAACGCGACGACGACGATCGCCTGGATGCCGTGGCTGCTCTTCGCCGTCGCACGGGCGCGGACCGCGGCGGGCCGGCCCGACCTCCTGCGCGCGGGCGGTCTCGCCTTGATCTCGTCGGCGCTCCTCGTCCTCGGCGGCGAGCCCGCGCTCGCGGCCCTCGCCCTCCTTCTGGCTCTGGCCCTCGCGATCCGCGGGCCGGGCGAGGAGCGAAAACGCGGCCTCTTCGCCCTTTTCGGAGGAGGGTTCGCGGCGGCCCTTCTCGTATCGCCGTGGCTCTTCGAGGTCGCGCGCGCGTCGACCTTCGCGGCGCGCCGCTCGAGAGGTTTTTCCTGGAACGAATTCGCCGCCGTCGGGTTCCATCCGCTCCGACTCCTCGAGACGCCGTTCCCCCTGCTCTTCGGCGATCCCACGCGAATCGTCTCGGGAGCGTTCTGGGGGTTCGCGGTGACCCAGGGAAACCCGCCGTACCACGCTTCGCTCTCCTTCGGAGTCGTCCCTTTCGCGCTCGCCGCCGTCTTCGTCGTCTCCGCGCGGCGGAGCGAGGGCCGTTTCTGGATCGGCGCCGCAGCCGTGGCGCTCGCCGCCTCCGTCGCGCCGTGGCTCCCGGGGATGCGCGCCCTTTACGAGGCCGTGCCTGCCGCCCACGTCCTGCGCTATCCCGTCAAGGCGCTCCTTCTCTTCACGTTCGCGCTCGCGGCCCTCGCGGCGCGAGGCGCGGACCGCCTTCTCGTCGAAGGCGTCCTGCCGCGTTTCCGGCGGCGTGCGGCGGGCGTCCTCCTCGCGCTCGGCGGTCTCATGGCGGCTCTCGCCATCGCGGGACGCCTCGCTCCCCTTCGCGTCGAGAGAGTGCTTCTCTCGGGCTGGGACCCGGCGTGGAGATCGGACCCGCGCATCGTCCTCGCCCCCGTCGTGAATCGGCTGCCGGGTCAGGCGGCGCTTGCAGGCGCCGGGCTCCTCCTCGTCGCGCTCCTCCTCCTGCGCGGGGCCGCCGACGCGCGCGGCGGCCTCATCCTGCTCGGCGCGACGGCGCTTTCGCTCCTCGCCGGCGCCCCGACCACGATTCCGCGCGTTCCGGCGTCCCTTTACGACAAGCCGTCTCCGCTCGTCGCGCGCGCCGCCGCTCTCGGAGGGCGCGTCTTCGAGCGGGCCTCGAAGGATTTCGACGCCGTGCGCCGCGGCGCCGCCGGGCGCGTCGAGAGCGACGGCCTCCTCGATCTGGCTCTGGCGCAGACTCGTCAGGCTTGGGCCCTCTCCGGCGCGCCTCACGGTCTCGCGTATGCCTGGGACCCGGACCCCGACGGCAGCTACACGATCCTCACGCGCTACGCCTCGGACGTCCTGCGCCAGAGAAGCTGGGAGCGCCGCGTGAAGTGGCTTCGGGCGGCTGCGGTGACGTCCGTGATCGCCTCGGACGTGCCGGCCGAAACAGCGGGCCTCACGCCCGTCTTCGTCGAAGCGTCCGTCGGCGTGCCGGTGACCCTCTGGAAGCTCACTGCTCCCCTGCCCGGCGTGAGGCGCTCGAGCCGTGTCCTGGCGGCGGGCTCGATCACCGAGACCGTTTCCGTTTTCGAGCGCGACGACTTCGACCCGAAGACCGACGTCGTCGTCTACGGGAAAAACGCCGCGGCGCTGGCCTCGGAAGGGCGCGATCCTTCCGCCGAGGCCCGCGTCCTCGAAGACGCGCCCGACCGCCTCGTGATCGAGACCTCGGGCGCACGTCCCGCGATCCTCCACGTGGATCGGAGCTTCACGCCGCGAGCCGTCGCCACCGTGAACGGGCACCGCGCCACGCTTCTCGCCGCCGACCTTCATCTCATCGGCGTACCGGTTCCGGCGGGGTCCGCGCGCGTCGTCCTCGACCTCGCACCCTGACGGACGGGTCCTACCAGCGCCGGAACGCGGGGTGGCCTTCGCGCACGGCGACGAACGTGCCCTTGCACGTCGCGGTCACTTTCCCGGCCGCCTCGATCTCCGCGTCCACGACCGCCCAGGACTCGGAGGAATCGACCACGCGCGCTTTCAGGTGGAGCGGCTCGTCCATGGGCGTGGGGCGCATCAGGTGGACGTGGAATTCCGCCGTGACCGTGAAAGGCGGCGACGCAGCCCCCGCCTTCTTCATGAGGTGGATCGCGGCGGCCCAGTTGCTGTGGCAATCCAGGAGCGCTCCGATGATGCCCCCGTTCACGATGCCTTCGAAGGCGAGGTGGTGCGGCTCGGGCTTCCAGGTGGCGACGAACTCGTCGCCCTCGGCGAAGCTTCGAATGCGCAGCCCCTTCTCGTTCGTCGGGCCGCATCCGAAGCAGCGGTTCTGGGGCGCGTAGGTCTCCTGGAGGCTCTTCATGCGCGAATCATCCCACTCCCGTCGCGACGGGCAGCGCGCGTCCAGGGAGCATCGTGAAGGTGAGACGCTTGACAGGAATCGATATTTGCTCCCGAGCGTTTCGTGCAGGCGTATCCGCGGGGAGCAGCGTTCTGCAAATTTCTTCGAAGGTAAGAAAGGTCACGCCGTCGCTCCTCCAGGCGGCGAGCAAATCGGTAAAGGGCGCGAAATAGGCGGTGCCGCCCTCGATTTCCGTGTGAATCGAATGGACTTCGACGGGCTCTCGAGCCGCGGTCTGCTCAGGCACCGCCACCGCAGACTCTGCCCCGCCGCCCCCCGCCGACGCGCCTCCCTTCATTCCCTTTCTAAGAAATTTGCAGGCCTTTTCAATCTGGGTCCCGGCCCCAGGCAACGAGAGGGCCAAGAGCTCATCCAGCGTCGGCAGCGTCGAAGGGATCTCGAGGACCTTGCTCGGCACGCCATCCGCGCGCAGCGCGAAGAACGGCTCGCCGCCGCGCGTGTCCGAGGTCGCGAGGAGGCCGTGCGATTCCTGCACTTCGACGGAAAGCGGGGTCGCGGTCCATCCCGGAGCTGCCTGGAACAACGCGGGCTTCCCGAAGATCGCCGCGAAGCGCGCGTGTTCTTTCGCGACGACGTCCTCGATCTCGGACCTCGCCATCGCCGGCAGGCGGTCGTGCCAGTCGATGTGGTCCCACGCGTGGATGCCGACGGCGTGTCCCGCGGCCGAGGCCTCGCGCATCCGGGCGACGGTTTCTTTGCGGCCGCCGATGTCCGGCGCCGGAAGCAGCGTCCCGTAGAGCATCGTGCGGAAGCCGTAAGACGCCGCCGGGCTCGCCGAGAGGACCTTCTTCACGAAGCCCTTCCGGAAGATGCGCTTGATCGCCTTGCCGCTCGTGTCGGGTCCGAGCGAGAAGAAGAACGTCGCCTTGACGCCGTGCTTTTCGAAGAGGTCCACGAGACGCGGCACGCCTTCCAGCGTCCCGCGGTAGGTGTCGACGTCGACCTTGAGGGCGAGCTTCTTCAAACGACGGGAGGCTTGCGGCCTTTGAGGTAGAAGTCGAGCGTCTTCCGGAGTCCCGTCGGAAAGTCCGTCTTCGGCGTCCACCCGAGGAGCTTCTTCGCCTTCGCGACCGACGGCACGCGCGTCGTGATGTCCTGATAGCCCTCGCCGTAGTACTCCTTCGACGAGACTTTCACGATCCGCGTTTTCTTCGCGGCCGCGGCGAATTTCGGATACGTCGCCACGGTGTCGATGAGTGCGTGCGCGAGCTCGTCGATCGACAGGTCGGCCCGGGGGTTCCCGAGGTTGAAGATCTGGCTGTCGGCTTTTCCGCGCGGGTTCTCGAGGATCGTCATGAGCCCGTCGATGCCGTCCTCGATGTACGTGAAGCATCGCCGCTGCGCGCCGCCGTCCACGAGCTTGATGGGCACGCCGTAGAGGATGTTGTGCAGGAACTGCGTGAGGACGCGGCTCGAGCCTTCCTTGGGCGCGTCCACGTTGTCGAGGTGCGGGCCGTACCAGTTGAACGGGCGGAAGAGCGTGTACTTCAGCCCCTGCGCGGCGCCCATCGCGGAGATGACGCGGTCGAGGAGCTGCTTGGAGGCCGAGTAGATCCAGCGGGGCTTCGCGATAGGCCCGTAGACGAGCGGCGAGCGGTCCTCGTCGAATTCCTTGTCCGGGCACATCCCGTAGACCTCGGACGTGGACGGAAAGACGACGCGCTTGCCGTACTTCCCCGCCATCTTGATGATCCGGAGGTTCTCCTCGAAGTCCAGCTCGAAGACGGACAGCGGGTTCTTCACGTACGTCGCGGGAGTCGCGATCGCGACGAGCGGCAGCACGACGTCGCACTTCTTGACGTGGTATTCGATCCACTCGCGGTTGATCGAAATGTCGCCCTCGAGGAAGCGGAACCTCTTGTCGGGCAGGAACTCCTCGATGCGGTCGCTTCCGACGTCGAGGCCGAAAACCTCCCAGTCCGTGCCGGTGAGGATGCGGCGCGTGAGGGCGTTCCCGATGAAGCCGTTGACGCCGAGGATCAGGACTCTCATCAGACGCTGCTCAACAGCCAGGAGTGGAATCCCGCGGCATCGAGATCCGCTCCGCCCTCCGGGCGCGCCGCCACGATCTCGACCGTGTGGTCGTCCCCCGCGAAGACGATCACGGAGCGCTCCGTGAGCTCGACTTTTCCCGAAAAGACGTCGTGTCCGCCGTGGGGGGAGAGCCGCGTCTTCCAGATCGTGACTTTCTTGCCGAAGACGTCCGTGAACGCGCCGGGCCAGGGCTTCGTGACGGCGCGGACGAGGTCGTGGATCTCTTTCGCGCTCTGTGTCCAGTCGATGAGACCGTCCTCGGGCTTGCGGCCGCCGAAATAGGACCCCTTCGAGAGGTCGAGCGGAATGCGCGCAGCAGTGCCTGCCTTGAGGCGGGGAAGCGACCGCGCGAGGACGAGCGCGGCCGCGTCCGCGACCCGGCGCGACACGGCCAGGGCGTCGTCTTCGGGCCCGATAGGAACGCTCTCCTGGTCCACGAGGTCGCCGGCGTCCGGCTTCTCGGTCATGTAGTGGAGGGAGGCCCCGGTCTCCGTCGCCCCCTTGAGAATCGCCCAATTCACCGGCGAGCGGCCGCGGAACGCGGGCAGGAGAGAGCCGTGCATGTTGAGAGCTCCGCGGCGCGCGAGGGCGAGGATGCGTCCCGGAATCATCTTCCGGAAGTAGAAGGAGAGCAGGAAATCCGGCGACACGGCGCGGATGCTCTTTTCGTCGAGAGGGTCGTTCAGGTCGGCGACGCGCCGCGGCTCGATGCCATGCTCTCGCGCGAGCTCCGCCACCGAGTCGAACCAGCGCTCCTCCCCCGGGATGTCGTCGTGCGTGTAGACGACGCGCACGCTCTCGCCGGCGTCGAAGAGCGTCTTCAGGCACTTGTACCCGACGTCGGAGTAAGCACAGACGACAATTCCCCCCATCAGGCCCCCCAGACTTTCCGGATCAGGAAGCGCGGGCGACCGCGCACCTGCTGGTAGATGCGACCCACGTACTCGCCCACGATCCCGATCCCGGCCATGAGGACGCCCATGACGACGAAGGCGAGCGCGAAGAGCGTGAAGACGCCCTCCGCCTCGGCGCCTCCCACGAGCCGGCGCAGGAGCAGGAAGACGCCGAACCCGAACCCCGAGAGGGCCGTGACGAACCCGAACAGCGTGAAGAGCTGCAGCGGCACGACGGAAAAACCGGTCATGAGGTCGAAGTTCAGACGCACGAGCTTGTACAGAGAATACTTCGACTCGCCCGCCGTGCGCTCGGCGTGCGCCACGGGGATCTCGATCGGCCGCCGGGCGTACTGCTGCGCGAGCGCGGGAAGGAAGGTCGCGGCCTCGTCCGAGGCCGACATGACGTCCACGACGTCGCGGTGGTATCCGCGCAGCATGCAGCCGTAGTCGTTCAGGCGCATGCCGGTGATCACGGCCGTCGTGCGGTTCACGAGTCGGGACGCGACGCGCCGGAAGAACGTGTCCCGCCGGTTCTGCCGGATCGTCCCGACGACGTCGTGACCCTGATCCATCGCGTCCACGAGCTTCGGGATCTCCTCGGGCGGATTCTGGAGATCGGCGTCGAGCGTGAGGACGTACTCGCCGTCCGTCGCCGTGAAGCCCGCGAGGATCGCCATGTGCTGGCCCGCGTTCCGCACCAGCTCGACGACCTTCACGTGGCCCGGATGGGCGGCGGCGGCGGCCTTTAGAATCTCGAGCGACCGGTCGCGCGAGCCGTCGTCCGCGAAGACGATCTCGAAGGGACGGCCGAGGCCGCGGAGGACGGGAAGAAGGCGCGGCAAAAGCTCCGGGAGGTTCGCCTCCTCGTTGTAGACCGGCACGACGACGGACACCTTTCGGGGGACGTGCGGCACGCTCATCGCGGCGGCTGACCCTTCTGAAGGGTCGCGAGGCCCTCGCGGACGACCGGCTGATTCGGGTTCACCGCCAGCGAGCGCTTGAAAGCGTCCTGGGCCCGGGAAGTTTCCCCGAGGCACCAGCTCGTCAGCGCGAGGAGATTCAGGTTGTCCGGGTCCACGGGCGTCCTTCCCGCGAGCTCCACGAAGATCGGCTGCGCCGACGCGCAATCCTGATCCTCGAAGAGCGCCTTCCCGAGCGAGGCGCGATAGCGGTCGTCGCGCGGAAAGGCTGCGACCACCTTGCGCATGAAAGAGACCAGCCTCCGCCGCTGCTCCCGGTTCTTCGGGCCCTCCGCGTAGAGCTTCACGCGGCGATAGACCGTCGCTTCGGGATCGAAATAGCCGTTCTGGACGGCCGTCACGAGCGCGTCGTCGGATTCGTCGTGGCGGCCGATCTGGTGGAGCGCCGTCGAAAGGTTCACCCAGGCCGTCGCGGACTTCGGGTTCACTTCGAGGGCCTTGCGATACCAGGTCACCGCCTCCGCCGGCTTTCCGCGCTCGCGCAGGAACGTGCCGACGTTCTGAAAGGAGCCCGCGGTCTCGGTTCCGGTTCGGTCGGCGGGGCGCGCGTCCACGGCCGAGGCTTCGGCGCCCGTGAGGTAGCCGAGCGAGATGAGCTGCTTCGTGAACTCCTCGGCGGATTTCCGGTCGGCGTCGGGGCTCACCGCGACGGCGAGGCGCTCGACCGGCGCCGCCTTCGCCCACGCCGCCCGCGCCACGGCCGGCCGGAGCCGGAAGCCCGCGATGGTCTTTCCCTCGAAGGCCGGATCCTGAGGCAAGCCGAGGATCCTGCAGAGCGTGGGGGTGAGGTCGAAGACGTTCGCCTTTCCGCGCGCCCGAGACGGCGTCACCGCGGGGCCCGCCGCGACGAGGACTCCCGGCTGCTCGTGCCAGAGAAAAGCGCTGTCGAAGTTCGTTCCGGACGCGAGGGCGGGGCGGTCGGAGCCCTGCTTGAAACCGTGGTCCGAGACGAGGATCAGCGTCGCGCCGTCGTTCTGGGCGCGTCGGGCCAGCTCTCCGAGGATGCGGTCGGCCTCGGCGTAGAACGCGGCGACGCCGTCCTTGTACTTCCTGAACTCCCCTTCGGAGACCGCCGGCAGCTTCGGCGCATCGTAGCGGCCGAGGACGTGGCCGATCTCGTCGGTCCCCTGGAAGTACACCATCAACAGCTCGGGGGCACCGCGGTCGTACAGCTCGAGGGTGACTTTCCCGATGACGCGCGTGACGCCGAGGATCTTCCGATAGCCCGTGATCGGGTTGGAGAGGTCCTTCTTCTCCGCGACCGCCGCGTCGAACTCGGCGCGCGAAACGTGCAGCGCCTGGGCGACGTCTTCGAACGAAGGGTTGCCTTCGCGCCGTCCGATGAGGCGCACGCCGTCGGCGAGACCTTCCGGCCACGTGAGCCCGGGGGACTTCGAGAGGGCCTCGGGATCGAAGAGCACGGGCGCCGCACGGTCCGAGACGAAGAAGCCTTTCACATTCTCGGCCGGCCACGTCGCCCACCAGCCGACGACGCCCACCGTCAGGCCCTTCGCGGAGGCCAGGTTCCAGATCGCGGGCACCCTGCGCGACCGGCCGGAGATGGGGAGGCGCGCCCGGGTCTTCAGATCCAGCTCCTGGAAGTCCGTCACGCCGTGGTCCACCGGCGTCCGCCCCGTCGCGATCGTGGTCCAGATCAACGGCGAAGCCATCGGCTGGTACGTGGCGAAGCTCCAGGTTCTTCCGCGCGCGATCACTCCCGCGAGGTTCGGAAGCCGCCCGTCCTTGAGGAGCGGGTCGAGCAGCTTCCAGTCCGCGCCGTCCCAGCCCACGAGGACGATGCGCGGCCTCGAAGCCGCTGCCGGCGCGGGCGGGTTCGAAGCCTGTGCGGGCAGGGCCGCGGCGAGGAGCGGCGCTGCGGCGAAGACGGCGAGCCTCTTCGGATGACGGGAAAGTCGAGCCACCGGAAAGGATTCTACTGGCCCAAGAAGAAAGGGCCCCGGTTGCCCGGGGCCCGAAAGAATCGATCGAGAACGAGTTAGAAGGAAACGCGAGCGCCGAAGCGGACCGACCGCGGCGCCTGCCACGCAATCGGCTTGCCGTAGTTCGCGTTCGGGGCGCAGGAGGCGAAGAAGCCCGTCTTGCCCGCGTTGGTCGTGTCGCTCGCCGGAGCCGTGCAGGGAGCGTTGAGGGCGGCTTCGCCCTGGTTGTTGTAAAGATCGTCCCGCGACGTCTCCGCCTGACGGTTCAGAAAGTTGAAGACGTCGACCATGGGCGTGATCGAGACCTGTCCGATGCGCAGCGCGTACTCGAGGTGGAAGTCACCCTCGTAGATCGAGGGCATCCGGCCATACGTGCCCTTGGGGACGATGAAGCCTTCCTGCGAATAGCCGAACGCGCAGGCCACGAAGTCCTCGGGGCAGCCGATCAGGCTGATCGGACGGCCGGACTGGAACGTGAAGTTCAAGCCCGCCGTGAGGCCGAACGGGAAGGCGTAGTAGCCCGTGAACTTGGCCTGATGCGGCGTGTCGTTCCGGAGAAGGCCGTAGGAGTTCGTCACGAGGCCCGGGTAGTCGAAGTCCGCGTTGATGTTCGGGTCGAACTGACCACCTTCACGCGTCTGCGAAAGGTTGCCCGAGTAGTTCCCCTCGAGCTTCGAGTAGACGTAGGAGGCCTGCATGAAGAAGTTGTTCGAGAAACGGTGGGCAAGATCCAGTTCGATCCCGCGGTACTTGCGGACCGCATGCGTCGTCTCGCAAGGCGAGGACGCTTTGTAGGAGCCTTCGGGGTTCGTGGCGCCGTTCGGGTAGCACTGCTTGTCAGCCGGGTCCTTGATCGTGTTCAAGGTACCGCCTTCCCCGACGTTGATGAGCGCGCACGTCGGCTGGAAGGCCTTGATGTACGGATCGTCAGACGACAGGATTGCGGTCGTGTCGGCGTTGTACGGGATGTCACAGCGATCCTCGAGGACGCGGCCTAGGGCCTTGTAGATTCCCTTGACTCCGATGGACCAGCCCCGGGCGACTTCGTACTCGAAGCCCAGGATCGCCTCGTCCTGATACATGCCTTTGAGGCCCTCAGGGTTCACGAAGTCGCCGGTCTGGGCAAAGCCCACCGCCCCGATCGGGTTCAGAGTGTTCGTGGTCGTGGTGTTCGACACGATGATGGTCGCTTCGCGGCCGAGCGAGCGGGTCTGGAGGTCCTGCGGGATCGCGGTGTAGAAGCGGCCGTAGGAACCGAAGACCTTGGACCTGCCGTTGTTCATCGGGTCCCACACGATGCCGAGGCGCGGCGACCACTCGTTCTTCACGGTGAACGTTGTGGCGACCTCGACGCCGTACAGCTTTTGCTGTTCGTAACGGACTCCGACGTTGACGGTGAGGTTCTTCAGGAGCTTCACGGAATCCTGCACGAAGGCCCCGAGGTTCTGGGTGTGAGGGTCGGAGAAATCCTGCCCCGGTTTCCAGCCCTTACAGTCGGTGATGAGCACGATTTCGCCCGCGACCGGGACCGTGCCGTCCGCGCTCCGGAGGCAGTTCAGGCCGAGAGGAACGGAGGCGTAATACCGATGCTGGCTCGTGAGCTCGGTGCCGCCCTCAGAGACCGCGAGGAAGCGCCGCGTGATGCCGATGTAGTTCGTCGCGAACGAGGACTTGATGTCCTCGAAGTCCGCGCCGCCCTTGATCTCGTTCGCGCCCAGAAACCAGGTGCCAGCGAGTTTGTAGGCGTACCGCTTGAAATTCTCGTCGGTCACGGTGCCGAAGCCGGAGTTCGGGTAGCGCTCGGTGAGGAAGCCCGGCTGCGTGCGGATGAAGTCAGGCGCGACGAGGGGATCGGCCGCCGCCGAATTCGCCGCTGCAATCTTGTTCTTTTCCGCGTGGTAGCCAAACTGACCTTGGGCGAGGAACTGCGTGCCGAAGATGCCGTCGTACTTCGCCGAAAGGTCCGTGCCGCCGAAGTCCCGGTTTCCGAGGGCGGCCGCGTCGGGACCGACGATGGCGCGCACCGTGTTGCCGGTCGTGCTCGGGTCGCCGAACGCCGCGACCGCGATCGTGTTGGCCTCGCCGAGGCGGAGCGTGAGCTTGCCGGAGAAGAGGTCCGACCTAGTCGCCGTCGTGCCACTCGATTGCGGACAGGCGGTGCCGCAGAGGGTACCCGTGGAGGTGACCCCCGTGAGCTGCCGGGTGAAGTCCTGATCTCTCTGGACCCGGTCGTACGCGCCGAAGAACCAGAGGCGATCCTTGACGAAGTAGCCGCCAAGATCCGCGCCGTAGTCGACACGGTTTGCGACCGCAAGCGAGGCGAGGCCCTCGGCCGCGCGGTCGGCCTGGTGTGCGTCGACGGCGGCGACGTTCTTCGGGTCGTAGTACCCAAAGAGGTCTCCGTGGAACTCGTTGCCGCCGGACTTCGTGACGACGTTGATTGTTCCGCCGAGGGCCCGGCCGTATTCGGCCTCGTAGCCGCCGGTCTTGACCTCGACTTCCTGGATGAACTCCTGGTTCAGCGTCTTGCCCTGGTTGCCGTCGGTCGTGCCGAGCGAGTATCCCTTGATGGCGCTCGTGTTGACGCCGTCGATGATGTACTGGTTCTCGAGCGACGTCGCGCCGTATACCGTCGCGCCGCCGGCGTTATCGGTGCCCGTGCCGGGCGCGCGAAATGCGATGGACGAGAAGTTGCGGGCGAGCGGAAGCTTCTGGAGAGACTCGGCCGAGGTCGTCGTCCCGATGACCGTCCTGGTCGTGTCGACAACCGGAGCTTCACCCGTGACGATGATGTCCTCCTTCACCGAGACTGACAACGAGATGGGAATCGTGACCGTGGCGCCGAGCCGGACGTGAATACTCGATCTCTCCACCTTCGTGAAACCGGACAGCGACGCGACGACCGCGTAGTCGCCGGGCGGGAGCGCCGGGAAGCGGAAGCGGCCGGCGGCATCCGTCACGGCCGTGCGGGTGCCCTGAAGAGCCGACGACTTAATCTCGACCGACCCGCCGGCAAGCGGTGAGTTATTCGAGTCGCTGACCGCGCCCTCGATATCTCCGGTCGTCTGGGAACGAGCCTCGTTCGCCATCGAACCGAGAACGGTGAGCGCGAGCAACACGAACGTGCTCAGCCAACGAGATCTCATATTCGATCTACCTCCTGAATCGAAACGAAAACGGGGGATCTCGACCTGGGGTTCGACGGCCGATGGAGAGTTTGCTATTCGATTCTATTCGAATGAAGGCCCTGCCTTGAGGTAGACTCGATGCGTTTCGAGGCGTGCGATGAGTAGCACCTTCTCCCGGTGGTTCTGGCGGTCCCCGATACTGATGATCTTCGCCGGGGTGCTCTTCGCGACGGACGCCCGGGCGCAAGCTCCCCTCAACGAGCTGTTCCAGAAGGGGAAGTCCGAGTTCAGGACGGGGACCTACGAGGCCTCCCTCGAGACCTTCCACCGGCTGGACGAGATGAGCCGCGCGTCCGGATTCGAGGCCGCGCGGACGAAGCTGGAGCCGATCATTGCGTTTTACCGGGGCGCGAACCTGGCGGCCCTCGGGAAGAACGAGGACGCGCGCCTCCAGTTCGAGAAGTATCTGGAAGCCGCGCCCAACGCGCGGCTCGACCCGGCCATGTTTCCGAAGGCCGTGATCGAGGTCTTCAATAACGTCCGAGAGAAGGCGCCGCCGCCGCCGCATGTTCCCGCCGCCCTCGACAACGGGATCGCGAGCGATTACGCACACTTCTTCCCCGAAGACCAGGAGGAGCCGGCGGCGTTCCCAGACGAGCGCTGGGCTGAAGGTCCCGTCCGGTACTTCATGACGAAGGAGGAAAAGCAGTCTTGGCGGGCTCTCCAGTCTACGGCAGACCGGGTAGAGTTCATCCACACTTTCTGGCAGCGACGGGATCCGGCGCAAAAGCAGGAGATCGAACGCAGGATCCGGTTCGCAGACCTGCGACTCAAGCAGGGCGAGACGAGGGGAAGCGCGACGGATCGGGGGCTTGTCTTCGTCCTGCTCGGTCCCCCGAGCTATGTCGGCCAAAGCCCTCTCAAGCCCGAAGACGACCCGATTCAGGTCAGCCGGAATGCTCCCACTTCCGAGATGGTCAGGAATGCGGACGGCAGCACGTCCATGCGGCTCGTGCCTCGTGTCGCGCTTTCCGCCGAGACGCTCCAGGGGACTCGCGAGACTTGGCACTACCGGCGCGATCGGCTCCCGAAGGAAGTCCGGTTCACCGAGGTCGAGTTCGAGTTCCAGACGAAGGAAGGCGCCGGCGTTGACGTCCTGCAAAGGGGGCACGACGTCCTCGCGACGCTCGAGACCGTGGCGAAGACTATGCTCCCGAAGAATTAGTTCTGCGCTGCTTCTGCCATGAGCCGGAGTGCCTCCCGAATCGGAGGCTGAGCGGGATCGAGGGCCAGCGAGCGTTCGAGGTACTGGCGCGCTTGTTCCGGGTGCCCGAGGCACATCTCGGATAGGCCGAGGAGGTTCAGGGTTTCCCGGCTCCCCTTTTCCGCGAAGTCTCGCAACGCCGCGAGAGCACCCTCACAGTCCTTCGCCTCGAGGCGGAGGCGGGCCAGCGGCCATCTCAGCTTTTCGGCCTTGGGATACCGCTCGACGCCCCGTTCCAGGATCGCGACAGCGGAGGATCTCCGCTTCGCCTTCGTTGCGGCCGAAACCCACTGCAGAAGAGTTTCGTCGGGCTCCGCGTGGCCTGCCGCGAGCGACTTGAAGAGCCAGTCGAGGGCAGGTTCCCAACGGCCCCGCGTCCGCTCGAGGACGGCGAGATTGAACATGGGAGAGGAGTAGTCCGGCTTCAGGCGCAGCGATTCCCGGAACGACCGCTCCGCTTCGTCGAGGAGACCCGCTTCCCGCTGGTAGAGCCCGAGGTTGTTCCACGCCCCCTCGGTTCGGCCCGGCCTGGCCCCCTCGTCCGCCACCGAAAGGCTCTTCGACTCCGACCCGGTGAGGTAGCCGAGGGAGCGCAGCTTCTCGGCATACTCGCTCCGCTGCGCGGCCGTGGGCGCGTTGGACGCGAGCCGGCGAACCTCCACATTCCGGAAGACCTCGCGGCGGGGCGGCGACGACACACCTTGGAAAGCGGAGAGGAGCGCCTTCCCCTGCATCTTCGGGTCGACGGGGAGTTCGAGGAGCGCGGAGACCGTGGGCGCCACGTCGTACACGCTCGCATCCCCCCGTCCGGGCGAGGGTCTTACGTTGTTTCCCCACAGGAGAAGGATTCCGTCCAGTCGGTGCCAGAAGGCCGCAGTGGCGAAGTTGAGCGAAGAGCGTTGACACGTCCGGTCCTCCTCCCACTTGAAGCCGTGGTCGGAGCAGATCATGAGAGTCGCGCCGTCCTCCTCTGCCCGGCGCATCCACTGACCGAGAAGGCGGTCCACGGTCGTGTAGTAGGCGTCGACCGTTCGGGAGTAACGGCGGAAGTCTTCGTCCGAGACGCACGGAAGGCGGGGCGGGACGTAGGACGCGAAGACGTGACCGATCGAGTCGGTCCCCTCGAAATAGACGGCGGTCAGCTCGGGCCGCTCGCGGTCGTAGAGGCTCCGCGCGATCCGCTGCACCGTGCGCGTCGCGGCGAGGATCTTCTCCATCGCCACGACCGGGTTCTCCAACCCGCCTCCCTGCCTCCTCGCGCCCGCCAGTTCCTCCTCGCTCATCCTGAAGTATGGGGCGAGGTCCGCGTCGGAGATCCGCCGCTCGTCCTCCACGACATGCAGAACGCCGTCGGAAAGCGACGGGGGAAACGTTATGGCGTCCCTGGAACCTTCGAACAGGATCGAGCTGGCGTGGTCCGAGACGAAGAAGCCGTTCACCTCTTCCGCCGGATGAGTCGCCCACCACCCGACCACGCCGACCTTCAGCCCCTGCGCCGAGGCGACGTTCCAGACTGCGGGCACGCGGCGCGAGCGGCCGGAGATCGGCGTGATGGCTCCGGTCCCCGGCTCCACCTCCTGGAAATCGAGGACGCCGTGGACGGCCGGGCTCGCGCCGGTCGCGATCGTGGCCCAGACGACCGGAGACAGGAGGGGGACGAAGCTTCTCAGGCGCATCGAGCGACCTTCGCGCACGAGCCGGTTCACGTTTGGCATCGCGCCATTCGCTGCGAGGCGGTCCAGGATCGTCCAGTCGGCTCCGTCGAGACCGATCAGGACGACTCGGGGGCGGCTATCCCGAGAGCGGGACTCCCGCGGCGGGTCATCCAGCTCGACGGGGATGCGGCGCGCGACAACCTCTTGCGGCGCGACGGCCTTCGGCGACTTCTTGCATGCGAGCGGCGAGAAGGCCCCGGAGAGCGTGAAGAGAGCGAGGAGGAACCGGCGCATCCGGGGTTGCGCGAAGAGCTGACCCATCTCCGATCGGATGATAGCCAAATGAAAAGGGCCCCCGAAGGGGCCCTGAGACCGGGAGGTTTGGAAGAAGAAAAGATTAGAAGCTCACCCTCGTGGTCAGGCGGAGGGAACGACGCGGAGTGAACTGGACGGGTTGCAGGTAGTTGGCCTGCTGGGGTCCTCCGGGCCCGAGGTCGTAGCGTTGATCCACGGCCAGGGTCCTCTGCGTGTTGAACACGCTGAAGACGTCCGCGCCCACGAGGATCTTGATCGGACCGACCGGGAACTGGTAGCTGAGGTGGAGGTCGGCGTCGTAGACGTCCGGCGTGCGGCCCACGGTTCCACGATCCGAGAGGTAGAGCTCGTAGTTGCGGTAGTCATTGTCGTAGCCGTACTGGGTGATCGGCGTTCCGGTGTAGTAGTAGGCCGAGAGACCGGCGGTGAGGCCGAACGGCGTCACGTACGAGCCGTCGAGCTTGAACGTGTGGCGCCGATCGTTCGAGAGGTAGCCGTACGCGTGGTCGAGGAACCGGCGATAGTCGTACGCCGAATTGATGTTCGGGTCGAGCTGCGTCGTAGAGGTCTGGAAGACGCCGTCGTAGTTGCCCTCCAGCTTGGACCAGGTGTACGAGAAGATGAACTGGAGCTTGTTGCTGAAGCGCTTCTGGGCGGTGAGCTGCACGGCCCTGTAGAAGCGCCGCGGGGGCACGTCCGCGTAGTCCCCCCCGACGAGTTCGCCGGAGGCGGGGCTGATGAACGTGTCCCCAGGGTTGAAGATGAAGTACTCGAGGTCCCCGGCGGCGTTCACGGTTCCGCCGTCCTCGATCACCCGGCCGAGGCTGCGGTAGATGTACTTTGCGCCGACCGAGAGGTCGGTGATGGGCTGGAACTCGACGCCGAGGGTGTATTCGTCCGAGAACTGGCCCTTGATGCCGGGCTCAGTCGGCTCGCCGAAGCTGCCGCCCGTCTTGATCGTGCTCTGGCGCCCGGCGCTGCACACCGTGTAGGCGTTGCCCGCGGCGTCGTGCCATTTCCCCGCGCCACAGACGTTCGCGTCGCCGTGGAAGCTGTTGATGTCCTGGTTGTAGACGGCCGTCGTGATCTCGTAGCCGTAAGCCCGGATGTTGATGTCCGTCGGCATCGTCTCGTAGAAGCGCGCGTAGTTCCCGTAGAGGCGCGACTTTCCGCCGCCCAGGAAGTCCCAGGCGAAGCCCACGCGCGGCATCAGCTCGTTCGCGACGTGGATCTGAGTCGCGCCGAACACATCCTTGACCTTCTGATCCTCGTAGCGGAATCCGATGTTCAAGGTCAGGTTCGGGAGCACCTGCCACTTGTCCTGGATGAAGAGGCCGTAGTTGTTCGTGCGCGAGATCGGGGCCAGGTTCGAGTCCGTCTCGATCGGGTCCCCAGCGGCGTTCCGCAGGCCCGTAGAGTTGTACTCGTGCTGGTAGACCGTCCCCTCGACGAAAACTCGGGTGTAGATGTCCTGCTTCGCTCCCGCCGGCCCCGTGTACTGGCGGGTGATCTCGGACCGGACGTCGGCGTAGTCGCCGCCCCCCTTGAATTCGTGCGACCCGAGGAAGTTCGCGAAGAGGCTCGCATTCGCCTTGAAGTAATTCCGGTTGTACTTGGCCGCCTCGTAGAAGCCGAACCCGCCCTGCCGCGGAAGCCCCGACGGAATGGTCGGGAGGATACGGGGGTCCGCCGTGTTCGCCGGGGTTGGGGTGTTCTCCTCCTGGTGCTTCGCCGCCTGCCCCTCGAAGAGGAAGGACGAGCCGACGACGCCCGAAACCCGGCCGCTGTAGTCAACGCCGCCGAGCTTCTGCGTCCCTGCGTACGTACCCACGGAGGCGCCCGCCAGAGGCGTGCCCAGATTGGGAGCGCGGGTCTGCGGGTCTCCGAAGATCGAGCCGACCAAGGTGAGCCAGGAGGCCGCCGTGAACGTCAGCTTCCCGGCGTAGAGGTCCTGGTCGAACGTGGTGGGCAACGACGCCCCGCTCAGGGTTCCGGTGCCCGGTCCCGTGCCGGGCGGGCAGGGGCTCGTCGTGCACGAGCCGGCCGCTTTGTTCAGGTAGTCGGTCCGCCCCTGGTAGACGCGGTCGTACGCCCCGAAGAACCAGATGCGGTCCTTGACGAAGAAGCCGCCGAGATCCGCGCCGAAGTCGTTGTTCGCCGTGTTCCGGATCGGATCCGTCTGGGAACGGGTCGTGCCGAAGGAGTCAGCCTTCTGCTGGAGGTGCTTGTCCTCCGCTTGCCAGATGTCGCTGCCATCGGCGGTGTTCGGCTTGCCGGAGAAGTAGCCGAATGCGTCCCCGTGGAATGTGTTTCCGCCCGATTTGGTGATGGCGTTCAGGACGCCCCCCTGGGCGTGGCCATACTCGGCCTGGAAGGCGCCGGCCTTGACCTCGATCTCCTGGATGAACTCCTGTGTCACCGCCTTGCCCTGGCGCCCGTAGCGGGCCTCCGTCGTGTCGACGCCGTCGATGACGAAGCTGTTCTCGGCGCCGGTCGAGCCGTAGACGTTGAAGTTCGCCGCGTCCGCCCCAAAGCCCTGAACGACGCCCGGGGTCTTCGTGGCCAAAGCCGCGAAGTTGCGCCCAACGGGGAGCGTCTTCACGAAGTCCGACGTGAAGTTCGCGCCGGATGACGAGGATGTGGCATCCACGACCGGCGCCTCGCCCGTCACGATGATCTCTTCCGTCCTGACGCTGATCTGAAGAGCCGCGTCGACGTGGACCGTCTTGTCGAGCTGCACGGCAGCCTTCTTCTCGACCTTGGAGAAACCCGAGAGGGAGAACGTCACTAGGTATTCGCCGGGAGGGAGCTGCGAGAATCGGAAGCTGCCGTCACTCGCGGTGACGGCCGTTCTCATCCCTTGGAGAGCCGGGCTCTTGATTTCGACCGAGGCGCCCGGGAGTCCGCCGCCGTTGCTGTCTCTGACGGCCCCGACCATGTTGCCGGTGACCTGCGAGTAGGCCACGTTCGCCGTCAGACCGAGGACGGCGAGCGCGAGCACCATGAACGTGCTCAGCCAACTTGATTTCATATTCAATCTACCTCCTGAATTGAAACGAAAATGGGATCCTGTCGTAAGGACTCGATGTAGAGATTCGACAGTACTGTGGAAGTCCTTCGTACTCTCCTTTCGCGTTTGGTTTTGCTCACCCGAGGCTCTATTTCTGGTTTCCTGTTTGACCGCTCCGCAAAGCTCTCCGAGGTCTTTTTGGAGCTTACGTCACACCCTCCTTGTCCGAGGGTGTGACGAAAACCACAAAACCGGGTGCAATTCCGCTGCCTCCGAGGGTGAAAGCCTATCAGACGGTAAGGCACTGCAGGCAAAGGGAGAAATCTGACCAGGCGGCGCGAAGGAGGATTTTTAATCCAAACTATTGGATCCTGATCCTATCCTCCGATTCGAGAGCAGCCAGTGCTTCCCGTTCGCCTCCCGCGCGAGGACCTCGGG
Source organism: Thermoanaerobaculia bacterium (assembly GCA_963719225.1). Classification (GTDB taxonomy): domain Bacteria; phylum Acidobacteriota; class Thermoanaerobaculia; order UBA5066; family UBA5066; genus Fen-183. The sequence continues at coordinate 411,566 of CAVRAY010000001.1, read as the reverse complement.
AGGAGTCCCGGAAAGCGGCGGCCGACCGAATCCGGCGAGCTGATCCCGGTGCGCGACGACGAGAACCCGGCGGCTCCCGTTCCAGTCCGCGGCAAAGTCTTCGTCGGTCGGAAAAAGCGCCTTGGTTCCGGGGTGCGAGCGCCCGAAATCGAGCTCGCTCCAGCCCAGCGTGGCGATCGGCGTCAGCCGCCCGAGATAGAACGGAAGGACCTCGAGGTAGTGGCCCTTCTGCAGGAGCAGATCGTCCGCCCGCAGGATCTCCCGGGCGCGCGAGACGATGGGCCACGGCGTGATCACGCGAGCCGCACCAGGGAGCACGACGAGAAGCCCCGCCACGAAGGCGAGCCACGGCGCCGCCACGGCGAGGACGGGATCTCCCCCTTTTCTCGCGCCGAAAAATCGAGGAGAGACGTTGAGGACGAAACCGCCGAGAAGAGCCACGAGCGCGAGGAGTCCGGTGCGACCCTTCCCGAAGCGGTCGAGAAAACCCGCTCCCCATCCGAACGCCGCCGCGCCCGCGAAGAGGAGTCCGAAGAACGCCGCCGTGATCCGCCGGTCGGCACGGAACTCGGCGCCCCGCTGACGCGCGCGCTCGATGCCGAGCGCGAGAAGGACCGAAAGGGCGGGCCAGATCGGAAGGACGTACGGGATGAGCTTCGACCCAGAGGCCGAGAAGAACGCGAAGACGAGGATCGACCAGATCCAGAGGAAGCCCTCGGTCGCGCGCGTGCGCCACCCGCTGATGGAAAACCCCGGCCACGCCTCCCGGAAGCGCCCGAAGAATCCCGTCCACGGAAGGAAGCCCGCGAGGAGGACCGGAATGAAATAGGCGGGGGGACCCGCCCGCCGGTGCTCCGTCGTCGCGAAGCGCTGGAAGTGCTCGTGCACGAAATAGAACTGCAGGAAGTCCGAATGGCGGAAGGCCATCGCGACGTGCCACGGCACCGCGAGGATCGCGAAGAGGACGAGGGGCCCCGGCGAAAAGACGCGGCGCAGCGTTCGCCACTGCCCGGTGACGAGCGTCCAGAGGACGATCGCCCCTCCCGGCAGGACGACCCCGACGAGACCCTTGAGAAGGACCGCCGCCGCGCAGGCGGCGTGAAAGACGTAGAGCGCCCGCCGGGCGCGCCGGCTCTCTCCGGCGGCGTCCGCCTCCGCGAACGCCGTGAAGGCGAACGTCGCGGCCGCCAGAGACGCCGAGAGCATCGGGTCGATCAACGCGATGCGCGCGAGAGCGACGAGGAGGATGGACGTCGCGAGGATCAGGCCGGCGAGCAGGCCCGTTCGCGTGCCCCAGCGTCGCCGCGCGAAGGCCACGGCGAGGAGGACCATCGACACCGCAGCGAGCTTCCCCGGCAGGCGTACGGCGAGCTCGGTCGGGCCGAGGAGCGCGATCAACGCGGCGACCGTCCAGTAGTACAGCGGCGGCTTCTCGAAGTAGAGGACGCCGTTCAGGCGCGGCGTCAGGAAGTCGCGGGTGGCGAGCATCTCGCGCGGAATCTCGGCGTAGCGGCCTTCGTCCGGCTCGAAGAGCGGAACGGCGCCGGGCTCGAGCACGAGCAGAAGGATCGCGAGAAGGAGGAGCAGGAGGAGCGTCCGGTCGACGCGTTCCGGCCGGATCACCGCGAGCTCACCCAGACGGCGCCGGCAAACGCCCAGCGGCGCTCGGGGCGGTAGAGACCGGCTTCGCGGTCCGGCGAGTCCACCTGGAAGCGGCACGCGCCGCGCCAGTAGTCGTACGGCGTCTCGCGGCGGGAGTGCACCGCCACGTCCAGAAGGTACGTCCCGGTGCCGAGGTCGGCGCGCGGCAGCGTCACGCGCACGATCGCGGGGCCGTCGAGACGCTCCGGCAGGAACCCGTCGATCTCCGTGTTGCACCCGTGCACGCACACCTCGTCGGGAGTGAAGATCCCGATGCCGAAGACGAAGTCGGACGTTGGCGCGCGCGGCTCGACGGAAATCTCGACTGTCAGCGATTCCCCCGAGCGAAACGCGTAGCGCTCCGCGCCGGAAGAGTCGAGCAGCCGGCATCCCGTGATCGACACGTCCCGGTTACCCCATCGGCGAAGAGGAATCTTCTGTTCCAGAGGTTTTTCCGACGGCGGTTCCAGATCCTGCTTTCGAGGAGCATCGGGAAACGGTGGATTTTCTTTGAAGGGGGAATCGGCTTCAGCTCGCTCGACAACCGCGCCGGCGTCGGGTGCCCCAGACCCTTTTACCCCTTCTAAGAAAATCTTCTCTTCTCTTGTCCGAAGCAAAATTTCCTGATCCCTCTTGTGCTCGGTCGAAAGCCGCATACCTTCCCCCGCCGCGACGTCCATGCGGTATTTCGCGAGCGTCTCCCTGGGGTCGCCGAGCGCCTTGACGCGGCCATTCTCAAGGTAGAGCACGCGGTCGCACAGCTCCTCCACGAGGACGAGCGAGTGCGACACGAAGAAGATCGTCTTGCCGCGCCGCGAGAAGTCCGCGATCGTGTCGAGGCAGCGGTGCGCGAAGGACTCGTCGCCCACCGCGAGCACCTCGTCCACGACGAGGATGTCCGGGTCCACGTGCACGGCCACCGCAAAGCCGAGGCGCACGTACATGCCCGACGAGTACGTCTTCACGGGCTCGTCGATGAAGTCCTCGAGGCCCGAGAACGCGATGATCTCGGGCAGCTTGCGCTCGATCTCCTTGCGCGTGAGCCCGAGCATGACGCCGTTGATGACGACGTTCTCGCGCCCCGAGATCTCCGGGTGGAAGCCCGCGCCGAGCTCGATGAGGGCGGAGACCTTTCCGTCTACGGAAATCCGCCCCGAAGTGGGCTTGAAGAGGCCGGCGACGAGCTTCAGCAGCGTGGACTTGCCGCAGCCGTTCGGCCCGACGACGCCGAAGGTCTCGCCGCGCGCGACCGTGAAGGACACGTCCGAGAGCGCCGCGACCACCTCGGACGGCGCGAGCGCCGCCGCCAGCGACCGCCCGAGGAGCGCCGACTTCAGCGTCCCGAACGCGCGCGTCCTCCCCCACTTGCGGTAGCTCTTCGACAGGCCCTCGGCCGTGACGGCGGACGCGGCTTGCGTTTCGGTCTTCACACGGCCTCCGGGTACGAGTCGCGCAGCCGGTCGAAGAGCGCGTATCCGAGGAAGAACGCGACCAGCGCGATCGCGAGGAGGAGCCCCCACCGGGACGGCTCGATCCACCGGGCATAGAAGAGCGCGTCGCGCCACGCGTCGAAGAGAGGCGCCGCGGGATTGAGCTTCAGGAGCGCACGCATGCGATCCTGCTTGATGTCCGAGAGCGTGTAGAGGACGGGCGTCGCGAAAAACCAGAGCGACAGCGCCGTCGCGAGGAGATCCTTCACGTCGCGGAAATGGACCGTGAGCGCGGCGAGGAAAAGGCCGACGCCGGCGACGAACACCCCCTCGAGGACGAAGAGCGGCACGGCCTGGACGAGAGGCCATCCGAGGGGAATCGCCGGACCGAAGACCCCGAACGCACCGAGGACGAGCCCGGCGAGGAGGACCGGCAGAGCGAAGACGAAGTGGAGGCCCTGCGCGAGGACCGCCACGAGCGGCAGCACCTCGGCCGGAAAGAGGATCTTCTTCAGGAGCGCGCCGTGCGTCGTGAGCGACGCGGCCGCGTCCGTCAGGGACGACGAGAGCCAGTTCCACGGCAGGAGGCCGGAGAAGAGAAAGAGCGCGTAGGGCGACGTCTCCGGGCCGCGGCCCGTGAAGATGACGGCGAAGACGATCGCGTAGACCGCGAGCATGAGGAGCGGATTCAGGAGCGACCAGAAGAACCCGAGCACGCTGCCGCGATAACGTGCCTTCAGCTCGCGGGCGACGAGGACGTAGGCGAGCGCGCGGTGGCGCCACAGGCCGGCGAGGTTCTTCAGCACGCGGCGTCCATCGCGACGCGGGCATCATACGTAGGATGAGGGTCGTGGGCGCCCGCGTGATGGCCGAGTCCGTGACGAAGTCCTACGGCGGCGGAAGCGGGGCGGCGGGCGTGGACGCGCTCCTCGGCGTCTCCTTCGCGCTCGAGCCCGGCACCTTCACGGCGCTGCTCGGCCCATCGGGTTGCGGCAAGTCGACGCTCCTGAATCTCCTCGGCGGCCTCGACCGCCCGACGTCCGGCCGGGTCCTCGTGGACGGGAAGGACCTCGCGACGCTGTCCGAGGACGACCGCGACGCGTATCGGCGGAAAACGGCGGCCACTGTGTTCCAGTTCTTCAATCTCCTCCCCACGATGACCGCGCTCGAGAACGTCGCGCTGCCGCTTCTCCTCGAGGGAGTGTCTCCGCCTGACGCGGACGTGCGCGCGGCGCGCGGCCTTCTCGACGTCGGCCTCGCGGACAAGGAGCGCGCCTACCCGTACGAGCTCTCGGGCGGACAGATGCAGCGCGTCGCCGTGGCGCGGGCGCTCGCGAACGAGCCCGCTCTTCTCCTCGCCGACGAGCCCACGGGAAATCTCGACTCGAAGACGGGCGGGCAGGTCCTCGATCTCGTCTCCGGCCTCGTGGCGGAGCGCGGCATCACCGTCGTGATGGCGACGCATTCCGCCGAAGCCGCGGCACACGCCTCGCGCGTCCTTCGCCTGCGCGACGGAAGGCTCGAGCCGTGACCGGCTTCTTCGCGCTCGTCGGCCCTCTCGTCCTCCGGCCGGCCGCGAAAGACCGCCTCCGGTTCCTGCTCACTGTCTCGGGCATCGCCGTCGGCGTCGCGACGATCGCCGCGATCCGCCTCGCGAACGCGTCGGTGCTTTCGTCCTTCTCCGACACCGTGGACTTCGTCGCCGGGAAGGCCGGGATCACCGTACTCGCCGACGGCCCGGGCATCCCCGAGGCCACGCTCGAGCGCCTCGCCTGGCTCCGACGCGCGGGCGCGACGCTCGCGCCGGCGATCACCGAGACGGCCGCGGCGGGAGCTGCGGACGGCGAGGTTGTCGAGGTGCTCGGCATCGATCCGCTCGCAGACGGGGCAGCGCGGGAATATTCTTTTGCTCCCTCGCAGGACGGTTCGGCGGAGCACGCGAGCTACAGTGGAGCTCACCCATCGCAGTCTTTCTTAGAAGGTGAAAAGGGCAAAGAGCGCGCCGCGGCGCCGGAGCAAAATTACCCTTCTAAGCACGCGAGCGAAGCGAGCGACGCCCTGTCCATCTTCGAGAAGGATTCGATTCTCGTCACATCTGTATTTGCAGAAAAGAATCATCTTCATACTGGCGACTACCTGCCGCTCGTGACCAATGGCAAAGAACGAAGGTTCCGCGTCGCCGCCGTGCTTCGCCCCACCGGAGCTGCGCGCGCGGCTGCCGGGTCTATCGTGTTCATGGACCTCGCGGTCGCGCAGGAGGCGTTCGGGAAGGTCGGCCGTCTCGACCGCATCGACGTCGTCCTGCCGCCGGGTCTCTCCGAAGACGATCGCGCGCGTTTCGAGGAGGAGATCCGCGCTTCTCTGCCGCCCGGCACGACGGCCGGACGCCCGGAACGGCGCACGGAAACCGTCGATCGCCTCGTGCGCGCGTTTCGGGTAAACCTGTCCGCGCTCGGACTGATCGCGCTCCTCGTCGGGATGTACTTCGTCTACAACACGCTGTCCATCTCGGTCCTGAGGCGGCGCACGGACATCGGCACGGTCCGGGCGCTCGGGGCCTCGAAGCGCTCCGTGTTCGGCGTGTTCCTCGCCGAGGGCCTCGCCCTCGGCATCCTCGGCAGCGCGGCCGGCGTGGCGCTCGGCCTGGCGCTCGCGAAGGGCGCGCTCCTTCTCGTGGGCGGCACCGCGACCGAGCTCTACCTGCCGTCGGCGCATCCCGCGCTCCACTTCGAGCCTCTCGTGCTGCTCTTCGCGTTCGCCGCCGGCGTCGTCACGTCCGTCCTGTCGGCTCTCGCTCCCGCCCTCGAGGCCGCGGCCGTCGAGCCCGCGGCGACGATGCGCCACGGCTCCGTCGAGGCCGCGCGACGGCGACGCACGCGTCCGCTCGCGATCGCGGGCTCCGCCCTGCTCGTCCTCGCGTTCCTCGCGACGCGGCCCGGGCCCGTCGAGGGCCTGCCGCTCTTCGGATTCGTCTCGGTGTTCCTGATCGTCTCAGGCGTCTCTCTCCTCGCACCCGCGGCCGTGACGTTCGCGGCGGCACGTTTGGACGCTCTCGCGCTGCGCCTCTTCGGCGTCGAGGCCCGGATCGCGCGCGCGAACCTGACGGGCAGCCTCTCGCGCACGTCGGTCGCCGTCGCCGCGCTCACGATGGCCCTTTCGATGATGGTCTCGGTCGCGGTCATGGTCGGCTCCTTCCGCACGACGGTCTCGACGTGGGTGGAAGAGACGCTCGCCTCGGATCTCTTCCTGTCGCCGGCGAGCGGACGATCGGGACCGTCCTTCGGCAGGATCCCGGACGAGGCGATCGAGCTCGTGAGGAGCGTGCCGGGCGTGGACGAGGTCGATCCTTTCCTGGCTTTCTCGGCCACGAGGGACGGTGTGCCCTTCACCATCGGCTCCGGCCTCTTCTCGTTCATCGCGAAGCACGGGAACCTGCCTCTCGTGGACGGGCGCGATACGCGGACGGTCCTTGCGGAAGCCCTCGCGAAGGACGAGGCGATGATCTCGGAGCCGTTCGCCGAGAAGTTCCGCATGAAGATAGGCGATTTCGTGGAGCTCCCCACGGACCGCGGGCCCGTCCAGGTGCGCGTCGCCGGGATCTACACGGATTATTCCAACGACCGTGGCACCGTCACGCTCGACCGCGCGCACTTCCAGAGGCTGTGGTCGCTGACGGGCGCCGTGACTCTCGCCGTGACGCTCCGGAACGGAATCACGCCCGAGGAGGGCGCGCGCCGCGTGGCGGCGGCTCTGCGCGCGCGGTTCGCGCTCCGCGTCCGGACGAACGCCACGCTCCGGCGAGTCGTCCTCAAGATCTTCGACCGGACGTTCGCCGTCACGTACGCGCTCGAGGCGGTTGCGCTCGCTGTCGCGGTCCTCGGCGTCTTCAACACGCTGACCGCGCTCGTCCTGGAGAGGCGGCGCGAGATCGGCCTCCTCCGCGTCCTCGGCGCTTCGGCGGCGCGCGTGAGGCGCGCGGTCAGGTACGAAGCCGCCGCGATCGGCGGCCTCGGAGTCGGCCTCGGGGCGCTCGCGGGCGGCGCGATGTCGTTCGTGCTCGTGAACGTGATCAATCGCCAGTCGTTCGGCTGGACCATCGCGATGCACGTGCCGTGGACCTTTCTCGCGGCGGCGCTCGGCCTCGTCCTCCTCGCGACGCTCGCGGCCGCGTCACGGCCGGCCGGCCTCGCGGCCGCGACGGACGTCGCGGCCGCACTGAAAGAAGAATGATGAAGCATCTCGCACTCGCGCTCCTCCTGTTCGCCGGACGCTTCAATCCCATCGATCCGAAGCAAAATCTCTCGTTCCCCCGCGATCACGCCTCGCACGACGACGCGCGCGTGGAGTGGTGGTACGTCACGGGTCAGCTCGAGACGTCTTCCGGGAAGCGGCTGGGCTACCAGCTCACGTTCTTTCGCACGGGTATCGCCGACGAGCCCCGCTCCGCGCGCACGTCGGCGTTCGCCGCCCGCGACCTCTTCCTCGCGCACTTCGCGCGGACGGACGCGGCCGCCGGGACGTTTCGGTTCGCGGAGCGCGCCCACCGGTCGGGCGTCGGAGCGGCGTTCGCTCGCGAGGACCGGCTCTTCGTCGCGAACGAGGACTGGCGCCTCGAGGAAGTCGGGGGCCGGCTCGTGCTTTTCGCGGCGGACCGCGGCGAGGAGATCTCGCTCGTCCTGACTCCCGAAAAGGCCCCGGTCCTCCACGGCGAGGGGGGCCTTTCGCGCAAGGGCTCCGAGCGCGAGGCGGTCAGCCGATACGTGAGCCTGACGCGCCTTCGCACCGAGGGGTGGTGGACGGGCGGCGGGAAGAGCGAACCCGTAACGGGGCTTTCCTGGTTCGATCACGAATGGGGCACGGGCTCGATCGGAAGGGACACGGCGGGCTGGGACTGGTTCGGCCTGCACCTTCTCGACGGGCGCGACCTCATGCTCTACCGGATGCGCGGGAAGGCCGGAGCCGCCTCGTTCTCTTCCGGGACGCTCGTCGCGAAGGACGGGAGAGCTCAGCCTCTTTCCCCGGAGGACTTTTCCATAGAGGAGACCGCCCGCTGGAAGAGCCCGGAGAGCGGCGGGACGTATCCGTCGCGCTGGACGCTCCACGTGCCTCGTGCGTCGCTTCACCTCGACGTCGTTCCGGTCCTCGCCGGCCAGGAGCTCGTGACGGAGAAGTCCACGCGCGTGACGTACTGGGAGGGCGCCTGCGACGTGCGCGCCGCGTCCGACCACGCGCCGCTCGGCCGCGGGTACGTCGAGATGACGGGTTACGCGGGAACGGGCGGGTTGGGCGCGCTCCGCTGAGGCGAAGGTAGACTCTCCTCATGTCGGGCGAGGACATTCGCTCCCGCGCTTTGAGCCTGTGGGAAGAGGGCACCGAGGCGCTCCTGACCGGCGACGTGTCCGGAGCCATAGAGCTCTTCACGAAGTCGCTGATGGTGGCGCCGACCGCGGAGGGCTACACGTTTCGCGGCTGGGCGTACTCGTTCCTCGGCCGATTCGAGGACGCGATCGCCGAATGCCGCAAGGCGATCGCGACGGATCCGAGCTTCGGCAATCCGTACAACGACATCGGGTCGTATCTGATCCAGCTCGACCGTCCCGAGGAGGCCGTCGAGTGGTTCGAGAAGGCCAAGCGCGCCGAGCGCTACGAGCCCCGGCACTTTCCCTACCTGAACCTGGGGCGGCTCTACTTCTCCCGCGGACAGATCGCGGAAGCGACGCGCGAGTTCGAAGAGGTGCTCCGCCTCCACCCGGGCGATCCGCTCGCGAGCGCCTTCCTGGAACGGCTCCGCTACACGGTCAACTGAGCGTGCGCGCTTCGAGGCGGCTCCGGCGGATGCCGTAGAGGAAGTAGAGCGCGAGACCGATCGCGAGCCAGATCACGAAGCGCTCCCAGGTGTGCTTCGGCAGGCCCAGCGCGAGCCAGAGGCAGAAGAGGATTCCGAGCGGCGCGCTCAGCCACACGGCGGGGGTCTTGAACTTGCGAAGCGCCTCCGGACGCCTCACGCGCAGGATGAGGACCCCGAGGCAGACGAGGACGAACGCGAAGAGCGTCCCGATGTTCGTGAGCTCCACGACCTCGTCGATGTTCAGGAGTCCCGCCGGAACCACGACGAGGACGCCCGTGACCCAAGTGGCGTTCAGCGGCGTTCCGCGCGGGCCGACGTGCGCGAACCAGCGCGGCAGGAGGCCGTCGCGCGCCATCGCCATGAAGATCCGCGGCTGCGCGAGCTGGTAGACGAGGAGCGCCCCCGAGAGCGCCGCGACGGCGCCGATCGACACGATGCCGGCGACGCGGTTCATTCCGATGGACGAGAACGCGTGCGCGATGGGATCGGCGACGCCGCGGTAGGCCGCGTACGGGAGGATGCCCGCGACGACCGCGCAGACCCCGACGTAGATCACCGTGCAGATCGCGAGGCTCCCCAGGATCCCGCGCGGGAGGTCCCGGCCGGGATTGCGTGTCTCCTCGGCCGTCGTCGACACCGCGTCGAAGCCGATGAACGCGAAAAAGATGATTGCGGCGCCCGCCTGGATGCCCTTGAGGCCGTTCGGCGAGAACGGGATGTAGTTCGCGGGCTTGACGTAGAACGCGCCGATGGCGATGACGCCGAGGAGGAGCACGACCTTCACGAAGACGATCACGTTGTTGAAGCGCGCGGATTCCTTGATGCCCCACGCGCAGAGAGCCGTGATGACGATCGTGATGAGCATCGCGAGGAGGTTCATCCCGACGGGAAATCCGCCGACCTGAGGAGCGGCTGACAGGGCGTCCCAGCTCGGGAACGCCGTCGCGCCGGCGAGGGCGCCCGACTTGGCCTGCGCGAGATAGCCGAGCCTCGCCGAGAGGCTCGACGCGTCCGGGTGCGCCTTCAGAAACTCCTCGCTCACCTGCAGCATCGTGCGGCTGTCGAGCGTGAGCCAGCCGGGCAGATGGATCCCCACGCCCTGCAGGAGGTTGTTCGCGTAACTTCCCCACGAGATCGCGACCGCCACGTTCGAGATCGCGTATTCGAGGAGGAGGTCCCAGCCGATGATCCACGCCATCAGCTCGCCGAGCGTCGCGTAGGCGTACGTGTAGGCCGAGCCGGAGACGGGAATCATGGAGGCCATCTCCGCGTAGCAGAACGCCGTGAACCCGCAGGCAACGGCCGTGAGGAGGAAGCTGATCATCAGGGCGGGCCCCGCGGGAGGACGCGTGACGCCGTAGGAGGAGTCGAAGCCGCCGGCGAGCCCGGTGCCGAGACTCGAGAGGATTCCGGCCCCGATGATCGCGCCGACACCCATGAACGTGAGGTCCCACGCCGTGAGCGTCCGCTTGAGATGTCCCTGGCCGGGAACAGGCTCTTCCATGCTCGCCTGGAGCTGCTCGATCGTCTTCGTCCGAAACAGCCGGTCTCTCAAACGGGTTCCTCCTGCGATGCGCCTGCGACCCAGTCGCGCGAGTCTAGCGGGCCAGAAGCCGGAGCGGCAGCTCGGACAGGGAGCGGATGGTCTCGAAGCCTTCGGGCGCGCGCCCCGCGCGGTCGAGGAGCAGCGCGTGAAGGCCCGCCGCGCGCGCGCCGTGATAGTCGTCGACGAGCGAATCGCCCACGTGAAGAGCTTCCGCGTGGGGAACGCCCGCGAGGCGGATGGCCTCGTCGAAGATGGCTCGCGAGGGCTTCGAGGCTCCGAAGACCGCCGAGACGATGACGCCGTCGAAGAAGGGCGAAAGCTCCAGCCTCTCGAGGAGGGTCACGAGCGTGGAGTCCCAGTTGCTGACGACGAAGAGCGTCATTCCCGCGCCGCGAAGCGCCGAGAGGACCTCGCGCGCCTCGGGATAGACCCTCCAGTGCTTGTCCTCGCGGAAGTGCTCGACGAGACCTTTGAGCAGCGGCTCCGGCAGCCCGCTCCCGCCCGAGCGGCCGAAGACCTCCTCGACGAAGCGCCGCCAGAACCCCACCTCGCCCTCCGGCCCTCCCCAGCGTTCCTCACCGCGTGCGCGCCGGGCGTCGACCTCCTGCCACGTCGCGCGGACGGCGTGGTGCACCGCGTCGAGCTCCGCCTCGACTCCATGCGTCGCGAACGCTTTGCGGTAGACCTCCTCCACGGGCGGATCCGCCTCGAGAAGGGTCTGCCCCGCGTCGAAAAAGACGGCCCGGATGTTTCTCGTCAGGGCATCACCTGGCCGCCGTCGATCACGATGGCCTGGCCCGTCACGTTCTTCGCTTCGGGGGACACGAGATACGCGACGAGTCCCGCGACCTCGGGCGACGAGAGGACCTCGCCGAGAGGCGCCATCTTAGCGGCGAGCGCGAAGGCCTCTTCCACGTTCTTCCCCATGGACTTGCCCATGAGGAGGATGCCGGAGCGCCCCATGTCCGTGTCGACCCACCCCGGACAGAGGGCGTTCACGGTGATCTTCCGCGGAGCGAGCTCCAGCGCGAGCGTGCGTGTGAGCCCGATGATGGCGTGCTTGGACGCGCTGTACGCCGCCATGCCGGGGACCCCGAAGCGTCCCGTCACCGAGGACAGGTTCACGACACGCCCGCCGTCGGGAAGGAACGGCCGCGCCGCGCGGCAGACGCGCCAGGTGCCCGTGAGGTTGACGTCGAGAATCCGCTGCCAGGCCTCGTCGGAGCGTTCGTCGCCGTCGAAGGGAGTCGGACCGCCGACGCCCGCGTTGTTCACGAGAATGTCGAGGCGCCGGTTCGGGCGTGCGGCTCGCTCGACCCCCGTCGCGACGGAGGCGGCGTCCACGACGTCGAGGAGGACGGCAATTGCCGAGCCTCCGGCACGCTGGATCTCGGCCACGACGGCCGCGCCGTCGCTTTCCTTGCGCGCCCCGACCGCCACGTGCGCGCCTTCCTCGGCGAGCCGCAGCGCGATGGCCCGGCCGATTCCCCTGCCCGCTCCCGTCACGAGCGCGTTCTTTCCGGTGAGACGTCCCTCCGCCATGACGCGACCTCCGAGCCGGCGATTCTAGGCGGTGAAATGCTTTTGCGTCCCGCCCCACTCTAGAGTCGAGGGCGGAGATGCATCGAGAATATGATCGCGTCGTCGTGCGACATCGGCCCTTCCTGGCCGCCCTGGCGCTGGTCGCGAGTTGCGCGCCGGCGTCTGCCTACGATGTTCGACCTCTCGCTCACCGTGACGGCGTGCCCGGCTCGACCCCGGACGGACTCAGCTTCGTTTCGGCCGCGGGCGCGAGGTCCGTCTCGTGCTTCAGCGCCGACGCTCGCTGGGTCACTTTTGCGAGCTGGGGTGTCGACCTCGTCCCCGGTCAAGTCAACGACGGTTATGCCGCCGTCTATCTGACGGACAGAACGACGGGGGCCACGTCGATCGTGAGCCACGCTCCAGCCTCTCCGACCACGACCGCGAACGCTTTCTCGTCCTCGTCGACGATCAGCGCGGACGGGCGTTGGGTCGCGTATTCAGGCCAGTCGACGAACGTCGTCGCGGGCATGACGGCCGGAAACCCGGATGGCAACGTCTTCCTCTACGACCGCCTCAGCGGGGCCAACCAGCTCGTGAGCCACGTCCCGGGAAGCGTGCTCACAGGCGGCAACGCGCTGTCTCATTCCCCGTTCGTCAGCGCCGACGGCCACTTTGTCGCCTTCCTGAGCCAGGCGACGAACCTCGTGACGGCCGAGCTCCTCGCGCACGATCCGTCCGAGCCGGACGTCTTCCTGTTCGACCGGCTCACGGGCCAGGTGACTCTCGTGAGCCACGCGGCCGGATTCGTCTCGCGGACGGGGAACGCCGCAGTCAGCGAATTTGTCTTGAGCGCCGACGCGCGGTATATCGCCTTCCCGAGCACCGCGTCGGACCTCGTCCCGGGACAGGTGGACCCGCCTGGATTCCAGTTCCCCGATGTCTTCCTCTTCGATCGCGTCACGGGGAGCACGACCCTCGTGAGCCACGTCGCGGGAGCGCCGGCGTCGTCCGGAAATTCCTTCTCGCAGGCCCCCAGCATCACCGCAGACGGACGCTTCGTCGCCTACATGAGTTCCGCGAGCGACATCGTTCCACAGATGGTCGACGCGAACATGTTCCTCGGCGACGTCCTTCTCTGGGACAGGACGAGCGACACGACGATTCTCGTGAGCCGCGCGCCCGGCGACGCGAAGACGACCGCCGACGGCCACTCCGTGTTCCCGAAGATCAGTGCGGACGGCAGCGCCGTGGCCTATGCGAGCACCTCGGTCAGCCTCGTAGCGGGCCAGGCGGACCCGAATGGCTCGATGTACGACGTCTTTGTCTTCGACCGCACCTCGGGAAGCAACACGCTGGTGAGCATGGGCATCGTCGCGGCATCGCAGACCGGAAGCCAGGAGTCTTTCAACCCCGCGATCAACGCGAACGGGAGCCGGATCGCCTTTGAGAGCCGGGCCCAGGACCTCGTGCCCAACCCGACGAACGGCTTCGTCAACGTCTTCGTCTTCGACCGAACCGGCGGGAAGACGCAGCTCGCGAGCCGGAGGCCGGTTGCGCCCGGCGTGGCCGGCAACGGGGACTCGACGGGCCCGCTCCTGAGCGCGGACGGGAACCTCGTGGCATTCGACAGCCTCGCGACGGACCTCGCCGCTTCGGACCTCAACGGCAGCGTGGACGCGTTCCTCTATGCGCCCGTGACGTTCGGTTCCTCTCTCAAGCTCACGCCCCTTGCGCCATGCCGGCTCGTCGACACGCGCATCCTGGGGTCGGCGCTCGCCGCAACGTCCGCGCGTGACTTCGCCGTAGCGGGCATCTGCGCGATTCCCGCGGACGCGGTGGCCATCTCCCTCAACGTCACCGTGACCCAGCCACAGGCCGCCGGCTTCGTGGACGTCTACCCGGCGGGTCTCGCGGCCCCGCAGACCGCGATCCTCAGCTTCGCCGCAGGCCAGACGCGGGCGAACAACGCCCATGTCGCTCTTGGAGGAACGCCGGACGGAACCGTGACCGTGTGGAACGCCTCTCCCGGCTCCGTCCATGTCGTCCTGGACGTGAATGGCTTCTATCGCTGATCGCCCCGACGGGGAACACTAGAATTCCCCTGTGCGCGTCGACGTCCTCCTCTTCGCTTCGCTGAAGGATGACGTGGGTCCCTGCATCTCCGTCGAGATCCCCGAGCCGGCCACGGTCACGACGCTGAGGCGCGCTCTCGAGGCCGCGCATCCCGCCATCGCGCGCTTCGGGACGCGTGCGAAGGTCGCGGTCAACGAGTCCTGGGCCCGGGAAACCGACCCCGTCGCGCCGGGCGACACCGTCGCGCTCCTGCCGCCCGTCGCGGGCGGCTAGCTGCTGGTGCTCAGGAGGTTATTCACCCTTTCTCACCGGCGGACAACCGACTGGAAGTAGAAGTCGAGCATCGCAGTCAGCGGAGCCGCGTTCCCCCGCAGCCGGCTTCGGAGCGCCGCGCCCTCCCAGCAATTGACCAGTACGCTCGCCATGCGCCGCGTATCCGAGTCGGCATGGATGTCGCCCCGTTTCCGGGCTTCTTCCAGGCATCCCGCGATTCGCCTGGCGATCTCGGAGAAGCACCCCTCGATCTTGCGTCGGAACGTGTCGCTCACGCCCGACAGTTCCTGCCCGAGCCCCCCAAGCAGGCATCCCATGTAGCCTTCCTTCCTGTAGTGCTCTTGCGTCAGCTCGAAAAACCGGCGCACGCGTCCCAACGGGGGACGGCCCTCGTCGCCGAGACAGGCGTCGAGGGCCCCGTGTACATTCCCCATGTACTGGTCGATGACCTGGAGCGCGAAGTCCTCTTTGTCACGGAAGTGATGGTAAAAGGATCCCTTCGGAGTGCCCGTCGCCGCGAGCAGTTCCTGGATGCCCAGATCGTTGTAGCCATGCTCGAGAAGCATGGTCAATCCGACGTCGAGCAGGCGCTGCTTGGTCGGATGCGTCATGAGCGCCAGGCGTCGTCCCGCAAACGAACTACTGTTTGACTTTCTCGATCATATGCGCGATCACCCGGCTGTGCTCGCGCTGTGGGCTGAACATGACGATCTCCGCGTCCGTGTCGACCCTGACGTTGTGACCGGGCGGCCAGTAAAAGAGATCGTTCGTCTTCACCGTCTCCTGTGCACCGCTGGCGTCCGTCGTCGTGAGCTGCCCGCGCAGGACGAAGCCCCAGTGCGGACACTGACAGAGGTCGCCCTCCAATCCCCTGAAGAGCGGGGTGGTGTCCACGCCCGCCGCGAGCGTGAAATACTCGCCGCTCAGCTTGTCCAATCCGTTCGCATCGCCGAAGTTCATCCGCTGCCGGACCACGGCCCCCGGAATCTCGATCCTGACATCCACGTTGTCCTTCGCCACCCGCATGACCGTACCTCCTTTCGATTGCGCCTTCGGATTAGACCGATCGGTCTAATCACGGGAAGCATACACTCTCTGCGGACCCTGTCAACGGGAGGCGCGGGCGAGGAGGGCTGGCGAGCGCTCTACAAGGCTCTCAGCCGCCGCGAGGCCGTCGACTTCCGTCGCGCGGTGGCCGTCGAACGGCCTTCGGGCGCCGTCTGGAAGGTCACAAAGACCGATCCGACCTGGATCTCGTCTCCGTCCTCCAAGGCCGACACGCCTTCCACTTTGCGGCCGGAGACGAACGTTCCGTTCTTGCTGCCCAGATCCTCGATCGTGACCCTCGGTCCGTCGACGACGAGACGCGCATGCCTCCGCGAGACCGTGGAGTCGTCGAGGAACACGCCGGCGGACCTGTCGCGCCCGACGATCGTCCTGCCTTCCCGAAGGCGGAACTCTTCTTCTCCCGCAAGCAGGCGGAAGGACGCCTCGACTTCCCGCGCCGGGTCCCCCTCTTCCCGGACCTCGCCCGAGAACGCGTAGCCGAAGCCGTGGACCGTCCGGATGAAGCGGGACTGCCGGCCTTTCTCGCCGGTGGCGGCGCGCAGCTCTGCCGCGAGGTTCGCGAGATTCGTCTCGAGGACGAACGTCTTCGGCCAGATCGCGTCCTTGAGCTCGGTCTTCGAGAGCGCGCGGGGGCGGCTCTTCAGGAGCAGCTCGAGCAGGCGGAAGGCCTTCGGGGAAACGTGAACAGGTTTGCCTCCACGCGCGAGCTCGCGCGTGTCCGAGTCGAAGACGCAATCCCCAAACCCGAGGCGCATGGGTTTCTCGAAAAATACCAGAAGAACCCGGAAATTCCCTGAAGACAGTCGGCGGCGAGCAGCTCCACCTTTTCCAAAGAGAAAAGGAGAAACGCCATGAACGCTCGTTGCAAAGGTCTCCGACCTTCCGGAGTGTCCCTCGTGCTGGTCCTTGCTCCGTTCCTTTCAGGTTGCGCCACCATGATCCATGGCGTGCACCAGGAAGTGCGCGTCGAGACCGAGCCGCCGGGGGCGACCGCCTCCGTGGGAGATCAGAAGATCACGACTCCCGGCGTCCTGAAGCTGAAGAGAAAGGAGAAAGCCCTCGAGATCGTCGTCGAGAAAGACGGCTACGTGACGAAGCGCGTCGCGTTAACGCGGAAGGATTCGGGCTGGGATTGGCTCAACGCGATCGGCATTCCCGTCGGGATCGTCGCGGGGGGCACCATCGGCCACAGGAGCGACTCGGGCTTTCTGGCCTTCGAAGGGGCTGCAACCGGCGCCGTCATCGGGGGCGTGGCGCTCTCCGGCGCCGGATTTCTCATCGACAACGGCAACGGAGCCGCATACAAGCTCGATCCGCCGCTCGTCGTCCTCCGCCTCGAGCCGGTCTCGCTCACCAGCTCGTCGCCGTCGAGCGAAAGGGGCGACGCGGTGAGCTCCGCCGGGGATCTTTAGCTCATCCTCATCATTTACAGCTTCGTGCCCGCCGCCCACCTTCTGAACAGCCTGTAGGAGATAGGGAAAGTGATCGACATGAGAGCCGGCCGGGCGTTTCTGCTCTGCCTCTTCGGCTGCGGCACCCTCCTGTGGCCCGCCGTATCGCCGGCTGAAGACCGCACCCCGCGGGCCGGCGAGGCCTTCACGGGCTCGGTGTTCGGCAGGACCGTCGAGGTCTCGCCGCGGGACCGATCGCACGTCACCGAGCTCTGGGCCGCGCTCCAGTGGATTCCGGATGGCCCCGAGAACCGGACGCTCGTTCCGCAGGGAGCGCTGGTTCTGTGGAGGAACCGGAATTGCGGCCAGGAGCGCTTCCGCGGGATTCTCCTGGGCGTCTATGACGACGTCCGCTGGAACCGGAAGCTTTCCAGGAATCTCGAGAGCGTCCTCACCTTCGAGAACACGACTCTCCCGTGGGCGCGCTCGGAATACGTCGAGGGGCGCCGGATCGCGTCCGAGGAGCTGGAGTGGTCCTTGGTGCGTGCGGGCGTCGGCCTCGGGACGCGCTTCACGATCGCTCCGTCTCTCCAGGACAACGCGGTCGAGGCCGCGCTGACGTACGAGCCCGGCTTCCTCTTCTTCCGGCGCGGCTCAGACACGAGCGATTCCTTCCGCCCTCCCTCGGATGCGTACGAGGGCCGCGTTCACGGCCGCCTCAGGGTGGACGCGTTCGAGCGGAATCTTCTCGAGCTTCCCCACCGGGGCTTCGGCGGGGGGCTCGACGCCGTCTGGGCGCATCGTGCCGGCTGGCAGGACTGGGGCGGAGGTCCGACAGGGCAGCACCCGGCCGATGGGACGCGGAGCTGGTCGGCGGTCAGCGTCTACGCGCTGGCGGCGCTTCCCGTCCCGTTCGTGAACAGCGAGCGTCACCGGCTTCTCGTCTCGGCATACGGCGGCGCGGGCTCGAACCTGGATCGCTTTTCCGCGCTGCGTCTGTCGGGAGGATCCAACGCCGGCGATTTCGAGAGCCTCTCGCAGCCCATTCTTCCCGCGGCCGCCTTCGACGAGATCGCGACGCGGGGCTACGGCATCCTGAACCTCGAGTACCGCTTCGAAGCGACGTTCTTCCTCTTCCTCTCGGCGCGCGGAACGCTGGCGCTCGCGGACCGCCTCCGTCTCGACGCGCAGGGAGGGTTCGTGAGCCGAACGGACACTCTCAACGGCATTACGGTCGGACTCACGAGCGGGTTCCTCTGGAGCTCCACGATCGAGCTCTTCTTCTCGCGCAACTTCGGCCTCGAGAGTCGGCAGAACGACGCGGGGTCCGCGGGCCGCAACGCCGTGTATTTCTCGTTCACGAAGGAGTTCTGAACAGCGTCGAGAATAGAATTCCCTGGAGTCAGCTTGACCCTGCGCGAGGGAACTCGCCTCGGAGCCTATGAAATCCTGGCACCCATCGGTGCCGGCGGGATGGGCGAGGTCTACCGCGCACGCGACACGCGACTCGGCCGCGAAGTCGCCGTAAAAGTCCTTTCCGAGACTCTCGCCCTCGATACGGCAGCGCGCGCGCGGTTCGAGCGCGAGGCGCGCGCCGTGGCGGCCCTCTCGCATCCGAACATCCTCGACATCCACGACGTGGGCTCCGAGGCCGGACTCTCCTTCGCGGTCACGGAGCTGCTCGAGGGCCAGACCCTGGGCGAGAGGCTGGGGCAGGGCGCGCTTCGCAGCTCCCTCCCCTGGCGGAAGGCGGTCGAGATCGGCCTCGCCGTCGCCGACGGTCTCGCGGCCGCGCACGCGCACGGCGTCGTCCACCGCGATCTGAAGCCCAGCAACATCTTTCTGACCTCGGACGGGCGCGTGAAGATCCTCGACTTCGGAATCGCCACGCTCGAAGCGCGCGACACGGATCCGGGCCGGGCGGAAGACGACACGCCGATCACCGAGACCGGGACCCTCGTGGGTACGGCGGGCTACATCTCGCCGGAACAGATCCGGCGCCACTCCGCGGATGCGCGCAGCGACATTTTCTCGTTCGGCTGTGTTCTCTACGAGATGGTGACGGGCAAGCGGTCTTTCGCGGGAGAAACCGCCCCGGAAGTTCTGGTCGCCACGTTGCGCAAGGATCCCCGGGATCCCGCCGATCTCGCGCCCGGCCTCCCCGAGGATCTGCGGCTGCTCGTCCTGCGCTGCCTCGAAAAGGACCCGGGGAGGAGGTTTCAGACGGCGCAGGATCTCGCGTTTGCGCTGAAGCTCGCGGGCACGGCTTCGGGCCCCGTGGCGCGGAGCGAGCCCATCGCGCCGACGCTCGTGACGCCTTCGCCGGCAGCGAAGGGCGGGCGCCGCACCGCGCTCATCGCCGCGTGCCTCGTCGCGGCAGCCGCTCTCGTGGCGCTCGTCGTGCCGCGCCTCCTTCGGCCTTCCGAACGAGTCGAATCCCTCGCCGTCCTTCCGTTCGTCAACGACACGGGAAGAACCGAGGACGAGTATCTGTCCGAGGGCATCACGGAGGACCTCATCAACACCCTGTCCCGGGTGCCCGGGCTGCGCGTGATGGCGCGGACGACCGTGTACAGCCTCGACGAGAAGGATCCCCGTAAGGCCGGACATAGGCTTGGAGTCCAGGCCGTCCTGTCCGGACGCGTGCAGCGCCGTGAGAACGCCATCTCGGTACAGGCCGAGCTCCTCGACGTGCAGCTTGGCGCGCAGATCTGGGGGGATCGGCTCACGAGCCCGAACGCCGGCACGTCCTCCCTGCCCGCCGAGATCGCGCAGAAGATCTCGCGATCGCTGAACCTCCCGCTGAGCGGGGCGGACAAGAAACGCCTCGCCGGCCGCGCGGCGCACGACGCCGAGGCCTGGGACCTCTACCTGCGCGCTCGGTACCAGTGGAACAAGCGGACTGAAGAGGGCTACCAGAAGAGTCTCGCCCTCTTC
The DNA here is from genome assembly GCA_963719225.1 of Thermoanaerobaculia bacterium. Classification (GTDB taxonomy): domain Bacteria; phylum Acidobacteriota; class Thermoanaerobaculia; order UBA5066; family UBA5066; genus Fen-183. Next base: position 391,835 of record CAVRAY010000001.1, on the reverse strand, counting down.
CAGAAAGTCCTCGAGCGCGACCCGAAAGAAGCGCTCGCGTGGGCGGGCCTCGCGGACTTGTACAACGTCCTCGCGTTCTACGGCGTGCAGCCGCCCCGCGAGATCCTACCGAAGCAGCGCGAGGCGGCTCTCCGCGCCGTGGAGCTCGATCCGACGTTGAGCGGTGCGCACGCCGCGCTCGCGGACGCGAAGTACGAGTTCGACTGGGACTGGAAGGGCGCGGAAGAGGGATTCCTCACCGCGATCGCCCTCAATCCGAACGACGCGGAAGCGCACCAGCGGTACTCGAACCTCCTCAGCGCGTCGAGCCGCTTCGAGGAATCCCTCCGGGAGATCCGCCTCGCGCGCCGGCTCGACCCGCTGAACGTCGTCATCAACATGGACGTGGGAATGGCGTCGTACTTCGCCGGGGATGACGCAGAAGCGGTGACGAGGCTCAAGGAAGCGGTCGACCTGGACCCGGCGTCCCCGTTGACGCGGATCTTCCTAGGCTTTTCCCAGCTCCGGGCGGGACACTCCGACGAAGCCATTTCGGAGTTCACGCGCGCCATGAAGCTCGCGGAGGGCCAGCCGGATCCGCTCGCCGCCTGGGGATACGCCTGCGCGCGCGTCGAAAGGCGTGCCGAGGCCGAGGACGCTCTTCACAAGCTCGAGGCAATGTCGAAGGAGCGGTTCGTCTCTCCGCTCGCTTTCGTGCTCCTGGAGGTCGGCCTCGGCCACAGGCAAAAAGCGCTGGACTGGCTGGAGAAAGCCGCCGACGAGAGAGAAGGCCGCCTCGTGTTTCTCCGAGTTTTCTCGCCGTGGGTGCCGCTGCGCTCCGAGCCCCGCTTCCAGGCCATCGTCCGCCGGCTGAAGATCCCGCCCGTGGACGTTCCCTAGGCCAGCTTGAGGTCTTCCGCGAGGAGCGCGTAGTCGACCGCGCCGCGCGACGAGCCGTCGAACTCGAAGATCGTCTTTCCGACGGACGGCGCTTCGGCGAGCGCGACGTTGATGCGGATCGGCGAGAGGATCTTCGTGAAACGCTCGCGGAGGGTGTCGAGGAGCTCCGTCGAGACGCTGGTCCTCAGGTCGTAGAACGTCGGCAGGACGCCCGTGATCCGGAGCGGCTTTTCGCGCGACGCGTTCCCCTCCTTCACGAAGAGGCGGGTCTTCTCGAGCGCGGGGAGCGAGAGGAAATCGAGCTTCGCGGGCAGGATGAGCTCGTCCGCCACGTGATACACGTTCTCGAGGAGAAGCGAGGCCGCGGGCGGACAGTCGAAGATGACGACGTCGTACTCCTCTTTCTCGAGCCCTTCGAACCGCCTCTCGAGGCGGGTCCTGCGCTTCTCCTTCCCCTTTTCGCGGAACACGTCCTCCACGTCGAGGAGCCGGTCGCCTGCCGGAAGGACGTCGAGATTCTCGCGAGCTGCTCGTACCACCGAGTCGTCGAAGGAGGCGTTCTTCGTCACCCAGGCCGCGAGCCCCCGCGCGTCCGGTGCGAGTCCGAGGGACAGCCCGACGCCGCCCTGGGGATCGGCGTCCACGAGCAAGGTCCGGCGCCCGGCGCGCGCCACGGCGGCGGCGAGATTCACGGCGGTCGTCGTTTTTCCCACCCCGCCCTTGAGCGCGGAGACGGCCAGCACGCGGCGGCGGCGCGTCGTCATCGTTCGATTCCGGCACGGGTCTTATCATGTTTCCATGAGCTTCCTCTCCGCGGACCCGCTCGATCCCTCAGCGCTTCTGAACGGGCTTCGCCGCGGAAAAGACGGCGGTCTCGCCCTGTTCGTGGGGGTCGTGCGGAGTGAAAACGAGGGACATTCCGTGGATCGGCTCGTCTACGAGGCCTACGGCCCCATGGCCGAGAAGGAGATGGCCCGCATCTCCCAGGAGCTCGAGAAGGCCCATCCTGCTGCTCAAGTGCTTTTCCGTCATAGGGTTGGAGCCCTCGTGGTAGGGGATGTCGCGGTCGTGGTCGCGGCGTCCGCCCCTCATCGGGCGGAGGCGTTTGCCGCCTGCCGGGCAGGAATCGAGGCGATCAAGGCCCGGGTTCCGATCTGGAAGCACGAGTTCGGCCCTTCCGGCGCGGTCTGGATCGAGCCTTGCGGGGAAGTCGGTCATGAGCACGAAAGTGATTGAAAATTCAACCACTTCCTTCTAGAATCCATCGTCCGGAAATCAGTTCTGGCCGGCTCCCCCGGAACGGGAGGAACGCGGACTGTCTCGCCCACGGTTCCATGGTTTTTCGGGGCCGGCGTCCTTCCGGGAGACGGATTCGGAGGTTTGAAGATGTTTCTCGCTCTCAGGCGGATACACGTTTCCGCAAGCGATTTCCAGCGTTCACGCCGGTTTTACGGGGAAACCCTCGGGCTCCCCGAAGGCGGCGGTTTCGAGAATGACTGGGTCGAATTCGCGCTGGGTCCTCTGCTTCTCAAGCTCACGCCCCTGCGTCCCGGTGAGGTGCCTTCGCGCAACCAGGTCGCCGCGGTCTTTTCCACGTGGTCGCTCGACGAGAGCATCGCGAAGCTGAAGGAGCGCGGAGTCACGGTCACCCGGCCTCCGACCGACGAATTCACGGGTCGCTCCGCGGAGATCCTGGATCCGGACGGCTACCGGATCATCGTCTTCCAGGCCTCGGACCTGCACCCCGACGAAGACTGGGTGCCGACGTCGCAGGTCGAGGATCTCGTCAAGCAGAAGCTCCACGCGCGCAGGAGACGCGAGCAGGCGCGTTCGCTCGGCGGCGCGAAGAAGAAGGCGCGGCGCCCCGCGCCGAAGAAGGCGGCGAAGAAGAAAACACGGCCCGCGAAGAGGAAGGTGTCGAAAAAGGCGGCGCGACGCCCGGCAAAAAGGACCGTTTCGAAGAAAAAGCCCGCAAAGAAGCTCGTCAAGAGACCCGCCAAGAAGGCCGCGAAGAAAAAGGCGGTTCGACGTCGTCGTTAGACCCCGGGGTCGTGGGAACGGTTCCGACCCGGACACTTCCATGCGTCCGGAAGGAGAGCCACGATGACGACTCGTTCCCTTCTTGCGCGCACCTCTCGACTTCCTCTCTTCGGAACTTCCTCCGCTCTCGTCGTGGCTCTCCTTCTTTTCAGCCTGGCTCCGGTTGCGGCCGCGGGAGATGGCTCCTCGTTCCCCATGCCCGTGAGGGCATCCTCTGTCGAAGGAACGGTTTCGAAAGTCGCGGGTCCGATCCTCGACCTCATCGAAGGCGGAATCCAGATCGACGTGACGAACGCCACGATCACGGGCGGTGACGATCGCCTCGCGAATCCCCTCCCGTGGTCCGGAATTCTCGTCGGGGCACGCGTGGTCGCGCAGGTGACGGTGCCGGACGTGATCCCGGCCGTCTTCCCGCCGCTGCCCCTCCCGGCGACGAAGGTCGTGGTGTTTCAGACGCGCGCGGGCGAGCTGACGGGCACGATCCAGTCGGTGGACGTCGCGGGCAGGAAGTTCACGATGCTCTTCCACACGGTCGCGACGAGCGCGGGCACGAAGTGGTCCGGCGGCGGCCCGAACGGCGCCGTCAAGGGCATCGAAGATCTCACCGCCGGCATGTTCGCGATCGTCGCCGTCGTGAATTCCGGCGGGTTCGTCGCGACGAGCGTCGAAGCCTACGGGGCGTTCACGCCGCCCCCGCTCTTTGCCTGGCATGGGGCCGTCGAGACGATCACGCCCACGGCCTGGACGATCGCGGGCCGCACGGTGCAGCTGGATTCCGACACGAAGATCGTGGGAGACCCGAAGGTCGGCGACATCGTCGACGTCGTCGCGAAAGTCCACAACCCGCCGCCGGGCACTTACGGCCCCTCGTATCTCGTCGCGGTGTCGATCGTCAAGGCGCCCACCGTCAGGCCTCCGGCCGGAGGCGAGCGCGCGACCGAGTTCGACGGCGTCGTCGAGTCGATTCCCGCCGTTCCGACCGCGAACGGATCTCCGCTGGGCCACTGGAAGATCTCCTCGCGGGACGTCCTCGTGAACGGGCTCACGAAGCTCGACACCGGCATCGTCGCCGGCTCGGCCGTTCACGTGAAAGGCACCTTCGTGGTTTCCGCGAACACGGCCGGGAGCCTCCTGGCGACGCAGTTCGTCGCGGCCGAGATCCGAAAGAAGTAACGCCTCGTTTTTCGGATAACCTCGCTGGTATGAACACCAGCCTCGTCGATTTCTGCCGCGCCGAGGTCTCCGCGCTCAAGGACGCGAAGACCTGGAAGAAGGAGCGGGTACTCGAAGGTCCCACGGGCGCTCGCGTGCGCGTGGACGGACGCGACGTCCTCATGCTCACCTCGAACAACTACCTCGGGTTCGCGAACCACCCGCGCATCGTGAAGGCCGCGAAGGAGGCGCTCGAAAAGTGGGGCAACGGGGTCGGCTCGGTGCGTTTCATCTGCGGCACGCAGGCCCTCCACAAGGAGCTCGAAGGGACGATCTCGCGGTTCTTCGGGACCGAGGACACGATCCTCTACATGTCCTGCTGGAACGCGAACGAAGGCCTCTTCGCGCCGCTTCTCGGCGAGGAGGACGCGCTCCTCTCCGACGCCCTCAACCACGCTTCGATCATCGACGGCGTCCGCCTCTGCAAGGCGAAGCGTTTCCTGACGCCGCACGGAGACCTTCCGGCGCTCGAGAAGGCCCTCCAGGAGGCGCAGGCGTCGCGCCGCCGGCTCTTCATCACGGACGGCGTTTTTTCCATGGAAGGCGAGATCGGTCCGCTCCACGAGCTCGCGGACCTCTGCGAGAAGTACGACACGACCTTCGTGGTGGACGATTCCCACGCGACAGGCGTCCTCGGGAAGACCGGCCGCGGCTCGGCCGAGGAGCTGGGTGTCCTGGATCGCGTCTCGCTCTTCACGTCGACGCTCGGCAAGGCGATGGGCTCGGCGGCGGGCGGCTTCACGACCGGGCCCGCGCCCGTCGTGGACCTCCTGAGACAGCGCTCGCGCACGTCGCTCTTCTCGAACGCGCTCCCGCCCGCGGTCGCGGCGTCCAGCCTCGAGGCGTTCCGCATGCTGATGGAGGACCCGTCGCCCGCCCATCGGGTCCAGAAGAACGCGCTCACGTTCCGATCGCGCATGCGTTCCGCGGGCTTCCGGATTCCGGACGGAATCCACCCGATCGTCCCGGTGATCGTCGGCGACACGGCGAAGGCGCTCGCGATGTCGGACGCGCTTTTTCAACGCGGCGTTTACGTTTCGGGCTTCGGCTTCCCCGTCGTCCCGAAAGGCCACGCGCGGCTGCGCTGCCAGATTTCCGCGGTCCACACGGATGCGGACCTCGAGGAGGCGGTGGAGGCATTCATCACGGTCGGCAGGGAATTCGACGTCGTCTGAGGGGCAAGAGCGGTCGCTCCGGCCCTGCCTATAAAGTACTTGACAGTGTAAAGTGAAAAGGCGAAAGTCGCCGCATGGCGAACGAGAGCGTCCGTCTTCACGTCGCGATCATCATGGACGGCAACGGACGCTGGGCGGCTGCGCGCGGCGCGCCGCGTGTCGCCGGCCATCGAGCCGGGGCCGAGGCGGTACGCCGGACGGTCGAGGCCGCGCCCGCCCTCGGAATCGGCACTCTCACGCTCTACGCTTTCTCCTCCGACAACTGGAAGCGCCCGCCGGAAGAAGTCGGAACTCTCATGGGTCTCTTCCAGCGTTACCTCGAAAAGGAGGCCGCTCTTCTCGTCGAAAAGGGGGTGAGGCTTTCCGTCATCGGCCGCCGTGACCGGATTTCGGACGCGCTCGCCGACGCCATCCGGGCGGCCGAAGGCGCCACCGCCGGGGGGACTTCCCTGCTCCTCCGCCTCGCGGTCGATTACTCCGCGCAGGACGCCATCCTTCGCGCGTGCGAGAACCCGCCCTTCCAGCCCTTCACGCGCGAGAGCTTCACGGCCCGGCTCGGGGCCGCCTACGGCCCGGCGAACCAGGCTCCGGACGTGGATCTCCTCATCCGGACGGCGGGCGAGCGCCGCCTCAGCGACTTCCTCCTCTGGGAGGTCGCCTACGCGGAGCTCTTCTTCACCGTCCGCATGTGGCCGGACTTCGGCGGCCCCGATCTGGCCGACGCCGTGCGGCGCTATCGAAAACGCGAGCGCCGGTTCGGAGGGCTTTCCTCCGCTGGGCCTCCCGTTGCCTCCGGGAACGAGGCTCCGAGTGCCGGCTCTCTCTGACCCCGACGCTCCCTTCGCCTCGCGGCCTCGCCGGCTCCGCGTGCCTCGCGAAATGGCGATCGCGCCTCCCCTCGATCCGGCTCTTCCAGCGTCCCGCCTCGAGCGCCGCCACGCCCTCCTCGTGAACCCCTTCTACCCGAAGGACCCGCACGCGAGCTTCGGCAAGCACGTCCTGACGCCCACGCTCGCCCTCACGAGCGTCGCGGCGGCGACTCCTCCCGGCTGGGAGGTCGCCCTCTGGGACGAGAACCTCCTGAGAGGCCGCCCGCCCTGGGATCCTCTTCCGGAGGTCGTCGGCATCACCGTGCATCTCACCTTCGCGTGTCGCGCCTACGCCCTCGCGGACTGGTACCGGGCGCGCGGATCCACCGTGATCCTCGGCGGGCTTCACGTCCTTTCCTGTCCCGACGAGGCCGCGCCGCACGCCGACGCCCTCGCGGTCGGCGACGGCGTGGCTCTCTGGCCGCGGATCCTGGACGACATCGAGAAGGGCCGCCTCGCGCCCCGCTACGACGCGGACTACGAGCGTCCCTACCGGGAGGACCCGGCCCCGCGGCGCGACCTCGTGCCGCGCCGGAGCTTCCTCACGTCCACGAGCCTCATCGCCACGCGTGGGTGCCACAACCGCTGCGGCTTCTGCTATCTCTCGACGCGGGGCCTGCGCATGCCGTACCACGTGCGCGACGTCGAGCAGGTCGCGCGCGAGTTCGAGGAGGGCGGACAGCCGTACGCCGTCTTCGTCGACAACAACCTGGGCTCGCGCCCGGACTACCTTCGCTCGCTCTGCCGGGGGCTCCGTCCGCTCGGGCGCATCTGGAGCGCGGCGGTGACGCTCGACGTCACCGACGACCCTTCGCTCGTCCGCGAGATGGCCCTCGCCGGATGCACCGGCGTCTTCATCGGCCTCGAGTCGCTCACGGACGCGAACCTCGCCGAGGCGCGCAAGAAGACTCCCCGGGCGGACGACTACGCGCGGCGCGTGGGCCTTCTCCACGCGAACGGCATCCAGGTGAACGGCAGCTTCGTGCTCGGCTTCGACGGGGACCGGCGCGACGTCTTCGCGCGGACCGCGGAGTGGATCGAGGAGAACCGGCTCGAGTGCGCGACGTTTCACATCCTGACGCCGTATCCCGGGACTCCGCTCTTTCGGACGATGGAGGCGGGCGGACGGCTGCTGCACCGGAACTGGGACCTCTACGACACCGCACACGCCGTCTTCCGGCCGCGGCACATGTCGCCCGAGGAGCTCGAGCGCGGATACGCGTGGCTCTACGAGCGGCTCTTCTCCGCGGCTTCCATCTGGCGGCGCCGGCCCGAAGAGGCGCGGGCCGTGCTCCCGTACCTCGCCATGTCGTGGCTCTACAAGCGATCGAACGCGCTCTGGCACGTCCTGATCAAGCACGGCCTCGTCCACACGGTCTGGGGACCGCTCGTGGAGGCCACCCGGAAAAGGCACCTGAAGTTCCGGCGCCGCCTCCTGTCGCGTCCCGCGGACGGCGGCGCCGCGCCTTTGCGGTCGGAGTCGGTGCTTCCCGCGGGAGTGTGACGCGTGTGAGGAACTATCACGATTTTGATAGGATCCTTCCATGCCGTCCATCCGGTCGATCTCCGACCTGCGCAACAAGTCACACGAGATCTCGCGGCTTTGTCACCGAACCGGAGAGCCGGTCTTCATCACGAGACACGGCGTCGAGGATCTCGTGATTCTCAGTGCCGCCGCGTGGGAACGCGAAAAGGCTCGCACGGAGCTCTACGCCCGCCTGGATGAGGCCGAGCAGGACAGGCGGGCCGGGGACACCGGTACCTCTCCAAAGGTCCTCCGTCGACGACTTCGCGGTTGAAGACCCATCGCGTCCGCGTTCTCAAGCGGGCGGAGAGTGACCTCGTCGAGCTTCGCTCTTACCTCGGCCACGAAGCTCCGGAATCGGCCGGCCGAATCGTCGGCGATCTGCTCGACGCCATCGAGGGCCTCGCCCGGTGGCCGGAGCGCGGTTCCCGCCCTCGGGACGAGCATCTCCGCCGGCGGGGATTCCGGTTCCTCGTCCGGCAGCCCTACCTGAACTTCTTCAAGGTCTCTGGACGCGTCGTCTGGGTCTATCGGGTGCTTCACGGCAGACGCGCGTGGTCGATCCTGCTCTGATCGCTGGAGCTACGGGACGACGCTCACGTGGAAGTGAACTTCGATCGTCGACGCCGAGTAGCCCTCGGGAAGAGGATCGAAAGGCGCGGCTGACCGGACCGTGGCGAGCGCCGCTGAATCCCAGCCTTTCTTGCCCGAGCTCATGGAGACGACCGCGGAGATGAGCTTCCCGTCCTTCGCGATGACGGCCTGCACGACGGCCTTCCTGCCGACGTCCGGGACCTGCGAGGCCTCGGGCGCCCTCCACGCCTTCACGGCTTTCTCGAAAGTCCTGTTCTGATAGGCCGTGTTCTTGAGGTTGCTCTGGAAGTAGACGTTCAGGGAGGCCCGCCCCGCCGCGAGGGCTGAGGCTGCCGTAAGGGCGACGAGAACGATGGCGAGCAGGCGCTTCATACGATTTCCTCCCTTCACAATAGTTCACACGACTTTTCCACGCGGTCCCGTCAAGCGGGGTGCTGCTCTAAGCTGCCCTCCGTGGGCGCGATCGCCATGGGAGTCGCGGGAGCTCTCGCTCTCGCGACCAGCCTTCTCCTCCGCTCTTTTCTTCCGACCAGGGGGATCTTCGCGTCATTCCTGTCGATCTGGCTCCTCTCCTTCGGTCAGATCGTCCTGATCTCCGAGATCCTATCGGAGCTCCACGCCCTGGGGCGCGCAGGAATGCTGACCGCGCACGTGATCCTGTTCGGTGCGGCGCTGATCGCTTTCGTGCGCCTGGGAAACGGACGGCTCGTTCCGTGGCCGCGCGGCACCGCCGAGGCGGTACGGGCGTTCGTCCGGGAGTCCCCCGGCCTCGCGCTCTTCGCGACGGCGGTCGGTCTTCTCGTTCTGGCCAACCTGGCTCTCTCGTTCTTCTACCCCCCGCTCAACGGCGACGCCAACGCCCATCATCTCCCGCGGGCCTATTACTGGATTCAGCTCGGTTCCGCGCGGCACTTCCCGACGGTCGACTTCCGCATGAACGAGATGCCGCCGAACGCGTCGTTCGTCTTCGCCTGGATCCTCGCCCTGTCCAGCGGTTTCTCCGGGCTCCACGTCCCGCAGTGGACGGCGGGTCTCGCGGTCGCCGCGGCGACGGCGGCATTCGCGCGCCTCGCCGGCGCGGGCCGCGCGATCGCGCTCTTCACGGGCGTCCTCGCGCTGACGTGGCCGCTGGCGATTCTCCAGATGGGCTCCTCGCAGACCGACCTTCTCGTCGCGGCAGCGGGCGCCTGCGCGGTCTTCTTCGGTATGCGTCTCGTACTCTCCTCACAACAGGAGAACCTCGGGGATCTCGTGTACTTCGGCCTCGCGTTCGGACTGGCCGCCGGAACGAAGCTCACGTTCCTGTTCCTGGTTCCGGCTCTGGCAATCGCTCTTGCCGTCCTGGCCGCCTCGCGGAAGAAGCTCGAGTCTCTGCCGCGCCTCGGCGCCGCGGCCGCGATCGGCTTCGTCGTGTTCGGCGCGTACAACTACGCCCTCAACCTCGCCGAATTCGGCAAGCTCGCCGGTTCACACCGCGCATGGGAGCTCGCCTACGCCGGGAGCGCCTCCTGGCAGCTCGACCAGCTGTCCAACGCGCTGCGCTACCTCGAGCAGATGCTCGATTGGCCGGGGCTCGTCCGGACGGACCAGAGCCTAGTTGTTCGCACCCAGGACGCGGTGTTCTCGGCCCTCGCCGGGATCCTCGGGCGGGACGCCTCGTTCCACGAGATGCGCCCCGCTTTCCTGCACGGCCGATGGATTCCCAACGAGGACCTCTCCGGCTTCGGCCCGGTCGGCTTTCTTTCGGTCCTCGTTTCGCCGATCGTCCTCGTCCTTGCACTGCGCGACTTCCGAAGAAAGCGGGATCCGGCCCACCTCTCGGAGGCCTGCTTCGTCTTCATGGCTGCCGGATGGTCCATTGCTTTCTTACTCATGTCGCAGCCCTGGGGAGCGCAAGTGCGGTACTTTCTCGTCGCCCTTCCGCTCGTCTCGGCCGCCACGGTCCCGCGGCTGAGCCGGGGACGAGGACGTTTCGCCGTCGTGACCGCGCTCTGCGCTGCGGCTCTCGTCGTCGCCGTGGCGGTGACGGCTTCGGGGCCGGACGGGATCCGTCGTGGCGAGTACCGCAGGAGGGACTTCGGGGACGGTTTGCGCGAGGACGTGATGTCCTGGTGGACGAGGCACCTGCCCGAGATGTATCCCGGCGGCGCCACGCTCGGGATCGCCCCGGAATACAACGACACGGTCTTTCACCTCTTCCGCTCGTTGCCTATGATTCGATTTCTTCCCGTGGCGGAGGAAGAGATCGCAGCCGGCATCGCGACTGGACGGCTCGAAGGTGCGCTGACCGGGCAATTCCGGAACCCGGCCGGGCAGGGGGTGACGAGGCCGGGGCAACCCCTTCCCCGCAGCTTCCTGCATCCGGGGCAGGCGGATTCGTTCTTCCGCTTGCACCCGGACCAGTACCGGCTCCATTTCGATCGGGAAGGAAGCGGACTGATCGCAAACTTCGCCCTCCCCGAGGGCCTCGCCTGGGACTCTCCGCTCCTGCATCTCCGCATCCCGAGCGCCCTCGTGAAAGCCACGGGCAGCCCCGCCGTCCTGGTCCTCACAGCCGATCGTGCGCTTCGCACCGGCGACGAGGTGAGGGGATCTTGTGGAACGCCGGCCGCACCAATGGAGATCGCGCTCGATGGCCCGGAGCTCAGGGTCACACTTTGTCCCTCGGAAGGGCCGTTCGTCGATCTCCGGCTTTCACGGTCCGCCGCGGGAGAGCCCGCGACGTTTCGAGCGGCTCAGCTGAAGCGCGAGACGTTGCGCGCTCCGCACGTGGAAATCCCGCGTTAACCTCCACCCATGCACGCACGTCCCCTCGCCATTCCTGCGGCCGTCCTCTTCGCCTTCCTCATCTCAGCCGCGACGTGCGCGGCACAGCGTCCCCAGATCCCCGTGCCTCCCGACCTCCTCACGCAAGGGGAACTGACAGGCTTCCGGAAAACCCAGACGTACGACGAGGTGCTCGCTTTCCTGACGCGTCTCGAGCGGCTGTCACCTTACCTCCGTGTTTCGTTCATCGGCCCGAGCGAGCAGGGGCGGCGCATCCCGGTGGTCGTGGCCTCGAAAGACAAGCTCTTCGACCCCGCCGAGCGTTTCAAGAGCGCGAAGCCCGTGGTCCTCGTCCTGAACTCCATTCATGCCGGCGAGGTGGACGGCACCGACGCGACCCTGATGCTCCTGCGCGACATCGCGCTCACGAACCGGCTCGAGCTCTTCGACGGCGTCACGCTCGTGGCGGTCGTCGTCTACAACGTCGACGGGTACGTGCGGGTCTCGCCGTACAACCGTCCGAACCAGAACGGTCCCGAGGAGATGGGCTTCCGGTCGAATGCGCGGGGCCTGGACCTGAACCGGGACTTCGTGAAGGCCGACGCGAAAGAGACGCGCGCGCTCCTCGCTCTCGCGGACGCCTGGAAGCCGGACCTCTTCGTGGACGACCACGTGACGGACGGGGCAGACTTCCAGGCGACGCTCACGGTCTCGTACGCGAACGAGCCCGTCACGCCGGAGCCGCTCCGGAGCTGGCTGAAGTCCGTCGTCCCGAAGGCGCTGTCCGACGTCGAGGGCGAAGGCTTCGTCACGAACAACGCGTACGTCGACTTCCGCGACTCCGGCGATCCGATGAAGGGATTCGACTCGTCGGTCTTTTCCCCGCGGTATTCCACCGGCTACTTTCCGGTCCGGAACGTACCCTCGATCCTCGTCGAGACGCACGCGATCAAGTCGTTCGGCGACCGCGTCCGGTCGAACGCCGTCTTTCTCCGGGCCCTCCTCGAGCGCACGGCCAGGAGCGCGAAAGGCCTTCTGGAAGCGCGCGAGAAGGCGCGCTCGGCCGCGCGCACGGCTCCCCCCGGCGCACCCATCGTCGTCGCGGCCGAAGGAGATCCCGCGCGGCCGGAGACCGTCGCCTTTCCGACGTACGAGTGGAGGCAGGCCGTCTCGGAGGTCACGGGCCGGCCGGTCGTGCGCTGGGACCCGACACGCAGGAAGACGATCCACGTTCCGAGCCTCGAGCACGCGCGGGCGACCGTGACGGTGCCGCGCCCCGCGGCGTACCTGATCCCGCCGGGCTTCGGGAACGTGGAAGAACGACTGAAGGCGCACGGCATCCGGTACGACGTGCTCCCCGCGGCCCGCACGCTTGCCGTCGGGACGTCGCGCGCCTCCTCGGCCGTCTTCGCGAAGAGCTCGTACCAGGGGCGCGTGCGCGTGGAGGCGAAGATCGCGCGCGCGAAAGAGACGCGCGTGATCCCGGCCGGCTCGCTCCACGTGCCGCTCGACACGGAGCTCGCGAACGTGGCGATCGCCCTTCTCGAGCCCGAGAGTCCCGACTCCCTCTTCGCCTGGGGCGAGCTCTCTTCGTGCCTCGAGGAGAAGGAATACATGGACACGCGCGTCCTCGATGCGCTCGCCCGGGAAATGCTCGCGAAGGACCCCGCGCTGAAGGCGGAGTGGGAGGAGAAGCTCAGGGATCCGGTGTTCGCGGGCGACGCGCGCGCGCGCCACCGCTTCTTCTACCGCCGGACGCCCTGGTTCGACGAGACCGTCGGCCTCGTGCCCGTCTTCCGGCTGGACGCCCCGCTCAGCGCGAGCGCGCCGCCCGCCGGCGCGCCGGCTTCGGGCGGCGGACGAGAATGAGGCGTGCCGGGCGTCCCGCGCGCTCGCAGGACGCGCAGAGGCGCGCACGCCCGAAGGGAGTGCGGCGTGTCCATTCGGCCGTGCACCCCGGGCAACGGTACGCGTAACGCGCGTTCGCCTCGCGCACGCGGCGCAGGCGCTCGGTCTCCGGCGCGACCTTTCGTACGACGCCGAGCTTTTTCGCGAGGGACCAGAAGCGCGGCGAATGGCCTTCCGCGACGCCCCAGCGCGCGAAGCAGATCGCGTGCGCCGTCTCGTGCAGCAGCGTCTGGAGGCGGTCCTCCGAGGACATGTGGCTCGAGATGCGGATCACGTGCGGCGGGCCGTAGGTGATAACGCCGCCGGTCGCGCGCCGCGTCGAGAGAATCACGTGCGCCCGCGGAAGGCTCCAGGAATCGGCCAGGGCGTCGTAACGGGCCTGGAGCGCCACCTCTTCGGCGCCAAGCTCGGCGGAGGACGGCGGCTCCTCGAGGAAGAGGTCGAGCTGCCTGAGACGCGACGCAACCGCGCTCATGTGGACACCTCCACTCTTATCTCCTCTCTCATGCACCCCACAGCGCGTCGCGGTGAGGGGCGAGCGGTTTCATCAGGACCAGAGCCACGGCAACGGCGCCGAGGGCCGCGGCCACGAGCTCGAGAACGGGGACCGGGCGCCCGTGAAAGGCGACGGGCAGCGTCCCCTTCACGAGCCAGATTAACGCGAGAGCGGCGCCGCCGGGCCACGTCGCGCCCGTGCCGAGCGCGAGCAAGGTCAGGCCCAGGCCGAGCGTGAACGCGACGAGATACGCGTGCGTGATCGCGAGGAAGGGGGGAGCCGCAAAACGCGGAGCGAGCCAAAGGCGCAGCCCCGCGACGGGAACCGCGCCGATCGCGGCGACGACGGGCGCGGCCATCCCGGCCGGCAGCCTCGTTCGGAGCCAGCCGTAGAAAGTGCCCCGCACCACGCGCTCGAAGAGGAAAGCGCCGAGGATCGCCGCGGGCGCGAACCACGCGAGCCGGCCGAGGTCCACGTCTCCCGTGAACGAGAGGTAGTGCAGGAATCGCGCGACGGGAAGGTGGGAGAGCGACACGGCGGCAAGGACCGCGGCCGCCCCGGCCGCGAGAGTCGCGTCGACTCCCGGTTTCACGATGGAATGGTAGCAGGAACTAAACTCGCTTCCACCATGAGCGAACCTTCCTCGACGCGCGTCGCCTTCATCGGACTCGGCACGATGGGTCAGGGCATGGCCAGGAACATCGCGAAGGCGGGCTTCCCCCTTGCCGTCGCGACGCGGACTCCCGGCAAGGCGGAGGCGTTCGCGCGCGCTCTCTCGACGGAGGGATGCGACGCGCGTGCGGCGGCGACGCCGGCCGCCGCCGCCCGAGGCGCCGACGTCGTGGTCTCGTGCGTCCCGGACGCGCCCGAGGTCGAGGACGTCCATCTCGGCACGGACGGCACGGTCGAGGGCGCGCGGAAGGGCACGATCGTCGTCGACTGCTCGACGATCGCCGCCGAGGCCGCGCGCGCGATCGCGGCGCGACTCGAAGAGAAGGGCCTCGCGTTCCTGGACGCGCCCGTGTCGGGCGGGCAGAAGGGGGCGATCGAGGGAACTCTCACGTTCTTCATCGGCGGAGACGCCGCGGCGCTCGAGAGAGCGCGGCCGGTCTTCCAGGCGATGGGCCGCCGGCTCACGCCCCTCGGGCCTTCGGGAGCGGGCCAGCTCGGCAAGGCGGCGAACCAGATTCTCGTGGCGAACAACCTCATGGGAGTCTCGGAAGCGCTCGCGTTCGCCGCGAAAGCCGGCCTTCCGCTGGCGTCCCTTCACGAAGCGCTCACCTCGGGGGCGGCGAACTCGTGGGCGCTCGAGGTGCTCGGAAAGAAGATGATCGACCGTGACTTCAAGCCGGCCTTCGCGGTCAAGCACCAGCAGAAGGACCTCGCGATCGTCCTGAGGAGCGCCCGGGCGCGGGGCATTCCTCTTCCGGGCACCGCGCTCGTTCATCAGCTCCTCGCGGCGCTCGAGGCCGGCGGCCGCGCCGAGGACGGCACGCAGGCCCTCCTCACGGTCTACGAGTCCCTCGGCGGCGGGAGCTAAGATTCGCGGGAATGGAGGTTCCTGTATGAAACGGCTTCGCTTTGCCGCTCTCGCGGCCGCGCTGCTCGCGTGCTTTTCCGCTTTCGCCCAGTCGGGAAAATTCGACCGCACCTTTCCCTTCGAAGGCGACAAGGACATCAAGATCGGGATCAAGGTCGGAGACGTGACGATCGAGTCCTTCCGCATCCGGCATTGGCCCGACTCCGACGACTTCCAGAAGGCCCAGAAGGACCTGAACGACAAGCACACGATGGTCGTGGAGTTCCGCTACTCGAACCGGGACCGTGACAAGGACTACAAGTGCAAGTACGTCGTCACGATCCCGGGCGGCAAGGGCGGCAAGCCGTTCGGCGAGAACGACCGGACGGCGACGCTCGACAAGGGAAAGATCGACGACACGAACTCGATGTTCGTGAAGATGTTCACGAACGATTACAAGATCGCCAGGACGATCAAGATCAGCTTCGAGGTCTCGAAGAAGTAGCCTGGTTCAGGCGCAGGCGCTCGTGCCGGAGCGGCGGCAGGACGCGCGACGGCCCTGCTGGGCACGCCACTCGGCGCGGCGGCGGGAATAGTCCTCGTCGGCCTGGCGCGCGAGGACCCGCCGGTAGTCCTCTTTCATGTGCGAGATCTCGTTCCCCATCTCCTCGGCGCGCCGCGCGCGTTCGTCCGGCGGAACGCTTCCGTCGAGGGCCGCCATTTCGGCCTCTTTCATCTCGATTCGCGCCCTGAGGACTCTCGCCTCGTGAAGTTCTGCGGCCGTTTCCATGATTCCCTCGTTCACCTTTTTCCGCCCCCGGGGGCCTCGCTTCAAGAAAGAAGACGCAATCGGTCCGAAAAGGTTTCAGAATCCGCGGAAAAATCAGAGAGCCGTAGGGCTGAGGGAGGCCCGCCCCCCCGCGACGGAGATCCCGTCCACATGATCCGGGGAATGCGGGAGGGTCGTATTAGCATTCAGAAGTCAGACACGTGAGCCCATCCCGGTGCGTCCTGCTGTTTTCGAGGTCCCCTCTCCGCGAAGGGGCGATGAAGAGAATGCCGGGCGGCGGCCGGCTCTTCGCGTTCTCGATGCGGCGCGTGTCCGACGTGACGCGGACTCTCGGAGTCGACCTGGTCGTCGCGGGTGAAGGCCTCTCGCACGAACGGGCGAGCGTCCTGCCGCAGCGCGGCCGCGGATTCGGCGAACGCCTGAAGAACGCCTTCCAGGACGCGCGCGCGCGCGGCTACTCGGAGATCGTCGCGGTGCCGGGAGACGTCCCCGGCCTTTGCGAAGCGCAGCTGGCCGCCGCCTTCCTCGCGCTCGAAACGCGGGAGATCGTGCTCGGCCCGTCCCCGGACGGCGGCGTCTGGCTGATCGGGTCGCGCGCGGCAACCGACCTTTCGGGACTCTTCCAAGAAGTGCCGTGGCGGACGGCGGGCGTCTTTTGGGCTCTCCTCCGCAACGCGCCCGGCGCGGCCCTGCTGGACCCGCTCCTCGACGTGGATCGCCCGTCCGACCTCGCGGTGCTCGCGTCGGGGCCGGACCTGGATCCCGCGCTCGCGACGCTCCTCGTTTCGCTTCGTCCCGTCCCCGCCCCTCCCGCGCGCGTCCGTCCGGCGTTCACCCACGGGTTCCGCCCGGTCGCGCCCGCGCGCGCCCCTCCCGCCCCGGCCGCCGCCTGAAGCCCCTCTCCCGCACGAGAAACCCCCGCGAAGTTCCAGGAGGTTGGCGATGACCGTTCTCGCGGAGCGGACTCCGCTCCACTTGCCCGCGTTCCACACGTTCACCGAGGACGACGTCCTCTATGCCGTCGACCCCGAGGCGCCGAACTGGATCGCCGTCGACGCGCGCGGCGGAGAGCTGCTCAGCGCGATTCGGACCGCGGAGGAGGCCGGCGCGCCTCTCGCGTTCGGAACCTGCGTCGCGCGCTGGGCCGCGGATCACCAGCTCGAGGCGGGGAAGGCATGGGTCCACGTCCACGGCTTCCTCCGCGCCCTCGACCGCGCGGGCATGCTGCACGACGCCCCGTTCGCCCGGGCGCCATACCCCGGCCGCGCCGCTCTCATCGAGCCGTCGGGACTTCGGGAGCTGTGGCTGCAGATCAACAACGCCTGCAACCTCACCTGCACGCACTGCCTCGTCTCGTCGGGGCCCGGCGGCGCGCCGGGCATCGATCCCGCCGCCCTCGCGAAGCTCGTCGACCGCGCGGCCGAGCTCGGGATGGAACGCCTCTACGTCACGGGCGGGGAGCCGTTCCTGAGGAAGGATCTCTTCGATCTCGCGAAGCGCGCCACCGAGACCCACGGGGCCGAGATGATCGTCCTCACGAACGCGACCGTCTTCGTGGGCGCCGTGAAGAATGGCCTCGAATCGCTCGATCGTTCCCGCGTGAAGTTCCAGGTCTCCCTCGACGGCGCGCGCCCGGAGACGAACGACCCGATCCGCGGAGGCGGCACGTTCGTGAAGGCTCTCGACGGCGCGAAGCTCCTCGCGGACATGGGCTTCGACGTCTCCCTGACGACGGTCACGACCGAGGAGAACCTCTCCGAGCTCGTCGAGATCCCCGCCCTCGTCAAGCGCGTCGGCGCGAAGAGCCAGCACCTCATGTGGAGCCACCGGCGCGGCCGTGCGCTCGAGAGCGGAAACGGCTTCTTTCCGGAGAACGTCCTTCTCCTCAAGGCAGTTCTCGCCGTCGCGGATGCCGCGGCACGCGAGGGAACCACGCTCGACAACCTCGAGGCGATCAAGCGCCGCGTGAACGGCGTCCCGGGCGTCAAGTACGACCTCGGAAACGCCGGCTGGGACTCGATCTGCGTGTACGCGGACGGCAAGGTCTACCCGACCGCGGCCCTCGCGAACGAGCCGGCGCTCGTCTGCGGCGACGTCTCGCGGCAGGATCTTCGCGAGGTCCTCGAAACGTCGCCGATCGTCAGGACGCTTCGGGCCGCCACGCTCGCCCGGAAGCCGTCGATGAACGGCGATCCCTTCCGCTTCTTCACGGGCGGCGGGGATCTCGAGCACGCGTGGTGCTTCTCCGGCGGAGACTTCCTCGGCGACGATCCCTACTACCCGATCTCCGTCGCGCTCACGAAGAGGGTCATGACCGACCTCGGCCGCGAGAAGAGAGGACGGCGGAACGTGCGTTCCGGATACGACGCGCCGCTCGTCCTCCATGCGATGGGAGAAGGCGCGATCGCCTGCGGAACCGCCGACGGAACGCTCGCCGAGAAGGCGGTGCTGACGCTTCATTCCAACTGCGTCCTCTCGTTCGACGTCGACAAGCCGCGCGCGAAGATGCGCGAGTTCTACGGCGCCGCGGCCGAGACGCCGCAGCCCGAGCTGTGCTGCCCGACGAAATACGACGACGCGGCGGTTTCCCACATCCCCAAGGACGTGATCGACCGCTTCTACGGGTGCGGCTCGCCCATGACGACCGCCGGAATCCGGGAAGGCGAGACCGTCGTCGACCTCGGCTCGGGGGCGGGCATCGACGTCTTCATCGCGGCGAAGTTCGTCGGAGGAACGGGGAAGGCCATCGGCGTCGACATGACGGACCGGATGCTGGCGGTCGCGCACGAGAACAAGCCGATCGTGGCCGCGGCGCTCGGATACGACGTCGTCGAGTTCCGCGAAGGGTTCCTCGAGAAGATCCCCGTGGAATCGAAAACCGTCGACCTCGTCACCTCGAACTGCGTCGTGAACCTCTCGCCCGACAAGCCGCGCGTCTTCGAGGAGATCTGGCGTGTCCTGAAGGATCACGGGCGCATCGTGATCTCGGACATCGTCTCGGAAGAGGACGTGCCGCCGCACCTCAAGACGAACCCGCGGCTGTGGGGCGAGTGCCTCGTAGGCGCGCTCACGCAGGAGGGCTTCCTCGCCGGCCTCGAACGCGCCGGGTTCTACGGCCTCGAGATCCTGAAAAAGAGCTACTGGAAGGACGTCGAGGGATATCCCTTCTTCTCCGTCACGGTACGGGGCTTCAAGTTCGAGAAGACCTCAGGCTGCGTCTTCCAGGGCCATCGCGCCGTCTACCTCGGGCCTGGCAAGGCCTTCGTCGACGAGGAGGGTCACCAGTTCCCGCGCAACGAGCCTTACGAAATCTGCACCGACACCGTCGCGAAGCTCTCGCATCCCCCGTACCAGGGCTTCTTCGCGATCCTCGAGCCGGGTGAAGAGCGCGCCGGTTACGCGTGCTGCGCGCCGGGCGCCGACGGGACGAGCTGCTGTTGATGGGCGTCGTCCTCGTTCTCCTGACGCTCGGCCTCGCGTTCGCGAACGGCGCGAACGACGTGTCGAAGGGCATCGCAACGCTCGTCGGCTCGGGAACGACCAGGTACCGGACCGCGGTCGCGTGGGGCACGGCGTGGACGCTCGCGGGAGGACTCGTGGCCGCATTCTTCTCTCAGGGACTCGTCGCGACCTTCAGCGGCAAGGGGCTCCTCGTGAATCCGCCGGAAGCGGCAACGCTCTTCTCCTTTCGGTCGCCTGCGGCGCGATCGGGTGGCTTCTCTTCGCGACCCGCACGGGGCTTCCCGTCTCGACGACGCATGCGCTTGCCGGGCGCCCTCTGCGGCGCCGGTCTCGCCGCGTCGGGCGCCCCGGGCGTCGCCTGGGCGGCGGTCGCGAAGAAGGTTGCGCTGCCGCTCGCGCTCTCGCCCGTGATCTCCGCCGCGATCGTGCTGCTCCTCGCGCCCGCCGTTCTCCCCGTCTTTCGCCGCGCGCACCGGTTCTGCGTCTGCGTCGAGCGGCGGGAGCCCGTTCCCGCGGCGGCCGGCGTGGCGTTCGCGTCTCCCCTCCCCACGCTGGACCTCGTCGCCTCATCCGACTGCCCGCCCGAGACGCTTGTGCGCGTGGGCGCTCCTCGACTCGCTGCACTGGACTTCGGCGGGTGCGACGAGCTTCTTCCGCGGGCTCAACGACACGCCGAAGATCCTCGCTCTCGGCATCGCGGCGACGGCCGGTTTCGGCATCTCGCGCGTTCGGGTTCTACGCGCTCGTCGCCGTGGCGATGAGCCTCGGCAGCTTCCTCGGGGGCTTCCGCGTGACGGAGACGCTCGCGCGAAAGGTCACACGCATCGGCCACGACGACGGCCTCCTCGCGAACCTCACGACCTCGCGCGCTCGTGAGCGCCGCTTCCTTCTGGGCGCTTCCCGTCTCGACGACGCACGTGTCCTCGGGGGCGATCATCGGGATCGGGGCCGAGTCGAAGGAGAGCCGGATCCAGTGGCGGACCGTCCGCGAGATGCTCCTCGCGTGGCTCGTCACGCTGCCGGTGGCGGGCTCCTCGCGCGCTCGTCTATCAGATCGTCAAGTAAGAATCGCGAACGAGTCGATTCGGAGCTTCAACTCGTCCCGCGTCCGGCGGAAACGCTCCAGCTGCTCCTCCTCCGTTCCGCCTCCGGCCGTCGGGTCCGGAAGAGGCCAGTGGAGGTGCCGCGCCTTCGAGAGGAAGACCGGGCAGACCTCCTCGGCGCAGAGGGTGACGACCGTGTCGACGGTCGCGGGATCGATCGTATCGACGGTCTTGGAGGCCTGTGAGGAGATGTCGATGCCGAGCTCCGCCAGGACCTTCACCGCGAGCGGGTTCACGCCCGCGGCGTCCGAGCCGGCGCTCTGGACGCGCACCGCGTCCCCGAAGCGCGCGCGGGCGAGTCCCTCGGCGATCTGGCTTCGAGCCGAGTTCGCGACGCACAGGAAGAGGAGTCCTCGGGCTTTCACAGGGGGCCTCCGGCCGCATGGGCCATGCCGGGAGCCGGAAACCAGGCGCGCGTGCGGTTGCACGCGGCGCAGACGGAGAGCATGACGGGCACCTCGACGAGAACACCGACGGTGGTTGCGAGAGCGGCTCCCGACTCGGGCCCGAAAAGCGCGATCGAGGTGGCCACGGCGAGCTCGAAGAAGTTGCTTGCGCCGATGAGCGCGCCCGGGGCCGCGATCGCATGCCTGACGCCGGCCGCCTTCATGAGACCGTAGGCGAGGGCCGAGTTGAAGTAGACCTGCAGCAGGATGGGAACCGCGATGAGGACGACGTGAAGAGGCTTCCCCAGCACGTTGTCCGCCTGGAACGCGAAGATGGCGACGAGCGTCAGGAGGAGCGCGGCGACCGTGACCGGCGCGAGCCGGGGCAGCAGCGTGCCTTCGAGCCAGACCTTTCCGCGCCGCGCGATGGCCCACGCACGTAACACGATTCCGACGGCGAGCGGGACGACGAGAAACGCGACGACGGACGTGACGAGCACGCGCATCGGGACTTCGAGAGAAGACGCCCCGCGCACGAGGAAGCGCACGATCGGGACGAACAGCACGAGCATCACGAGGTCGTTCAGGGCCACCTGGACGAGGGTGTACGCCGGGTCGCCGCGCGTGAGCGCGCTCCAGACGAAGACCATCGCCGTGCAGGGCGCTGCGGCGAGAATGATCGTTCCGGCGATGTACTGATCCGCCACCGCGGGGGCGATCCACGCGGCAAAGGCGTGCCGGAAGAAGAGCCAGGCGAGGAAGGCCATCGAAAACGGCTTCACGAGCCAGTTCACGAAGAGCGTGACGGCGAGCCCGCGCGGCTCCCGCCCGATGTTGCGAATGGCCGGAAAGTCGATCCTCGCCATCATCGGCGCGACCATGAGCCAGATCAGGACCATGATCGCCGCGTTCACGTGGCTTCCCTCGCCGAGCTCCAGCCCGCGCAGCGCGGCAACTGCGCCCGGAAACAGCGTGCCCAGCGCGACGCCCGCCGCCATGCAGAGGGCGACCCAGAGCGAGAGGAAGCGCTCGAAGGTTCCCATGGCTCGGCCTCAGGCAGCCGGCTTCGTGGCCCTCACGAACGCGCTCATGAACTTCCCGTCCACCTGGGGAGCGAGCGCGTCCGCATCGATTCCGGCCGCCGCGAGGAAGTCGCGCGCGTCGTCGACGTCGTAGACGCGCGTCGGGACGATCTCGACGCCGGTCGAATCCGGCCTTCGTCAGCTTGGCGTCGAACTCCTTCTCCTCGAGTGCGCCGGCGAGGCAGCCGATCCAGAGCTCGACGCTCGCGGCGCACCTCCACGGGGACCGCGCCGCGTACGACGACGTCGGAGACCGCGAACCGGCCGCCCGGCCTCAGGACGCGGAACGCCTCGGACAGGGCGCGGTCCTTGTCGGCCGAGAGGTTGATGACGCAGTTCGAGATGATGACGTCGACGCTCCCGTCGGGAAGGGGAATGTTCTCGAGCTCGCCCTTCAGGAACTCCACGTTCGTGACGCGCGCGCCCCCCTGGTTCTCCCGCGCGAGCGCGAGCATCTCGTCCGTCATGTCGAGGCCGTAGACCTTCCCCGCGGGTCCGACGCGCCGCGACGACAGCAGGACGTCGATGCCGCCGCCCGAGCCGAGGTCGAGGACCGTTTCGCCTTCATGGAGCTCGGCGAGCGCCGTCGGATTGCCGCAGCCGAGAGAAGCCGAGACCGCCGCGGAGGGAAGGCCGAGCGTCTCGTTGGCGCCGTAGAGATTCGACGTGATGGGATCCTTCGCCCCGGCGATCGCGGAAGCCCCTCCACAGCAAGCGCTGCCGCCCGTCGACGCGCGCTTGGCGGCCTCGCCGTATTTCTCCTTCACGATGTCCTTCAGGTTCGTTTCTGACATGGCAGGCTCCATTCAATCAAGATTTTTTGATTCTTAGAAGATAGAGAAACCATAAAGCTGTCCCGGCGACTCTTTCTTATCCTTCTCGCAGCACCGTGCCGCCTCCAGCTGGGCGGCCTTTTCCCGACCGTCCCGAGGAACTCCTGAATCTCCTCGAGGGTTCCCGGCTTGAGTGAATAGTGGATCCAACGACCGGCTCGGCGATCGGTCACAAGCCCGGCGTCTTTCAGGGTCTTCATGTGAAACGACAGATGAGATTGCCCTAAACCTAGTGGTTCCATGAGGTTGCAGACGCACTGCTCACCGCTAAGCAGCCGCTCGACGATCTTCAGCCGTGTCTCGTCCGAAAGCGCATGGAACAGCCGCGCAAGGCGTCCCACATCAAGTCTTTCTCGGAATCTCCTAGCCGGGATGGCTGGTCCTGCCATGGCGGCAATATATATCAACTAATATTGATATGTCAAGGGCGACCTTATCCTTTTTGCTCGCGGATCCTTCCAATGTGGCTGTCGTCGTGGCTCGCGAGCACCTCCGCGAGCTGCTCGACCGTCAGCTCGCCGCGCTTCGGGTGCAGTCCTGTGCGCCGCCACGCCGTATCGGGCAGCGCGCGCAGGAGGAGGAGCGTGTCCTCCCTGAGCCGCCGAAACTCCTTCAGGACGGTCCCCGGATCGGACTCTCCGTATTTCAGCTGCGCCGCGGCGCGGTCGTTGTCCAGCATCCAGAACGCCGGACGGTCTGAGAACGCCATCTTCGAGAACCGCTCCTGGTAGACACGCTCGATGTCCCGGATGTGCGCCGCGTTCTCGACCATCGACCACTTTCCCGTCGGCGGGCGGCGCCGGACGACGTCGTCCGCCACGCCCTTGAGGGCTTCCGCGAGCGCCGCGGGAGCGGCGGAGAGCCGTCCGAGGATCGCCGCCCGGCGCTTGATCGCGTCGATCTGGGCCAGGTGAGCCGTGTCGTTCCCGACCGCGTGCCGGACGACGAGGTCGTCGATCGTGAGCCGGCCCGCCGTCTCGTGAATGCCGGCGCGCCGCCACTGCTCGGGCTTCGACTTCTTCAGGAGCCGGAGACTCTCGCGGCGCAGGCGCATCCAGTCGCGCAGGACGTCTCCCGCCTTCTGCGCCCGGTAGTCCCGCTCGATCGCGAGCGCGTCGCCGTTCAGGTCGGGAAGGCGCGGCTCGTTCTCGGCGAGGATGCGCGTGTATCTCTCGAGATATCCCTCGCGCTCCATGTCGCGCAGGTGGCACAGGATCTCGAGGATCGACCACTTGCCCGGCGCCGGCGCGAAGAGAAGAAGCTTGCGGGGACGCCGCGAAGGGCAGCCTTGAGGGCGGCGGGCGTGGACGCGAGCGTTTCGAGATTGCGGGCGCGTTCGTTCACGCCGAGGGACGTCGTTTCAGGCATCGGCAGCTCCCGTGGTGGCGAGGCGCTCTCCCGGCTCGGGGAAGAGCAGCTCCTGTGGTCGAAGGCGCGGAAGTAGTACCCCGAGGACGAGCGCTCCCCATTCGCCGCGCCGGGCCGGATCGAGTGGAATGTGCGGAACGCCCCAGACGGCAAGAGTCTGGCCGATCGAGCCGTCGATCTCCCGCTGGAACTTCAGGTCCATGTCCCGCACACCGTCGAAGCGCGGATCGCCGACGATCGGGACCTTGAAAAGCACGTCGTACGTCTTCGTCCAGCTTCGCACGAGCTCCTCGAGGACGCCCTCGGAGGGGGCGCCCGTGAAAGCCCGCCGCATGTAGCAGAAGTTGTCGAGGACGGCGCGGTCGCAGAACACGACGTCCGCCTTCGCCTCGGCCTGCAGCTCCCAGGCGATCTGCGTGTGGAGGATCCACGCCTGCGCCTTGAGCGTCGTCTCCCGGTTGATGGGCAGCGGGCACTCCCGCGCGACCTCCCGGACGAGCTCCACGGTCAGGTCCCTCTTCTTCAGGGCTGCCGCGAGGTCGTAGCAGAGGGTGGTTTTCCCGACGCCGTGGGTGCCGATGAACGCGACCTTCATCCGCGCGGAGGATATCAGCGCCGCGCGGCGCGTCATGGAGGCTCGCGGACTGACCTCGGCTTTCCGGATAAGGGTTGTCCCCTTTTCCTCGAATTCGTCGATTACCTATTCAGGCCCGGAGTGCCGAGCCCCGAGGTAAGGAGGACAATCGTGCAGCGTCTTCTCAGACTCTCTGCGCCGACGGCGGCGTTTCTCGCCCTGCTCGGGCTTTTCAGCGGTACGGCTCACGCCCAGGTCATCACCGAGTTCAGCGCCGGCATCAGCCCGTTCGCGTCGCCTTTCGGAATCACCGCCGGCCCCGACGGCAACCTGTGGTTCGCGGAAGAAGGCGGCAACCTGATCGGGCGGATCACTCCGCTCGGCGTCGTCACCGAGTTCACCCCTGCCGGCTTCGTGGCGCCTTGCGGCATCACGGCCGGCCCCGACGGGAACCTGTGGTTCACGGAGAGCGGCAACCGGATCGGGCGGATCACCCCCCTCGGCGTCATCACCGAGGTCACGGCCGGCCTCTCCGGCAACCCAAATTGCTCCATCACGTCCGGACCGGATGGAAACCTGTGGTTCACAATCAATCCCGACGGAATCGGACGGATCACGCCGGCCGGAGTCGTCACCGAGTTCAGCGCCGGCATTAGCCCCGGCTCGACCCCTTTCGGCATAACGGCAGGGCCCGACGGCAACCTGTGGTTCACGGAAAGCGCCGACGTCAGCCGGATCGGGCGGATCACCCCGGCCGGAGTCGTCACCGAGTTCAGCGCCGGCATCACCGCCGACGCGGGGCTCTACGGCATCACGGCCGGCCCCGATGGCAACCTGTGGTTCACGGAAAACAGCAGCGACCGGATCGGGCGCATTACCCCGGCCGGAGTCGTCACCGAATTCAGCGCTGGCATCACAGCCGGCGCCGGGCTTCGCGGCATCACTGCCGGCCCCGACGGCAACCTGTGGTTCACGGAAGAAGGCGGCAACCGGATCGGGCGCATCACCCCGGCCGGAGTCGTCACCGAGTTCAGCGCCGGCCTCACCGCCCCCGCCGGGCCGGAGGGCATCACGGCCGGCCCCGACGGCAACCTGTGGTTCACGGAAGAGAATCTCGACCGGATCGGGCGCATCACGACCGGCGCCGCCACCGCGCCGCCGACGATCGCGAAGACCTTCGGTGCTGGGAGCATTCCGCTCAACGGGTCGACCTCGCTCAGCTTCACGCTCAACAACCCCAATGCTTCAACGGCGTTGACCGGCGTCGGTTTCACCGACACGTTGCCGGCGGGCCTCGTCGTCTCGACCCCGAACGGGCTCACGGGCAGCTGCGGCGGCGGGACGATCACGGCGACCGCAGGGTCGGGTGCCGTCAGCCTGGCGGGCGCGACGCTCGCGCCGAGTGCCTCGTGTACCTTCAGCGTGAACGTGATCGGCACCACGACGGGAACGAAGAACAACGGGACCGGTGCGGTGACTTCGGTCGAAGGCGGTGCGGGCGGGACGGCCTCGGCGAGCGTGACGGTCGCGGCTGCTGTCGCGCCGCCGACGATCGCAAAGTCTTTCGGCGGAGGGACCGTCGTGCTGAACGGGTCGACCTCGCTCAGCTTCACGATCAACAATCCCAACTCTTCCACGGCATTGACCGGCGTCGGCTTCACCGACACGCTACCGGCGGGTCTCGTCGTCTCGACTCCGAACGGACTCACAGGGAGCTGCGGTGGAGGCACGATCACGGCGATTGCCGGGTCGGGTGCCGTCAGCCTGGCGGGCGCGACGCTCGCGGCGAGCGCCTCGTGCAACTTCGGCGTGAACGCGACCGGTACGACGCTGGGAACGCAGAACAACGTCTCCGGCGCCGTGACTTCGGTCGAAGGCGGGGCGGGCGACACCGCGTCGGCGAGCGTCACGGTGATTCCGGTCGGTGCGGCGCCGACGGACGTTCCAACGTTGCAGCCATGGGCGCTGGGGCTCCTCGGTCTGCTCCTGGTGGTCGCCGCCGGCGTCGCGTTGCGAGCGCACGCGAACTAAGCGAACGTAGACGAGGGGTCAGGTGGCGGGATGGGACGCTAGCAGGGCGCGCGCCTCCCGCACCCGGCGGTCGCCTTTTCCGTAGAGCTTCTCGAGGAGTGAGGCGGCCTCGGCGGTCAGCGAGCGGGCACGCTCATTGTCGCCGCGGGCCGCCGCGAGCCGGCCTTGCGTGAGAAGGACGTCCGGCAGTCGAGGGTGGTCCGGCTTCAGCTTGCGATAGACGGCGGCGGAGCGTTCCAGAAGCTCGTCGGCCTCGCGATATCCGGCTTCCTCGGGGAGACCCGCAAGTGCGGCGCCGAGCTGAGAGCTCGCCAGGGCCACGTCCAGATGATCGGGACCGAGTATCTTTTTCTGGATCTCGAGCGACCGCCGACAAAGGAGAACCGCCTCGGCCGCGGTCCCCCGCCGCCGCAGCGTGTCGCCGAGGCGCCCCAGCGCCTGCGCGGTTTCGCCGCTCTCTTTTCCAGTGATCTCCTCGAGGTGCGCGACAACCTGCCGCTGTAGCCGTTCCGCCTCCGCGAGGCGTCCCTGAAGGGCGATCTGTTCGGCCATGTTTCCGGTCCCTTGCCAGACGAACGGGTGCTTCTCGCCGAGCGACTCGCGGAACGACGCGACGACTTCGCGAAGGATGCTTTCCGCCGCGGTGAAGTGGCCGCGGCGCGACTCGATCAGCGCGAGTCCGTTCCGGCACTTGGCGATCTCGAAGTGTTTCGGATCGATCCTCGTGAAGAGCGTCAGTGCCTCGCGGTACGTCGTCTCCGACTCGTCGATACGCCCTTCTTTCAAGAGGAAGAGGGCGAGGAGCTGCAGGCTCTGCCCCGTCGCCGGGTGGTTCGGTCCGAGCGTGGCCTTCCGGACGCCGAGCGCGCGCCGATAGAGGGTTTCCGCCTCGCCTGATTTTCCCCGGTGGTCGAGAAGCACCGCCAGGTTCAGATAGCTCTGGCCGAGGTTCGCATGGTCGGGACCGAGATGCCTCTCCAGGACGCCTTGCGAGTCGCGGCACGCCTGTTCGGCCTCGTCCAGGCGGCCGACGGCCTCCAGGAGGACGCACAGGTTCCGGAGGTGGATCGCCGTCTGGACGTGCTCGGCTCCGAGCACCTGACGATACGTCTCGTAGACCTGGCGCTCGATCTTCTCCGATTCCTCCACCTTGCCCTTCCAGAACAGGATCTCGCCGTAGTCGCCTCTCGCGCGGGCGAGCGTGAGGCTCGACGACGACTCGCGTGCCGTCAGAATCGTGAGCGCTTCCTTGAGATGGCGCTCGGCCTCGTCGAGCTTTCCCTGGCCCATCCGAATGGCGCCCAGCGTCGCCAGGCTGCTCCCCACGGCGGGATCGCTTCCAGCGAGGCGCCCGCGCCGGAGCCGCAAGGACTCCTCCGCCAGAAGGGCGGCCGGCTCGAGCAATCCGAGGCTACGGTCGATTCGCGCCACGGCCTCCAGGAGGTCGGCCTGAATGGCTGGCTCGGCGGCCAGCTCGGTCCTCAGCCGGCGCGTTCCCTGGTCGAGGATCTGCCGGGCGGTGATCCGGTCGCCCGCCGCCTGCTCCGGGTCCGCGATCTCGAAGAGCGTGATGAGAAACTCCTTGACTCGTGCCGCGCGCAGCGCCTGAGCGGAGGCCTCGCGCGCGCTCGCCTCGGCACGGCGCGCCTGCCAGCTCGTTCCTGCGAGTCCCGCCACGAGAGCGAGAAGCACGAACGCGGCCGCCGCGACCCCCGCGCGATGCCGCTTGAGAAACTTGCCGGCGCGATATGGGAACGTGTCCGCCCGCGCCCGGACCGGCAGCCCTGCCAGATGCCTTCTCAAGTCCTCGCCGAGGGCGGCGGCGGATCGATACCGCCTTTCCGGCTCGCGGCGGAGCGCGGTGAGGAGGATGTTGTCGAGATCACCCGCGAGGCGGCGTGCCTGCCGCGCGGCGGCGCGTCGATCGGCGAGCACGCGCCGGGCGCGCACGCTCGGGCGCTCGAGGAGCTCGTCGTCGAGGTGAGCGGCAAGCCGATGTGCCGAGGCGCCCTTTCGCTCGAAGGGCAGAGTCCCCGTCAGGAGCTCGTAGAGAACGACGCCGAGCGAATAGACGTCCGCTGCCGTCGTGGCGGGCTCTCCCAGGATCAGCTCGGGCGCGGCGTAGGCCGGCGTGAGAGCGCGGAAGTCGCGCCGGGTGACGGTGGCGTCGGAGTCGTCCGCTTCGAGCAGCTTCGCGATCCCGAAGTCGAGAAGCTTCACATCGCCGTCCGTCGTCACGAGGACGTTCGACGGCTTGAGGTCGCGGTGGACGACGAGGCTCCGGTGCGCCACCTCGACCGCGTCGCAGCAGACGACCGCGAGGCGCACGCGCTCCTCGATCGGGAGGTCCCGCTGGGCGCAATACGCGGTGATCGGCTCTCCGTCGATGCATTCGAGAGCGAAGTACGGCCGGCCGTCGTCCGCGAGCCCTCCGTCGAAAAGCCGTGCGATGTTCGGGTGCGAGAGGCGCGCCAGGATCTGACGTTCACGCCGGAACCGGGAGAGAATTTCCTGCGAGTCCATGCCGCGCTTGACGAGCTTCAAGGCCACGCGCTGCTCGAACTGTCCGTCCGCGCGCTCGGCCAGAAAGACCTCGCCCATGCCACCGCGCCCCAGGAGCCGCAAGGTCCGGTAGGGACCGATGCGCTCGCCAAGGGGGGTCTCAGGCTCGTCTTCGAGTCCCTCGTTCCCGGTGCCCTCGCCCGCCAGCGCGGCGAGCCGCTCCGGCGCCGGCTCTTCCAGGAATCCCTCTGCATTCGCGTCGGCTTCGAAGAGAAGGCGCACCTCGACGGCGAGCTCGGGATCCAGGCGCGCGAGCGCTTCGAGGCGCGCCTCCTGCCCGGCGGGAGGCAGGTCGACGAGCTCGACGAAGAGATCCCGCGCCTCGCGAAAGCGTTCCGAGCCCTTCATCCCGTGGCGCCTCCAGCCCCGAGCTCCCGATAGAGGAAGGCCCGGGCGGCCCGCCAGTGGCGCTTCACGGTCCTGTCGGAGACTTCCAGCGAGTCGGCGATCTCCTCGATGGACAGTCCGCCGAAGAACCGCCACTCCACGATGCGCGCCAGGTCCGGATCGGCTTCCCCCAGCCGCTCGAGCGCCTGATCCACCGCGAGGATTTCTTCGGCCGGGCCGTCGACCGAGACGACGTACGCCGCGTCGAGCGTGATGCGCGCCGCACGCCCGCCCCGCTTGGCGCGGGTCCGTTCACGCGCGTAATCCACGACGACCTGACGCATCGCGCGCGCGGCGAGCGCGAAGAAGTGAGAACGGTCGCGAGCCGACCAGCGCCCGTGCGCCGAGAGCTTCACGTACGTCTCGTGGACGAGAGCGGTCGTCGTGAGCGTGGGTCGGAGCCGAACGCGGAGCTGCCGGCGCGCGATGCGCTTGAGCTCGTCGTAGACGAGAGAGAAAAGCCGCGACGACGCGTCTTCGTCGCCCGCGCGGATGGCGGCGAGGAGCAAGGTGATGTCCCCCACGGGCGCGACTCGCACCTCCACCGCCTTTCCCGACGGATTCTAGTCGGGACGTATCAGAAGAGAGGCGCCCGCCAGGCGTTCACGATCGTGAACGTCGCCTGGTACGCGACGTTCGCCGAGAGCGGAACGCCGCCGTCGGTCGTGAGCGAGAGGATCGGGGCGAAGTAGCCCGTGGCCCCGGTGTCGCGGAGGTACGTGTGGAGGTACCCCGACACCTTGCCCGTCGCGTCGGACGTGACCGTCCCGAAGGAACGCGTGGAAGAGTCGCTCGTCGCCGCGCCGAAGCCCGAGCAGAGCCCGAATCCCTTCAGAATTACCGTATAGGTCCGGTTGGGCTGCGCGCCCGTGACCGTGTACAAGACGTCGCCGCGCGACGTGCCGAGGGAGCCCGGAACGTCGACGACGGGCTTGAGCTGGGTCATGACGGCCGTGCCGGAACCGTTTTCGCTGCCGATGCGCGCTGTCAGCGGAACGCGCGTGTCTCCCGCCTTTACGAGCGTGTTCGCCGCCCCACCGTCGATGACGTGGAACGTGATGGGAATCGACTTGCCGCCGACGTCATAGAAGGTGTTCGTCCAGTCTCCGGTGACGGTGCAGAAGGCGAACGCGGTCGGGGGGAGCTGGAACTGGAAGCTCCCGTTCGCATCGACGGGATGCGTCGTGCCCGGGACGACGATGAGGCCCCGGCAGGGCTCGAAGAAATTCGTGAAATTGGAGATCGAGACGTTGCTGTTCGGCGTGAAGCACGTGCCGGTGAAGTTCGGCGACGACTGGCGGAGTGAGTAGTAAGACGTGATGTCGACCGTGACCTTCGGCGAGCAGGCCTCGCTCTGCGCGTAGGCGCCGTCTCCGCTGCGCTGCCCCGGCGCGCCGCCGTCGTTGACGACGGTGTACGAGATGTACGGATTCAGCCCCGTCTTCTTCGTCACGAGACCGTACCCGTTCGAGACGCCGGGCGCGTACGTCGAGAGAACCTGGTTGAGCTGAAGGAATCCTCCCGAGGGGATCGTCACGTTGTCGGCCGTTCCCGCGAGGTGTCCCGTGTCGCCGTCGTAGAGGTCGAGACGGAGGACGCAGTCCGAGGCATCCACGGCGCCCGTGTTCACGAACGCGAGGTTCGTCCTGTTTTCGGCGTCCTGCCTGAGGCCGTAATGCCATGCCGTGTAAACCGCATCCGTCGGACCCGGGACCGCCGTGTAGAAGAGGCCGTAGCGCCCGCCCCCTCCCGGCGTCGCGGTGCGCGCGCCCACGCCGAGACCGCGCAGGTCGCCCGTGTTTTCGCTCACGAAGAGCGCGCCCGTGAACGTCGGCCCCTGCGGCACCGTGAGCACGCCGCGGTCCCTGAGAAGCTGGACGAAGTTGGAGAGGATCTGTTGCTCGTTCGGCGCGAGGTCGAGGCCGAGGGTCACGGCGCCTCCCGGAACAGCCGACGTGCGGTAGGTGAGGACGAGATGGCGCGCCGTACTCCCGAAGTTCGTGAGGACGAGCTCGCTGTTGAAGACGCTCGTCTCGACGATGACCGGCAGGGTCAGCCGCGCGATCGCGTCCGGCGGCGCGAATGGCGCGGGCGGAACGAAGGACCCGTCGGAGTTCGCCTGGTCGTTCACGACGCCGTACGCGTAGAAGAGGGCCGTGCCCGAGACGCGCTCGACCTTGACCCACGCGTTCGTCAGATTCAGGCCGTTCGAGGTCAGGATTCCGGAAATCTGCGCGAAACCTCCTGGCGAAAGCGGGATGTCGGGCAGCACGCGCGTGAGCGGATTCGCCGGGTCGCCCGAGACGACGGTCAGCCGCAACGTGATGTCGCCGTCGGAGGGAGCTCCCCCGTGAATCACGGCAACGTTCGACCGGTCGTTCAGGTTCTGACGCAGGCCGCTCAGGACGACGGGCGCCGAGAGGAGGCGGGACGGGTCGAGGCCGGCGTACGCGAGCCCGGCCCGCCCGCCCGTCACCGCGGTCGTCGTCCGCGCCGTCACCGCGCCGGCGTCATCCGTGGAGAGCCCGTCGAAAGTCACGCGCAGCGTCCCGCCGCGATTCCCGGAGGACCCGACGGGGATCCCGAGGTTCTGCAAATAGACGATCGCGTCCGGCACGATCATCTGGGCTCCCGCGCCGAGCGTCTGCTGCCTCGACCCGTTCGCGCCTCCGAACGCGTTCGTGTAGGCGAGCGTCATGGTCGCGTCCGTCGTGCCGCGGTTTGTGAACGCGAGCTCCGTCGTGAAGAAAGAGGTTTGCGCGCCCGCCGAGGAAAGGACGATCGGCACGACGACGACTCGGGACGCCGCGAGCGCAGGCAGGGATGCGAATGCGAAGGCGAGCGCACAGAGCGGACGAGCGGCGCGACCGGGCATTGGAGGCCTCCTGTGCACCCATTCTGCACCGAAAAGTACGCTAATGACGGCCAACCCTGGACTAGTGAATTCGTCGGAGTGCTTCTTCCAGTTCTTCGATCTGGTGAGCGTTAGCCTCCTTCAGCAAGGGCTGAATCATCGCCTGCAGGCGAAATACGTTGTTAACGTGGCCCCGCAGCAAGTGCATGTCCGGGTGCTGGTGGTCGAGATGTACCATCTGACGCACTTCTTCCCGGAGCAGCACGCAGTACACGATCATCGCTCCGACCATCGCTCTCTCCCGATCGGGATGTGACCTCAAATGGAGGTCCAGCTCCCGCTGTACCTCTTTCATCGCCTTGATCATGGCGGCTTCGTTGAAGAACGGCTCCCGCACGAGCTTCTTGATCTTTTCCTTGAGTCGGTGCTTGAGGAGGTGCGGGGCGGCCATCACCAGCTTGTGCGATTCGAACGTGAGCAGCTCAATCAGGTCCGGCATGATCGGTCTCCTTATGGTTCGGCGCAGTCGAGTCCGACTTCGGCGAAGAGGCGCTCGGTGTCCTCGCCGAGGCGCGGGGGGGCGACGGGGGCGGGCTCGGCGAAGCCGTCGAGGAAGAAAGGCGGCCGGATCGTCGGGACGGTCCGCCCGTCCCGGGTCGTCTCGAGTACCGATCCCAGCGCGGTCGCCTGGGGCGAGCGAATCCCCTCGAGGGGGCCCGCGATGGGCCCGGCGGGAAGGGCGGCCTCGCGGAGGCGTGCGAGCCACGTGGCTCGGGACTCCCTTGCGAAGATTTCTTCGAGGATCGGAACGAGCGCCGCGCGGTTCGAGACGCGTCCCACGTTCGTGGCGAACCGCGGATTCGTGGCCAGGTCCGGCCGCCCGATGACCCCTTCACAGAGAATCCCGAATTGCCGGTCCGTTCCGATCGCGAGAAGGAACCCGCCGTCCGAAGCCTCGAAGGCGCGATAAGGCTCGATCGTCGCGTGGGAGTTGCCGTGGCGTGTCGCCTCCCGGTTCGTCGCGAGCGCCGAGCCCGCGACGTTAACGAGCGCGGCGAGCCCCGTCGAGACGAGGTTCGTCCTCACGTGAGCCCCGATTCCGTCTCGTTCACGGGCCTGCAGCGCGCCGAGGATCGCCGTCACCGCGGACCACCCGGCGAGAACATCGACGACCGCGACGCCCACTTTGTAAGGGCCTCCATCCGTAGGGCCCGTGATCCACATGAGCCCCGTGGCCCCCTGCGCGAGGAGGTCGAAGCCCGGCTCGCCGGCTTCGGGCCCCACGTCTCCGGCGCCGGAGATCGAGCAGGCGACGAGGCGTGGATTCAGCACGCGAAGCGACTCGACCCCGAGACCGCGCCTCTCGAGCGCGCCCGGAAGGAAGTTCTCGACGAGGACGTCCGCCTTCGCGGCCCAGCGCCGCACGAACTCGGCGCCCACCGCCGTCCCGAGATCCACCGCCGCCGATTCCTTTCGCCGGTTCACGGACAGGAAGTACGCCGACTCGCCGTCGAGAATCGGCGGCTTCCAGCCGCGTGAGAAGTCGCCGCCGCGCGGATCCTCGACCTTCACGACGCGGGCGCCAAGATCCGCGAGCACCATCGTCGCGACCGGCCCGGCCAGGACGCGGGAGAGGTCGAGCACGACGATTCCTTCGAGCGGCGGGCGGCGTACTTCAATCATCGGTACGCCCGGCTCCGGTGATCCGCCGTCAACATCGACACGATCTGTTTCTCATCGTCGATCGAGAAGAAGAAACGCCAGTCTCCGATTCGGTATCGCCACGTGGGCGGGTCGAATCCCAGGAGGCGCTTCACGTTGGGCCCGAAGCGGGGGCTCTCGGCGAGGAACGGATACACGTGGCTTCGCAACTTCTTCTCGAGCCTGTCGCGCACGGCGGGCCCGAGCGCCTCGAGATCCCGTTGAAACTGCCGCGTCTCGAAAACCCTATAGGCCACGCACGAAGCGCCCCTTCCGCGTCATGGCCTCGGCGTGCCCGGTTTTGAGCCGCCGGAGGAGTCCGCGGTCGGACAGGACCTCTCGACCTTCGGCGGCCTCCATGAAGGACTCTTCCTCGAGGTACCGAAGCGTGGCGGTTTCGATCAAGTTCGCGATGGAGCGCCGGTCCGCTTCAGCGGCGGCCCGCACGATTTCGTACGACTTGTCGGGCAGCCGGATGGTCACGGTTCTGGGCACGGATTCACTCCGAAGCAGAATATATCAGAATGAACTCACAGCGCCTGATCCGTGAGGAAGAGGCAAGGCGGGAAGCAGGGGTTTCAAAACAGCGGCCTCTTGACGACGAGGATCGTCGTGTCGTCGGAGGGAGGCCCGTCACCCACGTGCAGCCGCCAGTCCGCGAGGAGCGCTTCGACGATGGACTCGGGCGGCCGGCGCCAGAGGCTCGTCGACTCGAGGACCGTGCGGGGACGTTCGAAGCCGTAAGGGACGTCGAACCGGTCGGACCCCTCGAAGAGTCCGTCGGACGCGAGGACGAGCACGCCGCCCTTCGGAATCTCGACCGGGACGTCCGCGTACGTTCGCTTCGGACCCTGCCCGAGCGGCAGGCCGGAGCCCGTGACCTCGACCGTCTTGCCTTCGTGCAGCAGGATCGGGAAGGGGTGTCCCGCATTCGCGAGCAGACCGGAGCCGGTCGCCGGGTCGAGGCGCAGGAGCGCAACCGACGTGAAGAGCCGCGCGCTGCGGCCCATGCGCAGGACGCGGTCGATTTCCACGAGAATCTCCGACGGCTTTCTTTCCGCCTTCACCAGGCTCGAGAGCGCGGCCATGACCATCGCCTGCTGGATGCCGCAGGAATAGCCGTGTCCCGACACGTCGCCCGCCGCGATCCAAAGGGCGCCCGCCTCGTCCCGCACGAAGTCGTAAAGATCGCCGCCCGCCTCGGTCGCGAGGATCGTCTTCACCGATAGCTCGAGTCCCTCCACGGAGGGCGGCCTCTCCGGGAGAAGGGAGAGCTGCATGCGCGAAAGGAGGTCCATCTCGTATTTCACGCGCCTTTCCGACTCGAGGCGCCTCACGTAGCCGGGCGCGTCGAGGCGGCCTTCCTCGTCGCGTTCGGGCCGCGCGAGCCCGACCGCGCCGGCCGCGGCGACGGCGAGAAGGGGCCCCACCGTCAGGAGCGCGGGGAGGAGGTTGCCTTCGAGATGCATGCTCGCAACGAGAGCGTCGCGCAGGAGCGCCGAGGAAACCGCTGCGACGAGGAGTGCCGCGAGCCCGTACCGGTCGAACGCCCACAGCAGCACCGCCGCGGACGCAAGCGCCAGGGCGAGGCCCGCTCCCCATGGATGAAGGGGCATTGATACCGAGGTATAGAGCGCGAAGGAGACGGCCGCCGCGACGCTCGCGAGCCGGCGCGGCACGACGAAACGGAAGAGCGCGACGAAGAGCGCGAAGAGCGCCGTGTCGAATCCTCCTTCGAAGAAGGGCCCGTTTTGCGGCTGGAAGAGCGGATACGGGAACGACGGTGCCGACGGCCACACGCCCGAAGGCGAAGCAACGGCGGCCGCGGAGAAGGCGAGCAGGGAGACCCCCACGAGCGCGGCACCTCCGCCGAGGCCGGCGAGGATGGCCCGCCCGCCGCGCGGACCGAGCCGTCTCGCCGCGAACGCGTCGAGGCTCGTCGTGAAGCCCGGGACTGTGTCGCGGAGAAGCGATTCGGCCACGGCCCACAGACCCAGGAAATAGAGGAGCAGGAAGATGCGGACCGCGATCACGAAACCGGCGAGGCTGCCGAGGTTCGCGTCGTCTCCGAGGCCCGCCGCGATCTCGTAGACCGCCGCGAAAACGACGAGGGAGATTCCGATCCTGAAACCGAGGCGGCGCTTGTAGAGGAGGACTCCAAAAAGAGCGATGACGGAAAGAAAAAGCAGAAGCCTCGGGACGAACCTGTAGATCTGCCGGGTGATCCCTTCGGCGTCGAACTGCTTGGGCGCGTCGGGGTCGGAGAGCTGACGCGAGGCGGAGAAGAGCACGTTTCCGCGTTCCTGGAGGACGATGCACTCCGCAGGCCTGCCTTCCGCGGTCTCGAGCGGGTGGACCCGGACCAGGCCGTTCCCTCCCGAGAACTCGTATTCCGATCCCGACCTTTTCTGGCCGGCCGCCAGCGGAACCTCGATGCGATCGAAGAACGCCCGGCGAAGGGGCTGGAGCTTCGTGTCGGTGGCACCGAACAGCGAGCCGGCGGGACGCCAATGCAAGGCCTGCAGGGAGCCATCGGGGAAAAAGGCGAATTCCGCCGGACCTGTGCCGGTCGCCGGGACCTCGATGTTGCCCGACACCGTCCAGGCCATCGCGCCGCCCGTCGCCTCGAGATACGTCGAGGCCCGGCGACGGAGCCGCCGATAGGCGCGTTCGAACATCCGCGACGCATCCGGCCGACCTTCGAGGACGACGGAGGCGCGCGACAGCGTGGCGCCCGCGGAAGCGGCGATCCCCCGCGCCTTCTCGATCAGGCCCGCCGGGCGGGGATTCGCAGCCCGCCATTCCGGAAGGACGCGCAAGGCCGCGACGAGTCCGGTCGCGAGGAGGAGCGCGCCCACGCCCAGCGCGGCCCGGGGGAGGCGCGGCCGGGGTTGCGCGCTCAAGACCGCGAGCCGACGGGGGTCAGCGTCATTCCGGCCGTCATCTCGAGCATTCGGTCGATGGAGCGCTTCGCCCTGATCCTCACGTCTTCGGGAACCTCGATCGCAGGCTCGAGGTCGCGCAGGCAAAGATAAAGCTTCTCGAGCGTGTTGCGCTTCATGTGCGGGCAGATGTTGCACGCGCAATCCGCGTCCGGCGGCGCGGGGATCAGCGTCTTTTCCGGTGCCGCCCGGCGCATCTGGTGGAGGATCCCTTCCTCGGTCGCCACGATGAACGCCCTCTTGGGCGACGTCGTGACGTGTTTCAGGAGGCCGGACGTGGAGGCGACGAAGGTCGCGTGGCGCAGGATCCGCTCTTCGCACTCAGGATGCGCGATGACCTCCGCTTCGGGATTTCGCGTCATGAGGTCGACGAGCTTCTTCTCCGAAAACGTCTCGTGCACGATGCACGTCCCGGGCCACACGACGAACTTCCGGTTCAGCTTCTTCTCGAGCCATGCGGCGAGGTTCCGGTCCGGCGCGAACACGACCGGATCGGGAATCTGCCTCAGGATGACTTCGGCCGAGGACGACGTCACGATGACGTCCGAAAGCGCCTTCACGCCCGCCGAGCAGTTGATGTAGCTGACGACCGTGTGTCCGGGGTATCTCTTCAGCCACTCGCCGAAGAGCGGCGCCGGGCAGCCGTCCGCGAGCGAGCATCCGGCCTCGAGGTCCGGCACGACCACCGTCTTCTCCGGCGTGAGGATTTTCGAGGTCTCGGCCATGAAGTGGACGCCCGCGAACGCGATGACCTTCTCCTTCACCTGAGTCCCGCGCCTCGCGAGCTCGAGCGAGTCGCCTACGAAGTCGGCGAGATCCTGGATCTCGGACTCCTGGTAGTAGTGCGCCAGAACGACCGCGTTGCGCTCCTTCTTGAGGCCGCGGATCGCGGCCTCGAGGTCGAGCGCCGGGTCGACCGGCGCGGGGCGTGCGATCGGGAGCGCGCTCATTCGACGATCTTAACGCCCGCCCGAAGGCCTTTCTTCCCTTTGCTACACTCGCGCCGCCGGGCCCGAAGCCCCAAGGCCCGCGACCACGTCATGAACGCCGAAGCGCAGGTCCTGGCCCCTTCCCGGTCCTCGCAGTGGATCGCGAATCCGCGCTGGGACCTCGTGGTTCTGACCCTGTCGGCGGCTCTCGTCGCCGTTCCGCCGCTGATGCATACGTTCGGCAAGACCACGGCCGGCGGCGTGGACCTTCTGATCACGCTCCTCATCGGCGGCCCGCACATGTACGCCACGTTCCTGAAGACCGTCTTCGAGCCCCGCTTCCGGCAGCTTCACCCGGCGCTCACGTGGGCGCCCGTCGTGGTCGTCCCGATCGGCGTCATCCTCGGCGCCGTCTACGCCTTCCCGTGGCTCCTCACGTTCTTCTTCACGTGGGCATCGATCCACGTGTGCGACCAGGCTTCGTACATCGGGTACCTCTATCGCGAGAAGGGCGGCGCGGCGCGCCCGTGGCAGCGTCTCCTCGACTTCTCGGTCGTCATCACGTCGCTCTACAGCTACGCGATGTACCGGCACGTCGCGGGCACGTTCCGCATCGGTGAAACGACGCTCTGGTTCCCCGCTTTCCTGAAGCACGCCTGGTTCGCCGACTCCTTCGCCTTCTTCACGGCGGCGCTCATCGCCGCATGGGTCGTCTTCACCGCGAACCAGATCCGCCGCCGCGAGCTCGCCGGTCCGTACGCCTTCTTCATGGGACTCACGATCGGCGTGGCCCTCCTCGTCCCGCGCCTGCCCGAGCTCTCGATCTCCTTCCAGGGGTTCAACGCGTGGCACTCCTTCCAGTACCTCGGGCTCACGTACCTCATCCTCCGGCAGGACAACGCCGCGGCCGGCGCCGAATTCGTGAGGAAAATGGGGCGGCCCGGGAAGTTCTTCCGCTACTACGGCTGGAATCTCCTGATGACGACCGGGGCCACGCTCGTGATCCTGCTCCTCACCGTCGTGCTGCGCCTGCCGGCGGAACCCAGCTACTACGCGGTCGTGCTCTCGTTCCTGCTCACCCACTACGCGCACGACCACTTCCTCTTCGCCTTCGGCAGCGGCTTCAAGCCGAAGTGACCGTTTTCGGGCCCGCCCTCCGGCGCGCGATCGCCGCGACCGCTGCTGTCGCGCTTCTCGCGAGCGGGACCGCCGAAGCCGCGAAAAGGAAGAAGAGGAAGACCCCGGAGCCCACGCCGGTGCCGCGTCCCGTCGACCCCTTCCGCGTGACGATCCCGACGGCCGACGGGGTCGCTCTCGCAGCTTCCTGGCGTCCCGTGAACGGCGACGCGCAGGCGCCGGGCGTCCTCCTCATCCACGATTTTTCGCGAGACCGGCGCGAGTGGGAACCTTTCGCCGAGGAGCTCCGCGCACGGGGCTTCGCGACTCTCTCCTTCGACCTGCGCGCCCACGGCGAGTCGACGAAGAGAGGCGGCTCGACGCTCCGGATCTCCCCCTCCCTCCTCAAGGACCCGGCGGCTTTCCCGCGCGACGTCGAGGCCGCGGCCAGGTGGCTGAGGACGAAGTCGCCGCGAACGGCGGCCCTCGGCCTCTCGGTCGGCGGCTATCTCGCCCTTCTGGCCTCGTCGGAGAAGCTGGTGGACGCGGCCGTGGCGATCTCCGTGAACGAGCCGCGTGTTCGGCCGCTCGCCGGCGGGAAGAATGTCGTGCCGCACGCGGCGCTCCTTCTCGCCTGCGAAGCCGACCCCGGCCGGTCCGCGTCGGCGCACAAGCTCCTCGCGGCCTCCGCGGAGCCGAAGCGCATGCTTCTGTTCCCGGGCGGCGCCCACAACCTCGCCGTACTCCGCGAGCACCCCGAGGCCAAGAGGGCCGCGCTCGCATGGCTCGCCGAGCGCCTCGGCGTCCCGCCGCCTGCGGCGCCGACGCCGCCGGCGCGCGGACCGAAGTAAGCTCCCGTCTCGTGAAGACGGTCGTCTTCGACATCGAAACGGTGTCGTTTCCGTGGCTCGAGCTGGACGCGCTGCAGCGCGAGAAGCTCACGCGCTATTCGGAAGACCATGAAGATTTTCTTAGAAGGAAAGAGGGCGGGGCGCTCTCTCCTTACACGGGCAAGGTGATCGTGATCGGGATGTTGAATCCGGAGACCGGGCGCGGAATCGTCTGGTACGAGGCGCTAGGTGGGCGCGCGACGGGACTCTCCGAGGACGAGCTCTTCGAATACATCGCCTGCGATGAGCCGACGATGCTGCGGGAGTTCTGGGAAAACGTCGAGAAGTTCAAGCGCTTCGTCTCCTTCAACGGCCGTTCCTTCGACGGGCCCTTCCTCTCCGTGCGAAGCGCCGTCCACTCTCTTTCACCTTCTAAGAATCTCTCGGGCTATCGCTACTCTGTCGAAACGCACGTCGACCTCATGGAAGTGCTCAGCTTTCAAGGCGCGGTTGCGAGAGATCAGCAGCCTTCTCTCCACGCGTCCTGCGTCGCGTTCGGGATCCCGTCTCCGAAGAGCGAGGAGATTCACGGCTATGCCGTGGGGGAGCTCTACCGGCAGGGGCGCGTGCGGGAGATCGCCGACTACTGCCGGAAAGACGTCGAGGCGACGGCCGCGCTGTACCGTCGCCTCGAACCCACGTTGCTGCCGCTTTTCCGAAAGTAGCGCGCGCGGCGCGCGTTCAGCGCCAGCAGCCGTCGATCTGGACGCCGTACCGGTCGACGTAACCCGGGAACCATCTCGCGCCGGGGAACGGCGGGAAGACCCAGCCGAGCTCGTCGATGTAAATGAAGCCGGGCCCCGGGCAGTACGAATAGAAGCGGCTTCCGGCGTAGACCCGGAACGGAGAGACGTAACGGCGACCGTAGAAAGCCGGCGGGCGGACGAATCCCCGGTTGTATCCGCCATTGCTCCGGTTTCCATAGCTCCGGTTTCCGTAGTTCCGGTTTCCGCGACTCGGGTTTCCGTAGCTAGGGTTTCCGTGGTTTCCGCGTCCCGGGCTTCCACGGAAGGTCTCGTGCGTTTCGCCGCGCCGGACCTGCTGGGCGTCGGACTTCGGAGCCGCCACCAGGGCCGCGAGGGCCGCGGCGGACAGCGTCAGGGTGCGCATCAGGTTCTTCATGTTCGGCCTCTCTTTCTGCCCCGGTTTCTTTTCGGGGACACGATCTCCAGTGCAAACGCGAGGCCCGGGAAAACGGCCGAAAACCGCTGATGCCAGCCGTCCTGCACGTTTTCGTGCCGCCGAAAAGGGACACTTGAACGAAAAGGGCGGGCCGTATGTCCATGCCTTAAGAAGAAGATTCTCTTAGAAAGGGAAAGAGAAAGAGAGCACCCGCGAGGGGCAGGACACATACGAGAGGCGCGTTGAATTCGAGAGCCGCTCTTAGGCCCCCGTGCGCGAGCGCGTGCAGGGCGCGCAGGCTGCCGCAGCCGGGGCACCGGACCCCGAACGCCGCCGTGAAGAGGCACGGCGGCGCAAAGGGTGACGTAGCCGGGTCCACGAAATAAAGATAAAAGAATCCTGCCCCAGCGACGGCAGCGGCGATGGAAAACGCCGCCCTAGGCCTCAAGGTCCTTCCGCGCGTTCTTCACGAGCAGGAAGCACAGGCCCGCGAACACGATCGCGCCCAGGATCTCGCCGGGAATGCCGTTCTTGATCGCCGGATAGAAATGTTCGCCGATGTCGAGCTTCTCGAGGAGCGTCGGCTTGTCCATGTGGAGGACCGTGTCTCCGATGAATGCGACGACTGCGATGAGGACGCCTCCGAGGGAACCGCCCGCGACGAGGCCCGTGGCGTAGAGCATCCCGGAGGAGAGCTCGCTCTCTTCCTTCTTGTGCCGCATCTTGTCGGCGAGCGACTTCATCTGGCCGCCGATGAAGATGGGGAGCGTCGTCGCGAGAGGCAGGTAAGCGCCCACGGCCCACGACAATGCGTGCGCGCCCGCCATCTGGGCCATGAACGCCAGGAAGACGCCCACGAGAACCGGCGCCCACGGCAGGTTCTGCGCAAGGAGACCCTTGATGATCGTGGCCATCAGCGTGGCCTGTGGCGCGGGGAGATTCGAGGTTCCGATGCCGTGCGCCTCGTCGCCCGCGTACGTGCGGTCGAGCAGGAAGAGAGTGCCGCCGATGACGAGCGTGGAGACGAGGACCCCGATGATGAAGCCGATCTGCTGCTTGCGCGGCGTGGCGCCCACGATGTAGCCCGTCTTCAGGTCCTGTGACGTCGCTCCGGCATTCGCGGCGGCGATACAGACGAGCGCGCCCACGCACAGCGCGACCGACTGATAGACGTCGCCGGTCCGGCCGATCAGGACGAAGACCACGCAGGTCCCCATCAGCGTCGCGATCGTCATTCCGGAGATCGGGTTCGAGGACGTACCGATGATGCCGACGATGCGGCTCGCCACGGTGACGAAGAAGAAGCCGAAGACGACGACGAGGAGAGACAGCACGAGGGAGCCCGGGAACGGGCCGTGCGGGAAACCGGGGAGGACCGCGATGAGGAGCGCCAGGACGATCGAGCCGACGACGACGATCCCCATCCCGAGATCGTCGTCGGTGCGGACTTTCTTGACCGCGCCGGCGCCGCCCCCGAAGGATTTCAGGGACTCCCGGAAAGCGGAGACGATCGTCGGCATCGTCTTGATCAGGGTCATGACGCCCGCGCAGGCGACGGCGCCCGCGCCGATGTATCGGACGTACGCCCGGTAGATCCACTCGGCGTGCGAGTGGCCGTTCCGCCAGGCCTCCGAGAAGCCGAGGTTCGTGAGGTCCTGGACGAGCCTCGTCTCGGGCACGAAGATGGAGATGAGCGGGATCAGCGCGAGCCACGAGAGGACGCCGCCGGAGGCCAGCTCGCCGGAGATCTTCGGGCCGATGATGTAGCCCAGGCCGAGGTATTCGGGAGTGACCGCGCACGAGAGCGTCGCGTCTGGAATCCGCCCGGTCCTGTCGGTCCGGAACCAGGTGGCCGTCTCGTTCCAGAGGCCCACGATGCCGTAGAGGAACTTGTAGAGCATCGAAATGGCCACGCCCGCGAAGACCATCTTCGCGAGGTCGCCGCCCTTCTCGCCCGCGATCAGGACGTCGGCGCACGCGGTGCCTTCGGGATACGGGAGCTTTCCGTGCTCTTTCACGATGAGCGCGCGGCGGAGCGGGATCATGAAGAGGACGCCGAGCGTGCCGCCGATCGACGCGAGGAGGAAGATGACGAAGTACTTGAAGTAATCCGCGCCGTTCGAGAGGAAGAGCAGCGCCGGCACCGTGAAGACGACGCCCGCCGCGACGGATTCGCCCGCCGAACCGATCGTCTGGACGATGTTGTTCTCGAGGATCGTGGACTTCCCGAGCTTCTTGAACACCGCGATCGAGAGGACCGCGATCGGCACCGAGGCCGAGACCGTCAGCCCCGCGCGCAGCGCGAGATAGACCGTGGCGGCACCGAAGATGATCCCGAACGCGGATCCGAGGAGGATCGCCTTGAGAGTGAACTCCGGGACCTCCGCCTCCGCCGCGATGTAGGGCTTGAAGTCCTGCCCGTTGCCGGGTGCGCTCATCCGTCTGTCCTCCTGGTCTTTCGAAAAACCGCCGGGGAGTCTGACATCCCCCGAGGCGCCTTGTCGATCCTAAGACCGGCCCTCGGGCCTATACTGTCCTGGCTCGACCCATCGCACGCCCATCCTGAGATCACCGGTTCGAGCTTCGCCCGAGGAGGCATTCCATGAACCCCACCGTCCTCGTCCTGGCGGACGATCTGTTCTGGAAAACCAAGATCGATCACACGCTGAAATCCGCGCAGGCGACCGGGATCTTCATCGAGAAATCCGCACAGCTCGCGGCCAAGGCGGAATCCGGGCGCGTGGGTCTCGTGATCGTCGACCTCGCGCTCCGCGACGATCCTTTCGCCGCGATCGTGGCCCTGAAGAAAAACCCGAAGACCAAAGGCATCGCCGTCGTGGGCTACTACGAGCACGTGAGGAAGGACCTCCTCGAGAAGGGCGAAAAGGCCGGCTGCGACCAGGTTCTGCCCCGCTCGGCCTTTTCGCAGCACCTCGGCGACATCGTCATGAAGTACGCGCTTCCCGGCGGCGTGCGCGCGGAAGAGGAAGAGACCGAGCTGCCGGAGGAGTAGAGATGACCAGTTCTCGACGCCGTTTCCTGAGAACGGCAGCCGCGGTTTCCGTTGCCAGCGTTCTCCC
This sequence comes from Thermoanaerobaculia bacterium, assembly GCA_963719225.1. GTDB lineage: Bacteria > Acidobacteriota > Thermoanaerobaculia > UBA5066 > UBA5066 > Fen-183. Next base: position 347,640 of record CAVRAY010000001.1, on the reverse strand, counting down.
CTCTTCCCCGTTCGAAGAAAAGCTCGCGGGCCAGACCCCTCCGGCCGCAGGCCCGGCCGGGCCCCCCCCGTCTGCCGGGGAAGCAAATTCTTCCTCCTACGTCCTCGTGACGTCTTCGAACGGCGTCGAGGCCACGAAGGTGGCGCGGCAGGCGCTCATCCAGGGCTACGACCCTCTCGACGCCGCGATCGCCGGAGTGAACGTGAACGAGCTGGACCCGAACGACGTCAGCGTCGGGTACGGCGGCATTCCGAACGAGGAAGGCGTCGTGCAGCTCGACGCGTGCGTCATGGACGGGCGCACGATGAAGGCGGGCGCCGTCGGCGCGCTCGAAGGCTGCAAGACCCCATCGAAGGTGGCGCGCCTCGTCATGGAGCGCACCGACCGCGTGTTTCTCGTGGGCGAAGGTGCGCGCAAGTTCGCGACCGCGCACGGCTTCCCCGTCGAGGACCTCCTGACGACGAGGACGAAGAAGATCTGGCTGTACTGGAAAGAGCGCATGTCCGACATCGACGACTGGGAGCTCTCCGCGAAGGAGGCCCAGGACCCGGACGTGAAGTGGTTCCTAGAGAAGTACGGCAACGAGATCTTCCGGCCGCAGGGCACGATCCACATGTCCGTGAGGAGCGCAAAGGGCGAGCTCGTGGGCGTCACGACGACGTCGGGACTCTTCTTCAAGATCCCCGGGCGCCTCGGCGATTCACCGGTCGTCGGCGCGGGCATCTACTCGGAGGGCGGCGTCGGAAGCTGCGGGTCGACCGGGCGCGGCGAGGCGAATCTCGTCACCTGCGGCTCGCACACCGTCGTCGAGTTCATGCGGCAGGGAAAGGGCCCGGAGGAGGCCTGCCTCGCCGCCCTGAAACGCATCGACGAGAAGACCCACAAGGTCCCCCGCCACCGCGACGCGAAGGGCCGCCCGATTTTCAACGTCAGCTTCTACGCGGTCGACGCGAAAGGCCGCACGGCCGGCGCCTCGATCTGGAGCGGCAGCAAGCACGTCGTCGGCGACAACGACGGCGTGAGGACCCTGGAGTCGGCGTACCTGTACAAGAAGGGGACGTAGGGGGCTGCGTCACTGGTGGAGGCAAAATGGAGGCGTTCTGGAGGAATGCCCATGGCCACCCTCAACGTCAAGAACTTCCCTGACAGCCTTTACCGAAAACTCAAGATACGGGCGAAGAGGAATCACCGTTCGCTGAGCGGTGAAGTCACGATGCTCCTCGTCGAAGCGATGATTCGTCCGGCACCAAAGTACACCGTCGACGACCTCAAAGGGCTCGGGGCCGGGTTCTGGAAGGGGAAGAACATCCAGAAGTGGATCGATCGCGAGCGCGGCTCCTGGTGATGTCGGGACCAGGACTCAGTGCCGCCGAAGACCGCGGCGCGGGCGCGACCGCTTCAGAGACGTGAGCTCTTTGACGAGGGCATCGGAACCCCTCCATCCTCCGGCAAGTCCCGCCAGGCCATCTTCCCGACCGGCGGCGCGGACCTTTTCCACGCCCGCGGCCGCGGTGACCGCCATGACTTCCTTCCTCCGGCGTCCGGATCTCTTGGTCTCGACCACTGGCCCCCTGACGCTACTTCTTCCTGAGCTCCATCAGGACCTGTTTCGCCACGGCCTTGAGCGTGTCGAAGACGCCCTGGCCGGTCGGGGCGGTGGCCTCGAAGGTGGGCTCGCCCTTGAAATTGAGCTGGCGGTAGAGCTCCTCGGCGGAGACGGCCGTGGGCAGGTCGCGCTTGTTGAGCTGCAGGACGTACGGAATCGCCTGCAGGTCGAACCCGTGGTCGACGAGGTTCTTCTCGAGATTCATGAGCGATTCGACGTTCGCGTCCATGCGCGCTTCCTGCGAGTCGGCCACGAAGACGACGCCGTCCACGCCTTTCAGGATGAGCTTGCGGCTCGCGTCGTAGAAGACCTGCCCCGGCACCGTGTAGAGGTGGAAGCGCGTCTTGAAGCCGCGCACCGTGCCGAGGTCGAGCGGGAGGAAATCGAAGAAGAGCGTCCGGTCCGTCTCGGTCGCGAGCGAGATCAGCTTGCCCTTGGCGGCCGGGTTCGTCCGGTCGTAGATGTACTGCAGGTTCGTCGTCTTCCCGCAGAGGCCGGGACCGTAGTACACGATCTTGCAGTTGATCTCCCGGGCGGCGTAGTTGATGAAGGTCATGCGCGGCTACTCGCGGAAGAGGCTGTCGATGTCTTCGTCGGTGATCTCGGCGAACGGCGAGTCGTAGCCCTCCTGGCGGCGTGTTTTTTCGCTCTCGACCTTCCTCTGGATGGTGTCGAAGACCCGCTCGAGCTCGCCGTTCGCCTTGCGCACGCGCAGCCGCACGAGGCCGAGAGACGAGCGCTCGTCGAAGATGACGACGAGGATGACCCTCTGGCCGACGATCGAGATGTAGACGTTGTCCCGCTCGCCCTCGTGGAAGAGGACGGGAAACTCCTTTTCGCCGATGAGCCGCGCGAGGCCGTCCGTGGCGGCCACGTTGCCGGCCGTGAGCGACGCGAGGGACGTCGTGTCGAGCGATTCCATGTCCCCCTGGGCGGCGATTTGTTGACCGTTCTTGTCGACGATGAAGACGACTTTCGCCTGGGCGTCCGCCTTGAGGCGTCCGATGACGTCCTTGATCTGGTGAAACTCTTCGTCAAAAAGAATGAAATCCGACATGCGCTTTTGAACGCAAGTCTAACCGATCAGATCTCCCGGCGGCCCGCGAGGGACCTCCCGAGGGTCACTTCATCCGCGAACTCCAGCGCGGCGCCCACCGGAAGGCCCAGGGCGAGGCGGGTGACCTTCACGCCGAGCGGCTTGAGACGGCGGGCCAGGTACAGCGCGGTGGACTCGCCCTCGACGTTCGGATTCGTCGCCAGAACGACCTCTTCCAGGCCCTCGCCCGCCGCCGGAGAATCGACGCGCGCGAGGAGATCGGCGACGTTGAGGTCGTCCGGCCCGATTCCGCGCAGCGGCGCGAGCGCTCCTCCGAGCACGTGGTAGCGGCCCCGGAACTCGTGCGTCCTCTCGAGGACGTCGGCATCCGCCGCATCCTCCACGACGGCGAGGAGGCGCTGGTCACGCGACGGATCCGAGCAGATCCCGCACGGATCGGCTTCGGTGAGCGCGTGGCAGACCGAGCACGAGCGGGTGCGCGACCGCGCTTCGGCGAGCGCGGCCGTCAGCGTTCCCGCATCGTGCTCGGGCGCGGCCAGGAGGTGGTACGCGAGCCGGCGCGCGCTCTTCGGACCGATGCCCGGGAGTCTCTCGAGCGCCGCCACGAGCCGGTCGAACGCCGGGAGGCCGGCCACTCTCTACCGGCCTTTCGCCCGGTCGGGCCCGCCGTCGCGCTTCACGTCGGCGATCTCGCCGCCGAAGAGATCCATCATCCTTTTCACGCGCTCGTCCGTCGCCACCTTCATCTTCAGGTGGTCCCTTTCGAGCGTTTTGGGGTCGGCGACGGCCGCGGCCGCCGTGAGATCGCCCGCGGGGGGGAGACGCTTTCGACCGTCACCTTCGCCCCCCTCCCGAGGACCGCGATGGCGGCCTCCTCGAGCACCTTCGCCATCGCAGGCTCGGCCAGTCGCTTTTCGGTCACGACGCTCGGGGGGTCGAGCGAGATGAGGACGTCCTTGCCTTCGAAGCGGATCGAGGCGTCGTCGAGGACCGCACCGAGCTGCGAATGCTTCTTCTCGACGGCCGCGCGAAACGCGCCCGCGGGATCCGGCGTCGCCACCGGATCGGGAACGATCTCCAGCGGCGTCAGCCCGACGAACCGGGGGACGTCGGAAGAAGAAGAATCTTCTGCTTCGGACCGCACACCGGCACGGCTGCCCGCTGCGTGCTGCGCCGAAGCAGCCGCAGCGTCTGAAGATTTCTTAGAAGGGGAAGAGGGGGAAGGGGCCGCTTCAGGGGCGGAGGCGCCGCTCGTGCGCGCGCCGCTGGCATTGCGCTCCGCGGCCAAATCACCTTTCAAAGAGAATCCCCCGGCGCCGCCGCCCGGTGCGGTCGCGCCACTCGTCGCGCCAGGCAGAGCGGGTGGCACGGGGATCTTCCCAGCAAGAATTTCCTCTATCGGCACGAGTCGCGGGAGCTCGGCGAGCTTCAGGAGAAGAACCTCGAACGCGAGGGCGGGGACGTCCGAGCGGCGCAGAGTGCCGTCGGACTCGGAAAGGAGGGAGAGGAGACGGAGGAGCGTTGAATATGGCGTGAGCCGCGCGAACTCGCGCACGCGCTCGGCGCCTTCCTCCGAGAGCCCCGTCGGCGGCGCCGCCGCCGGATCGGCGGCGAGGCGCACGGCGCCGCGCACGAGCGCGGTGAGGTCATGAAGGGTGGCGCGCGGCTCGGCGCCCGCGGCCTCGAGCTCGGCGCAACCCTTGAAGACGCCGATCCGGTCCGCGGCGAGCACGGCACCGAGCAGGCTGACGAGCGCCGTCCGGTCCGGCGCTCCGAGGAGCGCCGAGACGTCCTCCGCCCTCACGCCGCCGCCGGAGCGCGCCGCCGCCTGGTCGAAAAGGGAGAGACCGTCGCGGAGACTGCCCGTGGCCGCGGCGGCGAGCGCGGCCAGCGCCGCGCGCTCGACGACCGGTTTCTTCCCCTCGGCCTCCAGACCCGCGTCGACGACCTCGAAGCCCTCGCGCACGGCGATGTCCGCGAGGCGGCCGCACACCTCGTCGTCCGTGAGGCGCCGGAAGTCGAAGCGCTGGCAGCGCGACAGGATCGTCGCGGGAATCTTGTGCCGTTCGGTCGTCGCCAGGATGAAGACCGCGTGCGACGGCGGCTCCTCGAGCGTCTTCAAGAGAGCCTGGAACGCGGCCGAGGAGATCGCGTGGACCTCGTCGATGATGAAGACCTTGCGCCGGTCGCGCGACGGCGCGTAGGCCACGACCTCGATGAGGTCGCGCGCCTGGTCCACCTTGCCGTGGGTGGCGCCGTCGATCTCGAGGGTGTCGAGAGAACGTCCCTCGAGCACTTCCACGCAGGAGGCGCACGTGCCGCAGGGAGTCGCCGTCGGGCCGTCGGAGGAGCTGCAGTTGATCGCGGCGGCGAGGAGGCGCGCCGTCGTCGTCTTGCCGACGCCGCGCGGGCCGGAAAAGAGGTATGCATGCGCCAGCCGGTCGGCGGAAACCGCGTTCGTCAAGGCGCGGACGATCTCGTCCTGTCCCACCACGTCTGCGAACGTGCGCGGCCTCCACTTGCGCGCGAGGGGTACGTAGGAAGCCTGCTCGGCCATGTCGCGACTGTACTCGAAAAAAAGGGCCCCGAGCCCCCCGATGAGTCCGGGCGATCCGCGGCGCCCGGGCCTTTCTCCTGAGTGCTGCTTCCTTCCGGACCTGACACGGTTCGGAGGGGACCGTCGCGCGGGACCCGAACTCATCCGGGGGCCCGGGGGATGCGGATTCTAGCAGCCAGAGGCAACTTGTGTCCGTCCGCTCCGGACGATAAAAGGAGGGGGCGTGACCGTCCCGCCTCTCCGCGTCGTCTTTCTCTGGCATTTCCACCAGCCGTGGTATCCGACGTTCGACGGCGTGCCGCCCGCGCTCCCATGGGTGCGCCTCCATGCCCTGAAGGACTACTTCGACCTGCCCGCGCTCCTCTCGGAGGAGCCGCGCATCCATCACACCGCGAACCTCGTGCCCGCGCTTCTCGACCAGATCGATCTTCTCGCGCGCGGCGGCTCGGACGCCTTTCTCGACGTCGCGCGCGTGCCCGCGGCGGAATGGGATTCGGCCGCCGTCCGGTTCGCGCGCCAGAATTTCTTCGCGGTGCATCCGCGCATTCTCGAGCGGTTCCCGCGCCTCGCGGAGCTCCAGCGGCGCGCCGACGAAGGAGAGGACCTCTCGCCTTCCGACCTCACGGACCTCGTCGTGCTCTTCCATCTCGCGTGGTCGGGGCCGGCTCTCCAGAAGGACGCGCTCGTGGTCCACCTGCGCAAGCGCGGGCACGGCTTCACCGAGACGGAGAAGAACGCTCTCCTGGATCATCAGGCGGCCTTCCTCTCCCGCGTCATTCCCGCCTGGAAGAGCGCCTTCGACTCGGGGCTCGTCGAGGCCGCGACGAGCCCGTACCACCATCCGATCCTGCCCCTCCTCCTGGACTCGAGCGCGGGTAAGGACGCGCGTCCCGACCTGCCGGTTCCGGTTCCCCGCTTCTCGCACGCCGACGACGCGCGGTCGCAGCTCGCGCTCGGCCTCGGAACGTTCGAAAAGCACTTCGGCTTCCGCCCGCGCGGCATGTGGCCGCCCGAGGGGGCGCTCTCGGAAGGGACGCTCGCGCTCCTCGGAGAGGCCGGCGTCGCCTGGACGGCGTCGGACGAGGCCGTCCTCCTGCAATCGCTGTCGGCGGGCAAGCGCGACTTCGGCGAGGGCGACCGCGCGCGCACGGTGTTCCGCCCCTGGCGCCTCGCGGGCGTACCGTCGCCCGCGATCTTCTTCCGCGACCGGATCCTCTCGGACCGGATCGGCTTCTCGTACGCCACGTGGGATCCCTCCGACGCTGCCGCCGACTTCGTCGCGCGGCTCCTTTCGATCCGCGCGGCCGCGCCCGAGGCCGAGCTCGTCGTGCCCGTGATCCTCGACGGCGAGAACGCCTGGGAGTCGTATCCCGACAACGGCGCGCCGTTCCTCCGGGCCCTGGCGGCGGCTCTCGCCGCCAGGCAGGACTTCGAGGTCGTGACTCCGTCGGAAGCCCTCGAACGCCTCGCGGCCCCGCCCGCGAGCCTCGAGCGCGTCGTCGCGGGCTCCTGGGTCGACGGGAACCTCGCGACGTGGATCGGAGCGCCTCCGAAGAACAAGGCCTGGAGCCTCCTTCATGATGCGCGCGAAGCTCTCGGGGGTGAGATCGCGGCCGCGCCCGTGGTCTCCCCCGCCGAGGTCCTCAACGGCGATTCGACGCCGGCCGCGGCCAAGGCCGCGCTCTTCGCCGCCGAGGCGTCCGACTGGTTCTGGTGGCTCGGCGACGACCATTCTTCCGCGCACGATGCCGTTTTCGATGCGCTCTTTCGCCGGCACCTCACGGCCGCCTACCGCGCGGCCGCGCGTCCCGTGCCGCCCGAGCTCCTCGAGCCCGTCGATCCGATGCACGGCCCCGAGGTCATGCCGCCCGGAAGCGCGCTCTGGCCCGCGATCGACGGCCTCGCCGGCGAAGCGGACTGGGCGGGCGCGGGCTGCATCCGCGGAGGAAGCCGCGGCACGATGCATCGCAGCGCGGGCCTCGTGAAGCAGGTCCTCTTTGGAGCTTCGGCGTCGGGAGACACTCTCTTTCTCAGGCTCGACCCCGAAAGAGACGCATCCACGTTTTACGGGCGGATCCTGCGCATCGAGGTCCAACCTTCCGGCGACGGCGACGCTCCCCTGAAGACGGACCTGTCGCTCTCGCCCGGCGTCACCGGGGACGGCAGCCTCCGTGTGGGATTGGATCGCGTGCTCGAAGTACGCGTTCCGTCGGCTCCCGGCGCGCGCGCCGCGCTCTCCTTCCGGATCGCGCTCCTCGACGCCGACGGACGCACGCAGGAGACGATTCCGGAAGACGGTTGGGTCCGCTTCCGCCCGCCCGGCCCCGCGTCGTCCCCCGCGAGCCTCAGAAGAGCGCGGCAGACCCCGGCGTAGAATCGCCGCCCTCCATGCGCCCTCCCGTCACGCTCGTTCTCGTGCTGCACGGCCACATTCCGGACGTTCTCGGACACGGGACGTGGCCCCACGGCGCGAACTGGCTCTACGAGGCCGCTGCCGAGACGTACCAGCCATTCCTCATGGCCGTCGAGCGGCTGCTCGCGGCGGGAATTCCCGTGAAGGCGACGGTCGGGATGACGCCCGTGCTCTCCGAACAGCTCGCGGACGAGCGCTTCACGCACGGTTTCGAGGGCTATCTCGCGCAGCGCGCGCGTGCGGCCCGGGAAGACGAGGCGCGCCTCTCGGCGGGCGGCGACTCTTCGGCCGCGGCCGTTGCCGGTTTCTGGTCGGCTTTCTACGAAGGCCTGCGCACGGACTTCGCCGGACGCCCGGGCGGCCTCACGCCGTCTTTCCGACGCCTCGCCGAGCGCGGCGCGCTGGAGATGATCGCTTCGGCCGCGACCCACGGGTTCCTGCCGCTCCTCCCGAACGATCGCGCCATCGACCGCCAGCTCGATGCCGGGCTCGCGGCGCACCGGCGGCACTTCCGGCGCGACGCGCGCGGCATCTGGCTCCCCGAGTGCGCGTACCGGCCGGGCGGCCCGTGGACGTCTCCCGCGGACGGACACGTGGAAGAGCGCTCGGGCCTCGAGGAGTTCCTCGCCGTGCGCGGCCTGAAGTACTTCTTCGTGGAGACGCATCTCGTCACGGGCGGCAAGGTCGTCCCCGCCTACGGCGGGCAGGTCGATCTGCCGGAAAGCGGCGCAACGCCCTACCGCATCCACGCGGTTCGCGCCGCGCACGGCGAGCGCGTCGGCGTCTTCGCACGGGATCCGCTCTCCTCGCAGCAGGTCTGGTCCGGCAAGGTCGGCTATCCCGGCGACGGGCGCTATCTCGAGTTCCACAAGAAGCGCGCTCCGAGCGGCCACCGCTACTGGCGTGTCACGGATTCGAGCCTCGACCTCGGCGACAAGCTTCCTTACGAGCGCGCCGCCGTCGCGGGCGCCCTGGCGTCGCACGCCGACCACTTCGTCAAGCTGCTCGAGAGCGCACCCGCTGTTCCCGGCGGCGATGCGCCGGTCGTCGTCGCGATGTTCGACTTCGAGCTGTTCGGCCACTGGTGGTTCGAAGGCGTGGACTTCCTCGAGGCGGTCTTCTCCCGGCTCGCGGGAAACGACCGGGTCGTGCCGCGCACCGCTTCCGAAGCGCTCGCGGCCGCGCCCCCTCCCGTCGTCCTTCGGCTGCCCCCGGGCACCTGGGGACGCGGCGGCGACTTTCAGGTGTGGTGGAACGACCACACCATCTCGTACTGGCGCGAAGTGGACGCGGCCGAGCGCGCCCTGGAGGCATTCGAGGACCGGCGCGAGAACATCCCACTTCCGCTGTTCGCGGCCCTCGAGCGGCAGGCCCTGCTCCTCCAGTCGTCCGACTGGCCGTTCCTGATCGACAACGAAGTCTCCCGCGACTACGCCGAGGCGCGCATCCGCGGGCACGTGGAGGATTTCTGGCGGCTCGCACGCATGGCGGAATCGGGGTACGTGGACGACGTGGCTTTCGCGGCGATCGCCGACCGCGACCGCCTCTTCGAGCCCGAGCTCGCGTCGCGCTGAGGGCTCTCAGCGCTGAAACGCGTAGGAGACCTTCAGGAAGAACTGACGGTCGGCCTTCTCGAGACGGTTTTCCTCGACGAGGGTCCGGTTGTCTCCATAGCCCACGAAAAGGACGGTCTGCCAGTTCAGCTTGTACGCGAAGAGGAGCGACCCGCTGAAGAACCCATCGCGCTCGCTCACCGGGATCGCGTACAGCGACGGATCGCGTTCCGTCTGGACGTATTGGCCGATGAGCCGCAGATACGAGCGGGCGGTGAAGTTGTACGTGGCCTTCAGGCGCTCCACCTCCGCGGTGAAGAGGCGTCTCGCTTCGGCTCCTTCGAAGGGCTTCACGTTCAGCCAGCGGAGGTCGCCGTCGAACTGCAGCTCGAGGTGGTTCGTCGGGCGGATGTTCGCGGATGCGGTGACCCGGCCCCCGTGGCCCGGCCGCGCCCCGTCGAAATCGACCTCCTCTCCCAGGAACCCGTCGAGGGCGATCCGCGAGAAAAAGCGGGAAGGGCTGAGCTGCACCGTGTAGATGAGCTGCGTGCGGGAAATCGTGACGTCGCCGGCCCGCACGCGGTCGAACGCGACCCGGATGCCCGTGAACGAGCTCCAGAGGCCGTCCATCCCGAACCCGGGAGAGATCTGCCGGAAGATCAGCGGGCCTTCCGTCGCGGCCTGATAATCGCCGATCAGGTAGGTTCTGAGTCGGGTGATCGGGGCGTTCTTCGGGCGGAGGGTGTAGCCGGTCTCGAGGTAGCCCTCCCGGAAGCCGACCTGGGGGACGAAGCCGTCGTCCGCGCGAAACTCCTTTCCGAAGTCCTTGTATTCGCCGTACACATCGAAGACGGCCGTGCTGCGGGACGCCGAAAGGTCCGCCGCGTGCCCGGAAAGCTTTCGCCCGTCCCACTCGGCCGCGAGCTCGGGGCGATTAGGCGTCTCCGAGGCGCTCAGGAGGAGCTGCCCCCGGACGGTGTCTTGCGGCGTCGGGCGCCACTGGAAGTCCGGACCGATGACCCGGTTGTAGCCGCCGCCCTGCACCTCGCGATCGGCGACGAGAAGACTGGCGAAGGAGTTTCCGATCTCGTGCCGGACCCGGCCGACAGCGGCGAAAGACCTGAAGTCCTGGTCGGCGAACCTGGAGCCGTTCGGCCCCGGAAGGATGACGCTCCCTCCCCCCTTGTCCTCGGTCACGAGCGCCGTGAACGAAGTGCCCCCGAGCTTGCTCGTGACGCGCGCGCCCCAGCGGGGCGCCGTGATGGTCCGGGTGTACACGGCCTGGATCGGGGTCGCGAAGAGATCGATTCCCTCCAGGAAGAAGGGGCGCTTCTCGGAATAGAAGAGGGCGAAGCGCTGGTTGACCGAGAGCTGGGCCACGTCGGATTCCACCTGCGAGAAGTCGGGATTGATCGTGCCGTCGAGGGCCGTGACGGCGTTCGGTGTCCACTTCACGTCGAGTCCGCCGTCCAGCTTGACGGGCTGGTTGACGAGCGGGCTCCCGAGGCCCTCCCGCGGCACGCCCTCCTCCTTCGCGGTGCCGTACGGCGCCACGACGAGATTGCCCCCGCGGGGAAGCCCCTGAAGCCCCGAGAGCGGGTTCGAGTGGCAGATGAAACAGTTTTCGTTTCGCGGCAGCTTCGCCGAGAACATCTGGTAGCGGAACTCCCGCGGGTAATTGCGGTAGAGAAGGACGTTCCACTTCTGGACTTCGGCCTTGGGATACCGCAGCGAGGAGAACGGAATGCGGATCTCGAGCTGCCAGCCCACCTTCGTGATCTTGCCCGCGGCTTCCCAGTGGTAGTCGGGTGACGAATCCTCGCCGCTGCTGTCGTCCGTCACGGCGTCGTACTGGATGCCGCGCGGAGTCGCGAGAAAGAGAATGGCGTTCTTCGCCTCGCCTCTCGTGTCCAGGATGAGCCCGCCGTAGTCGGTGGAGGAGCCCGAGACGTTGTCCCGGTCCGCGAAGGGCGCGCGGATCCGGGATGGGTCGGGGTCGGCGAACATGAAACCCGCATAGAGGAACTTGTCGTCGTAGGCGAGGTACCCGACGTTCTTCAGCTTGGCGGGAAGGTTGTCGCCTGGATTCGTCTCATACCAGGTCTCCACGCGGGTCGCGCCCTGCCAACCGGGGTCATCGAGATCTCCGTCGACCACGATCGGCCCGGCAACCCGGGAGGCGTGGAGCTCCGGGCCCTTCGTCGGTTCACTCCCGGCGGCATCGCCGGCGCAGATCAAGAGTGAGAGGACGACGACCCCTCGCAGCCGGCTCTCGGACACTGTGGACGTAATACGCCAACCCCCCGAAAGAGGTTCCGAGGCGCCTGCTCACGTCCGGGCAAGAAGAACGGGCGAAATGGCGGTGAGGGTGGGATTCGAACCCACGTTACCCTTTCGGGTAAAACGGTTTTCGAGACCGTCCTGATCAACCACTCCAGCACCTCACCGCGGCCGATCGGAACGGCGGATTATAGGGGCTGCTACTTCAGAAAGCTCGCGGTGACCTTCATCTTCTGAGCGTTCGCCCAGTCCACGGTCTTCACCTTCATCGGGAAGCTGAGCGTGTCGTCCGTCTGGTTCTTGTCCATCGTGCCCGTCCGGCCGGCGTCCGCGACGACGTTTCCCGACGCGTCGAGCAAGACCGCGCGAAGGCGCACGCGATGGTCGACCCAGTCGGTATTCGCGTAGCGGAAGCGCACGAGGAGGAACGTGAGGTCCTTCGGGTCGTGGTCCTTTGCCGCCTTTATCGTCTTTTCGGACGGCTCGTTCTGCGTCTCGACGTCCACGAGGGCGCACTTCTCCCACTTGAGGTCGAGTGGGATGCGCGTCGTGCGCGGGACCTCGATCTCCTTCTCGAGCAACGGGCCGCCCGCGGCCACGGCGATCGGCGCGGCGAGAAGCAGAGAGAGAGAGACCCCGAGACACGCGAGAGTCGGGCGGAGTACGTTCTTCATCAGACAGACCCCTTTCCGGCACCGGGGAGCGGCACCACACCGGGGAGTGCGAAAGACGTGCCGGATCTTTTTCTTCCGGGTCGAAACGATGGCGGACAGGGTGGGATTCGAACCCACGGTAACCTTTCGGCTACGCACGGCTTCCAACCGTGTTCCTTAAACCACTCGGACACCTGTCCGCGCGCGGCGGAACGCGCAGGTTGCCCCGAAACGGAGGCGGGCGTCAAGGCGGCTCGAAGTCGCGCTATCGGAAATAACCCTCCACGTCGACGATCACGTGCACCGTGCCGGCCTGCTGTTCGCTCTTCACCATGAAGTCGCCGCCGGCCCCGAGCGCCAGAATGCCGTTGTTGGCCCGCGTCTGGCCGGTGCCGTAGGAGATGATCGGAACCGCCGGTGGAACGATGCCCGTCTGACAGATGACGATGTCGCCGCCGGCTGCGCCCTCCGTCACGGTGATGTTGATCGCCAGGGCTTTCGCGTCCGAGGGGATGCCGCACTGGCCGGACGCGACGAAGGTACGCGAGGACAGCGCAGGCAGCGCCGGACCGCCGTACGGGCCGTCGGGATCGCGCGTGTCCAGCAGGCGGCAGGGCGTCAGCGCAAAGAACTGGTAGCCGACGACGTCGACGTTCGCCGAACCGCTCTGCGAGGCGCAGCCGTTGGCGCCGGTTTCGACGACCGAGAGCGTCAAGGTCCCGATGGATCCGGCGGTGAACGTGATCTGCGCGCTTCCCTGGCCGCCCGTGATCGTTCCGTTGGAGATCGTCCACGCGTACGTCGAGCCCGCGTTCGAGGGAACGGAAGCGGTGTTGCCCACAGAGCCCGGGTACACCGACGACGGCGCCGTGACGACCGGAGTCGAAGGAGCCGGGTTGACCGTGACCGCGGTCGCGGAGGAAGGCGCGCTCGCGCAGCCGCCGGTCGTGACGACGACCGTGTAATTGCCCGAGGCGGTGGCGAAGTAGCTCTGGCTGGTCGCGCCGCCGATCGGGTTGCCGTTCAGGAACCACTGGTTGCCGGACGCGCTCGACGAGGTCAGCGTGACGCTGCCGCCCGTGCAGAACACCGTCGGGCCTCCGGGCGTGATCGTGGGCGTGGGCGGAACCGGATTGACGGTGACCGTCGTGGCGGCGGAAGGCGCGCTCGAGCAGCCGCTCGCCGTGACGACGACCGTGTAGTTGCCCGAGGCCGTCGCGATGTACGTCTGCGCCGTCGCGCCGCCGATCGGGTTGCCGTTCAGGTACCACTCGTTGCCGGACGCGCTCGACGAGGTCAGCATGACGCTGCCGCCGGAGCAGAAGGTCGTCGGTCCTCCCGGCGTGATCGTCGGCGCCGCCGGCGCATCGCAGAAGCAGACCGTCACGTCGTTCAGGACCGGGGTCGCCGCGGAGTCCGTCGTGTCCAGGAATGCCTCGTACTTCAGGTACCTCATGCCGTTGAACTGCGAGAGCGGGGCGCCGCTCGTCGTGAAGAACGTGGCCGCGGTGCTGTCGGGGCCGACGAAGTCGAACGGTCCGGCGGGGCTGTTGCTCGCCGCCACCTGGAACTTCAACGAGGTGTTCGCGGGGGTCGACCCGGTCCAGGAGAGCGTTGTCCAGTGCGGCACGAGCCCTGCGCCGGGGTTGACGTCCTTGACGGAGGAGACGAGGTTCCCGGAGCTCGCGTATCCGTTGTTCACGTAGGTCTTGAAGTTGTAGTCCCGCGTGGCGTCGGCCGACCAGGTCCCCCCGCTGTCCCCCGAAAGAACTCGCGAGCCGTTCGCGTACGTGCTGGGGCTGGAGCGAATCCAGAAATAGCCGCTCCCGGCCGGAACCGACACGGGACGCAGGATCAGCGCGTACTGCGTTCCGGTCGTCAGCGCTGCCGGCGAGCCGAAGGTCGCCGTGAAGGCGACGCTCGCCCCGCTCGCGAACGTCGAGCCGGGAATCGTCGTGCTGGCGAGGTCGGCGCCTGTCGGCAGGCCGGCGCTCGTGCTGCGAACGGAAAGCGTGAGGTCGGGGGGGGTCGCTCCGCAACCATTGCAGAAGAGTTGAACCTCGGCTTTGACGAGCGGCCCGGTCAACGCCGGAATGAAGGTCTGCCCCGTCCAGGCGGGCGTCCCAAAGCCCGTCCCGGTCGTCGTACCCGCGGTGTTCTGCTGGTCGATCAGATCCGGTTTGGACAGCGTCACGTCGCCCGGGCTCGTCGTCAGGTCGATGTTGGTCGGCACCCCGGTCTGGAAGTCGAGCTGGGTCGTGTCCGCGAGACACGCGCTACGCGGGGCCGTCGCGAGCGAGAAGTCCTGGGTCGTGGTTGCGCCGTCGGAGATGACGATGTTCGTCGCGGTGCTCGGGTTGTACCCCGGAGCGCCCGCCGTAACACTCGGATAGGTACCGGCGGGGACGCTCGTGAAGGAATAGACGCCGGAGCCGTCTGTCGTGGTCGTCCGGCTTCCGAAGGTGATCGTGGCTCCCGCGATCGGCGCGCCACCGACCGCGGCGGTCACCGTGCCCGAGAGCGTCCCGCCCGCCCCGACCGGGGTGCAGTTGCTTGGAGCGAACGTGAAGCTGCCGATCCGGGTGAGGTGATTCAGCCCGTCGACCGCGTAGTACATGTTCGTGTACCAGAAGGTGCACCCGTCCGGGTCGAGCGACATCGCGCTGTAGTCGCCCCAGCGCTGGCAAGCCACGCCGCCGCAGTTCCCGGTCTGCGTACCGGTGCCCTGGATGAGGAGCTGTTCCGTCTGAGGCAGCATGTTCACCGGATCGCCGGCGAACCGCCCGGCATACTTGATCGCCGGCTTCGTGGTGCTGTTGGAGGTGCTGTAGCCGAGGGCCATGTTTCCCGCGCGGTCCAAGGCCAGGCTCGGCATGAAGCGGTAGATCACGTTCGCGCCATCCGGGTCCCACGTGGAGGCCTGGGGAATGTTGGCGGCGACGGTGCCGCCCGTGACGTCCACCTGGTACCAGCGCGGCGCCGCGAAGCCGGTCGTGTTCCCCCTTCTCACGGTGTGGGGCAGCCAGAGCGACTCCACGCCCGCCAGGTTCACGTACTGGTTCTGCATCATCGCCCGGATCTGGAGGACGTCCAGGGCGTTGCCGCCCTGCGAAGGAGCGTTCGGCACGGCCGCGTTCGGCCAGCTCGTGGCCGCCAGCGGCGTGTCCGGTCCGGTGAACGTCGACAACGCGGGACGGACCCAGTCGACGTGCATCTTGTAAACCGTGAGCGCGTTCAGGAACTGCCAGCTGGAGACGAAGTAGTTGGGCGAGCCGAGGGGCGGAGTGCCGGTCTGAAGGCGCGCGTTGCTCGGCAGCAGCGTGAAGTCCGAAGACGGCGCGTTGAACGTGACGACCTGGACGGTCGGCGCGCCGGCATACATCTGCGCCTTGTTGAACGCGTAGACGCGCGGGTTCTGGAAGGGGGCGCCGGACGGATATCCGAACATGTTCGCCGACATGTAGATGCCGTCCGGCCAGACCCCGAACTTCGGGTAATCGCCCAGCCCGCCGGCCGTGTTGATCGAGTAGAAGTTCCAGCCGCCGGCCACCGGGTCACCCGTCTTCGAGACCGCGAAGCACTGAAAGGACCCGGGAGGGTTGACGACGTTCCCGCTGTTGAGCTGGAAGGCGAAGTCGGTGATCACCCAGCGATCCTCGAAGGAGTCGTAGAGCACGACCGGGTCGCCGAAATTGTTCGTGTCGCACAAATTGCCGAAGCTGCCCTGGCTCATGAAGGTGTTGAACGTGAACGCCGCGATCGAAGCGCCCGTCTTGGCGTAGATCCCGATCGAGGTGTTGATCGTCTGGATGTAATGGTTCGGACCGACGTCACCGTTCGTGTCGGGCGGGTGCCCGGCGCCCCACGTGGTGAAGTCGAGCCCATCGAAGTTCGCGATCGTCGGGGGAGCGGGAGCGTTCCGCACCGGGGGCACGGGCGCGCTCGGGACGGAAGGGCCTCCGGGAAGCTCGACTCGCGTGATCGGCGGCTCCTCGCGCTCAGGCCTCTCGAACTTGGGAGGCTTCGTCTGCGGGAGAAGGCGCAGGTCCATCGTCGTACTCGCGGCGCGTCGCATCGCGATCTCGGAGGGTTTCCCGATGTCGGCCGGAACGGGCCGGCTCAGCCGGGCTTCGACGGGATCCTGTGCGGCGGCGGTTCCGGCGGTCACGAGCAGCAGCGGGAGAATCCCGCGGAGCACGGCATGCTTCACCTGGTCACCTCTTTGGTCGAGAAAAAGGATAGCAGGCGCAGGGGGAAAAGATCTCCCCGTTTCACGCTCGTTTTCAGCAGCCCCGCGCCGCGAACCCCGCCGCCGATTTGGAGGAGCCGGTTCCGTTCCGGAGGACTTCTATTGATCCCGGATCGAGGCGAGGAACCCGAGGATTCCCGTGAGTCCGCCGCCGGGACCCGAACCGAGATCGAGCGCGCCCATCTTTCTGCTTTCCAGGGCGGAGATCTCTTCTTCCATCCTCTGCTTCTCGCGCTTTTTCACCCGGTCCCAGCCGCCCTTCTCGAGGAAATCCACGATGCGGGTGAGCTCGCCCCTGTCGAAGAAGACGCCGTGCGGCCCGCAGGCGTCCACGATGACACCCGAGCCTCCGCCGTAATTCGACCGGTTCATGAACTTGTGGCAAACGGGGCACGGGCGGTAATGGAAGCCTTTTTCGGGCTTCGCCCCTTTCTGTGGGATCTCGTCGTACGCGCGGACCTTCTGGCGCGTGTCGGCGTCCTTCGCAACCGCGTCGAAGACCTCCTGCCCGAGAAAGAGGCCGCCGCACCGGGCGCACTCGGCGAAGCCGGCGACTCCGGCCGTCCGCGCGACGAGCGGCTGACGGCAGTCCGGACAGCTGCCGGCGGCCGGTTTCAGAGCCTCGGCCGGGAGGAGCGCGCCGCACCTCACACAGCGTTCGGCATCCCGGGGCGAGAGCGCGAAGCAGACCGCGCACCGGCGCGTCGACAGGAGCGAGCCGCAGTGCCCGCACGCGCGATCGCCTTCCGTGGCCGCGGCGCCGCACGAAGGGCAGCGCAGGGCGGGCGCCTCCGGGGCGTCGAACGGCGTCTCAGCGCGCCGCGTAGGGCTTTTCGGCTCGTCTTTCACTGAAGAACTCCACGAGCATTCTGCCGCATTCCGTCCCGAGGATTCCCCCCGTGACCTCCACTCGATGATTGAGCCGGGGATGCCGGACGAGGTCACCGAGAGAGCCGGTGAATCCCGCCTTGGGGTCCGCGGCGCCGTAGACGAGCCGCGGGAGGCGCGCAAGTACCATCGCGCCCGCGCACATCGCGCAGGGCTCGAGCGTAACGTACAGCGTGCAGCCTTCGAGCCGCCACGTGCCGAGCTTCTTCGCCGCGCGCCGGATCGCGACGATCTCGGCGTGGGCGGTGGGATCGCCGTCTCTCTCCCGCGCGTTGCGCCCCCGCGCGAGCACCGCCCCATCCTTCACGACGGCGGCGCCGACCGGCACGTCGCCATGCGCGAGAGCCCGGCCGGCCGTCGCGAGGGCGTCCCGCATGAACCGCTCGTCGGAGGGCGCTTTCATCCGCCAAGGGTACGACGGGAGGCCCCGGTGATCCGGAGACCGGGTCTCAAACGGATAAGATGATGGAAACCCATGGAAGGACTCCCTGTCTTCGACGACCTCCCCGGCCGGCGCGCGAAGCTGAAGGCGGCTTTCGAGAAGCTCGACCCGAAGCTCCGCGTCCCGGCGCAGGCCATCGGACGAAGGTATTCGGTCGGATGCGTCGCCGTCGAGATCACCCAACGCTGCAACCTCGACTGCACGCTCTGCTATCTCTCGGAGTCGTCCGAAAAGGTCAAGGACATCCCTCTCGCGCTCGTCCTCGAGCGCCTCGCGCGCGTGCGGGAACGGTACGGAGACGGCGTGAGCGTGCAGATCACGGGCGGCGACCCAACGCTGCGCAAGCGCGAGGAGCTCGTCGCGATCGTGAGGGAAGCCGCTCACCTCGGTCTCGAGCCTTCGCTCATGACGAACGGCATCAAGCTCACGCGAGACCTCGCCCGGGAGCTGAAGGAAGCCGGACTCACGGACGTCGCCATCCACGTCGATCTCACCCAGGAGCGCAAGGGCTACGCTTCGGAAGAAAGCCTGAACGCGATCCGGCAGGAGTACGTCGAGAGGGTGCGCGGCCTCGGTCTTCACGTCATCTTCAACACGACGGTCTTCGACGGCAACCTCGCGGAGATTCCGGCCCTCCTGAGGTTCTTCTCGAAGAACGCCGACGTCGTGGGCCTCGCCTCGTTCCAGATCCAGGCCGCGACCGGACGCGGCGTCCTCACCGAGAGGACGAGCGCCATCACGCTCCCGAACGTGCGCCGACGCATCGAGGAGGCGTGCGGGACGGGGCTTTCCTGGGACAACATCCGCGTCGGCCATCCGGATTGCAACTCGGTGTCCTACGTCCTTCTCGCGAAGGACCGCTTCCTCGACCTGAATACGGACGCGGCCCTCTTCGCGGCGATCATTCGCGAGACGACCGACCTCCGTTATTCGCGGATCAATGCCTTCCGCACGGGCGCGCGCGTCCTCTTCTGGTCCCTCGCGCGGCCGGCTTTTCTCTTCCTGATCCTGAAGCGGCTCGTCCTGTTCACGGGGCGCCACGCGCGCGCCCTCTGGGAGGGGCGGAAGGAGATCCGGAAGCTCACGCTCATCATTCACAACTTCATGGACGCGAACGATCTCGATCCCGAGCGCGTCGCCGCCTGTACGTTCATGGTCGCGACCGACCGCGGCTTCGTCTCGATGTGCGCGCACAACGCCGCGCGCGAGACGTTCATTCGAAAGCCGCTCGAGGTCAGGACGGAAGAGGGCGTGAAGGTCTGGAATCCGCTGACGGGTCAGATTCTGCCGGTCCTCATGGCCGACGCGCCCGCGGGGCACGAGCCGATCGCTCCCCCCGCGCCCTCCGCGCCGTCCCTGCCCATCTTCGCGGGCGGGAAGTAGGCGGGACCGCGCCGGCCTTCAGCCGTTTCGGATCCGGTGCCAGGCGTCGCGCACCGCGTCGCGGTAGAGCTTCCAGTCGTCTCCGACGGCGCCCCGTTCCCGGCGCCACTCCGCGGCCAGGTCGTCCTCGAGCTCCTCGAACGTCCGGTGTCTGAACTCAGGACGGCGCGCGGTCTCCCAGCCGTACCGATACGCAGGTTCGTAGTCCGAGAACGTCGTTCCGGAGCGGTAGTAGGGACGGAGCTGGAATTGATCGCTCCAGTAGCTCGCTTCCTCGGCGGCGTCGAACTCCGAGGTGAAGCTGTTGCCCGCGACCGCGCCGACGGCCGCGCCCGCGGCCGCGCCCACGACGGCTCCGACCGGGCCGCCCATCGCGGCGCCCGCCGCCGCTCCGGCGACCCCGGCGCTCACGGCGCCGATCGCGGTCCCCACCCGGTGTGCCGAGTGCCCGCTTTTTTCCTTTTCACTTTTCTTCAAGGGCGCCTCCAGCGGGTTTTGCCGCAAGGCGTGTGCCGCGAATCGCGCTCATAATGCCGCGAGGAGCCTCCATGGGCCCGCGTTCCTACGCCGCCGTCACATTCCTCCTTCTCGCCGCTGCCTCGGCCGTCGCCCAGAAGCCGGACTGCACCATCCGGCCGCCCCGCGGGACCTCTCAGGAGGACCTCGCGCGCATGGCGAGGTTGTCCCCGAAGGACGCCGAGGCTCGCGCGATCGCGTCCGTCGCGCCGGAAAGGGTGACGTCGGTGATGTCCTCCGGCGTGGAGGTCGTGAACGGGTGTCTCGCGTGGCCGTTCGATCTCCGCTTCGCGAGCAAGGGAGGGGTTCAGGAAATCACGGTCGACGCCGGCGACGGCAGGATCCTCTCTTCCGAATACGAGCCGCCGGCGGGCGGAAGCGCTCCGGCCGTCGCGGCGACGCCGCCGGGCGCCGCCGCGCTGCCGGAAGGAAAGCCCGCGATGTTCCCCCCGGGCACTCTTCAGCCGGACGCCGTCGCGGCCGCCGAAGAGCCGCTGATCCGGAAGACCGTCGACGCGGAGGAAGACGCCTGGAATCGCGCCGACGCGAAAGCCTTCGCGGCGCGGTTCGAGGATGAAGGCACGTTCACGGACCTCCTCGGCGCGGTCTCGCACGGTCGAACGGAGATCGAGCGCCGCCAGTCGGAGCTCTTCACGTCTTACTTCAAGGGCGGCCTTCTCGCCCTCAAGGTGAGGAGGATCCGTCTTCTCAGGCCGGACGTCGCGCTCGTGGAGATCGACGCCGAGGTGTCGCGTTTCCACAAGGCACCCCCCGCGGTCTTCCTCGACGCCGAGAAAGTCATCCGCGCGCGGCTCCTCCAGGTGATGATCAAGACCGGAAGCGAGTGGAGGATCTCTTCGTTCCACGAAGTCGACGTCAAGACGCCGCCGGAAAAGCTCGTCAACCCGGAAGACCCCACGCGCGTCCGCCGAAGATGAGCATGCGCCGTCGACTCTCGACGTCGACCCCTAAAGGAGCGCGCCCGTGAAGGTCGAGATCTCGAGATTCAACGCCTCGATCTTCGAGCTCGTTTACCCGGAGAAAAAAGAGCGCGCGTTCCTGCGCCGCGAGGACGCGGAGTTCTTCGAGGCCGTGCAGGCCGAGGCTGCGCACGAGAGCAAGCTCAAGAAGCTGCCGTTCGGGCTGGGGAAGCTGCTTTCCGAGCCGACGATCGAGATCTCGGAAGCGCGCTGGAACAGCCTTCGCGCGCGGATCTCCGGATCGATCCCGAGGTTGAAGCTCGGGGGCTGACGCGCACCCGCTCGGTTGCCGGCGGGCATGGTTCGGAGACGTCGCCGATGTAGCGGCCGGTCCGCGAGGACGCGACCCGGGGCGAGGACGCGCTCGAGCTCGGCCCGGAGGATCTCAGTCCCGTCATCGTGGGCCGCGTCGCACGCCCCTGGACTGAAGGCTCAGGTCGGAGAATTTGCGGTACGCCGGCAACTCCTGAAACATTGCATAGACCTCCGGGACGTCGCGGTTCACGGGCGGCGAGCCGCGCGGGATCTCGAAGAGGTACGGCCGCCTGAGTCCCCGGTGCTCCACCTCGTCGCCTACCGGCTCGACCGAGAACCCGGATCGCCGCACGATGCGGGCGAGGGCGTCCGCCATGAAGCAGAGCCAGTAGCCGACGTCATTCTGGATGCTCCACTGCCAGCTGGCGCGGACGAGGCCCATGAAGATCCACGATTCGCTCCTGCGGTATCCGCTGGCCAGGAACGAATCGTCGAAATCCCGGGGCGGCTGCGGCTCCGCCCTCTCGCCGCTGATGCGTTGGAGAGTAGGGCGGCGGTATTTCTTGACCACCGCGAGGCGCGAGAGCTCGACCGTCCGGCCCCCCGCCGAGGCGGGAAGGCGGCCTGGGCGGAGATTCGTGAAACACGAGATCGGCAGCGCTTCGAGAGGCTTCCGGATGAGACGCATCGTGGCGATCCAGCCCTTCGAGGAACGCCGGCGCACGAGAAAGGGCATGGAAGACGCGTCGTATTCGTCGCGCTCCATCTGGTCGGGGAACTTCTCGGCAGGTTCCCAGCCGGTATCCCGGCAGTAGACCTGGTAGCGGATTCGGTAGTGCGTCTCCCGAGCCGGCTCCGTATCCGCGAGGAACGCCTCGAAATGCCTGTCGAACACGATTCATTGTAGGGCGTGGCCCCAACCGCGTTCTTAGCGGTTGGAGAACACAACGAAGCTTCCGTCGTTCGTCGCACCGCTGCCCGACGTGGCGCCGTCGTTGACCACGCCGTACGCGTAGAGCGCGCTCGAGCCCGATGTCCGCACGACGTGGATGTAGCCGTTCGCGACGCCGAAGGCCGTGAGGATAGGCGAGAACTGATACCACCCGCCGGCGGGCAGGTTCTGCACTGCCGTGCTGCCGGCCAGCTTTCCCGTATCCCCATCGTAGACGTCGACACGGTATCCGTCGGTCACCGCGACGTTCGCGAAATTCACGACGGCGAGGTTCGAGCGGTTCGCCGCGTTCTGCTGGAGGCCGAAGACCCAGGCCTGGCCGGAGGCGGCCTCGGACACCTGTGTCGCGCGGTAGAAGAGGCCGAACTGGCCGCCGCCAGCGGCTGGCGCTCCCGTCCGTGCCCCGACGAAGAGCCACGCGAGATTGCCGTTGCGCAGAGCGCTGATCTGCAGCGCGCCCGCGTAGGAAGCCGACCCCTTTGGTCCTATCGCGACGCCTTTCCCGCGCAGGTAGTCGAGGGCGTTGGGGATGATCTTCTGCTCGTGTGGTTGGAGAGTCTCCACGGCGACGCCGCCCGCACCGCCCGCGGGGCTCAGCGACTCGACGTACGTCATCGTGACGGTGATCGGCTCGAAGTACGGGCTTCCGAGGACGAGCTCGCTCTGGAACGTCCCCGTCTCCACGAGCACCGACAGGGTCTGGGGATTCCCCGGACTGAGCGGCATCGGAGGAACGAAGGAACCGTCCGACGTGACGTTGTCGTTGAAGACGGCATACGCGTAGAAGGGTCCCGGTCCCGAGAGAAGCTCGATGGTCGCCCAGCCGCTGTCGTAACCGGGCCCCGAGAGGACGCGGCCGATCTGCGTCCACTGGCCCGGCCCGAGCACGACGTTCGGAAGGACGGTCGAGCGTCCGTCGGCGCCCGCGTAGAGAGTCACCCGGAGCGTGTTCGGGACCGCCGCGTTCATGTTCACGAGAGCGAGGTTGCTCCGGTCGGCGGCGTTCTCGCGGAGGCCGAACAGGTAGACGAGCCCGGTGAAGCCGTCGTCGAGCCGGACGCCGGGATACGCGAGACCGGCCCGGCCGCCCGCGGACGGCGCCGTCGTGCGCGCGCCCGCGAAGGCGACTGTATCGGACGAGAGCCCCTCGAACGTGACGAAGAGCTCGCCCCCCTGGTTCGAGCCCGTCGGGATCGCGAGCCCTTTCCCGCGAAGGTACGCCAGCGTGTCCGGGATGATGATCTGCCGTCCCGGTCCGAGCGTCTCGCCAACGGTCCCGCTTCCGGAGGCGCCGAGCGACGTCGCGGCGACGTACGTGATCTGGAGCGTCGCGGCCGTCGTGCCCCGGTTCGTGAGCGTCAGCTCGGAGGAGAACCGCGCGCCGCCGACACCCGCGACGTCGAGGACGATGGGGACGACCTTCGTGACCGTGCTGCCCGTGATCGCCGGCGCGACCGTGACCGTCTGCGTCTTGGTGTTCGGGCCGGCGGCGTTCGTCACCGTCAGCGAGACCGGGTACGCGCCCGCGGCGGCGAACGTGTGCGTCGGGTACGGCGCCGTCGAGGCGCCGCCGTCGCCGAAGTCCCAGGCCCAGGACGTCGGGTTTCCGCTCGAAAGGTCCGTGAAGTCGAAGGGCCGGCCGGCGATCGGAATCCCGGCCCACGTGAAGTCCGCCACCGGAGGCGGGGTCGGGAAGCGGTACACACCCTGTCCGAAAGTGCCGACGTAGAGCGTTGCCGAGCCCGGTGCGATCGCGAAGGCGTTCACGAAGGTGTTCGTGAGGCCCGCGTTCAGCGGCGTCCATCTGGCCCCGCGGTCCGTGCTCCTGAAGAGTCCGACGAAAGTGGCCGCGTAGAGCGTCGAGGGCGAGACGGGATCGAACTTCAGGGCCGTGATCGTCGCCGTGGGCAGGCCGTTCGTGACCGGCGCCCAGCCCACGCCGCCGTCCGTCGAGCGATACAGCCCGGCGTTGGTGCCGGCCCACAGCGTCGAGGAGGAGGCGGGGTCCACGGCCAGCGCGTAGACGATCTTGCCGGCCAGCGCGTTGTTCGTGACCCACTCGTATCGGCCCCCTCCGTGGATGAAGATCCCGTAGACGCCGGAGTCCGTCCCGACGGCCGCGGTCGCCCCCGGCGCGGGGACCACAACACTCTCGAAGAGGGGCAGGGGGGCGTTCGAGTCACCATAGGTCGCCCACGTCGCGCCTCCGTCGGTGCTCTTCCACGCGATTCCTTGCGTCGGGGGAGTGGGGGCTGCGGGCGTGCCGACCCCCCCGGCGGCATAGACGGTCATCGGCGATCCGGGGTCCACCGCCCACGCGAACGCCACACCCACGCCGACGAGGGACGTCCAGGTCGCGCCTCCGTCGGTGCTCCGCCATCCGCCTGCATCCGTCCCCGCGAGGATGCTCGAGTCAGGCAGGATCGCGAGCGCGTAGACGTTCGCCGCGCCCGGATTCCACGCGACGAGGGTCCAGGACGTGCCGGAGTTCGTGCTCTTGTAAAGGCCGACGTCCGTGCCCGCATAGAGGGTCGCGGGCAGGTTCGGATCGACGGCGAGCGAGAAAATCTTGTGCGCCGTCAGGCCCGCATTTGAAATACTCGCCGTCACGCCGGAGTTCGTGCTCTTGAAGAAGCCGGTCGACGCGCCGATGTAGACGGTCGAGGGCGTCACCGGGTCGACCGCGAGGGCGTTGATGGTCGGGTTCGGCATGCCGCCGGTCACCCTGTTCAGGGTCGCGCCCCCGTCGAGGCTCTTCGCGACCTGCACGGCGTTGGCGCAGGCATAGACCGTGGTCGGCGTGACGGGATCGATGGCCAGGGCGAAGCTGAATCCCTTGAAGGCGGCCGCGTTCCAGGTCGCCGCGCCGTCGGTGCTCTTGAAGACGCCGCTCCCGTTCGTCCCGGCGTAGAGAGTCGAGGGCGTCTTCGGGTCGATCGCGATCGTGGTGACGTTCTTCGCCGCCCCCGTCAGGCCGATCGAGGCCGCCGTCCACGTCGCGGCGCCATCAGAGGTCCGAAAGACGCCGTTGTCCCTCGTGCCCGCATAGAGAATCGAGGGCGAGACGGGGTTGATTGCCAGGGCGAAGACCTGCTGCGCTCCGATGCCGCTCGTCGCGGCCGTCCAGGTCGCCGCGCCGTCGGTACTCTTGAAGACACCGCTGGCCGTGCCCGCATAGAGTGTGGACGACGTCACGGGGTCGATCGCAAGGGTCCAGACCCTGCTTCCCGTCAGGCCGGCCGCCGTCCAGCTCGTCCCGCCGTCGGTGCTCTTCCAGACTCCGCGGCTTCTGGTACCCGCATACACGGTCGTGCTCGTGAACGGATCGATCGCGAGAGAAAGAACGGCATCTCCCGGCAAGCCGGTACCGGCGCCGGCCCAGCTCGCCCCGCCGTTCGTGGTCTTGAAGACGCCGCCCCCGCCGGCGCTGTTGAACCTGTGGGCTCCGCCGCCGGTGCCCGCGTAGATCGTCGCCGGCGCGTGCGGATCGATCGCGAGGGCGAACACGTTCCCTCCGTCCGGCCCGACGCTGCTCCAGACGTCGACGTCGGCGCGTGCAACGCCCACGAGAAAAGCGAGGCCCGCGAAAGCGCAGACATGGACTGTCCGGCGGGCAGGAACGACGCGCAGCCTGGCAAACACAATCACGTTCGTCGATCGCTCCGAAAACGCGCGATTGCGCCGGGATCATATCGCCGGGTCCGTGAACTAACGCTGCTCCAGCGGGCCGGATGGCCCATGGCAACCCCGGGCGCCCCCCACCGGTTCGATCTCGACCAGTCTTGGATTGCGATTGGTGCGCCCAGGAGGACTCGAACCCCCAACCTTTTGATCCGTAGTCAAACGCTCTGATCCAGTTGAGCTATGGGCGCACGCGAGAACCGCGCGGAAAGGGGACACTAGCGGAAGGGGGCGGACGGCGCAAGTCCCTGCGCTGGAGGCGCATGGGGGACGCTCGTCCCTGGCCTCCTAAACTTCATCCCCACCCGCCTCGTATATCGTCCCGGAACCTCGAGGAGGAACACCCGCATGACGGCCGCGATCTCTCTCCACGGTGTCGTGAAGCGTTTCGGGAAGTTCGCGGCCGTCGACGGCCTCGATCTGGAGGTTCCGCACGGGACGACGTTCGGACTCCTCGGCCCGAACGGCGCCGGGAAGACGACGACGATCCGGATGATCATGAACATCACGAAACCTGATGCGGGCGAGATCCGCGTCCTCGGCGAGAAGATGAACGACAAGCTGCAGGAGCGCATCGGATACCTGCCCGAGGAGCGCGGGCTCTACCGCAAGATGAAGGTCGTCGACCAGCTCCTGTTCTTCGCGACGATCAAAGGCGTGGGCCGCCAGGACGCGATGAGGCGCCTCTCGCCGTGGATCGACTCGATGGACCTGAGGCCCTGGCTCCAGAAGAAGACCGAGGAGCTGAGCAAGGGCATGCAGCAGAAGGTGCAGTTCCTCGGCACGATCGTGCACGACCCGGAAATCCTGATCCTGGACGAGCCGTTCTCCGGCCTCGACCCGATCAACGTCGTCCTCGTGAAGGACTTCCTGACCGCTTTCAAGCGGAGCGGAAAGACGGTCGTCTTCTCGACGCACGTCCTCGAGCAGGCCGAGCGCCTTTGCGAGAGCATCGCGCTCCTCTATCGGGCGAAGAAGATCCTCGGCGGCACCGTGAAGGAGATAAAGCATGCCTATCTCGGGAGGGTGCCGCTGCCGCCGCCCGTCGAGCCCGAGCCCGAGCTGGAGAAGATCTTCATCAAATGCGTTCAGGAGTCGGGCCTCGAGGCGCCGACCGCCGAGGAGCTGAAATAGCCATGGACTCCAAGCTTTTCGCGATCATCAGGCGCGAGTATCTCCAGCAGGTCCGGACGAAGGCGTTCTGGATCGCGACGTTCCTGATTCCGTCCCTCGGCCTCGCCTTCATCTTCATCCAGGTCGCGCTCTCGAGGACGCTCGTCGCGAAGGGCCGCATCGGCGTCGTGGATCTCTCCGGGCGTCTCTACGACGGGATCGTCGCCGAATACCGCGCGCGGCCCGGAGACGAGGACGAGTCGAAGAAGACCGACGCGAAGAAGAAAGAGAGACTTCGGGACGCCGAGACTCTCGAGAAGGCGACCCAGGCTCAGAAGCCGAAGCTCACGACGCAGCTCGACCTCTTCAAGGTCGACGCGACGCCCGAGACGCTTCCGGCCGTGCGTACGAAGCTCAACGAGGACGTCCAGAAGGAGCGCATCAAGGCGTACATCGTCCTGACGCCGCAGACGCTCGAGACGGGCGCCGCCGAATGGCGTGCGCAGTCCGTCAAGGCCGAAGTCGTCATGCGCGAGCAGATCGCGAGCTACGTCTCCCGCGCGGCGACCAAAGAACGCCTCAAGGACCGGGGCGTCGACCCGAAGCTGTACGACGCCGCGCGCATCCGCGTGGATCTCGAGGCGCACGAAGCGAAAGAGATCGAGAGCGGCGAGAGCGGCAAGAACGTCGGGATGAATCTCGCGATTTCGGGGGTGTTCTTCTTCCTGATGTACATGTCGATCTTCATCTACGGCGCCTACATCATGCGGGGCGTCCTCGAGGAAAAGAACAACCGGATCGTGGAGGTGATCGTCTCCTCCGTGAAGCCGACGACGCTCATGCTCGGAAAGATCCTGGGAATCGGCCTCGTCGGCCTCACGCAATACGCCGTCTGGGCGTGCCTCGCGCTCGCGATCACTCTCCCGGGCGCCGCGGCCGTGATCGGCATGGGCGAGGGGTTGCCTCACATTCCCGTCCGGACGATCGGCGCCTTCGTCCTCTTCTTCCTGCTCGGGTACTTCCTCTACTCCTCGCTCTACGCCGCGCTCTCGGCGCCCTTCAACACGGAGCAGGAGGCGCAGCAGTTCGTCATGATCCCCGGCTTGATGCTGATGCTCACCTCCACGACGTGGTTTTTTGCGTTCAACCAGCCGAACGGAAGACTCGCCACGGTGCTGTCGTTCTTCCCCTTCACGGCGCCGCTCATGATGTTCATGCGCATCTCCGTGCAGACGCCGCCGCTCTGGCAGATCGCAACGTCCGTCGCGCTCCTCGTCGCGACGATCGTCGCCGTCGCGTGGTTCGCCGGGCGCATCTACCGCGTCGGCATCCTCATGTACGGCAAGAAGCCCACTCTGCCCGAGATCTTCCGCTGGGCGATGCAGGCGGACTAGAGAGCCAGAACGGGCATCTCCGCGCGCGTCGGAACCGGAACCATCGGAAGATAGGCCGGCTCCCAGATCATGGCGGCGACGGCCTTCGGGATCTCCGCGTCGGGAATCTGCCGCCCGACGCCCGCGTTCCGGGCTTCGGCCACGACCGCCTCGGCGATGCACCGGCTGACGCGCCGGATCTCGGTTGCAGAGGGGAAGAGGCTCCCGGACGCGAGGTCCGACTCTTTCACCTCGTCCGCGAGCTTCTGGGCGGCGACGGCGAACATTCCGTCGGTGACTTCCTTCGCCTCGGCCACGAGGGCGCCGAGACCGACTCCGGGGAAGATGAAGACGTTGTTGCCCTGGCCGATCGTGATCAAGCGGCCCTGATGGGGCACCGGGTCGAACGGGCTTCCCGTCGCGATGAGAGCGCGGCCGTTCGTCCAGGCCACGATGTCCGCGGGCTTCGCTTCGCTCTTGCTGGTCGGATTCGACATCGGGAAGATGACGGGGCGCTCGACGTGCTTCGCCATCTCCCGGACGATCGCTTCCGTGAACGTCCCGGGCTCCCCGGACGTGCCGATCAGGAACGTGGGCTTCAAGGCCCTGACGACGGCCAGGAGATCCCGCGGCGAGCCTTTCTTGAGGCCCATCTTCGCCGCCAGGGCCGAAGGCCACGCGAAGTCCCGTTTGTGGACGTCTTTGATCTCCGTGTCGTCGACGACGAGCCCCTGGCTGTCGAGGTTCGCGATGGCGCGTGTGAGCGCCTCGCCCGTGAGCCCCGCTCGCCGGAACGTGTCGCGCAGCAGCCGCGCGATGCCGATTCCCGCGGCGCCCGCCCCCAGGATGACGACGCGCTGGTCCTTGAGAGGAATCCCCGTGGCCCGGCTGCCGGCCATCATGCCGGCCGTGGCGACGGCCGCGGTTCCCTGGATGTCGTCGTTGAAGCAGGTGATCGACTTCCGATAGCGGTCGAGCAGCCTGAACGCGTTGACCTTTTTGAAGTCCTCCCACTGCAGGAGCGCCTTCGGGAAACGTTTCTTCACGGCCTGGACGAATTCCTCGACCAGGGAGTCGTACTCGGGGCCGCGCAGGCGCGGAAGCCGCCAGCCGAGGTACAGCTCGTCATTGAGGAGCGCTTCATTGTCCGTGCCGACGTCGAGGCTGATGGGAAGCGTCTGCGATGGATGGATGCCCGCTGCCGTCGTGTAGAGCGCGAGCTTCCCGATCGGAATCCCCATGCCCCCGGCCCCTTGGTCGCCGAGGCCGAGAATGCGCTCGTTGTCGGTCACGACGATGAGGCGGACGTCGTCGAACGGGGCGTTGCCGAGGATCTCGTAAATGCGACCGCGGTGCGCGGGCGTGATCCAGAGTCCGCGGGCCCGCCGGAAGATGTGGCTGAACTCCTGGCACGCCCGGCCGACCGTTGGCGTGTAAACAATGGGGAGGAACTCTTCCACATGGTCGATCAGGAGCCGGTAAAAGAGGTGTTCGTTGCGGTCCTGCAGGGCGGCCAGGCCGATGAACTTCTCGAGCGGGTCGGTCTTCCGGGAGATGTTCGCGTAGACCCGGCGTTCCTGCTGATCCATCGAGCTCACGGCGTTCGGCAGGAGTCCTTCCAGCCCGAAGTCCTTCCGTTCCTGCGCGTTGAAGGCCGAACCCTTCGTGTACATGGGATGCCGGAGCAGCCGCGTGCCGCGGTAGGGCACTTCGGAGGCCGCCGCACCCCTGGATTCGTATCTGAGAGCAAAGGTTTCCATGATCGCAATCCCCTCCGCTTTCAACGTGGGCTCCGAGCCGAAAGCGGGCATGAGGCATTTGCCTCATCCGGCGGCAAGCGGAACCGCGGGGGGTTCACTTTGATACTGCGTCTCGGTATATTTTGAGGCCAGACCTCTCGTTCCTGAGAGGGGAACGGACAAAGAGATCGAAAAGCGGACGTTACGTTTCCCGCGTTCTTCTTCTGTCGTCTCGATCGGCCAGCGCAAGGAGGAAAACAAATGGGAAATCGACGAGACCTTTCGCGCACGATTCTGACTTTTCTGTTCCTCTCAGGAATCTCCCTGGCCGCGTCGGCCCAGACGGAAGTCGGCGACACGAAAGACAAATGCGACAAGTCGGACGTCGTCACGTTCCGGGCGAAGGGCGGCGAGAAGGTCACGGTGAAGGCGAACGGCGAGGAGACGCGGGACCTGACGGCTCCCGTGCGCGAGATCGAGTGGTTCTGCGGGGACTCGCAGGAGTTCTCGTCGAACGACGAGCCGTACGACCGCGTGCGCCTGAAGCGCGTGGCCAACGGCGCGATGACGTGGACATTCTTCCGACTGCCTCCCGATCCGAAGGCGACCGGAAAGCCCGGGACCTCGTCGAAGACGGGCGACACGCAGGACGGCTGCGACAAGGGAAACCTCGTCACGTTCGACGGCCTGAACGGCAAGGTCAGCGTCAAGGCGAGCGAGGCGCTCACGGCGGACCTCCCGAAGGCGACGAACGAGCTCCTCTTCAAGTGCGGGAGCACGAACGAGCGCGCGGCGAACGACGTCCCGTTCGACCAGGTGCGCGTCGCGCGCTCGATGAGCGGGGCGATCAGCTGGACGTTCTTCCTGAAGACCGCGGCGCCCGACCCGGCCTCCGTGTGCCAGTCCGTCCGCGCGACGGGCCGGCTCTTCTTCACGGACGAGAGCGGCGTGCGACAGCCATTCGCGCGCGTGCGGGTCAAGCTCATGGACGAGGACTTCGGGCCCACCGACCACGAGATGTCGCGCGGGTTCACGGACGCGCAGGGCCGGTTCGACCTCACCGGCAAGGGCAGCGACTCGAACTGCATCGGCGCGGGCTGCAAGCGCCCCGATCCCTACGTCGAGTTCGTGCTCCGCGAGCCGCACCGCGTGGACGTGAAGGACCCTCTCGAGAACACCGCGCGGCGAAGGACCGAGACGATGGTCAACACGTGCGGCGACGCGGAGTTCGGCGAGCAGGACTGGTCCGGGGCCGAGCTCGACGCGATCCTCTACTTCCGCGCGCAGCGCGCGTACCAGAACTTCGTGGACCTGAACAAAAAGCTGACCGGGGACACGCGGGTTCCGGGCCACGACGGCCTCGTCGGCGTCGAATACCCGACCGTCTTCATCGGGGAATCTCCCTACACCACATGGGACACCATCCATTGGCCCTACCACGGCCCGAAGACCACGAGCTTCGATTCGTTCGACCACGAGTTCGGGCACCGCCTCCGCCACGCGGCCGACGGCGGGCGCGACCACTTCAACCACGACGCGACCCGGTTCGTCTACGCGCGGAGCCACTCCCCCACGGACGTGTCGAACGAGGGTTTCGCGTTCAACGAAGGGTGGGCCTACTTCACCACGAGCGCATTCAACCCCGCCGCGACCGGCACGTTCGTCCCGAACGGCACGTGGGGCTCGCCTTCGGGCGACGACGTCGAGGGCGACGTCGCGAACCAGCTCTTCAACCTCGCACAGACGTGCGGCGGCTTCGGGCGCCTCTGGCAGACGATGAAGGACGCCGGCCCGAACTCCTTCCACTCGGTCGACGAGTACCGCGCGGAGTTCATGAAGCGGAACCCGACGTGCGGGATGACGATCAAGAAGCCGTTCCCGGGCGCGCCGACGTTCGCGCGGACCCCGGGGCCGACGCCGACCCCCACCGCGGCGATCGCGATCAAGACTCCTTTCCCCGGCGGCCACCCGTTCGGGGCGGCCCCGAAGCCGATGCCGGAGGCGAAAAAGAGCGTCCTGAAGCTGCGACCCCCGAAAGGTCTGTCCGCGTCCTCTCACGCGGCCCTCGACCGGCTGAGCGCGCGGCGATTCGAGCTCGCGCGCACGCTCCACGACGACGTGGAGGGCGCGCGCCGGAAGGCCCTGGAGACCTTCTCGTCGCTCACGCGGGAGTCGCTCACGGACGGGACGTACGAGAAGACGCGCCGCGCCGCGCAAGCGTCCTTCGCCACCGCCGTCCTCGAGGCCCGCCGCAAGCAGCTCCGCGAAGCGCGGCGCGACCTCGCCGAGGAGCGGAAGGCCGCCGATCCGCGTCTCGCCTCCGCCCTCGCGGAGCTCGACGCCACGTACGCGCGCGCCGAGCGCGACCTCAAGCAGGAGGCGGAGTCGCGAACCCCGGGCTCCAGCCTCCGGCCCGA
The DNA here is from genome assembly GCA_963719225.1 of Thermoanaerobaculia bacterium. GTDB lineage: Bacteria > Acidobacteriota > Thermoanaerobaculia > UBA5066 > UBA5066 > Fen-183. Next base: position 315,533 of record CAVRAY010000001.1, on the reverse strand, counting down.
TCTCCTGCCGAATTCGCTTCTGACGACGACGGTCTCCAGGGGCAAGTGAAGAGACAAACCTAAAGAAGGAGGTTCATCGTGGGAACGGTCTTGATCGACTTTCGTTCGATTTCCTGGGGTGGTCCAAACGAAGACGACAACAACAACGTGTGGGAGCTGGAGGGCAGCTCGTCGGATCCGGGGAGCATCGAGCTCGAGAACTTCGGCAGCGTCGGCGACCCGGTGGTGGGTTTCCCGGCGCCCGCCACGTATGACGGCCTCGACTTCGTCTTCTGGAACGCCACGAACGGCACCGACGCGCTGCCCGGCTACCCGACGGCGGATCCGCAGCGCAAGCTCAACGTTCCCTTGCAGCCACCCGGCACGGTCGTCCACGCCACGGCCTGGTACGCCCCGGGCGGCCCAGGCGACGGCGGAGAGCCCAACCTCCGCTGCCGCTCGTTCGACGTCGACCTGAACGGCTTCCGCAAGGAGACGCCGATCTTCTCGGCGACTCCCAAGGCAGCCTGGGCGGGGCCGAATAACCACAGCGTCTTCACATCGGCGGCCGCGGTCACCGCGACGCCGAAAACGCATCTCAATTTCCCCGCGCCGTTGAGCACGCAGCCGCCGGGCGAGCCGCCGAAGGACTTCAAGTACTGGCAGCCCGTCGTGGGCCCCGTCACGATCGACGCCATGACGAAGGTGGCGTCGTGCGCGAAGGGCAAGAGCGCCCTCGTGCTCGCCTTCTTCGGCCACAGCGTCGGGCACCGCGTCGTCGGCAAGAACTTCTACGAGGCCGCGTTCGATTACTGGGCCGAGTTCTGGGGAAAGAAGGGCGCCGAGGGTGAGGGGCCGTTCGGACCGGGCGGGCCCGGCGATCCCTGGGGAGGTTTCGTCGCTCGGATGTTCGCGGCACTGCCTCCGGATCAGCTCAGAGCGCGCTTGCAGCGCGAGATCGCGTCGCTGAAAAAGATGGCCGACCAGCTGGCCAAGAAATAGCCCGTTTAGACGGGAAGGCGGGGACCGGGGCGTCACCGACGTGGTGCCGTCCCCGGTCCCGCGCCCTCGCGGACGGCACGAACTGCGGTCGCCGTCACGGTAGTTCAAGTGTCCGGCGGGCGGACGCCACCACCTCGGCGCTCGCATTCCGTTCGACCCGCGTCGCGCGGTGGAACGCGACGAGGCCCCCCGCTGTCACGAGGACGCCCAGCGCGGTCAGCCACCAGGGAGGGAATCCTTCCATCGTAATCCCTAGAATCGCGCGGAAGCGCCAAACGACCACCGAGAGCCCGTTACTCATCATGTGGCCCGTGATCGCCGGGAGGAGCGACCCCGTCCTGGCGACGAACCAGGCGAAGAGACAGCCGATGAAGAACCCGGACACGCCCTGCCACGGGTTCAGGTGAATGAAGGCGAAGAGGAGACTCGAAAGGAGGATCGCGACCCACGCACGATAGTTCTCGAGGAACCCCCGCAGAAGGACGCCGCGGAAGATCAGCTCCTCGCTCACCGGACCCGCAAGGACGACGACGGCGAGAATCAGCGGTAGGCTTCCCCGCTCGAGGAGGGACCAGAGTTCACTCATGAAGGGTCCGGGCGGGAAAAGCCAGTTCACCCAGTTGTCGACCTGCGACAGTACGACGTAGGCTCCGAGGGTCGCCACGAGCGCGAGCACAAGGGACACGGGCGCGACGGGGTTCGGGACCATGAGCGGCCGCAGGGGCTCGCGGCGCGCGCCGCTCGCCCAGACGAGCACGAGTAAGGCAGCCACGCATACCACCCAGAAGTCGACGACCAGCGACACCGTGTCATTGCGCTTCACCTTCAGCACCGCCGTGCCGATGACCACCGCGATTGCCACGGCTAGCTGAAACACCACCAGGAGAAGCACGACCAGCATCCCCACGCCGAACGTAGGGACCCCCCGACGTCCGGATCTCATGGGCGCGGGGTGATCAATCAGGAAGGCTCCTAGGCCGACACCCGGAAATTGATGACGTCGCCGTCCTTCACGACGTAGTCGCGGCCCTCGAGACGCAGCGTGCCGTGCGTGCGGCATGCGGCGAGCGAGCCTGTTTCCACGAGCGTCTGGAAGGGCACGACCTCGGCGCGGATGAAGTGTTTCTCGAAGTCGGTGTGGATGACGCCGGCCGCCTGGGCGGCGTGCGTCCCCCGCGGGATCGACCACGCCCGGCATTCGTCCTCGCCCGCGGTCAGGAACGAGACGAGGCCGAGGAGGTCGTACGCGGCGTGGAGGAGCCGGTCGAGCGCGCGGTCCGGAAGGCCGAGGCCTTTCAGGAATTCGGCCTGGTCCTCCAACGACATCGCGGCGATCTCCTGCTCGATCGGGGCCGAGACCTCGCTGAAGGCGACCTTCGGCTGCCCTTTCCACTTGTCGAGCTTCGCGCGCTGGAGCGCCCCGGCGAGATCCGAAGCTTCGTCCTCGCTCGCGTTCAGGATCACGAGCATCGGCTTCCGCGTCAGGAGTCCGAAGCCGCGCACGAGCTTTTCCTCGTCCGGAGAGACCTCGAACGGCCTGAGGGGCTCGCCCTTGTCGAGCGCGTCCCGGAAGCGCGTCAGGAGATTCTTCTCCGACTCGAGCTCGGGCGTCTTCTTCTTGGCGATGTCCTTGAGGACGCGCTCGAGCCGGTTCGTGACGACCGAAAGGTCGGCGAGGAGCATCTCCGTTTCGAGAAGCTCGAGGTCGCGCGCGGGATCGACGGAGCCTTCGGGATGTGGGACCGCGTCGGACGTGAAGCCCCGCACGACGACCGCGAGACCGTCCATCATCCGGAGCTCGGGGAGGTTCAGGCTCTGTCCGCCGCCCTTCGTCACGCCCGGCACGTCCACGAACTTCACGGTCGCGGGCGTGTGCTTCTTCGGCTTGAACATCGCGGTCAGCCTGTCGAGCCGCGGATCGGGCACGTGCGCGACGCCCACGTGCGCCTCGCGCTTGTGCGGCGCGGCGGCTGTCTGGTGGCGGGTCAGAAGGGAGAAGAGAGTCGTCTTGCCCGAGAGCTCGAGCCCGAGGATGCCGAATTCCATGCCGGGATTGTGCCTCCGAACGGCCGCATGCTAGATTTCGCCTCCCCGCGGGCCGAAGAGCCCCCCGAAATCGGGATGTGCCGCGTTCGTCTAGCGGTTAGGACGCCGCCCTCTCAAGGCGGAGATCACGGGTTCAAATCCCGTACGCGGTACCAACTTTTTCTCCCCATTCAGCCCAGGACCTAAGGGGATCTCTTCCCCACCGACGCGCGCGGGCCCGCGACGCTCCTCGCGTTCCGGAACGGGATTCCAGACGCCGCCCGTATCGAGGTCTTGCCAGAAGTCGTTCCCGCCCCAGACGATCATCTTCGTACCGGTCCAGACTGCCGCGTGTCCGTATCTTCCAGCCGGTGCCCCAAGGAGCGGGGTCGACGTCCAACGTCCCGACTCCGGGTCGAAGATCCCGCCTCTTCTCGAACAATGACCGCCCCACGCGACCATCGTGCGGCCGGTCCACACGAGCGTCGGCGAGATCCTGTACCCGCCGAGCGTGGAATCACACCTGGGCCCCGTCATCGGATAGTCCGAGGGAAACGGCGTCCAGCGTTGAAAAACGCGGAGCCCAAGCCGCCCCACACGATCACCCGGGAACCGGTCCAGACCGTGGAAACGAAGCGTCGCCCTGACAGGAACGGCGCCGAAGAGATGGGACCCCATCGATCGCCTTCCGGTTCGTACCACGCGCCCGCGGTCCGGACTCCGTCTCTCCCCAAACATGCGCGAACCCGTCCATGCAGCGGCGATGACCCCCCCAACGAACCTTGGTGCACCCGTCTTCGAGATCGTGGTCCAGCTGTCGGTCTCGGGGTCGTAGAGCCCGCCGCCATTGGACCAGACCAGCATTCTCGATCCGGTCCAGACCGCGAATGGATTCACGAGAGGAGGCGGCGCCCCGACGCGGGACGTCGGCGTCCATTGAGACGGGCGGACGATGGTGCCTGCGGAACCTTCGTTCTCTGCCGCTGAACCGCGCGGGCTCACGCCGATCGCAAGGAGCGTCACGACAACGGCGAGCTTGCTGGTCACGTCATGGGGAAGTGGCGCGGCCACCGCTCGTCCAACGTGCAAACGTGCGCGGGACTTGGCGCTCCAGCTTTGCGATATGGTTGCCGATCGGCACGTCTGAACCGCGGGCCGATGGAGGATTTCATGCCGCGAGCCTTCCGCCTTCATACCATCCTCGCCCTCGCCGTCGTCCTCGCTCTCCCGGTCACGGCGCGCGCCGCGGGGGAGCCGCAGCGGGTGACCTCGGTCGAAGGGATCACGGAATACAAGCTCGCCAACGGGCTTCGGATCCTTCTCTTCCCGGATCCCACCAAGCAGACGATCACCGTGAACATCACGTACCTCGTCGGCGCCCGACACGAAGGCTACGGCGAGACCGGCATGGCCCACCTCCTCGAGCACATGGTCTTCAAGGGGACGGACAAGCACCCGAACATCCCGCAGGAGCTGACGGCCCACGGCGCACGGCCGAACGGCACGACGTCGTTCGACCGGACGAACTATTTCGAGACCTTCCAGGCGACGGACGAGAACCTGAAGTGGGCGCTCGAGCTCGAGGCTGACCGGATGGTGAACTCGCACGTCTGGAAGAAGGATCTCGACACCGAGATGACGGTCGTGCGAAACGAATACGAGTCCGGCGAGAACAACCCGCAGACCGTCCTCATCAAGCGCCTTCTGGCGGCCGCCTACCAGGAGCAGAACTACCGTCACCTGCCGATCGGGGCGCGCTCGGATATCGAGAACGCCCCCATCGAGCGCCTGCAGGCGTTCTACAGGCGCTACTACCAGCCCGACAACGCCGTCCTGACCGTCACGGGCAGGTTCGAGGAAGCGAAAGTCCTCGTGCTCGTGGCGACGACGTTCGGGTCCATCCCGAAGCCCGAGCGCGTCCTGATCCCCACGTACACGGTCGAGCCCGTGCAGGACGGCGAGAGAGAAGTGACGCTGCGCCGCGTGGGAGACGAGCAGGTCCTCATCGCTGCTTATCACGTGCCTTCCGGGCTGCACGAGGACGCGGTTCCGCTCCAGATGCTCGCGTACGTGCTCGGCAACACTCCCGCCGGCCGTCTGCACAAGGCGCTCGTCGAGACGCAGAAGGCGTCCTCGGCATTCGGGTTCGCCTTCAACCTCCGGGAGCCGGGGCTCATCTTCTTCGGCGCAGAGGTGAGGCAGGAGAAGCCTCTCGAGGACGCGAAAAAGACTCTCCTGGAGACGATCGACGTCCTCGCCGCGACGCCCGTCTCCAAGGAGGAGCTGGAACGCGCGCGCACGAAGTCGCTGAAGGACTTCGAGCTCGCGCTCAACCAGTCCGAGGTCGTGGGACTGCAGATCTCGGAATGGATCGCGAAAGGCGACTGGCGGCTCTTCTTCCTGAACCGCGACCGCATCCGGAAGGTGACGGCCGAGGACGTGCAGCGCGTCGCGGTCAAGTACCTCAAGGCCTCCAACCGGACGCTCGGCGAGTTCCTCCCGACCGCGAAGCCGGACCGGGCCGAGGTGCCTCAGGCGCCCGAAGCGTCGGCGCTGCTCCAGGGCTACGCCGGGGACAAGGCGATCGCGGCAGGCGAGGTCTTCGATCCCTCCCCCGCGAGCGTGGAGGCGCGCACGCAGCGGTCGACCCTGCCCGGCGGCCTGAAGCTCGCGCTGCTTCCGAAGAAGACGCGCGGCGGGACAGTCGTGGCGATTCTGTCGCTCCACGGCGGCACCGAGGCCAGCTTGCGTGGCAGGCGGGCCGCGAGTGACCTCGCGATCGACATGCTCACCCGCGGCACCGCGGTCCATACCCGACAGCAGTTCGCGGACGCGCTGGACAAGCTGAAAGCGCGGCTTTCGATCTCGGGAGATCTCGACACGGTTCGCGCGCGCGTCGAAACCGTCCGCGAGAGCCTCCCCGGGACTCTGAAGCTCCTCGCGGAGGCCCTTCGGCAGCCGACGTTCCCGGCCGACCAGTTCGAGCAGCTCCGGCAGGAGAACCTCGCCGGTCTCGAGCAGGAAAGGAGCGAGCCGCAGGCGATGGCGCAGCGGGCGATCGCGCGGCGCCTCGCGCCGTACGCGAAGGAGGACGCGCGTTACGAGCCCACGCTGGACGAGCTCATCGCCGAGTACAAGGCCGCGACCGTCGCCCAGGCGAAGGAGTTCCATGCCGGCTTCCTCGGCGCCTCGCACGGTGAGCTCGCGGTCGTCGGCGACTTCGACGCGAAAGAGACGTCCGATCTCGTCCGCTCCCTCCTCGACGGATGGGCGGCGCCGAAGCCGTACGCGCGGATCGAGCGTCCGTTCCACGACGTGCCCGCCGGAAGCGAGAAGCTCGAAGCGCCCGACAAGGCGAACGCGGTCTTCCTGGCCGGAATGAACCTCGCTCTTAAAGATTCCGATCCCGACTACCCGGCGCTCGTCCTCGGCAACTACATGCTCGGCGGAGGCTTTCTCAACTCGCGGCTCGCGGTCCGCATCCGCCAGAAGGAGGGCCTGAGCTACGGCGTCGGCTCGCAGCTCTCGGCGCGCGCGCTCGACGCCTCGGGCCGCTTCAGCGTTTTCGCGATTCACGCGCCGCAGAACACCGCGAAGCTGGAAAAGGCCCTTCGGGAGGAGATCGCCCGCGCGCTCGAGGGAGGGTTCACGGATCAGGAAGTGACGGAGGCGAAGTCCGGCTGGCTGCAGAGCCGGCAGGTGCAGCGCGCGAACGACCAGGGGCTCGCAAGCACGCTCGCGGGCGAGCTCTATCTCGGCCGGACCCTCCAATGGGACGCGGACTTCGAGAAGAAAGTGGGCGAGCTCAAGCCCGACCAGATCCGGGACGCCCTGGGCCGGCGTCTCGATCCCAAAAAACTGACGGTCGTCCGCGCGGGCGATTTCGCGAAGGCGCCCGCTGCGCCGTGACTCGGCAGGACGCTCCGTAACGTAAACCCTGTCTCGCCTATGTGATACATCGGCATCATTCCGGGAATTCGTCTCTGAATTCCATGATGGGCCCCCGGCCGGCCGGTCGAAAAAGGGAGGCTCTCATGTCGCGCCGACTTCTCACTCTCGATGGCAATGAGGCCGTGGCCTCGGTCGCGCACCGGACCAACGACGTCATCGCGATCTACCCCATCACGCCTTCGTCCAACATGGGCGAGTGGGCGGACGAATGGTCCTCGAAGGGCCAGAAGAACGTCTGGGGCAACGTCCCCGAAGTCGTCGAGATGCAGTCCGAGGGCGGCGCCGCGGGCGCGGTTCACGGCGCGATCCAGGCGGGCGCCCTCGCCACGACGTTCACGGCGTCGCAGGGCCTGCTCCTCATGATCCCGAACATGTACAAGATCGCGGGCGAGCTGACGCCGTTCGTGATGCACGTGGCGGCGCGGACGATCGCCACGCACGCACTGTCGATCTTCGGCGACCACTCCGACACCATGGGCTGCCGCCAGACGGGGTTCGCGCTCCTCTCGTCCAACTCGGTCCAGGAAGCGCACGACTTCGCGATCATCGCGCAGGCCGCGACCCTGAAGTCGCGGATCCCCTTCCTCCACTTCTTCGACGGCTTCCGCACGTCCCACGAGGTCGCGAAGATCGAAGAGCTGACGGACGAGGACCTCCTCGCGATGCTCGACGAGGAGGCGATCGCCCAGCACCGGCGCCGCGGCCTCACGCCCGATCGCCCGGTCCTCCGCGGCAGCGCGCAGAACCCCGACGCCTTCTTCCAGGCGCGCGAGGCGGGAAACCAGTACCACCTCGCGTGCGCGGGGCACGTCCAGGCGGAGATGAACCGCTTCGCGAAGCTCACGGGGCGCTCGTACCACCTCTTCGATTACGTCGGCCATCCAGAAGCGACGCGCGTCGTCGTTCTCATGGGCTCGGGCGCCGAGACGGTCCATGAGACCGTCGACCATCTTGTCGCCAAGGGCGAGAAGGTCGGCGTCCTCAAGGTGCGGCTCTACCGGCCGTTCGACATCCCGGCCTTCCTTGCCGCGCTCCCGAAGACCGTCCAATCGCTCGCCGTCCTCGACCGGACGAAAGAGCCGGGCGCGATCGGCGATCCGCTCTATCTCGACGTCGTGACCGCGCTCGTCGAGGCGCGGCGCGGCGACGCGCTTCCCTTTGCCGCCGAACCGGTCGTCATCGGGGGGCGCTACGGCCTCTCGTCCAAGGAGTTCACGCCCGGCATGGTGAAGGCCGTCTTCGACGAGCTCTCCAAGCCGAGGCCGAAAAACCACTTCACGATCGGGATCGTGGACGACGTGACGCACACCTCGCTCCCGTGGGACGCGGACTTCGACATCGAGCCCGCCGACACGGTGCGCGCCCTCTTCTACGGCCTCGGCGCCGACGGCACCGTGGGCGCGAACAAGAACTCGATCAAGATCATCGGTGAGGAGACGGACAACTTCGCGCAGGGTTACTTCGTGTACGACTCGAAGAAGTCAGGCGCCATCACCGTCTCGCACCTGCGCTTCGGGCCGAAGCCGATCCGCTCGACGTACCTCGTGCGGCGCGCGAACTTCGTCGCGTGCCACCAGGAGCAGTTCCTCGACCGCTACGACATGCTCGAGGCAGCCGTGCCGGGCGCCGTTTTTCTCCTGAACACGGAGCACGGCCCCAAGGAGGCATGGGACCAGCTTCCCCTCGAGATGCAGGAGCAGATCCTCGAGAAGCGCCTCAAGGTCTGGGTCATCGACGCCTACAAGGTGGCGAAGGCCCTCGGGATGGGCGGCCGCATCAACACGATCATGCAAACCTGCTTCTTCGCGATCTCGGGCGTCCTGCCCCGCGAGGAGGCGATCGCACAGATCAAGAAAGCGATCGAGAAAACGTACGGAAAGAAGGGCGAGGAGACCGTGCGCCGCAACTTCGCGGCCGTGGACGGAACCCTCGCGAACCTCGCCGAGATGGCAGTCCCCGTGAAGATCACGTCGACGCGCCGCCGCCCGCCCATCGTGTCCGACGCCGCGCCGGACTTCGTAAAGCGCGTCTCGGGCGTCATGCTCGAGGGGAAGGGCGACCTTCTGCCCGTGAGCGCGTTCCCGCCCGACGGCACCTGGCCCCTCTCCACGGCCCAGTGGGAGAAAAGGAACATCGCGCTCGAGATCCCGGTGTGGGACGAGAAGATCTGCATCCAGTGCAACAAGTGCGCGATGGTGTGCCCGCACGCCGCGATCCGCGCCAAGGTGTTCGACCCGGTTCTGCTCGACGGGAAGCCCGCCACGTACAAGTCCGTCCCGTACAAGGGCACGGAATACGCAGGCAAGTCCTACACGATTCAGATCGCCCCGGAGGATTGCACGGGCTGCACGCTCTGCGTCGCCGTGTGCCCCGCGAAGGACAAGGCGAACCCGAAGCACAAGTCGCTCGACATGGCGCCCCAGAAGGCCCTGCGCGACGCGGAGCGCGAGAACTTCGCCTTCTTCCTCGACCTCCCGGAGGCGGACCGCACGAAGGTGCGACTCGATGTGAAGGGGGCCCAGTTCCTCCAGCCGCTCTTCGAGTTCTCGGGCGCGTGCGCCGGCTGCGGCGAGACGCCGTACGTGAAGCTCCTCACGCAGCTCTTCGGCGATCGCGCGCTCATCGCGAACGCCACGGGGTGCTCCTCGATCTACGGCGGCAACCTGCCGACGACCCCGTACCGGACGAACGCGGAGGGCCGCGGCCCGGCGTGGTCGAACTCGCTCTTCGAGGACAACGCTGAGTTCGGTCTCGGGTTCCGCCTGGCGGTGGACTCGCTCCAAGATCAGGCGCGTACGCTCGTGAAGGCGCTTGCTTCGCGCGTCGGCGAAGAGCTGGCCGATGCACTTCTGGCGGCTCCGCAAGAGACGGAGGCCGACATTGCCGCCCAGCGCGAACGGGTCCTCGCGCTGAAGGCCGCGCTCAAGGGCGCGGACACGCCCGAGGCGCGGCGCCTTCTCCTCATGGCCGACTCACTCGTGAAAAAAAGCGTCTGGATCGTGGGCGGCGACGGCTGGGCCTACGACATCGGGTACGGCGGCCTCGACCACGTCCTCGCGTCGGGCCGCAAGGTCAACATCCTCGTCCTCGACACCGAGGTCTACTCGAATACCGGCGGCCAGCAGTCCAAGGCGACGCCTCTCGGCGCGGCAGCGAAGTTCGCGGCCAAGGGCAAGTCGACGCCGAAAAAGGACCTCGGCATGCTCGCGATGACGTACGGCAACGTCTACGTCGCGCACGTGGCGTTTGGCGCGAAGGACGCTCAGACGGTGAAAGCCCTCCTCGAAGCCGAGAGCTACCCCGGCACGTCGATCGTGATCGCCTACAGCCCGTGCATCGCGCACGGTTACGACCTCGCGTTCAGTCTCGACCAGCAGAAGCTGGCCTCCGAGTCGGGCTACTGGCCGCTTTACCGGTTCGATCCCCGCCGCATCGCGACCGGCGAGACGCCGCTGCTCATGGACACGGCGCAGATCAAGAGCTCGATCGCCCAGTTCATGCGTAACGAGGCGCGCTTCCGCATGGTCGAGCAGCAGGACGCGCCGCGATTCGCGAGCCTCCTCGCGAAGGCCGAACGCGAGGTGAAGAACCGCTTCCAGGTCTACGAGAACCTCGCGAAGCTGACGCTGGGCAAGGCGGTCGTTCCGCCGGCGCCCGTGAAGAGTCCGGCACCCGCCGCACCGACACCGGCCGGGAAGGCCTGAGGAGACGACGATGGACCTCACGACCCGCTATCTCGGCCTCACGCTTCCCCACCCGTTCATGCCGGGCGCCTCGCCGATGGTCGACGACCTGGACCTCGTGCGCCGCCTCGAGGACGCCGGCGCGGCAGCGATCGTCATGCATTCGTTGTTCGAAGAGCAGATCACGCGCGAAGAGGTCGGGACGATCCGGCAGATGGAGATCATCTCGGGCTCGTATCCGGAAGCCCTGACGTATTTTCCGGAGCCGGAGGCGTTCCTGCTCGGCCCCGAGCGCTACCTCGACCAGATCCAGCGTCTCAAGAAAGCCGTGCGGATTCCCGTGATCGCCTCGCTGAACGGCGCGACGCCGGGGGGATGGGTCACGTTCGCGACCCGCATCGCCCTCGCGGGGGCCGACGCGATCGAGCTGAACCTCTACGATCTCGGCGCGCACGAGGGCGAGCCCGGGTTTTCGCTCGAGAGGCGTTTCCTCGAAATCGTGCGGTCCGTCAAGAGCGCGGTGAGGATCCCCGTCGCCGTGAAGCTGTCGCCGTTCTTCTCCTCCCTCGGCTCGTTCGCGGCCGAGCTCGACGGGATGGGCGTGGACGGGCTCGTCCTCTTCAACCGCTTCTACCAGCCCGACATCGATCCCGAGACGCTCGACGTCACGCCCTCGCTCAGGCTCTCGACGCACGACGAGCTGCTCCTCCGGCTCCGGTGGCTCGCGATGCTCTCGGGCCGCGTGAAGGCGTCCCTCGCGGTGACGGGCGGGGTCCACGACGCGCGCGACGCGGTCAAGGCGATCATGGCCGGAGCCGACGCCGTCCAGATGGTCTCGGCGCTCCTCCTGCGCGGCCCGAAGGCGCTGGCCGAGGTGCGCGCGGACGTCACGCGGTTCCTGGAAGAGCACGAATACGAATCGCTGGCCCAGATGAGAGGCAGCATGAGCCTCCTGTCCTGCCCGGATCCCGCGGCCTACGAGCGCGCGAACTACGCGCGCGTCCTCCAGAGCTACAAGCTCACGGAGCCCGCCGCGATCTAGCGTCCGCTCCCGGCCTGCTTGAAGCTCTTGCGGACGCCGCGAGGCGCGCGAGAATGGCTTCCCCATGTCTTATTGCGACTTCGCGCCCGGCGATCCCCTGCACGGGCCGTATCACGACCGCGAATACGGGTTTCCGCTGAGGAAGGACTCGGAGCTCCTCGAGCGCCTCGCGCTCGAGATCAACCAGGCGGGCCTTTCGTGGGCGACGATCCTCAGGAAGCGGGAGAACTTTCGCGCTGCGTTCGCCGGCTTCGATCCGGAGGTCGTGGCGCGCTACGGCGCCCGGGAGAAGAGGCGCCTGCTCGCCGACGCCGGGATCGTCCGGAACCGCCTCAAGGTCGAGGCCGTCGTCCACAACGCAGCGGTTCTCCTCGCGCTCCGGAAGAGTCACGGCTCTTTCGCTGCGTGGATCGACGCCCACCATCCTCTTTCGAAGGACCAGTGGGTGAAACTCTTTCGGGCCACGTTCCGTTTCACGGGAGGAGAAATCGTGAACGAGTTCCTCGTGTCGACGGGCTGGCTGCCGGGGGCGCACCGGCCTTCGTGCCCCGTGGCCGCCCGCATCGCCCGCCGGCGGCCTCCCTGGATGCGGTGGGATACGCTCTCCAAACGATGATGCGTCCTCCGTTTCGGGCCCAAGTTCTGGCCGTCGTCCTCGCGGGGCCCGTTTCGCCTGCTCCCGCGCAGCTCCTGCCCGTCACGTCCCCCACGCCCGCGGCGGTCGAACCCGCCGGCGATCCCTATCAGCGTGAGACGCCGCACGGCGCTTTCTTCGGGTACATGCGGGCCGCGGCCCGTGAGAACTGGGCCGCCGCGACCGAGTACCTCCAGTGGCCGAAGGGGTCGACCACGTCTCCCGAGCAGATGGCCAAGCAGCTCAAGGCCGTCCTCGACGAGCGCCTCTCGGGCGATCTCGAGAAGGTCAGCCGCTCGCCGCTCGGCGACGTGAACGACGGGCTCTCCCCCGATCTCGATCGGGTGGGCACCGTCGTCCACGGGAACGAGCCCTTCGACGTCCTCCTCCTGCGGACGCAGCCGTCCGAGGGGCCCCCGATCTGGCTCGTGTCCCCCCAGACGCTCCGCGAGGTCCCAGCCGCCTTCCGCGGGCTCCGCGCGCCGGCGCTCGACTCGCTGATGCCCGCAGCCCTGCGCGGTCCGGTCCGAGGCGCGCTCCGCATCTGGCAGCTTCTCGCGTTCTTCGTCCTCCTCCCCGTCGCGTGGCTCTCCGCACGGCTGCTCTCGTTCGGCCTCCTGAGACTCGCGGCCCGCCGGCGCCCGGCCGGCGCGGCCCCCACGGGCCTGCTCGCGACGTTCCGCCCTCCGTTCGCGCTTCTGATCGGCGTCCTCCTCCACGCGCTCTTCGTTTCGCAGCTCGGCCTTCCTCTTCTCGGCCGCTACTCGTACGCGCGCGCGGCCCGGATCGTCGCGGCGATCGCGATCGGGTGGATCTTCGTCCGCCTCATCGCGTTCCTGACCTCGCGGGCGACTCTCCGCCTCGTCGCTTCCGGCCAGACGGCCGCGTCGTCGCTGACGATCGGACGGAAGGTCCTCCAGGGCCTTGTGGTGATCGGGACTGCGCTCGTGATCCTCGGCATCGCAGGCGTGAACCTGACGGCGACGCTGGCGGGTCTCGGAATCGGCGGCATCGCCGTCGCGTTCGCGGCGCAGAAGAGCCTCGAGAACCTGTTCGGCGGCTTCGTCGTCCTCTCCGACAAGGTCGTGCACGTCGGCGACTTCGTCCGTGTCGGGAACGTCCTCGGCGGGATCGAGGACGTCACGCTCTACGCGACGCGGATCCGGACCCTCGAGCGCGTCGTCGTCTCGATACCGAACGGCGTGATGATGACGTCGCAGATCGAGAACCTGAGCCGCCGGGACAAGTTCCTGTTCCGTCATACGCTCGGCCTCACATTCGATACGACAGCCGACCAGCTCCGGGCCGTCCTCGAGGGAAGCCGGGCGCGAATGGCCGCCGACGCGCGGGTCGAGCGGGAGACGCTCTACGTGCGCCTCCTCAGGCTCGGCGCTTACACCCTCGACGTCGAAGTTTTCGCATACATCCTCGCCCCCGGCTGGGCCGCGTTTCTCGCTGCACAGGAGGAGCTCCTTCTTGCCCTCATGCGCGTCGTCGAGGACGCCGGGAGCGGCTTCGCGTTCCCGACCTCGACCACGTACCTCGCGCCCGAAGCGCGGTCCCTGGAGCCCGGCGGCACGTCGCCGCAGCCCCCCGCCTCGCAACGATGAGGCCGACGAGGACGTTTCGCGTCAGCGGCCTGCTGACGGCGGCCGGCGTCATCGTCGTCTCGCTCGCCCGCGCCGGAACGAGCCTCCACTCTTTCGGCATCGTCCTCCTCGTCCTCGGCATCCCGGTCTTCGGCGTCAGCGCGGCCCGGCACCTCCTGCGCGGCCTCCTGTGGCGGGTCGGGAGCCGCCTCGCCGTCTCGTACCTTCTCCTTCTCTCGGCGGTCGTCTTCGCGACGTTCTTCTTCTACGCGGGCCTCCTCGTCGTCGCGGGCCAGCTCGGGACGCGCCGCGTCGAGGCCGCCCTCGAAAGGCGACGGGCCGCCGTCGCCGCGCTTGCGCACGAGCTGGCGCCGCGTCTGGAGAAGTCGCGAGACCCTGCCGCGCGGACACGCGCGTTCGCGGAGGCCGCCGCTGCGTCGCCCACCCTGCCCGAGATCGGGATGGTTTGGCAATCGAAGGGCGGGTCCGTCGAGAGAGCCGGGACCGCCGCCGCCCCGGACCTCGCGCCGCGGCCCTGGATGACCTCCCGCGCATCCCTCATCTCGAAGGTTGGAACGAACGTGTTCGCGGCGGCCGTCGAGCCGGGCCCCGACGGCACGCTCGTTCTCACGCTGCCGCTCCGCTCCGCTTTACGCCGCGAGCTCGAGAAAGAGACCGGGAACGTCGTTCGGTTCCACGGGGCTTTCCGGGTGAAGGAAGAGCCCGTCAACGTCGGCAAGGGCGGCGTGCGCTTCTCGCTCGACACGGGCAAGAAGGGCAGGACGACGAACATCGAGAGCGCACCGGACTCCGGCGGCGAGGAAGCGAAGCCGGGCGAAACGGCGGCACCGCCTGCGGGCTCGGGCCCGTGGTCCGCGCGCTGGACCGCGTTTCCGCTCTTCCTGTCCGAGCCCGTCCTCGGCTGGGAGACGGGGAAGCCGCTCGCGGGCCGCCCCGTCCTCATCCTCGCGCGGTCTTCGCTCGAGCGGGAGGCGCGCGCGCTCTTCGGAGACCTCAAGGTCGCCGGATCCGAGCGCCTCGAGCTGAGCCGCGTCGTCCTCGGCGTCATGGGCGGGCTCGGGATCGCAACCCTCGTGATCTTCGCGGGAGCCTCTCTCCTCGCCGGTCTTCTCGTCTATCGGATCGCGCGCGCCACCCGGCGGCTCTCGACGGGGTTCCGCGAGATCGAGAAGGGGAACTTCGCGCATCGCGTCGTCTTCAAGGGTCAGGATCAGCTCGCGGCTCTCGTCGCGAGCTTCAACGCGATGGCCGCGCATCTCGGCGCGAGCGTCGCGGAGAAGGCCGAGAAGGAGGCCCTCGAGCGCGAGCTCACCGTCGCACGCGACCTCCAGCGGCGCCTCCTTCCCCCCGCGGACTTCGCGTGCCCGGGCGTCGGGATCGCCGTGGACTTCGCGCCCGCGGCCGCCATCGGAGGCGACTTCTACGATCTCTCGTACGCGGAACACGTCCTCACCGTGTGCATGGCCGACGTGTCGGGTCACGGTTTGCCGACGGGGCTCGTGATGGCCGCCGCGAAGGCGTCCCTCGGCATGCTGGCCCGGACAGGCGCAGGCGGTGTCCGTCTCATGGAGCTGCTCCACGAGGAGATCGTCCGGACGACCGAACGGCGGACGTTCGTGACCCTCGCGCATCTCGTGTTCGACCTCGCGAACGGGACGGTGGCCTACACGAACGCCGGACACCCTTATCCGTACCGCGTGTGCCGGGACGGAACGGTCGAGGCGCTTGTGAATCCCGCCCGCCCGCTCGGCCTCGGTCTTTACGGCGGTTGGCACACGGTCACGACTCCCCTCGTGCCCGGCGACTTCTGGGTCATCTTCTCGGACGGCCTCGTCGAGGCCACACGCGCGGGGTCGGACGAGTCCTGGAGCTTCGCGCGCCTCGAGGAAGTGCTGCGCGCCGGCCAGGCGGAGAGCGCGGCCGCCTTGAAGGACCGGATCCTCCAGGCGCAGCGTGCTTTCACGGACCGTCCCGACACCGAGGACGACCGGACGCTCCTCGTCCTGAGGATCGAGGATCTGGTGTCTGCTCAGGCCTCGATCGTGCGAAGTACGCCCTGATGAAATCCGTTCGCACCGAAGGTGAGACCTTGATACCTACAGCGGCTCTAATGACTGCTTTGATGCTGGCCCCGCTGCCAACCCTCGCGGATGCTGTGCAGACCGATGCCGGTCTCGTTAGGGGCGTTCGGACCGGTCCTCTGACTGTCTACAAGGGAATTCCCTTCGCGGCTCCGCCAGTCCGCTTGCTGCGCTGGCGCGAGCCTCAGAGTGTCAATCCGTGGAACGACGTGCGCAAAGCGGAAGCGTTTGCGGCCGCCTGTATGCAGAACGGCGTCTCCATGCCTGGCGAAACACCGCCGGCCATCAGCGAAGATTGCCTTTACCTGAACATCTGGACGCCCGCCCAAAACGCCCATGCGCGCCTCCCGGTGATGGTCTGGGTTCATGGGGGAGGCTTTTCCAGCGGCTCGGCGTCCATGCCGCTCTATTGGGGCGACCGCCTGGCCCGCAAGGGCGTAATCGTCGTCACCTTCTCTTACAGGCTCGGGACATTTGGTTTCCTCGCCCATCCGGACCTGACCCGCGAGTCGCCGCACCACACTTCCGGAAACTACGGCCTGCTGGATCAGATCGCAGCACTCCGATGGATTCAGCGCAACATTCGGGCGTTCGGTGGCGATCCTGGACGCGTGACGATCTTCGGACAGTCCGCGGGAGCGATATCGGTCAGCGTCCTGATGGCGTCGCCACTCGCCAAAGGTCTATTCGAACGGGCCATCGCGCAAAGCGGTGGATTGTTCGAGCCCCTCCAGCTAGCGCCAAAGTTTCTGCTCGCGAACGCCGAATGCGAGGGAGAGGCCTACGCCGCCTCGCTGCCTGTGCATTCTGTCGCCGAAATGCGCGCGCTGCCAGCAAGCGACCTTCTCACAGGGAAGGTGGGGGCCCTTTCGCATCCTGTGATCGAGCCCTATGTGCTGCCTGAATCGCCTTATGACGCATTTGCGGGAGGCCGGCAACACGATGTATCAATTCTCATCGGGTCGAATGCCAACGAAGCCCGTGCGCTCGTCCCCGACCTGAACTCAGTCACCGCCTCGAGCTTCTCTGAGGGGATCACGAAGCGATGGGGTCCCCTTCCGCAGCAGCTCCTTGACGCGTATCCGCATACCACCGATGAAGAGGCGGTGAAGGCGCGCCTCGATTTCGAACGCGACCTTCGCTTTGGATGGGACATGTGGGCGTGGGCACGGCTGCAGGCCACGAGGGGCAAAAACCCCGTGTATTACTATCATTTTGTGCACAAGCCGCCATTTCCAAAGGAATCGGTTCATGAAGGCTGGGGAGCGAGCCACTACGCCGAGCTCTGGTATATGTTCGATCATCTTGACCAGGAGCATTGGCGCTGGAGCACGGCCGACAGGAGACTGGCGGACGTCATGTCGCGCTATTGGACGAACTTCGCTAAGTCAGGAAGTCCGAACGGCGCCGGGCTTCCCCGCTGGCCAGAATTCACGTCTCAGGACAACCGGGTTCTGTATCTTGGCGATCCGACTTACACTGATGGTGTCCCGAATTTGAAGACGTTGAAGGTCTTCGACACGATGTACGCGCGAATTCGGGGCGCGCCGTTTGGTTTGCGCTGACGCGTTTTCGTCTGGGGCTTTCTCTACTCGTTCACCGCCTCAGCGTGAACGTGCGCGTGAAACCGTCCGTCGCGTCCGTGATCGTCACGGTCACGGCTCCTTCGCTTCCCAGCGTGTAGGTCTCGGCGACCTCGGGCCCGTCGGCGCGGCGCTTCACGTCCGCGGCGGAGAGCGAGCGGCCTCTGAGTCCGCTCTCGAACGGGAAGAGCACTTCGTCCCAGGGCGTGACGTCTCCATCGGGTCGACCGTCCTCGAGACGGGTGCATTCGAGAAACCGGAAGTGGCCCACGTTGTGCGCCGCGCGATAGCGGCGCGTGACGTTGACGGGCGCCTCGCCGGGCGCCGGCACGATCGTCCCCTTCGGGAAGATGGAGTCGAACGCGATGTCCTTTCCCGCTTCGCTCTCGCGGAAGACGCCGAAGTGCCGCGAGAGCCTGTCTTCGAGCGCCCAGCCGCCCTCGCGGTCGAGGAAGATCGCGAGCCCCATCGCCGTCGCGGCGAAGGGATGCGGCGAGCGGCGGACGCGCTTTTCGCCGAAGCGTTCCTTCAGGACTCGCGTCACGAGCGGGAAAAGGCCCCCGCCGCCGACGACATAGAGCCCCGCGACGTCGCTCCACGCGATCGCGCTTTCAGGGTCGGAGCCCGAGAGGAGGGGCTCGACGGCCTCCATCGAGGCCTGGACCAGCGGAGCGCAGGCCGCGTAGATCTCGTCGGCGGGCAGGACGAGGGGCTCCTTGCCGATCGCCGCGAGGTCCACGAGGACGCGGCGCGTATTCGGAGAGAGGTTCTCTTTCTGGCGCGCACATTCTTCCAGGAGGAGGGCCCGGGACGCCTCGTCGAGCGCGCCCACCCCGGCCCGGTCCAGAACGAGAGCGAGGATCGCCTCGTCGAAATCGTCGCCGCCGAGCCGGCGGACGCCGTTGGTGGCGACGACCTCGTTCGTCCTTCCCGTCATCCTGAGAAGCGAAGCGTCGAACGTGCCTCCCCCGAGGTCGTACACGACGAGGTGCTCGCGTTTCGGATCCGCGCGCCGGGTGCGGTGCGCGTACTCGAAGCCCGCGGCCGAGGGCTCGTTGAGGAGCGCCTCCACCTCGAAGCCGCCGGCTTTGAACGCCTCCAGCGTCAGGAACCGCTGGGCCGTCGTCGCGTTCGCGGGCACCGAGACGGCGGCGTGAAGCGTTTCATCGGCCGTCAGCCCCGCGTTCGACCGCTCGACGAGCTCGCGGTGGAGGGCGGAGAAGAAGCCGGAGGTGAGGTCGAGGAGAGACAGGCGCCAGGAGCCGATCGCAACGCTCGTCTGGGGGCCGGCGGCGTCGAGCGCGCGCTTGAGCGACCGGACGACCGTCCAGCCGGGCTCGTGCCGCACCGCGAACGCTCCCCAGCCGAAGCGCCGCTCGCCCGTCCTGTCCCTGACCGCCACGAGCGAGGGCACGAAGTCGCCGCCGTCGAACGAGACGACGGGATAGTTGCCGCGATCCACGACCGTGACGACGGTGTGTGTGGTGCCGAAGTCGACCCCGAGTCTCATGTCGGTAGTTTAGTTAACATGAATCCATGAAGTTCTCGCGCGCCGCACTCCCGCTCGCCTGTTCCCTGCTCGCGCTCGAGACGTCGCTTCTCGCCCAGGCTCCCGCCCAGATCGGCGCGACGTCGACGATGGTGGTTTCGGCGACGAAGTCCGAAGAGGACGCGCTCGACGTCGCGGCGCCCGTCACCGTGATCTCGGGCGACGAGCTGCGGCGGCACGGTGCGCGGACGATCGCCGAGGCTCTTCAGGACGTCGCGGGGCTCGATACCGGCAACGGGTCCGACAACGGCAGCCGGCTCGCGAACATCGGAGTGTGGGGCCTGAAGGAATTCGACGCCCTCCTCGTCACGGTGGACGGAGTCCCCGCGGGAGGCCCCTTCAATCCCTCCCTCGCGCAGATTCCCGTCGAGGACGTCGAACGCATCGAGATCGTCAAGGGCCCGCAGGGGACGCTCTACGGCGTCTCCGCTTTCGCGGGAATGATCCAGGTCTTCACGCGCCGCTCGAAAGAGGCGGGAGGCGCGCTCACCCTTGGCGGCGGCTCTTTCACCGACAAGCACGGCAACCTGTCCTACACGGCGACCCAGGGCGAACAAACGATCCGCCTCTTCGGCTCGATGGCGCGAAACAAGGGCTGGCAGGACGGCACGGACGCCTCCGTCGACCGGCTTTCCCTCGGCTTCACGCGGCGCACGAAGGAAGGCTCCGTGGACGTCACGCTCGGCGTCGTCCGCGACACGTCGTATTTCGGATCGCCGCTCCCCGTCGACGCGGGAAAGCCCGTGCCCGGTTTCGAGATCGACCGGAACTACGCCGTCGGCGGCGCGCGGATGGACCACCGCGTGTACTCCCTCGCCTCCACCCTGTCGCAGGAGCTCTCGAAGACCGTCCGCATCGACAACACGCTCGGCCTCACGCGCGACGAGCAGATTGCCGTGCGCTCCTTCATCGACGGCGTCGACGGAAGCACGGCTACCGCCGATGGCACGTCGCTCCGTCCGGTCGAGACGAGCGTCTTCGACGACCTGCGGCTCGTGGCGACGCTCGGCGCCCACCGCCTCGTCGTGGGTACGGCGCTCACGTGGGGCCGGACGACCGTCTCCGGCACGGGCTTCGACTTCACGCTGACGACCGGCCCGAATCCCGACGTTCCGACACTCGACGACGTCCCCGTGGGCGACAACCGCGCGGCGGAGGACCGCCGGACTTTCTTGGGTTTCTATGCGAACGACGAGTGGACGCCGTGGAGGTTTCTCACGCTCACCTTCGGCGCCCGGTACGACCGGGCTTCCGAGACGCTGTCGGCTTCCGGGAAGGAGGCCGACGCCCCCGCTCCGGACGTCGTCGAGGACAGCCGGACGGACGGGAAATGGTCGGGCGGCGTCTCGGCTCTGGTGCGCCTCGTCGACAAGCCAAGGGCTTCCTTCCTGAACGCGCTCAACGTCTATGTCTCGGCCAAGAGCAACTTCAAGCCCGCGGCTCCGAACATCCTCGAGGCCGAGAGCGCGCGGATTCTGGAGCCGGAGCGCACGCGATCCGGCGAGCTCGGGCTCAAGTCGCGCTGGGCCGGCGGCAAGCTGTCTCTCGACGTCACGTTCTTCCACATGGAATTCGAGAACCTCGTCGTCTCGACCGCGGGTCCTCTCGGGCAGCCCGAGCTCACGAACGCGGGTGAAGAGCGATTCCAGGGCATGGACGCCGAGCTCGTGTGGGCGCTGCCGAAGCTCGAAGGCTGGTCGCTGGCCGCCGGGTATGCCCACCACGACGCGACGTACGTGACCTTCTCTTTCCTCACGCCCGACGGCGAGCTGCGCGTCGTGGACGGGAAAAGGCTCGAGCTCGTCCCGCGCGACCTCTGGAACGCCCGCCTCGCATACGCGCCGAAGACCGGCCTCGGCATCTGGGGGGCGGTGCGCCATCAGGGTATTCGCACTCTCACGCGGCGGAACACCTTCTTCGCGGATTCCTATTACGAATGGGACGCCGGGGCGTCGTGGGAATTCTCGTGGGGACGCGTCTCTCTCGTCGGCCGCAACCTCGGCGACGATCGGCATTACGTCAGCGACAGCGAGATCGGCGACGGCCAGCTCTACGTCGCGCCGCCTCGGAGGTTTCTCGGGGAGCTCACGTTCAAGTTCTAGCCGACGCACGGCGATTTCCACGAGCCTCCGGCCCGAGCGCGCGCACGAACTTCGCCATCGGGCTCCAGAGAAACCACCGCGGAAGGGCGTGTGCCAGGGCCGGTGGGCCTTGGACCGCGATGCCGCCGCAGCGCAGGGCGTCGTCGTAATCGATGGAGCCCAGCCAGACGCTGTAGAAGTACCTCAGATCCGCGCGCACGCGGAGGTCCGGATCGAAGCCCGGCGGCTTCAGGCACATCGAGACTTCGTGCGGCTCGAGCACGAGCCACAGCCGCCGCCCGTTCCGGCCGGTGAAATCGAACTCGAGGACCGTGCGTCTCGCGGGCAAGGCCTCCCGGTTGATCCGCTGGTGGACCTTCCAGAGCAGAAGCACCGGGTCCAGCTCGTCCGCTCTCGGCTCGCCGAAGGCCCATCGGACACCCCAGGCGCCCAACTGCTCGACCACCTGCCGGAGATCGCTTCCGGCTTCCGTCAGCAGGTATTCGACGGTAGCCGGCTCCCGGCTCACGCGACGCTCGACGACGCCGTTCTTCTCCAGATGCCGAAGACGCGCAACGAGGAGAGATCGGGAGATCCCGGGAAGTCCCCGCTCGATTTCGTTGAAATGGCGGCTGCCCGCGAGCAGCTCCCTCACGATCAAGGGCGTCCAGCGATCCGCGAGGATCTCGGAGGAGCGCGCGACGGGACAGTACTGCCTGTATCTGGCCATGCGGCATCCTCCCGCGTCGCACGAAGTCGAGCCAGTCCGAAATTCGGACCGCCTTGGTCCGATCTTCGCACTTCCGCGCGCGCATCCGCCGGCCTAACTTTGTCCCGCCGGCAACTCCGGTTTCAGGGAGGAAACGATGGCCCAGACTCCGAAAGATCGCGTCGGAAATTCGCGTCGGGACTTTCTCCTCGCCGCCGCAGGCGCACCCTCTCTCCTCATGTCCGCCTGGAATGCGCGAAGCGAAGCTCCATCCCGGCCGTCGAGAGCGGCCGCTATGGACCTCGACCGTTTCGTCGCGGACTGCGTGGCCGCGAGCCGGGAACCCGAGCCGCAGGCGGCCGTCCTCGAGGTGCTCGCGAAGGCGGTCGAGAGCCCCGCCGCCATGCGAACCGCCCTGGGGGAACCGAGGGAAGCGGCAATCCGCGTCCTGCAGCGATCGAAGTCTCTCACGATCTTCAGCGCGACGTGGACGCCCAACATGAACCTGATGCCGCACAACCACCGGATGTGGGCGGCGATCGGCATCTACGCGGGACGCGAGGACAACATCCTCTGGAGACGGACCCCGGAACGGATCGAGGCGTTCGGCGCCAAGGCCCTCTTCGCCGGCGACACCGTCGTGCTCGCCAGGGACGCGATCCACTCCGTCACGAATCCGCTCGCGCGTTTCACGGGCGGCATCCACATCTATGGCGGCGACTTCTTCGACTCGGCCCGGAGCCAGTGGAATCCCGAGACGCTCGCCGAGGGGCCGTCGGACGGCGAGACGATCCGCGGGATCTTCCGGCTGGAGAACGAGAGGATGCGGCGCTGCGGGGCGCCCTGAACGCGCGTGGCCGCGTGACGACCAGGTCTACGTCATCATCGAAATTGCAGGTGATCGCTCTCCTGAAGGGCGCTGATTTGCCGGTCGTGAGTTCGTCCGAGGCCGAGCAGGGCGACGCCCCCGCCGACGAGGGCCATCAACATGTCGGACTGCGTGTCCCAGGGATCGCCCTGCGTGCCGAGGAAGTCCTCTGCGCCCTGGCCGAGCGCGACCGCCGACGCCCACTCGAAAAGCTCGTACGCGGCGCTGATGGCGAGGACGATCGAGATCACGACGAACGCGAGCATGCCGCGCGTTCGGACGTAGCGGCCGCGAACGAGAACTTCCCGGATCGCGATCGCGGGCACGAAGCCCTGAAAGAAATGACCGATCTTGTCGTAGGGATTCCGGTGCAGGCCGAAAGCCCTGGCGAGGGCGAAACCGAAAGGGACGCGGGCGTACGTGTGATGACCGCCGATCATGAGGACGACGGCATGGACGAAGATCAGCGCATAGAGCAGCGTCGTCAGCGGAAAGCGGCGATAGGTGAGGAAGAGGACCGGAAGCACGATCACGATCGGGAACACCTCGAGCACCCACGTGAGCCGGTCATGCGGGCGAAGCCCCGACATCCCCAGCAGGAGGACGAGGACGACCGCAGCGGTGACGAGGATGGTCCTTCTATTCATGCGTGAGCGAAGGGGCCGCGTCCTTCAGCTTCTCTTGCGCCTTGCCCCCGGGGGCACTGCGAGGGCAACCTGCCACCACCTTGCTCGGGGTAGCCACTGCCGAGTCCGCCGCTCCGCGTTGTTAGACAGCACTGCGATTTCTAAATTATTCAAGGAGTAAACACTTGAATGGTCAATGTACGAATGGATGCCTCCGCTTTGCCACCCGGCGATCGCATGTCGAAGTCCACCGAAATGGTGTGTGGTCCAGGACTGAGATCGCTCTTCAGTGATGACACCGTGGTGAGATGCGCCACCGGTCTGTTGATTCCGCCATCGATTTCAAATCCTGTGACTGGGAAGGGGGCGCCATCCGCTTTGACATGCAGTCTAACGGCGTTTCCGGAAGTGACGTTGAAAAACTGGCTGGAGACCTCAACCCTCACCGTGCAACTCTGCTTTCCGCACTGAATCGTCGTCGGAGCGAATGCTTGCACTGGCGCGTCGGCGATCGCGACGGAAGTGATGTGTTGTCGCATGTGGGTCTTCGAGAGAGTACGGTCAAGTGCGGTGACGGCTTCCTGACCGACGACTTCCGTTGCCCGCAGTAAACAAAGCACCAGCAACAACGCTCCCGACTTCAGGCTCATGGCGACCCTCCCTCTTTGGCAACACGCAAGGTGTTTGCTGCCTAACGATATCAAGCTCAGCGGCGAGCGTAGCGAGTCCGCTGCAGCGCGTTGTTAGACGACCGCCGCCCTGACTCGGCGGATACGAGCCGACACGAGCAGGCCTGCTGCAATACCGAGCGCCGGAGCCAGCCACGAGGGGTGGCTTCCGAAAAAGCCCACGCCTACGTGTACTCCCTCACGCGTCGGGAACGCGATGATTGCCGCAGCGATGGCGCGAACCGCTGCGACGTTGAACACGCACGCCAGGACAAATAACAACGCCATGACCGCGGCCATGAGGCGACTGCTTCCGCCCCGCAACCACAGCAAGACGAACGTTGCGGTTAAGGCAGCCAAACCCGTTGCGTAAAGGAGAACCAGTACGAGGATAAGAGGGCTCCCAAGCGTGCCGTCGACGTCAACCGCCATCATAGACATGTCCATGATTGAGTACCTCGAGAACTCTGGTGGCGGAAGACGACGGACGCTATGCCGCGGTTCTTCCCTCCCATTCGGTCGTCTAACTAGTATTAGGCCTCGGAGGAGGTTTCTATTAGCAGAAACTTCCTCCCGGCTTGGCGGTTGAAGCTTCTGCAGGTAGAAGCTTTTTGGTTTCTGCAATTAGAAGCTTTTTCGAGGAAGACTTCTCTGCTCAAAGTCTACCGCCTCGGCCGCGCGAGCTCGACCCCGGACGCGACGAAGCTCAGCTCCTTCTGGTCGCCTTTGATGGCGTCGGGCTTGCCGCCTGGAGTCTCTCCGGCGTAGTGCTTTGCGGTCGCCTCGGGGATCGTCTTCACGCTGAAGACTCCTTCCATGACCGCGGTGGCGCCGGCGGAATCGATCGGGACGAAGAAGCCGTAGCTCTTGAACGTGATGCGAACGGACGTGTCGCCCGACTTCAAGGTCATCCAGCAGCCCGAACCCTGGCAGACGGCCGAGACGACCCCTTCGGTCTTCACGGTCTTGCCGGACCAGATCGCGGGATCCTTCACGAGGTCGGCGAGCGCGACCTTCGGCGCGTCGCCGAGCGGCGCGCCGAACTTGCCGGCCTTCCCGGCGGCGCCGAGAAGACAGAGCGGCAGGAGGAGCAGGAGAGAGGGTGCGATTCGTTTCATGGGAATGAATCTTAGCCCCGGCGCGTTAGGATGGAGGTTCGAGAGGAGATCCCTAAATGCCCACCGAGCTTCCGCCGCGACCGTTCGATTCGCCGCGCCCGATCAGCCCGTCCGGATCACTCGTGGTGTCGGGCTTCCTCGCCCGCGTCTACGGCTGGATGGCGACGGGCCTTCTCGTCACGGCCGGCGCCGCCCTCTTCACCGTTTCGAACGAGACCGTCCTCCGCGCCGTCTTCGGGAACAAGCTCGTGTTCTACGGGCTCTTGTTCGCCGAGCTCGGACTCGTCGTCTGGCTGTCCGGCCTCGTCGGGAAGCTCTCGTCCGTCGCGGCTTCGGCCGTTTTTCTCCTCTACTCCGCCCTGAACGGCGTCACGCTCTCGGTCATCTTCTTCGCGTTCACGACGGGCTCCATCGCCTCGACGTTCCTCGTCGCGGCGGGCACGTTCGCGGCCATGAGCGTCTACGGCCTCACGACGCACCGGACCCTCGACGGCCTCGGCTCCTTCGCCTTCATGGGGCTCATCGGCGTGATCATCGCGTCCGTCGTGAACATCTTCCTCAGGTCCGACATGCTCGGCTTCGTCGTGAGCTGTGTCGGCGTCATCGTCTTCGTCGGCCTCACGGCCTACGACACGCGCAGGCTCAAGATGATGGCGGCCGAGGTGGACGGCGGCTCCGAAGCGGGCCGGCGCGGAGCGATTTCCGGCGCGCTCGCCCTCTATCTCGACTTCATCAACCTTTTCCTGATGATGCTCAGGCTCTTCGGAAACCGCAGGTAGAGCCATCGAGAGCCCGGGAGCTTTCGACTCCTTCCTTGCCTGGGCTGTGTCCGTCGTGGGGATCGCCACGGGAGCCGCGTACGTGCCGCAGGCGGCCCGCATCTGGAGACGGAGGAGCTCCGAGGACGTCTCCGTCCTCACGTACGGGCTGTTTCTCGGCGGGCAGGTGATCTACCTCCTCTACGGGATCCGCTTCCGCCAGATGCCCATCGTGATCGGCATGGCGGCGAACATCGTGGGCAGCCTCGCCGTCATCCTTTCGGCGCTGCGTTTCCGCAAGGACGCGTGAGGATCCTCTCGTCCCCGACCGGGGCCGAGGCCTATCTCGCGATCGACAAGCGGCCCGGAATCGCGGTCCACGGCCCGGGCGGCCTCCTCGGTGAGCTTCGCGCGCGTTTCGGCGAGGGGCTGGCGCTCGTCCACCGGCTCGACAAGGAGACGTCGGGCGTCCTCCTCCTCGCACGGAACGCGGACGCCCTCCGCGCCGCACACGCGGCCTGGCCGTCGAACGTCACGAAGACCTACGTCGCCGTCACGAGGGGAGTCCCCGATCCCCCTGCGGGCCGCGTGGACGTCCCTCTCCTCGAACACCGCACGTCGCGGCCGGACCTCCTGAAGCGCGCCATCGTGGCGGCCTACGGCCCTTCGCGGGCGGGACACCTCCTCTCGGGCCGCCGCGTTCTCGCGATCCCGCCGCTGCCCCCGCCCGGCCGGACGGCGGCCCATCCCGCAGGCCGCCAGGCGGCGACGCGCTATCGCATGCTCGAGGATCGGGGCGAGACGGCGCTCGTCGAGCTGGTGCCCGAGACGGGCCGCATGCATCAACTCCGGATTCATCTGCTCGCCCTCGGAACTCCCCTTCTCGGCGACACCGCGTACGACCCGGGGCGCGCGGACGGCGGATCTCCCCCGCTCCTGCACGCGGCGGAGCTCCGCTGGGCCGATCCTCCCGGAATGCCGTCCGGCACGACCTGGACCTGGGCGGCGCCGCTCCCCGCGGCTTTCCTTCCTGGGCCATGATGCGGGGCGTGACCGCGTCCGCACTTCCACCCGAGACACTCGCGGCCCTCGCCTCTCTTTGCGGGGACACGCCTCTCGTCGTCTTCGACCTCGAGACGACGGGCGCCGACCGCCTGACGGACCGGATCGTGGAGATTGCCGCTCTGAGATTCGGGCCGGCCGGCGAAGTCGCCACGTTCGAGTCCCGCGTCAATCCGGGAGTGAGAATCCCGCGCGAGTCCACGCGCATCCACGGCATCTCCGACGCCGACGTGGCCGGGGCGCCGGCGTTTTTCGAGATCGCGGGGCGCGTCCTGGAGTTCTTCGCCGGCGCCGACCTCGCGGGTTACAACGTGCGCGCTTTCGACGTGCCCGTGCTGCTGCGCGAATTCGAGCTCGCGAACGTCGTGTTCCCGATCGAGAACCGGCGCATCGTGGACATGCAGACGATCTACTTCAAGAAGGAGCCGCGCGACCTCGCGGCGGCGGTGCGCTTCTTCGCCGGACGCGAGCACACGAGCGCCCATTCCGCGCTCGCCGACGTCATCGCGTCGGCGGAGGTCCTCGCCGGACAGTTCCGGCGCTACGCGGACCTGCCGCGCGACATCGCAGCCTTGCACGAGCTCTCCAGGCCGCCGGAGGGCCGATTCGCCGATCCCGACAAGCGCTTTCTCTGGAGGGACGGGGAGATCGTCCTGGCGTTCAGCGAGCACCGGGGCAAGACGCTCGAGGAAGTCGCCGAAAAGCATCCGGGATTCCTGGACTGGATGATCTCGAAGACGTTTTCGGAGGAGGCAAAGCAGATCGTCCGCGACGCGCGCCGAGGCATCTTTCCGAAGAAACCATGAGCGCGCGTCAGCCCCTGCCGCGCGGGCTCGCAAGGCGGCGCAGCCGCCCCGTGCGGATCGCGCTCCTCACGCTCGGCTGGAGCCTGCTCACCCTCGGGATCATCGGAGGACTCCTGCCCGTGATCCAGGGCTGGCCGTTCGGCGTCGCCGGCGCCGCGCTTCTCTACGTGGAGAGCCGGTGGGTGCAGCGCAAGGTGAGACGCTTCCGGCAGCGGAACCCGAAATTCGAGCGCACGTGGCTGAAGGCACGCGCGTGGCTCAAGAACCGCAGGGGCGCACGGAAGGCCCGCGACTCGGCCGCCACTCTCTGAAGCGCCGTCTCAGCGTGGAGGCATCACGCGGTTGTCGTCGAGAACGGCGCCCCACGCGCGTGCCATCCTCTTGAGATCGGCGATCCGTTCGCGATCCGAGACCGAGAGAGACTCCTGAATCCCGTGGTGGTAGTCGCCGTTCGGAGCGTCGGCCTGGTCCTCGTAGACTTCCCAGCGCCACTTCTGTGCGAACGCCGCGTCGCCGAGACGGGCCTGGTAGAGAAACGGGCCTTCGAAGGCCGCGAGACCGTTGAAGCGCAGCGCGAGGACGCCCTGCTTTCGCGGCCCGGGAGGCGCGAAGAGATCGCGCCCGAAGAAGTGATTCGAGACGTCGAGCCCGAGAAGGCCAAGGAGCGTCGGCGCGACATCGAGCTGAGAGGTGAGCTCCGGCCGGAGCGTGCCGGACGGAAGGCCCTTCGCCGCGACGAGAAGGGTGGTCCAGTTCTCGCCGGCATTCGGCGTCCCGAGGCGCGGAAGGCGGATCGCCTGCCAAGGGTTCGCCGTCGCGTGGTCGCCAACGACGAGAACGATCGTGTCGCGACCGCGCGGCGTCGCACGCAACGCCTCGAAGACGCGTCCGAGGTGGCGATCGGTGTAGCCGAGCGCGGCGAGATAGGCCTCGCGCGGCGTTCGCGGCTCGGGTGTGCCGGGCGGCCGGTACAAGGGCGGATGCGTCGCGATCGTGAAGAGGGACAGGAAAAGCGGCTTCTCACGGGGTGCCTCGAGGATGCGGATCGTCTTGTCGGCGAGCACTTCGTCCGTCGTGTCCGAAGGATCGTAGGGGACGTCGTCGAACCATCGTGCGTACCAGTCTTCCATCTTCTCGAATGCCGGGCTCGTTGCCGCGACGAGCTCGCGGTCGTAGCCGGCGCGCGCGAGGATCTCGCCGATCGAGAGCACGCGGAGCTGCCGGGCGTTGTAGAGGAGGATCCCCGAGGGATGGCTCGTGATCCCCAGGAAGATCCCGCCGCGTCCTTCGATCGACGGATAGCCCGTGGCGATGCAGGCCGGAAAGGAAACTCCGCGCTCCCTCCACAGGCGATGGAGAACGGGTACGCGGCTTTCCGCGAAAGCCCTGCGGAAATCCGTCTCCCAGCCGCGCGCGGACTCGAAGACCACGAGCACGACGTCGGGTTTCTCGGAGAGAGGCAGCGCGCGAAACCGCGCATACGACTCTTCCTCCGAAGGGACGGCGTGCCACACGGGATAGCCCGGGTCGGAAAACCAGCCGGGCGGCCGGTTCAGGAACCGGTGAAGCTCCGCGAGCCCGGCACGCACGTCTGAGGGTGAAGGCCGGTCGCCGAAAGACGCGATCGATTCCAAGAAGAGGCTCGCGAACGCCGGCCGCGCGCGCCGGAGGGCCAGCGGTGTCGGGGCCAGGAGCGACTGCGAAGAGAGCCCAGCGAACGACAATGCCGCGAAGAGCGCGAGAACCCGGCCGTCCAGGCGCTCGGCGCCCCGGCGCCGCGCGATCGCGAGAATCACGAAGAACGGCACGACGACGAGCAGGAGCGCGACGGCGAGAGCGAGCGTGTCTCCGAAGAGAACGTCCTTGAGGAGCCGCCGGTGCGCGAGCAGGTTGTAAGCGAAGAGCCAGTGGGGGTTCAGGTGCTCGCCCGTCCAGCGCACGAGCTCCAGGTCGAGCTGCGACACGAAGAGGAGAAACGCGCCTCCGAGAGCGAGGAATGCCAGGCCCGCGCGCGCCGAGATCCACGAAACGATCCCCGCGAGAACGCCGAGGGTCGCGACCGTGCCGATCTCCCCCGCGAGCGTCGCGGGAATGACGGAAAAGGGGTGCTCGGCGACGCGCGCGCCGGAGGGCGTCAGGAGAAGGTGGTGAAAAAGGACGGAAACCGTTCGCGCCACGAGGAGGGCGCCGAGGATCCCCGCGAACGAGCTCCGTTTCATGGTCCGAAACCCCGCCAGGGGCGCGGGGGGCGGCGACGGAGCCCCCCGCAATCGGCTAGTCCATCTGCCTTCTCAGGAACGTCGGGATGTCGAAGATGTCCTCGCGCGGATCGCGCATGTTGATGAGGTTCACCCCGTAGCCCTGATCTTCCGGGATCGGCGTCTCGGGGGAGGTGCGCGCGCGCTCGCGCTCCCTATCGGCCGCCGGCCGCGCGCCGCTCGGGGTGACGGGCAGCGACACCTCGCGTCGCGAGGCGAGAGCCGCGGGGGCATCGAAGCCCGTCGCGATGACGCTGATCTTGACCTCGTCCTTCATGTCCTTGTCCATGACCAGCCCGAAGATGACGTTCGCCTCCTCGTCGGCCGCCTGCTGGATGATCGCGCACGCCTCGTTCACCTCGGCGAGCGTGAGGTCGTCGCCGCCCGTCACGTTGATGAGGATGGCGCGCGCGCCCTGGATGGACTGCTCCTCGAGGAGCGGGTTCGAGATCGCGCGCTGCGCCGCTTCGACGGCCCGGTGCTCGCCGGAAGCCGTGCCGGTCCCCATGAGCGCCATGCCCATGTTCTCCATGACCGTCTTCACGTCCGCGAAGTCGAGGTTCACGACGCCGGGCACCGTGATGAGGTCGCTGATGCCCTGGACGGCCTGGCGGAGCACGTCGTCCGCGATGCGGAACGCCTCCCAGGTCGTCACGTTCCGCTCCACGAACGAATAGAGGCGCTCGTTCGGGATCGTGATGAGGGTGTCGACGTACTCGCGCAGCTCCGCGATGCCGTCCTCGGCGTAGCGCAGCTTCCGCCGGCCTTCGAAGGAGAAAGGCTTCGAGACGATGGCGACGACGAGCGCTCCCGCCTCGGACGCGAGCCGTGCCACGACCGGCGCCGCCCCCGTGCCCGTCCCGCCGCCCATGCCGGCCGTGACGAACACCATGTCCGAGCCCGAGAGCACCTGCGTGATCCTCTCGGCGTCCTCGAGCGCGGCGTTGCGGCCGACCTCGGGGTTCGACCCCGCGCCCATGCCACGCGAGGTCGTGAGACCGAGCTGCAGCTTCGTCGCGGCGCGGTTCACCCGCAGCACCTGGAGATCGGTGTTCGCCGCCACGAAGTCGATCCCCTTGATGCCGGCCTGGATCATGCGGTTGACGGCGTTGCCGCCGCCTCCGCCCACGCCCACGACCTTGATCTTCGCGGGAGGAGGAACGTCGTCATTCAGCGAGATGGGGAGCGACGGGCGGGGCTCGTCGTCGAAAAGGATCATGTTCTTTCCTCCATCGATATCACAACGCGGTGGACGCGGGGAATAAGTTCTTGAGGGAGCCTTTGAGCTTCTCGAGAAGGCCCGGACCGGAGACGCGCGAGCGCTTCTTCGACGCGGCGGCGCTGCCGCGGCCGTAGAGCAGCAGACCCGCGGCGCAGGCCCATTCCGGCGAGGCGATGACGTCCGTCAGCCCGCCGAGGCCGCGTGGAACGCCCCGGCGCACGGCGACGCCCAGGACCTGCTCGGCGACTTCGAGGAGCCCGTCCAGCTCGGCGCCGCCGCCCGTGAGAACGAGTCCGGCACGCAGCTCGCCCGCGGGAACCTCCCGGACCGACTCTTCCCAGAGCAGCGTGAGGAGCTCCTCGGCGCGCGGCTGGAGAATCTCGGCGATCTCGCGCCGCTTGACGGGATGGACGCCCCGCCCGCCCGTGAGCGGCACGTCGAGCGACTCGCTTTCGTTCACGAGCGCCGCCATCGCCGCCCCGAACTTGCGCTTGAGCCGCTCGGCGTCGGGGACGGGAGTCTTCAGGACGACCGCGAGGTCGTTCGTGAAGTGGTCTCCGCCCACGGGCAGAACGGACGTGTGCGCGAGCGCTCCGTGGCGCCAGACCGCGACTTCCGTCGTTCCACCGCCGATGTCGGCGAGGACGACGCCCAGCTCGCGCTCGTCCGGGGTGAGCACCGCTTCGCCCGCGGCGAGGGGCTCGAGCACCATCTCGATCACCTCGACGCCCGCCCGGTTGACGCAGTTGAGAAGGTTCTGTGTCGTCGCGACGGGCACGGTGACGACGTGGACGTCGGCTTCCAGCCGGCTGCCCACCATGCCGAGCGGGTCGGCGACTCCGTCCTGGCCGTCCACGACGAACTCGCGCGGGAGGACGTGGAGGATCTCGAACTCCGACGGGATCGGCACCGAGCGCGCCGCGTCGAGGGAGCGCTGGATGTCCTCGCGCGTGATCTCGCGGTTCTTCGCAGCCACCGCGACGACCTGGCGGCTGTTGAACGACTTGACGGCCGGGCCGGCGACGCCCACGACCGCGCGCTCGATCTGGGCGCCGGCCATGATCTCCGCCTCCTCCGTCGCGCGCTTGATCGCGTCGACCGTGACGGGCACGTCGATGATGGCCCCCTTGCGCGCGCCCTTGTGCACCGCCGTGCCCTTGCCGATGATGTCGATGCGGCCCGACGCGTCCGGCTCAGCGATGAGGGCGCAGACCTTCGTCGATCCGATGTCGAGGCTGACGAGATACGAAGCGGGTTTCGGCATCCCTAGTCCTCTCAGGTCTTCCCGCGCCCCGTGTCGGGGGGCGCTTTCAGCACGATGCGTCCCGAAAAGCGCAGGTCCGCCTCGGTCGCGGGCAGGGAATGGCGGTCGAGCTCGGGGCGCAGGGCGAGGAACGCGCGCCACAGCGGCGCGGCTTTCTTCGGCTCGGCGGCGTCGGGCCCGAACAGGAGGCACGCCTTCGCGATGCGGTCCGTCACCGAGAAGCCCTCGGGCACGAGGACGACTCCGGACAACCGCGCCAGGAGCTCGGGATCCTCCTCCCTGAGGACCTCGACGAACTTCGCCCCGCGCGCGAGCGACGCCGCGTCGGACGCGCCGGAGAGAACCACGAAGTCGTCGCTCCTCGAGAGCGCGCGGCCCGCGTACGGGCCGATGAAGCT
The DNA here is from genome assembly GCA_963719225.1 of Thermoanaerobaculia bacterium. Lineage (GTDB taxonomy): Bacteria > Acidobacteriota > Thermoanaerobaculia > UBA5066 > UBA5066 > Fen-183. Next base: position 282,556 of record CAVRAY010000001.1, on the reverse strand, counting down.
GCCGCCGCGGTCGATCGTCCAAAGCTCTCCGTCCTTGTCGGCGCGCGCCACGAGCGCGACGGGCGGCCGCGCCACGATGCGCACGGCGATCGTGTCGGGCACGATGCGGCGGGCCGTCGCGGACGCGACCCACGAGCGCTTCGAAAGCTCGGCCACCGGCTGGTCGAGATCGAGGAAGAGAAGCGGCCGTCCGATCCAGCCGTCCGTCAGCTCTTCCGCTTCCGAGCGCCGCGCCTCCGGCACGCCTTCGAGCACGACGCGGTTCACGGCGAAGCGCGAATGAGTCCGGAGGAGAAGGAGGCCCGAGAGGCCGAGGATGACGAAGAGAAGGCAGACCACGGCCGGCACGAGGAGCCGCCGCCCCGCGCCGCGCCGCATGGGGCGCACGGTGCGGGAGGCGGGAAGACGATAGAAGGAACTCATAGTTCGGATTTCTTAGAAGGTATGTGTAGCGGTTGCGCGGCTGCGGCCGGCTGCGCGGTGACGTTGCCTGTGCTCTCTTTCCTTCTAAGAAACTCTTCTCCGAATTGATTTACATCTCCTGCCCCCATGGTGAGCAGAAGGTCTCCGTCTTTCATTTCTTCTTCGAGGGCGCGTCCGATGTCCGCCCGGTCCGCGATGAACCGCGCGTTACGGTGCCCGCGCGCCGTCGCCGCGTCGGCCACGAGCGCGCCCGTCACGCCTTCGCGCGGCGCTTCCCGCGAGCCGTAGACGGGAGCCACGAGGAGGACGTCCGCGTTCAGGAACACCGCGCCGAAGTTCGCCGCGAAGTCCTTCGTGCGGGAGTAGAGGTGAGGCTGGAAGAGCGCGACGACGCGCCGGTCCGGATACGACTGGCGGGCCGCCGCGAGCGTCGCGGCCACCTCGGTCGGGTGGTGCGCGTAGTCGTCGACCACGACGATTCCGCCCGTCTCGCCCTTCTTCTCGAATCGCCGGATCACGCCCGCGAATTCCTCGAGCGCGCGGGAGGCGATTCCGAACGGAATCGACAGCTCGCGCGCGACGGCGAGCGCGGCGAGCGCGTTCTTCACGTTGTGGAGCCCCGGCACCTTGAGCCTCACGGCCCCCATGAAGTCGCGGCCCGCGGTCGCGACGAACCGCGAGCCCGCCCGCTCCAGAACCAGGTCGCGCACGGTGACGTCGGCCTGAGGCGTGAGGCCGAAAGTCACGACGCGGCGGGAGATGAGAGGCCGGATCTCCTGGACGTTCGGGTCGTCCAGGCCGAGGATCACCGCGCCGAAAAAAGGCACGCTTCGCGCGAAACGCGCGAACGTCTCCTGGATGTCCGCGAGGTCGCGATAGGTGTCGAGGTGCTCGAGGTCGATGTTGTTCACGACCGCGAGCATCGGCGAGAGCGCCAGGAACGACCGGTCGAACTCGTCGGCTTCGGCGACGAGGTATTCCCCGTGTCCCAGCCGCGCGGTGCCGACTTCGCGCATGCGGCCGCCCACGATGATCGTGGGGTCGAGCCCCGCCGCCATCAGGATCGCTCCCGTCATGGACGTCGTCGTGGTCTTGCCGTGCGCGCCCGAGATCGCGATTCCCCGCTTTACCCGCATGACCTCGGCGAGCATCTCGGCCCGCTTGATGACGGGAAGGCCGGCGGCCCGCGCGGCGACGACCTCGGGGTTTCCCTCGTTGACCGCGCTCGAGTAGATGACGACGTCCGCGCCGGTCGTGTTCTCGGCCCGGTGGCCCTGGTGCACCTCGATGCCGAGGCTCTTGAGGCGGAGCGCCGTCTCCGAGATCGAGAGATCCGAGCCCGTCACCTCGAGCCCGACGCTCTTCAGGAGCTCGGCGAGGCCGCTCATCCCGATGCCCCCGATCCCGACGAAGTGGAGGCGCTTCACGCGAAGAAAATTCATGCCGCTTCCGCCTCGAAGAGCAGGTCGCACAGTCGTGAGGCCGCGTCCGGAAGGGCCGAGCGCCGCGCCGCCTCGCCCATCTCGAGGAGACGCAACGGGTCGCCGAGGAGTCCGGCGAGCGCCGCCCCGAGCGTTTCGTCCGTCGCCTCGGCTTCCGTGAGAACGACGGCCGCGCCGCTCGATTCGAGCGCGCGGGCATTGGCTTCCTGGTGAGCATGCGTCGCGGCGGCGAACGGCACGAGGAGCGCCGGGCGGCCGGCCGCCGCGATCTCGGCGATCGTCATCGCGCCCGCCCGCGCGACGACGAGATCCGCGGCGGCGTACGCAGCGGAGATGTCGTCGAGAAACTCGTGGACGAACGCGCGGTCGGCAGAAAGGCCGAGCTTCGCGTAGGACGTGACGACCTCGCCGGCGCGGTTCTTTCCGGCCTGATGCACGACGTCGAAGGCGATGCCGGCCGCCTCGACCCTGGCGAGCGCGGGAGGCACGAGAGAATTCAGGATCTGCGCTCCCTGGCTGCCGCCGACGACGAGGACCCTCAGCCGCCGGTGCTTTTCCCGTGAGACGAGAGATGGAATCTCGAAGAAGTCCTTTCGCACCGGGTTCCCCGTCACGATCGCTCCGGGCAGCGCCGCGGCTGTGCGCGCGGTGCCGACCGCGATGCGTTTCGCCACGCGCGCGAGGAGGCGGTTCGTGAGGCCGGGAACGGCGTTCTGCTCGTGAATCAACGTCGGCACGCGGCGCGCCCACGCCGTGGCGACGAGCGGGCCCGAGGCATACCCTCCGACGCCCACGACGGCGCGGGGATCGTGGACCGCGAGAAGACGCAGCGAGTCGACGAACGCCAGCGGCAGCGCGAGAAGGCCCTCGAGACGCGCGCGCCATCCCTTTCCGACGAGGCCCTTCGCGCGAACGAGCTCCAGAGGGAAGCCCGCCTTCGGCACGAGGGTCGTCTCGAGCCCGCGCGCCGTGCCCACGAACACGACGGGCGCACCCGGCCGCCGGCGCCGGATCTCGCCGGCCAGGGCGAGCGCGGGGAAGACGTGCCCCCCCGTCCCTCCCCCCGCGATGAGAAAGCCGCGCTCCGTCATGACGCGTGCTGCGAGAGGTTGAGGAGGATCCCGACCGCCAGGAGGTCGACGAAGAGCGCCGACCCGCCGTACGAGAGGAACGGCAGCGGGATTCCCTTGGTGGGGAGGAGGGACAGGACGACGGAGATGTTGACGAGCGCCTGCACGACGATCATCACCGAGAACCCGATCCCGAGAAGCCGCCCGAAGGAGTCGGGCGCGTTCGCCGCGGCCCGGACGCCCCGCGCGAAGACGAAGCCGAACAGGGCGAGGACGGCGGCACACCCGATGAGCCCCAGCTCCTCGCCCACGATCGCGTAGATGAAGTCCGTGTAGGGGTAGGGAAGAAAGAAGAGCTTCTGCTTGCCGTGCCCCAGGCCGAGGCCCGTGACGCCGCCCGTGCCGACGGCGATGAGCGACTGGATCGCGTGAAAGCCCTTCCCGAGGGGATCCGCCTCCGGATGGAGGAACGCCATGAGCCGGTCGCGCCGGTATTGCGCCGCCAGAACGAAGGCCGAGAGCGTCGGCACGAGGAGCAGCGCCGACCCGAGAAAGTACTTCAAGGGGAGGCCGGCGAAGAAGAGCATCGCGCCGGCGATCACGAAATAGGTCAGCGCGGTGCCGAAGTCGGGCTCGAGAAGGACGAGCCCCGCGAACACCGAGACGAGCCCGAGGATCGGCAGCAGGGTCCGCGTCGGATGCGTGACCTCTCCCTCCCGCCGCGCCAGCAGCGCCGCGAGCGCGATGACGAGGCCGATCTTCGCGAACTCCGACGGCTGGATCGACTTGACGATGCCGAACGACAGCCAGCGTCGCGCCCCGTTGACGGGAGCCCGGAGAAGCACCCCCACGAGCGATCCGGCGAGGAGGACCAGAGAGACTCCGATGAGGCGCGGGTCGTTCAGGCGGCGGTAGTCCATCGACATCGCGAGGAACGCGAGGACTCCGCCGATGACGACCGCGATCGTCTGCTTGATCACGAAGAAATAGGCGCCGGCGGGAGCCGCGGACGTCGGCAGGTAGATCTGCATCGCCGACGCGCTGTAGATCATCAAGAGGCCCAGGAACACGAGGAGCACCACGGATCCGAAGAGCAGCCGGTCGAAAGCGAGCTTCCGTGCCATCAGCGCCTGCCCGCCGCGGCCCGCTCTGGGAGCGCCCTCACGAGCGACTCGAAGACCTCGCCGCGATGCTCGAAGTTCTTGAACTGGTCGAAGGATGCGCACGCGGGCGACAGGAGCACCACATCGCCGGGCTCCGCGTGGGAGGACGCGTCCTCGAGCGCCTTCTCGAGCGTCCCGACGACCTGGAGGGAGACCCCGGGCAGGCTTCCGAGCGCCTGGGCGATCGCGGGCGCCGCCTTGCCGATGGCGAGGATGCGCCGCGCCTTCCGCAACGCGAGCGGACCCAGCCGGGCGAAATCGTCGCCCTTGTCTTTCCCGCCGAGGATGAGGTGCACGCTGTGGTCGTCGAACCCCTCGAGGCTCTTCAGCGTCGCGTCCACGTTCGTGCCCTTCGAATCGTTCCAGTAGCCGACGCCGTTCACCGTGCGCACGAGCGCCGTGCGATGCGGGAGGCCGCGGAAGGTGCGCAGCGTCTCGACGGCGGTTTCGGGCGTGACGCCGAGCGGCAGCGTCGCCGCGAGCGCCGCGAGCGCGTTCTCGACGTTGTGCGCGCCCGGCAGCGCGAGATCCGACCGCCTCGCCACGATCCGAGGGCCCCTGCCCGTCACGTCCGCGAGAAGGAGGTCGTCTGCGAGCCAGGCGCCGAGCCCTGGCGAGCCGCGCCGCGAGAACGCGAGGCGCCGCGCGCGGGTCTTCACGCGAGCGACGAGAGGGTCGTCGTCATTCAGGACCGCGATCTGAGCCTCGCGCTGATTCTCGAAGATGCGCGCCTTTGCCGCTCCGTAGTCGTCCATCGACCGGTAGCGGTCGAGATGATCGGGCGTGAGGTTCAGATGGACCGCCACGTCGGGCGCGAACCGCCGGATGCCTTCGAGCTGGAAGGACGACAGCTCGACGACCCAGGTGCGCGGCACGGTGCCGCTCCCGTTCGCTCCCTCTTTGGTCGCGAAATGGATCCAGGGAGTTCCGAAGTTTCCGCAGGCCACCGCGTAATGGCCGGCGTTCCTGAGGAGCGCGGCCGCGAGCGCCGTCGTCGTCGACTTTCCGTTCGTGCCCGTCACGCCGACGATGACGCCCGGCAGGAGCCGCGAGGCCAGCTCGATCTCCGCCACCACGGGCAGCGCGCGCGCCCGTGCCGCGTCGAACACGGGCAGAGTCAGCGGAATTCCCGGCGACACGACGACGAGGTCGATGTCCTCGAGGAGGGACTCGGGATGCCCTCCGAGGACGTAGCGGACGCCGGAACGTTCGGCGAGGCCCTCGAGATCGGCCTTCGCGTCCGTCCCGGTCACCTCGACGCCCCGCTCGGCCAGAGCCGCCACGGCGGCGCGGCCCGATCGGGCGAGGCCGAAGACCACGGCGGAGCGGATCTCGGGCAGGTCGGGTCCAAGGGAGAGCGTCATCTGAGCTTCAGCGTCGAAAGCGCGAAGAGCGCGAAGAGGATCGCCACGATCCAGAACCGGATGATGACCTTCGACTCCGGCCATCCGGAGAGCTCGAAGTGGTGATGGAGCGGCGCCATCTTGAAGATGCGCTTGCCGCGCAGCTGGAAGGATCCGACCTGCAGGATCACCGAGGCGGCCTCGACGACGAACAGCCCGCCCACGAGGACGAGGAGGATCTCCTGCTTGATGAGCACGGCGACCGTTCCGAGCGCCGCTCCGAGAGCGAGGGAGCCCGTGTCGCCCATGAAGACCTCGGCGGGATGGGAATTGAACCAGAGGAATCCGAGCGACGCTCCAACGATGGCCGCGCAGAAAACGGCAAGCTCGCCCGTGCCCGGAACGGACGGCACGAGGAGGTAGTTCGCGGCCTTGGCGTTGCCGGCGATGTACGCGAGGATCGCGAACGTGGCCGACGCGACGAGCGTCGCGCCGATCGCGAGCCCGTCGAGGCCATCCGTGAGGTTCACGGCGTTCGACGAGCCCACGACGACGATCGTCGCCAGGAGGATGTAGAAAACGCCGAGGTCCGGATGGACGTTCTTCAGAAAGGGCAGGGCGACCTGCGTGGCGTCCGCGCGTGCGTCGAAGAGCTTCACCGAGGCCCACGCCACTCCGAGCCCGATCACGGTCTGCAGGGCCAGCTTCTGCCTGCCCGAAAGACCCCGGTTGTTCTTGTGCGACACCTTGCGCCAGTCGTCTCCGATGCCGATCAGCATGGCGAGGACGGTCGCGACGAGAGCGACCCACACGTAGCGATTCGACAGGTCGGCGAAGACGAGCGTGGGCACGACGATCGCCAGGTTGATGAGGACGCCGCCCATCGTGGGCGTGCCCGCCTTCACCTGGTGGCCCTTCGGCCCTTCCTCCCGGATGGACTGCCCGATCTGCCTCGCGCGAAGCCAGCGGATGAGGGCGGGCCCGAGAAAGATGGAGAGGAGGAGAGCCATGAGAGCCGCGTTCGCGGCCCGAAAGGTGATGTAGCGAAAGACGTTGAAGAGCGGCAACCGGCCGTGCAGCGGGTAGAGCAGCCAGAGGATCATCGCGCCGCCGACTCGAGCCTTTCGAGGAGCTCCTTCGCGACGAGACGGTCGTCGAACGGCAGCTCGCGACTGCCCACGACCTGGCTCGTCTCGTGTCCTTTCCCGGCGACGAGGACGACGTCACCCTTGCGCGCGAGGAGGAAGGCCTCGGCGAGGGCGGCGCGGCGGTCCGCCACGTAATGCGCGGTGACCCCCGCCGCCTCGACGCCCGCGCGCACGTCCCGCAGGATCGCCTCCGGCTCTTCCGAACGAGGGTTGTCGGACGTGACGACGACCTCGTCGGCGAGGAGCGCCGCGATGCGGCCCATCTCCGGGCGCTTCCCCTTGTCGCGGTCGCCGCCGCATCCGAAGACGGCGATGAGGCGCCCGCCCCCCGCCTCCGCGATCGGCCTCACCGTCCGGAGCACGCCCTCGAGGGCGGCGGGCTTGTGCGCATAGTCCACGAGGACGGTGAAGCCGCGCGTGTTCGGCACGGCTTCGAGCCGGCCGGGAATCGTCGTCACGGACTCGAGACCCGTCTTGATCTCGGACGGCGAGAACCCCAACGCGATGCCGGCGGCGGCGGAGGCCAGCAGGTTTTCGGCATTCGAGCGGCCGAGAAGAGGGGAATTTATTGTTAATAGGATTTCCGCCTGGTCCGTCTTCTGAAGCTTCAGTGGGGTTTTTGAACCGTTGTATTTTTCTTCGAAGGTGAATGGGGCTTTGATCTCGACCTCGAGATGCGTCCCCGCGAGCCCGAGCGTCGCGCGCCCGATGACTGTCGCGAAGAGACCTTCGCTCGCGCGCTCGGCTTCCCCGGCGCGCGCTTTCCCCTCTTCCCCTTCTAAGAAAAATCCGATCGTGCTCTTCGAAGGAAGCCTGTTCGCGAGGTTCCGCCCATACGCGTCTCCGAGATTGACGACCGCCTTCCCCCCCGGCTTGAGCATGGAAAAGAGGCGCGACTTCGCCTCGAAGTAGTCGTCCATGTCGCGGTGGAAGTCGAGGTGGTCGCGCGAGAGGTTGAGGTAGATCGCCACGTCGAACGTGCACCCCGCGAGGCGCTCGAGGACGAGCGCGTGCGACGAGCACTCCAGGATCGCGGCCGTGCCGCCTTCCGAGACGAGCCCCGCGAGCATCGGCTGCAGCTCGGTGGCTTCCGGCGTCGTATGCGGCGCCGGGATCTCCGCGCCGCCGGCGCGGTAGACGATCGTCCCGAAGAAGCCGCGCTTCGGATGCCGGGCGGCGAGCAGGCCGTCGAGGAGGTACGTCGTCGTCGTCTTGCCGCTCGTGCCCGTCACGCCCGCCATCACGAGCCGTTCGGACGGCCGTCCCGCGAGCAGCGAAGCGACGAGGCCCGCGGAGCGCCGGGGATTCTCGACCTCGAGATAAGGCACCGCCGTGGCGTCGGGCGCGGGCGCGAGTCCGAGAGCCGCGACGGCGCCGCGCGAGACCGCATCGACCACGAAGCGGCGCCCGTCGATCTTCAGCCCGGGCAATGCAGCGAACAGCGTGCCGCTCTTCGCGGCGCGCGAGTCGTGCGTGACGGCGAGGACTTCGGGGTCGCCCGGGGCGCCGGCGCGCCGGTGCGGAAATTCGACGGCGAGCGCCGAGAGCCTCACGGCGTGTCTCCCTGAGAGACCGGCTGCGCGAGCGAAAGCGCGCAGGCCCCGCCCCGCTCGGCAGGCGATCCCGCCGGCGGATCCTGCGAGACCACGAACCCCGTTCCCGAGAGCCGCGCCGAAAGACCGCGTGCCGCGAGGAGCCGGACGGCGTCGCGGGCGCTCTTTCCCGAGACGTCCGGCACGCGGTCCTCGTTCTCGCCGGCCCTCTCGGTCCGGTTCGACGCGGGCACGAGGTCGTCGGCATTCAGGCGCGCGCTGAGCGAGACGGCCGCCGCGCCCGCACCGAGGTCCGCGGTGAGGATGGACGGACGCGTCGCCTCGAGCGAAGCGGGCGGCTCCCGCAGAATCGCGAGGACGTCCGCTCCGATGGCGGAGAAAACCGGCGCCGCGACCTCGGCGCCATACGTCTTTCCCTTCGGCTCGTCCACGACGACCGCGATCACGACGCGCGGCCGGTCGGCGGGCGCGAAGCCGATGAACGACGCGACGTAACGGTCCTTCGAATATCCCGCTCCGGGGACCGCTTTCTGCGCCGTGCCCGTCTTGCCCGCGGCCGTATAGCCCGGAATCGCGGCGGCTTTTCCCGTTCCCATCTCGACGACCCTCCCGAGGAGGATCCGCAGCCGGCGTGCCGTGTCCTCGCTCATGAGGCGCCGCGGAGCGGGCCGCTCGATTCTTCGATTCGCGGCATCCGGGCTCTGATTCGAATCCCGGATCGAGTCCACGAGGTGGAGCGGCGGAAGAACGCCCCCGTTCGCGATCGCGGCGTATGCGCGCGCCATCTGGAGGACGGTGACGCCGATCTCCTGGCCGAACGCCATCGTCGGGAGCGTGAGAGCGCTCCAGCCCGACGTGTCCGCGAGAATGCCGGACGTCTCTCCCTCCAGCTCGACGCCCGTCTTCTCGCCGAACCCGAACGCCCGAACGGACTTGTAGAAGGAAGAGCGCCCGAGCGTCATGGCGACGTGCGCGATCCCGATGTTCGAGGAGTGCGTGAGGATGTCGCCGATCGTGAGCGTGCTCCAGCCCTTTCCACCGTGTTCGTGAATCGTGTTCGACCCGATCGTGAGCGTGCCGCCGCCGCAATCGATCGGGTCGTCCAGGGCGATCGCCCCGGAGTCGAGCGCTGCCGTAGCCGCCACGATCTTGAACGTCGAGCCCGGCTCGTAGACGTCCGCGAGCGGCCGGCACCGCCTCGCCTCCGCGTCGACCTCTCCGTAGCGGTTCGGATCGAACGTCGGGAACGAGGCGAGCGCGAGAATCGCGCCCGTGGCCGGATCGAGAACGACGGCGGAAGCCCCGCGCGCATGGAATTCCGACATGGCCTTCGCGAGCTCGCGCTCCGCCGCGTGCTGGATGGACGTGCGGATCGTGAGCGTCAGGCGCGCTCCCTCGTATCCCTCGCGTGGAGCCTCGCCGCCTTCGCGAGCGCGTGTCGCGTAGGGACGCTGTGCCGCGTCGCGCAGGAGCGTCACGCGCGCGGGCTTTCCCCGCACGTCGGCGTCGAAGCGATACTCGAGGCCCGCGAGCCCCTGGTTGTCGGTCCCGACGTAACCGAGCACGGCGGCCGCGAGCGCTCCCTCGGGATAGCGCCGCGTCGACTCGGCCACGAGCTGGATGCCCGGGAGGCGCTTTTCGGCGACGAGCGCGCGCACGCGGGCGGCGACCGGATCGCTCACGCGTCGCGAAAGCCAGATGAAGTCGCGGTCCGGGCTCGCGAGCTTCTTCGCGAGCTCCTTCGCCGGGTGCTTCAGGAGCGGCGCCAGCAGGGCGGCTTCCTGATCGGCGTCCGACACGTCGGAGGGAATCGCGAAGACCGACTCGGCCCGCGCGTTCACGGCCAGAAGCGTGCCTTCCGCGTCGCGGATGACGCCGCGACGCGGGGCGAGCTCGACCGTGCGCTCCTGCTGCCTGCGGGCGCGGCGCTGGAACTCCTCGCGCCTGAGCACCTGCAGGTCCACGAGCCGAACGAAGAGGACGAGGATCCAGAGGCCGACCCCCGCGAGCAGGAAAAGGGCCCGGCGGTCCGGGCGCGACACCGCGCTCAGGGCGTCTCCTTTCCGGGCGGCAGCGCCGGCGGCCGGGCGGTCCGTTCCGGGGCGGCCGCAGGCGGCGACGCGAGCGCCGACGCGAGCGCCGAGTCTTTCACGAGGATGACCTGTTCGAGCGTGGGCGGCACGAGACCGAGCGTGCCGCGCGCGATTCGCTCCACGCGCTGGAGCGCCACCGCCTGGGCACGATCCATCTCGAGCAGGTGCCTTCTCTCGAGCAGCGTCTCGCGCATCCGCGCGAGCGTGGCGAGCTGGTATCCGAGCCGAACCGTCTCGAGGTTCGCCCAGATGGCGAGGAAGAGAACGGTTGCCGGCGGCACGGCCGCCAGGAACAGCGCGACGAGCTCGCGCGTCCGCCGCCGGTCGCGTTCCCGCACGAGATAGACGTTTTCGACGGGGCGGCGGACCGCGTACGCCATGAGCTGGGCCTACCCCTGCGGCGTGGCCGGGCTTGCGCCATCCTCGGCGACGCGCTCGAGCACACGCATCCGCGCCGAGCGCGCCCTGGGGTTTTCGCCCAGCTCGGCGAGCGACGGCCGAACGGCTTTACGCGTGACGAGCGCCATGACGCGGCGCCGCGAGCACACGCACACGGGAAACGACGGCGGGCACGTGCAGCCCGCCGTGTGTCGCTGGAACGCGCGCTTGACGATCCGATCTTCGAGAGAGTGATACGAGAGGACGGTGAGCCGTGCGCCGAGCGCGAGGCGTGCGATCGCATCGTCGAGAAACCGCTCGAGCTCGACGAGCTCGTGATTCGTCGCGATCCGCAGCGCCTGGAAAACGCGAGTCGCGGGATCCTTGTGTTTCTCGCGCCGCGGTCCGAGCACCTTCAGCACGAGTCGCCTCATCTCGCCGGTCGTTCGGATCGGAGACGTCTTCCGAGCTTCCACAACCGTCCGGGCGATCGGTCCCGCCATGCGCTCCTCCCCCCATTCGCGGAAAATCCGCGTCAGCTCTTCACGTGAAGCCGTCGCCACGAGGTCGGCGGCCGTCGGCCCGTCGGCGCCCATGCGCATGTCGAGCGGACCGTCCTTCATGAACGAAAACCCGCGCTCGGCCCGATCGAGCTGCAGCGTCGAGACACCGAGATCGGCGAGGATCCCGTCGACACGCGCGAGGCCGAGACGGTCGAGATGCCGGGCGACGTCCTCGTGGCGACCTTCCACGATGACGACGCGCGTGCCGAACGCCGCGAGGCGGTCTTTCGCGAGGCGCAGGGCTTCCGGATCGCGGTCGATGCCCACGACGCGCACGTCGGGCGAGGCCTCGAGGAGCGCCCGCGCATGGCCTCCGAGGCCGAGCGTCGCGTCGACGTAGACGCCGCCCCGCTCCGGGCGAAGCGCCGCGACGACCTCCCGGAGCAGCACCGGGACGTGGATCGCGCCGTCGTCGGCCATGGCGCGTCAGACGAGATGGCGTGCGAGTTCGTCGTAGTCCTCATCCGTGATCGTGGTCGAGCGCAGGCTCTTGAGATGTTTCGTGCGGTCGACGAGCTTGAGGTGGTCGGTCTGCCCGAGGACGAGCGCATCGCCCTCGAGCGCGGAGACCTCACGCAGGAGCGACGGCACGAGCAGCCGGCCCTGCGCGTCCATGCGCGCCACCTGCCCGTACGTGTTGAAGCGCTCCTGGAACTTCGCCTTCGCCCGGTGGATCGCGGGCATCGCCGCGAGCTTTTCCTCGAGCGCGTTCCAGACGGGCATCGGAAAGATCAGAACGTCGACACCGGAAATGGACGTCAGGAAGAACTCGGGTCCGAACGTCTCCTCGATCGGCGCCCGGAAGACGGACGGGACCTTGAAACGGCCCTTCTCGTCCACCGTCGTTTCCGCGCTGCCTCGAAGGCGGTCCATAATCTTCCTCTGGGACGAATTCCCGCGTCGGCGCCGCGGGAATCCCTTCGGATCCACAAGACGCCACCACTAGCCACTTTTTTCCACTCGCGAGTATCCGGCTTCCAAAGGGAACGAGTCAAGCGAAATCCCTGCGCCGAGGAGAGTTGCGGGTGAAGAGCCGCGGCGGTGTACCCTCCTTCGAGGTGACCTCTTCCCCGCCCTCGTCGATCGCACGACTCGTGGACGATGCCGACGCGCTTTTCCGGATGACCTCGGCCCTCGACCTTCGGCCGGAGGCCGACGTCGCGCTCGACACGGAGGCGGACTCCTTCCACCACTACTTCGAAAAGGCCTGCCTCCTCCAGCTCGCCTGGGACGGCACCGCTTATCTCGTGGACCCGCTTGCACCTCTCGACATTCCGGCGCTCCTCGAGCGCCTCGCTCCGCGGCGGCTCCTCATGCACGGCTCCGACTACGACCTCAGGCTCCTCTTTCGGGGATACGGCTTTCGCGCAACCTCTCTCTTCGACACGATGGTCGCGGCCCAGCTCCTCGGCGAGAAGGAGATCGGCCTGGCCGCGCTTCTCTCGGCCCGTGCCGGCGTCACGCTCGACAAGACACACCAGCGTTCCGACTGGAGTACACGTCCGCTCGCGCCGCCGATGGTCGCCTACGCCGCCTCGGACGTCCTCCATCTCGCCAACCTCGTGGAGTCCCTCACGCGCGACCTCGAGGCGAAGGGCCGTCTCCTCTGGCACGCCGAGGAGTGCGCGCGCCTCGCCGCGACGGTCTTTTCCGCGGGGCGCGAGGCCGACCCGGAGAACGACTGGCGGATCAAGGGGACGAACGCTCTCACGGACAAGGAGCGCGCATTCGCGCGCGCCCTCTGGGAAGCGCGTGAGGCCCGTGCCCGCGCCCGCGACCTTCCTCCGTTCCGCGTCCTCACGAACGAGCGCCTGCTCCTCGCGGTGAAGCCGGCCGCCGCCGGCGAACGCGATCTCAGAAAGCTGTTTCCGGGCCCCCGCGCGCTGCCCGAGTCGTTCGCGGCCGACCTGGGCGAAGCCTTCGCGCGCGCCGCGGCTCTCGCACCGGACGAATGGCCGAAAGCGCGCCGCGGCGAGCGGATCGAGGTGGATCCCGCGCTCGAACGAGAGGTGGAGACGCTCAAGAAATCGCGAGACCAGAAGGCCGCGACGCTCGGACTCGATCCCGGCATCCTCGCTTCACGCGCCGTTCTCACCGTGGCGGCGCGCGCGCGCCGCGCGAACGGGCGCCTCACGGCCGATCTCCTCGTCGAGCAGGGCGGACTGTCGCGTTGGCGCGCCGAGCTCCTGGCGAGCTGACGCCGGAGCGGCTACTTTTTTTTCTTCGCGGCGGGCACCGGTGCGGGCGTCGGAATCGTGACTCCCGCCGGCGGCGTGTAATACGCCTGCGCCTCGTGCGAAACGCGGATGACGGCGTCGCGCTTGATCTTGTCGAGGTACTCGGCGAGCTTCTTCTGGAACTGGGTGTCCTGCTCGCGCTTCAGAAGCTCGGCCTTCACGTCGGCGAACGGCTTGTAAGAGACGGGGATCTTGTCGATCACCTTCACGAGGTGCCAGCCGAACCTCGTTCCGATCGGGTCCGACACGGAGCCGACGGGCAGGGAGAACACCGCCTTGTCGATCTCCGCGGTGAGCTCGCCCTTGGCGACGAGCCCGAGATCCCCGCCCCGGCTCTTCGTCGCCCCGTCTGAGTAGTCCTTCACGACGGCCTCGAATTTCGCGCCGCCCTTGATGAGGTCCGACGCCTCCTTCGCCCGGCGCGCCGCCCGCGCCGGATCGTCGCCGTTGGACACCAGGATTTCGGCGAGATGGGCCTTCTCGGGAACCCGCCACGTCTCCTTCTCGCGCTCGTAGATGACGCGCAGGGCGTCGTCGGACAGGTCGACCTTGCTGTTCACCTCGCGTCCCACGACGCGCTGCAGCGTCACGGTGCGCCGGAGCTGGTCGCGGAGGCGGTCGATCGTGAGGCCCGACTGCGCGAGCGCCTTCGAGAAGTCCTCGTCCGTCGTGACGTTGTTCTGCTCCTTCAGCCGCTTGATCTGGTCCTCGATCTCGGCGTCGGAGGTGACGAGGTCGAGCTCCTTGGCGCGGTCCTCGAGGAGCGCCTCGTTCACGAGCTCCTCCATGACGCTCTTCTTCATCTCCTCGGTCTTGGCGGCATTCGGCGGAGTGCCGTTCTCGCGCACGTTCTGGTCGATCCGTGCGTCGAACTGGCTCTGCGTGATGATCCGCGAGTTCACGTGGATGAGAATGCGGTTGATGACCTCGCCGGCTCCGAGGGGCAAGGCGAGGGATGCGGCGGCGAACGCGACGAAAGGAAGGACACGGGGGCGCCGGATTGACTTCACGAGCCGCAGTCTAGCGAAATCCGGGCCTCTCTCCCGATCTCACCGCGAAGCGGTGTCGCGAGCGTTCGTCCCGACATAGGGGAACGGGAGGTGGTCCTCGACGACGGTCACGGGAAAGCGGACGCGTGCTCCGGCGATCGCCTCCTCGAGGGCCCTCGAGCTCCTGTCCTCGGCCACGGCCATCCGAAGCGCCGGCAGGGCTTCCTCGAACGTCACGTCGCGTGCGTCCAGGCGCTCGTCCACGCGGAAGACGTGAAAGCCGTGCGGCGTCGCGACGACCGGGCTCCTCATGCCCGCGGGAAGGCTCCACACCGCCTTTTCGAACTCCCGGGGAAGGTCCGTGCGGGAAAGGAGGCCCAAAGAGCCGCCCGTCCCCGCGTTCGGCGCGACGCTTGATTCCCGCGACACGTCCAGCCAGGCCGCGCCGAGGTCGAGCCTCTTCACGGCGGCGTCGGCGGTGGCCTTGTCGTGGAAGAGCAGCTGCGAGGCGCGGACGAGCGCCGGCCGCTCGTAGCGCTCCGGGTGGGCGTCGTACTCCTTCCGGAGGTCCGCGTCCTGAAGGTTCTCGAGCCCCGCCGCGCGGGTGAGGAACACCCGGCGCTTCTCCGCGGCATTCGATCCCGGAATCGGGGGCTCGGCCGCTTCGACGGCCCTCGCCAGGAGCACCTCGTCGAGGTACTGGTCGAGCAGGCTCGAGAGGACGCGCGGCGAGACGTCCTTCGGATCCTCGCTCGTCGCCTTCTTCGCCCAGGCCATGAATTCGACCAGCGTCACCGGCCTTTCACCCGCCATCGCGACGGTTTCCGGCCGGGACGCGGCGCGAGGGCCGCTCTTTTTCCCGCAGCCTCCGGTCACGAAAGTCGCGAGAGGCGCCACGAAAAGAAGGACGACAACGGCCTTCCCGCGCGTCACACGACCTCCACGAGGAGGGAAACCGGCAGGTCCCGCGCGCGCTTTCCGGCGAGGTCGAGGAGAGAGCGCGCGGCGCGGGCGGGAACGCCGGAGCCGTCGGCGGGGACCCCGGCGAACGCCTTCGGCAAGCGGAAGGCGTCGGGACCGGACGCGAGGAGATCGCCCTTCTTCAGGCTCGCGACGACCTTGTCGGGATCGAGGCCGTGGTCCTTCTCGAGGGAAGCGGCCAGCTCGTCGCCCCGGCGCTGGAGCGTTTTCACGCCGAGCGCACGCGCGAGGAGACGGAGTCGCGCGATGTCGAGCAGCCGCGAGAACGCCGGCGGAGGCGCGCCGTAGCGGTCGGCTGCGGTCGACGCCTCGCGCTGGAGCGTGTCCTCGTCGGACGCCGCCGCGATCCTCTTGTACAGCGCCATGCGCAGGCTCTCCTCGGGAATCCAGGCCGGGGGAATCGCGAGCGGCACGCCGAGCTGGAGCGTCACGTCGCGCGTCTCGGGAACCGGCTCGCCCTTCAGCTCGGCCATCGCCTCCTCGAGGAGATTCACGTAGGTCTCGAAGCCCACCGACTCGATGTGCCCGGACTGCTCCCCGCCCAGGAGATTCCCCGCGCCGCGGATCTCCAGGTCCTTCGCCGCGATGCGGAATCCCGCGCCGAGATCCGAAAATTCCTGGATCGCCCGCAGGCGCCGGCGCGCGTCGTCCGAGACCGCGGCGCCGGGAGGGACGAGGAGCCAGCACTCCGCCGCCTTGTCGCTCCGGCCGACGCGCCCGCGGAGCTGGTAGAGCTGCGAAAGGCCGTACATCTCGGCGCGGTCGATGAGCATCGTGTTCGCCGACGGGATGTCGAGGCCGTTCTCGACGATCGTCGTGGCGAGGAGGAGATCGGCCGCGCGCGTGACGAACGCGCGCATCGCGCGCTCGAGCTCGCCTTCCGACATCTGGCCGTGGGCCGTGACGACCCGGACCTCCGGCACGAGCGCCGCGAGCTTCTCGCGCCAGAAGCCGAGCGACTCGATGCGGTTGTGGACCACGAAGACCTGCCCGCCGCGGTCGACCTCCGCGCGGATCGCGTCGCGGATCACCGCGTCGTCGAGCGGCACGACGTGCGTCGCGATCGCGAGGCGGTCCTTCGGCGGCGTCTCGATGACCGAAAGGTCGCGGATTCCCGCGAGCGAGAGATGGAGCGAGCGCGGAATCGGCGTCGCCGACATCGCGAGGACGTCCACGGACGCGCGCCATTCCTTGATGCGCTCTTTCTGCGCCACGCCGAAGCGCTGCTCCTCGTCCACGACGAGGAGGCCGAGGTCCTTGAACGCGACGTCCTTGCTCAGGAGCCGGTGAGTGCCCACGACCACGTCGAGCGTCCCCTCCCGAAGGCGCCGGAGCAGCTCTTTCTGGTCGTCCTTCCCCCGGAAGCGCGTCAGGATGTCGATCGAGACGGGAAACGCCGCGAACCGCCTCTTCAACGTCCGGAAGTGCTGGTCCGAGAGGATCGTCGTGGGCGCGAGGAGCGCGGCCTGCTTGCCGTCGAGCACGCACTTGAAGATCGCCCGCATCGCGACTTCCGTCTTCCCGTAGCCCACGTCGCCGCACAGCAGCCGGTCCATCGGCTTGTCCGACTCCATGTCTCTCTTCACGTCGCGGATCGCCGCCGCCTGGTCGGGCGTCTCCGTGTACTCGAACGCCTCCTCGAACTCCTTCTGCCAGGGCGAGTCCTTCGAGAACGCGTGTCCGGGCGCAGCGGCCCGTCGGGCGTAGAGCTTGAGGAGCTGGTCCGCGATGTCCCTCACGGCCTTCCTGACCGAGGATTTCCGCCTTTCCCAGCCGAGGCCGCCGAGCCGGTCCAGCGCGGGCAGAGGACCTTCGCCGGCGGCGGCGTACTTCTGGATGAGATCCAGCCGTTCGACCGGAACGAGGAGCTTCGCGTCTCCCGCGTAGCGCACGTCCACCATCTCGCGCGTGAGTCCGGCGTCCTCGACGAGGGCGAGACCCGCGAAGCGGCCCAGCCCGTAGTCGCGATGCACGACGATGTCGCCCACCTTCAGGTCGCGGAGGTCCGAGAGGAAGGCCTCCGACGCGGACTTCCGGCGCGGCGCCTGGGTGCGCGGCTCGCCGAAGAGGTCTACCGCCGTGAGGAGGAGGACGCCCGCGGGTCGGAACAGGAAACCCGAGCGCGGGCCGCCCGAGACGACGCGGCACGCGCCCGGCGCCAGCGGCGAAACGACGTCGTCCGCCTTTCCCTGGTGCTCGATCTCGTACTCGGCGAGGAGCCGCTCCACGTGCTCGCGCTCGCCCTTCGTCGCGGCGGCGAGCACGACCGCGAGACCCTCCTTCCGAGCGCGCGCGATCTCCTTAGGCGCGTCCGGCAGGCGATCCTCGAACGACAGGACCGACTCGGCGCCGATCGCGAGCGTCTCGCCCGCCGGTACGGCCGGTTGAAGAGCCACCACCAGGCGCTCCTCGAGGTTCCGGGCCACGCGGTCCGCGTCTCCCGCGAGGCGTGCCGGATCGGGCACGACGCGTCCCTTCCGGCGCGTCTTCTCGTAGTCGAGCCCGAGCACGTCCGCGGCGCGCACGAGCTCCGCGGCGATGGCGTCGAGGTCGTCCACGGCGAGGACGAAGCTCCGCGCATGGTCGAGGACGTTCGCCTCCTCCATGGCCAGAAGAGGCAGCAGCTCCTCCAGTCCGTCGTTCCTGCGCGCGAGCGAGAGGTCGCGAGGCACGGGCGGATCGTCCGCCGCCGTACGGCACGCCGCGAGGACGCGCTGCGCCGATTCGCGCGTCGCCCGCGTGTCGGGCGCGAGCGCCATCGGCGGGAGAGACACGACGGAGAGGGCGCCCGTCGACCGCTGCGTGTCGGGGTCGAAAGAGCGGATCGAGGCGATCGCGTTCAGGTCGAACTCGATGCGCACGGGCTCCTGAAGGTGCGGCGGGAAGACGTCGAGAAGGCCGCCGCGCACGGCGAGGTCGCCGGTCTCGGTCACGAGGTCCGCGCGGGCGTAGCCCTCGTCGAGGAGCGCTTCGGCGATTCGCGCGGGCGGCACGTCGTCGCTTGTCGCGAGCGTCAACGTGCGCTTCCTGAAATCGTCGGCCGGCGGCAGGCGCCGGAGAAGGGCGCGCGCGGGAACGACGAGGAGATCCACGGAGCCTCCGGCGAGGCGCGTCAAGGCTCCGAACTCCTCGCGCCGCACTTTCAGCGACGGCGCGATCTGCTGGTACGGCGAGAGCGCGGGCGCGGGAAAGAACGCCACGCGCTCCTCCCCGAGAACGCTCGCGGCGTCGTGGGAAAAGGCGGCGGCATCGCGCTCGTGCGCGAACACGACGAGCCACTTCAGGCCGAGCGGCCCGCCGACGGCCTCGAGGAGGTACGGCAGGAGGCCGGGCGGCGCCCCCGACAGGGACACGCCTCCCGACGACGTCCCGAGGACCCCCGCCTCGATCCGCCCGGCAAGACGCTGCACCGCAGGCGCGGCGGCGAGCGTCTGGAACAGCGGATCCCTCCGCCGCGTCACGCCGGGGATTATGGCCGAGGCGAGGGCGCATTGAGCCGCGTGTCCCCTTTTCCTCGAATTCGTCGATTACAAACTCGGGCCACGAGAGCCGAAGCTAAGGAAGGTAAGGAGGACAACGCCATGCTCAAGCGCAGTTTCACTTCATGGATCGTCTTCACCGTGAGCCTCGCGGCCGGCGGCGCGGTCGCCCAGGACGTCGTGGTCGCGAATCCACCGAGCGACCCCGCCTACGTGCAGCCGAGCGCCGACACCTACCCGTTCATCGCCTCGAAGTCCGCGGCTTCCAGCGGCCCCATTCTCGATGTCGCCTTCCGGGATCTCGTCGTGCCCAACGGCTACAGGCTGATCATCGATTTCGTCAGCGTGCGCGCGGAGGTCGAGCCGAACCAGCGCCCACGGGTGTTCATTACCCCCTGCTTCTCGAGCCAAACCCCATGGTGGGGCTTCATCACGTTGCCGCTCACATTCGAGGGCTCGAATTACATAGGGGACACGAGGCACAGCGACATCTTCGGCGGCAACATCGCCATGCACACCTACATGGACCCGGGCTGCAACGCGAATGTGGGTGTGCGGGTCGACAAAGGGGGGAGCAGCGTGATCGTGACCATCCAGGGGCACTGGGCGCGGGCCGCTGCCAGCCGATCCTAGAGAATGGACTCAAACTGGCGCGCCGGACCGGGCGGCTCGTGGGCTCGAACGGCTCGCCGGTCGCCCCCACAGTGGCGTATTCTTGACTAGTCTGACTAGAGTGCTACCCTGACGCCCATGCCGAGCACCTATCCCACCTGGGAAGCGAAAGCGAAGTTCACCGAGTTGCTTCGCCGCGTTCGTGGCGGCCATGTCGTCAGGATCTCCTGGCGCGGCAAGGAGGTCGCCGAGCTCCGGCCCCTCGCGGCGGCTCAAGAGGGCTTCCGTGAGCGGCTGTCGAGGCTCGAGGACTGCGGCATCGTGACACGCCCCCGAAACCAGTTCCTGCCGCGGCTCGTTGCCCGTCGCCCCGGCGCACTCCGGCGGTTTCTCACGGAGCGCGATTGAAAGAGGCTTATATCGATACGTCCTGGCTCGTTGCGATCGCTTTCGGCGAGAAGGGCTCCGAGCAGGCGACGAAGGTTCTACGGTCCGACCTCCGCGTGGTTGCTTCAAATCTCCTCGAGGCCGAGCTTCGATCGGCTTTTCTTCGGGAGAACGTCGACGAGGACCCCGGTAACTTCCTCGAAGGAATCGCGTGGATCCTTCCGGACCGGTCACTGGCTACTGAGCTCGGGCGCGTTTTCGAGAGCGGTCTTCTGAAGGGTGCGGACGCCTGGCACCTCGCCTGTGCCCTCTACCTCGACCCCGACGCCTCGACCCTGGCTTTTCTCACCCGGGACGCCGCGCAAAAGCGCGTGGCGCGGACGCTCGGCTTTTCGACGCCCTAGAATCGCGCGGGGAGGAAGTCGGCCCCGCGAGCCGATAAATCCCTCTCTCGGCGTCGTTTGTTCCGCTTGTTCCTCGTTTTTCGCTAATGCGTCTTGATTATTGTGACGGGAGCGCCTTGCCTTCAGTTTGACGCTGGAGGCGCGCCCTTTGAAGTCGTCCCGGGTGGGGATTCTCTGTCTTTTCGCGATCTCGCTGGCGGGGCTCCTTTCCCCCGCGGGCGAGGCTTCGACGACACGCAGCGAGGAGGTCGAGACCTGCCTGGGCTGCCACGGGGAAAAGGACGCGTCGGTCACGCTTCCGAGCGGCGAGAAGCAGTCTCTCTACGTGGCGCGGGACGTCTTCGAGAAGTCCGTTCACGGCGCCCGGCAGGGCTGCACGGGCTGCCACCCGGCGCAGGCCGAGGTGCCGCATCCGGAATTGAAAACGAAGGACAAGGCCGCCTTCAGCGCGGGCTTCAAGGACCTCTGCAAGACCTGCCACTTCGAGAACTACACGAAAGCGCTCGACGGCGTGCACTACAAGATCCTCGCCAAGGGGGGCAGCGCGCCCTTCTGCGTGGACTGCCACGGCGCGCACGACGTCATGCGCCCGACCGTGCCGCGCACGAGAGTCTCCGAGACCTGCGGCGGCTGCCACGGTGACATGGCCGAGACGTACGCGAAGAGCGTCCACGGAATGGCGCTGGCCGCGGGCAATCCGGACGTGCCCGTCTGCACCGACTGCCACCATGCGCACGACATCGCCGACCCGCGCACGAAGGACTGGCGCCTCACGACGATCGACCTCTGTGCGAAGTGCCACACGAACAAGCCGCTGATGGCCAAGTACGGCCTCTCGACGAACGTCCTCGCCTCGTACCTCTCCGACTTCCACGGCATGAGCGCGAAGCTCGCGACGTCCGGCGAGAGGCCGAAGGTCGTCACGGCTCTCTGCATCGATTGCCACGGCACTCACGACATCACGAAGGCGCGTGACGGCGGCTCGCAGGTGCTGAAGGCGAATCTCCAGAAGACGTGCGCGAAATGCCATCCGGGCGCTTCGAAGAATTTCCCCTCGGCGTGGCTCTCGCATTACGAGCCGAGCATGAAGAGGGCGCCCCTCGTGTGGGCCGTCGGCGTCTTCTACAAGATCTTCATCCCCTTCATCATCGGCGGGCTCTGCCTGCAGATCCTCCTCCACCTCTGGCGCGTGCTGGTGAACAGATGACCGAATACACCGTCCGATTTTCGAAGAGGCAACGCATCGAGCACGTGATCGTCATGACGACGTTCGTGCTCCTCGCGTTGACGGGTTTCCCGCAGAAATTCTTCGAGACGGGCTGGGCGCGCGGGGTCGTCCGCGCTCTCGGAGGGCTCGACCACGTGCGCGTCATCCACCGCGTCTCGGGCCTCGTGTTCTCTCTCCTGACGCTGTGGCATCTCGGGGTGGGCGTGATCCTCGCGGCCGAGCGGAAGATGAAGCTCACGCTGCTGCCGAACCGCCAGGACTTCAAGGACGCCGTGCAGCAGCTGAGGTACGACCTCGGCGTCGTGGAGTCGCAGCCGAAGTTCGACCGGTTCGACTACCGGCAGAAGTTCGAGTACTGGGGGCTCGTCCTCGGCGGCCTCGTCATGATCTCGACCGGGCTCGTCCTCTACTTCCCGATGCTCGTGACGCGCTTCCTCCCGGGCGAGCTGATCCCGGTCTCGAAGGTCGCGCACAGCAACGAAGGCCTCATGGCCTTCCTCGTCGTCATCACGTGGCACATCTACAACGCCCACCTCGCTCCGGGAATCTTCCCGTACGACGCGAGTATCTTCACGGGCAAGATCAGCAAGGAACGGCTCCATCACGAGCACCCGCTCGAGTACGCGCGTCTCTATGGTGGCGAGCCTGTGCCGGAAGCGATCGCGCACCACGAGAGTCCGGCGGCCGCTCCGGAAATACCGCCGAAGCCGTGAGCCAGGAGCGGCCCCCGCGCCTGGGCGTCCGAAATGCCCTGCAGGCGCGGGCGCTCCTGCTCGTCGCGCTCGGTCTCCTCGCGCCCCTGGTCGTCCTCGGAATCCTGAGCATGAATGCTCTCGACGACCTGTCCGCCCGCGTCGTGCGCGACCAGCAGCGTCTCGCGCGCAGCGCGGTGGACCACGTCGAGGAGATCATCCGCGACGACCTCGAGGGCCTCTACGGCGGAGGCGTCGAGCCCGACAGCCCTGCGCGCCGCGCCGCCCTCCTCGCGACCTACCGCCGCTCGCACCTCTTCTCCAGCGTCTTCCTCCTGAGCCCGTCCGGGGAGATCCTCTGGGAGGAGCCTCCCGGAGGGCACCGGAACGACGGGCTCATCGCGATGCCGGCGGCCAGGGAAGCGCTCGCGACCGGCAGGCGCGCGGCGTCCGCGCTGACGACGCTCCCGGGCGGGACGCAACGGCTCTTCCTCTTCGTCCCCCTCGTGGATCTCGACGGAAAGACCACGGGCATCGCCGGCGCGAGCCTCGATCCCGCGCGGCCGGTCTTCGCGAGCCTCCTGCCGGCCGCGCAGGCCGGCGAGAATCACGCGACCGATCTCGTCGACGCCGCGGGAGAGGTCGTCGCGACGACCGACACGGGCCCCGCGCGCAAGCCCCCCGTCGCCTCCGACTTCCTCCGGCCGCTCCTCCATGACCAGCGGCCGTTCGCCGGCCGCGTGAAGGACGATGTCGTCGCCTTCGCGCCCCTGCGCCTCTTTCCGTGGGGAGTCGTCGTGCGCGAACGGGCGGAAGACGCGTTCCAACCCGCGTACGTGTACCGCCGGCGGATGCTCGCGCTGACGCCCGTTTTCCTCGCGCTCGCGGCGTTCTTCACGTGGGGCGCCGCGCGCAGCGTGCTCAGGCCGCTCTTCGTCCTCACGCGCGCCGCCGAGCACATCACGAGCGGCGACCTCGACCGGCCCATTCCGCCGCTGCCCGACGACGAGGTCGGGCGGCTCGGCCGTTCGCTCGAGACGATGCGCGTCCGCCTCGCCGCGTCGCTCGACGAGATCCGGACAGCGAACGAAAAGCTCGAGGCGCGCGTCGCCGCGCGCACGCAGGAGCTCCAGCGACTCTACGCCGAGCTGCGCGACCGCGACGAGAGGCGGGCCGAGCTGCTCAAGCGCTTCCTGAGCGCTCAGGAACGGGAGCGCATGCGCATCGCGCGGGAGCTGCACGACGAGACCTGCCAGACGATCGCGGCGCTGTCCTTCCGTCTCGAGAGCGCGCTCGGCGAGCTGCCCGAAGGCGGAATGCGCGCGCGCCTCGACGAGGTCAAGGGCCTCGCGGGGCGCGCCCTCGACGACCTGCATCGCGTCATCTTCGACCTGCGTCCCTCCATCCTCGACGACCTGGGACTCCTGGCCGCCGCGCGCTGGTTCGCCGCGCGCCACATCGAGCCGCTGGGCATCGCGGTGAGGTGCGAGTTCGAGGACGTGGAGAGCCGCGTGCCCCGCGACGTCGCGACCGCGGTCTTCCGGATCGTGCAGGAGGCGCTCCTCAACGTGGCCCGCCACGCGAAGGCCGAGAACGTCCTCCTGCAGATCGCCGCCGACGAGAAGAGGCTGCTCATCGAGATCGAGGACGACGGCCAGGGGTTCGACCCGAAGAGCGTCGAGCTGCCGTCCGAGACGGGACGCGGCCTCGGCCTCCTCGGCATGCGTGAACGCGTGGAGATCCTCGGTGGGAAGATGAGCCTCGATTCGGCGCCCGGAGAGGGCGCGCACATCACGATCGAGATTCCGATTTCCAAAGAGGTCGTTCATGCCTAGGACGCGCGTCGTGATCGCCGACGACCACGCCCTCATGCGCGAGGGCATCCGGGCCCTCCTTCAGAAGGCGGACGACATCGAGGTCGTGGGCGACGCCGAGGATGGACGTCAGGCGATCGACCGCTGCGTCGCGCTCCTTCCCGACGTCCTCCTCCTCGACATCGCGATGCCGAATCTGGGAGGGCTCGAGGCCGCGCTCGAAATCCGCAAGCTCTGCCCGAAGACGAAGATCATCGTGTTGACGCAGTACGAGGACCGCGAGTACGTCGCGCGCTTCCTCAAGATCGGAGTCTCCGGCTACGTGCTGAAAAAGGCGGCGGGCGCCGAGCTGGCCTCGGCCATCCGCGCGGTCGTCCGCGGCGGTCTCGTGCTCGCTCCCGAGGTGGCGCGCGTCGCTCTCGAGGAGCGTGAAGCCGCGGCCGCCGGCGTGGAGACCGTGGACGCCTACGAGACCCTCACCGACCGCGAAAAGCAGGTTCTGAAGCTCGTGGCCGAGGGACGCAGCAACAAGGAGATCGCCGAGCTCCTCGGGATCGGCGTCAAGACGGCGATGTCCCACCGCGAGCACGTCATGGGCAAGCTCGGAGTCCACGGGCGAACCGAGCTCATCCGGTTCGCCCTCCGCCGCGGGATCATCCAGGCCTGAGCGGGAGAGCGCTCAGCGCGTGACGCGCGCCGGCGCCTTCTCGAGTTTCCCGGCCGCGAAGGGCTTCAGGACCTTCTTGGACGCCGCGTGGACGAAGAGCGCGATGCCGACGAAGGGAAGGAACATCACCAGCGTCGCTCCGAACACGGGCGCGCCGAGGAGCATGAGGAGAAGCGGCACCCGGATGTGCTGGTCCGAAGGCGTCCCCGGCAGGACGCCGGCCTTCCCGCTCACCGTCACGAGATCCCAGCTCCTCTGGTTGAAATAGAACCCGCCTGGGACCCTGGTCGAACCTTCGAACCGTTTCATGGAGTGCTCCTTTTGTCCTCTTTTTTCTGGTCTCGTGTCGCGTGGCGAATCAGCGCGTTCCGCGCGCGGGCTCGGAGAGCTTCGCCGTCTTGTCGAGGCCCGCCACCTTGCGCAGGCCGGCGACGGCGAAGAGCGCGAAGCCGACGAACGGCAGGAAGACGACGAGCGTGGCGCCGAGCACGGGAGCCGCCGCCAGCATCGCGAGAGTCGGGACCTTTAGATAACGGTCGTCCGTCTCGCCGGGAAGGAGGCCCTTCTTCCCGTTCACGGTCACGAGGTCCCACGTCTTCCGGTTCAGGTAGAAGCCTCCGTCGACCCTGTTTCCGCCCCTGGTTTCGTTCTTTTCGTTTCTCATGACGTTCTCCTTGCTGCTGACACCGAGAATGTGGGGCCCGGCCGGTTCTTCTTCAATCGGGACGGGACCCGGGTTACGCGGGAAAAACTCCCGAGGCGGGCCGGTCGGATTCCGGAGGTGATCGGGAAAGAGTCCGGAGGAGGGATTCCCCCGGCTTTCAGATCAAACCGACGGCCCGCGAGGCGAGAACCGCGACCACGAGAAGGGAGATCAGCGACTGGAGCATCGTGAGGACCTTCGCCCAGCGCGAGAGCACGGGCGTGTCCGTCGGGGAGAAGGCCGTACTGTTGTTGAACGCGATGAAGAGATAGTCCACGAACCGGGGCGTCCAATCCGTCGGAGAGGGGGCCCCGTCCATCATCTGCGGAAAGAAGAAATCGCCCTCGGTATGCGCAGGGCGCTCGTCGCGCTCGTGCGGTCCGCCCGCGTCGAGCCGCCAGTACCAGAGCGCGAAAACGAGCACGTTCGCGATCCAGAGGCACGCGGCGGACCGGGCAAGCTCGGCGGGCGTCTCCTCCTTTTTCGGGAGCCCCGCGATGAGCAGCACGAGCGATCCGACGAGCGCGATCGTCACGACGCCGCTCACGGCGTAGCCGAGGTTGCGGGTGAGCGACTTGCGACCCGCGCGATGCGCCATCACCGTCGGGACGATGAGAACGACCACGACGGCGAGGAGCACCCACTTCGGGCCGACCGTGAGCGACGGCGGAAGCGCGAAGTTGAGGACGCCCAGCGCGAGGAGCGTGAGGAGGATCGGCCAGCGGGGCTCGGCCTGCGTGTTCATGACGCGTTCGCCTCTCCGAACGCGTCCTCGAATCTCTTGAGCACGCCGCGAATCGTCGACCGCGTCGCCCGGGTCGCTCCGGCGTCGAGCTTCCCCTCGGGAGACGACGACTCCTTCGCCGCCGCCTCGAGCGCCTTCCGCAGCGCTTCGTGGACGGCTGCCACGAGCCGCGGAGGCGGGGCCAGCCCGGACCGGATCGCGTTTCTCAGGCCCGACGCCTGCGCGTAGGTCTCGTAGTCCAACGTCTCGAAGACTTCGGCGACTTCGGTCGCGGCGATCTCGAGGCGGGCGCGCCGTGTGCGATCCCCATCGGACATGGCGTTGAATGTTACGCGGGCAGGACGGTCCCGAAAAAAAACGGCGCCGAAGTGACTCCACTCCGGCGCCGGTCGAGAAAAACTGATTCTCGAGGGACTTAGTAGCGGCGTCCGCCGCCGCCGCCGTAGCCACCGCCGCCGCCGCGGTTCTCCTGGGGCTTGGCCTCGTTCACCTTGAGGGCGCGGCCGTCGTTGTCGCGGCCGTTCAGGGCGCCCATCGCCTTCTGGGCGTCGTCGTCCGACATCTCGACGAAGCCGAAGCCCTTCGAGCTGCCGGTGTCGCGGTCGGAAATGACGCGCGCGGACTCGATGTTGCCGAAGGGCTCGAACAGGGCGCGGAGAGTGGAATCGTTGACGGAATAAGACAGGTTTCCAACGTAGAGCTTCATGGGGATCCTTTGGTAAACACGTCGTCCGAGGGACGCGTGCGGCTGGCAGATGGTGGGGAGAAGTACGTAATATGGTCGACGGGGACCTTTCGGTCTTCGGTCCGCTCCGTCAGTACGAGGAAGGCGAACCCAAGAAGTATAGCGCACATCGGCGCGGTCCTGTAATCGCCTGGTCGACGCCGCTTCAGGCCGTCACGCTCACGAGGCTCAGGTAGTGCCGGAACCAGTCACACGCGAGACGCGAGGCCTCCGCGAGGGCGCTCGGCGCCGCGAACAGGTGCGTCCCGCCGGGAACGAGCTGAAGCGACTTCGGTGCGCGGAGCCTGGCGAGCGCCTCCCGATTCCCATCCATGATCTGCCAGTCGTGCTCGCCGACGAGGAGAAGCGTCGGAGCCTCGACCTCCGGCAGGGCCTTCCCGGCGAGATGAGGCAGCCCGCCGAACGACACGACCGCCCTCACGACGAGCGGCCGTGCCGCGGCGGCCACGAGAGCCGCGGCGGCGGCCGTCGACGCACCGAAGTAGGCGATCTGAAGGTGGCGCGTTCTCGCGTCCTTCAGGAGGGAGTCGGTGAGATCCGCGAGGCGCCCCGCGAGGGACTTGATGTCGAATCGCGGGCCCGCGATGTGCTCGTCGAGCTTCTCCTCCGCGGGCGTGAGCAGATTGCACACCGCCGCGGCGGTTCCTTCCTGCACCAGGCTCTCGGCTACGGCCCGGTTCGCGGAGCCGTGCCGCCGGTTCCGGTTGCCATGACAGAAAACCACGATCCCGTCGGCGAGCTCGGGGACTGAAATCTCCGCCGGCAGCTCGATTTCACCCGAGGGGACTTTCATCACGTCTTTGTAAACGCGCCGTTCGTTTGTAATTTTTTTCGCCAGCATGAGTCACCGTCCTGCGAGTTCGAACCTCGCAGCTCGAATGTCGCAAGATCGGCGCCAGAAGCCGGCTTCGAGACGCTACTTCGGCGGGGACCGCCGGGCGACGATGCTGTTGCCGTCGTTCGAGGCGTTGTTGACGTTGACGGCATAGCAGTACGCGACGAGAGAGGGGTCGTCCGTGGTCAGGCCGAAGACCGCGATGATGTCGTCGCCCGAGATCGGAACGGCCTGCTGCTGCCACGCGAAGGACTGCAGGTTGATCGTCGTGGTCGTGACCGTGTGCTCGTCGTTCGTGAACGCGTGGAAGTCGATGCGCACCGTCGAGGCGATGGGCGCGAGGCTCAGGCAGCCGAAGTTCGCCCGGTTGCCGGCGTTGTTCTGGATGCCCGGCGCCACGAAGATCGCGCCCGTCGCCAGAGAGGACGGGAGAATCGCGTCGTCGGGGAGAAGTCCCGTGACGGGGGTCGTGAAACGGCCGTTCGGGCCGTCGACGTAGACCTCGACGACCGCGATGAAGACGTGCGACGACGCCTCCGTGAAGATGAGGCCGCCGCCGCCGGTGAAGCCGAAGACGTCCTGAAGGAAGTTGTCCCAGCGCCGGAACCCTCCCGCCGCGAGCGGGATGTTCTGCGGGAGCGGGGAGCCGGCCGTCGTCGTGAGCTGCGCCTGGACGACGACGTCGAACGTGTTGGGGTTGTAGAGCGTGACTTTCGTCTTGAAGAACGCGTTGAAAAGCCCCTGCGTGTTCGCGACGGACGGGAAAACGTAGCTGTTTCCGACCAGGGCGGCCGCGCGCCGGCCGGATTCGGCGCGCGCGGAACCGGCGAGTCCCGCCGCGAGGACGCCGGCGGCCGCGAGCGAAAGGAGACGAAGGGAATACTTCATCCTCTACTCCTGAAAGACGCGGAATCTTGCGCGATCTGGTTGCACGATTATGCGCCCGCGGTGGCATTCCAGCCCCGCGAGCGCTCGGAGCCGAGTCAGAAAGCGGCGCGGAGCGTCAGGAGGCCTTCGTCCGGGTGGAGGACCCCTCTGCGCGTCGTGGACTCGTGGCGGGAATATTCCACGGTCAGATCGAGGCCGCGCAAGATGCCCAGGCGGAAGCCGTAATCGTACTTGCGCCAGTCCCATCCGAAGGACGGCGCCACGAAGCCGGCCGGCAGGTCGAAGAGGTTGTCGATGTACGAGACGCGCACGGCAGGCTCGATCCAGTTGACGACGGCCTGGTCGCCGGAAGCGAAGAGGCCCGGGAGCGCGATTCGCACGGAGGCTTCGACCTCGTAACCTTCGCGCTCGAGGCCGGCGATGGACTGCTTGACGCCCTGCCCGAAGAGGTGCACGGGCCCGAAGCGCGCCTCGAGGTTGACGCCGTACTCGTACTTCTCCGTTCCCTGAAAGGGCAGGGGGTTGTTGAAACCCTCCAGGACCTCGAGATCACCCGAGTAGAAGGTGCCCCGCAGCGGGACGTACTCGGCGAGGTCGCGCCGGAAGTACCAGCCGAGAAGGTCCACTCCGTCCCGCCGGCTCTCGCCCCAGTTGAAGCGCAGCCCCACGCCGCCGCCGAGCTGAAAGCGCCCCGAAAAGCTCACGTCCGTCGCCATCGTGTCGTAGAGGATCGGGATTCCCGAGCCGAAGACCACCGGAACCGTGGAGCCGACGGTGCGCTCGGGCGTTCCGTTGTCTCCCGCCAGCGCGTTCGTGTCGCGGAAGTAGAGAGGCGTGCCGCCGGTGGCGCTCGCGCGCCAGTAGAGGTGGGG
This sequence comes from Thermoanaerobaculia bacterium, assembly GCA_963719225.1. GTDB lineage: Bacteria > Acidobacteriota > Thermoanaerobaculia > UBA5066 > UBA5066 > Fen-183. Next base: position 253,102 of record CAVRAY010000001.1, on the reverse strand, counting down.
CCCGAACGAGCCGCCCGCTTCGGCCCCCGTCTCCTCGAAGCGGTTCACGGCCGTGCCCCACAGGCCGTAGCTCTCGAGACGCCGGGTGATCTGCTTGGCGAAACGCGGCTCCTTGCCGAGCTCGAGATAGACGCTGGTGCCGGGCATCTCCTTCAACGCGTCCCACTTCTTCCCGAAACGCACGAAGGCCTCGCGCAGAAAGATGCGGTCGGAGCTGGACGTGGGATTGCGGTTGTAGAGGTCGAGGAAGTGGATGACGATCCTGGCGAGGATGTCGGGCGTGAGGTCGCCCTCGGCCGTGAGAGCGATGTTCGAGATCTCCGCGGACGTGTGCGGGGAGACGGTCTCGAGGACGACAGGAAACGGCGTCCCCGTGTTCGCGACCGGGAACTCGATCGCGGTCGACGTCCGCGCGTTCATTTTCACTTCCGCCTTGAGGCGGAAGCGGCCGGACTCGGTCGCGAGCGCGTTCTGCCCGAGCAGCGAATCCTGCGCGAATGCCACAGGCGCGAAGAGCACCAACGCCGGAACGATCGCGCGAGGGATCCACCGCATGGAGCCTCCGTCAGGCCGGACCGATTCTACTTGGGCGCTTCGAGCTGTTTCTTGAGCGCGGCGACCTGCCGCTCGGACACCTGTTCCTTCGGGAGCGCCTCGGCCCACGCGAGGGCCTCTTCGAGGGTCCTTCTCGCCGCCTGGGGATCTCCCTTGTCCGCGTAGATGCGGGCGCGCGCCTGCAGAATGACGAGCTTCCGCGGACCATAGGAGCGCTGGAGCGCGCGGTCGGAAGCCGCGAGGGCCTCGTCGTACTTCTTCATGGCCCGATAGGCGAGGGCGAGGCGGGCGGGCGGGTTGTAGTCGTCGGGAAAGTCGCGCTCGGAGGCCTCGAGCATCGCGATTCCCCGCTGGGGCTGGCCCAGCTCGAGGTATGCCGTGATGCGGTGCGCGTCGAACGCGGCGCGGCCTTCGGCGGTCTTCGCCTTCGCGGCCTCGCCTTCCAGATACGACGCCAATTCCTCGAGCGTCTTCCTCTTTCCGCTCTCGTCGCCCGCGTCCCCGCGCGCGCCGGCGAGCGTCAGATACAGCGACGAGACGTCATCGACCGCGAGGCCTGCGCGCCGCCCGCTCAGGACCTGTTCCGCGTCGGCCGTGAATTCGGAGACGAGCGCGGACCTCGCGGGCAGCTTCTTGTCGAGCGTGAGCGCGCAGTCGAGGCCCGAAGCCGCGACGTTTGCGGCGGACGGCGACGTTCTCAGGTGCGGGAACGCTTCGCGCGCGACCTCGACGCACGCCTCGTGCTGGCGGCTCGCGGAAAGCACGAAGAGGAGCGACTCGGCGGTGCGCGGGTACGACGGCGAGGAAGGCGCCATGCCCTTCAGGGCCGCGCGATAGGCCTCGGCCGCTTCCTTGTTCTGGCCGGCCGAATAGAAAGCGTCCGCCTTCGCGAGCCACTCGTCGGGCTTTCGGCCGTGGCCCGCGGCGCGTGCGCCATCGTCGAGGATGCGCTGGAGCTGCGGCACCGTCGCGGCACCGACGTACTTGAGGACGATCTTCTCGGCCACGGGATCGAGCACGAAAAGCGTGGGCGAGGCCTGGATCGGGTATTTCGCGAGGACGGCCGCGTTCTCGCGCTTTTCGGTGTTGATGGAGAGCCAGACGAACCGTCCGGCCTGCCGCCCGAGAGCCTTGTCCGTGAAGACGAAGGCCCTCATGGCACGGCAGGAGTGTCACCAGGGCGCCCAGGTCTCCAGGAAGATCGGCTTCTTCTCGGCGCGCGCGAGCGCGAGGGCCTTCGGGTAGTCGTCCGCGATGAAGGGCAGGACTTCTTTTGCAGCTTCTTTCGTCGTGGACGCGAACGAGGAAGCAGAAGCCGCGAGGAGCGCCGTGATGATCGCCGTCGAGGAAGTCATTCTCATGGGGGAACTATACGGCGCCGAGGCTCTGAAGTTGCGTCAACGGATCGTCGAAAGGGCTTTTTCCGTCTCGGCGAGAAGCGCCTCGGGGCCGACGGGCGCGCCCGCGGCCTGGGTCATCCAGAGATCCGGCGCGATGTTTCCCAGCTTCGCCATGCGCTCGAACTCGGGGCCGATCGCTCCCGCCTTCTCCATCTGCCGCTCCACCTGGAACGCGATCATGTGACCGATCGAGTAGTCGGGCAGATACAGGAACGCGTCGATCATGTGCGAGTAGATCGCGAGGAGCGTGACGTCCTTCTCGCCGAGAACTGGGGCGAAGAAACGGTTCCAGACGTCGCGCGCGATCGCGAGCGTCGCCGCCTTCAGCTGGGCGGGCGTCGCGTCGGGGTGCTCGTACATGAAATGCCAGACGCCCATGTCGACGAGGCCGACGCCGGCGATCTCGTACGTGCCCCAGAACGCGTCGAGCGTCTTTTCCGCGAGAGCCTTCTCCGACGGCTTCGCGAGACCGAGGAGCTCGAGGTCGTGCCCCTGGAAGACGAATGCGAGCGCTTCGGTGAAAGCCGTGTTCGGCACGCCTTTCAGCAGGGGCTCGTCGATCTCGTAGAGAGAGAACGTCTGCTCCACGTTGTGACCCATCTCGTGGACGGCGATGTTGTAGCCCTTGTAGTTCATCCCGTCCTTCTCGACGCGCGTCCTCAGGTACGACTTGTAGCCCTTCAGCTCTGCGCCTGAGGCGTGGCCGGAACCGCGCGCCGGATGCACCTCCATGCGAGACGCGACGAATTCGGCCTTCTCCTTCGAGAAGCCGAGCTTGGCGAGAAGGTTCGGGATGTCCTTTGCGTACGCCTCGGGCGTCGGGTATTTCGCCCGGACGACGGCGTCGAGCTCAGCACCGGATTTTTCCGGCTGCGGCCGGAAGCCGGAATACCAGACGTCGACGGGCGAGAGCTTCCGCCCGAGGCGCTTCTCGATGAGCGCCGCGACTTTCGGCACGAGCGGCGAGGAAAGGACGTCCTCGAGCATCTTCCGAACGCGCGCTTCGGGGATCTGGCGGCCTTCCTCGAACTTCCGCGCGATGAACGTGGGCGCCGTCGGCGAGTAGGGATCGGCCTGCCTCACGGCGCGAAAATCGGCGAGGAGGACCGCGTAACGCGAGTCGGGCTCGGGACCGGAAGGGGCCGGCTTCTCCGGCAGGTCCGAGTCCTTGACGGCCGCTTTCCTGACCTCGTTGGTGAACGGATTCCAGTCCACCCCTGGGTTGTCGAGGACGGCCAAGGGGATCGTCTGATCGACGATGCGCTCCATGACCTTGCGGATCGCGCGCTGCTTCGCGGGCCCCTGCTCGCGGTCGGCGTAATCGGACTTGAGCTCGTCGCGCAGGTTCCAGTGCGAGAGAAGCCGCATCTTCGCGGGGAAGAGGCGGGCGCCCTTGTCGTCCACGAGATGGTGCATCCAGATGTTGTACGAGGCGATGTACTGCTGCGAGTCCGAATAAGCCTTCGCGATCGCGAGGTTCACGCTGGCCGGAACACGGCGCGCGAACCGGTCGGCGAGACGCGCCTCCGCCCACTGGCGGCGCGTCCACTTCGGGCCGAGGCGGAGCTTCTCGTCGAGCGTGTACACGGGGAAGTTGAGGAGAGTCGTGAAGGCGAGCTTGTTCTCGAAAAGGTCGTCGGTGAGGTGAGCGCCGGGGTAATACGCCGCGAGCGCCTCGTCGAACGGCTGTATCGGTCCCCGGTCGAGGTCCACGTGCATTCTCAGATCGCGGGTCGCCTCGTCCATGTGCCCCTCTAGCGAGACGAGCGCGGCCGAAAGACGCATGAACATGGCGTCGCGCGTCGCGGCATCGGGCGCGGTGTTCGCCTTCGCGAACGCCTCGAAGGCCGCCGCGTCCCCGTCGGCCGCGCGCCACAGCGCGGCGGCCTGCTTCTTCCCTCGCGCCTGCTCGGGCGTCTCGGCGCGCGCCGCCAACGCGGCAATTCCAAGAAGAAAAAGAGAAAGGAAAAGAGTCTTGCTCCCGTGCTTCATCATGCGCTGATCTTAATAGCTGACTTCGAAGCAGCGGGTCTCGGCGCTTTCTTAGAAGGGTAATAAGGAAGAATCGGCCAAATCCCCTTTCTAAGAAATCTTCTAATTCTCTTTCCAAGAATCTTTCTTTCTCTCGTCTCCTTATGGCAGCGGCACCGGCGTGATGCTGCCTTCGGCGACGTTGAAGGTCGTGCCGCCGCCGTTGTCGAGCGCGAGGACGTAGCTGCCCGGAGCCAGGTTCGTGAGGCGCCGAAAGCCCGTGTGGCCGCTCGCGTCGGCGGTGATCGCGATTCGTCCGTCCGCCGCGAACAGCGTGTAGGGGTACGGGATGCCCGCCGCCGTCTTGAGCGTGCCGCGCAGGATGCCGTTCACGAACGACTTCGGTCCGACCGAGATGTCGGCGGAGCCGCCGGGCGTCAGGGAAACCGGCACGGGCTGCTGCGACGGCGCCGAGACGCTCGCGAGGACGACCGTCGCGTAACCGCTCGCGTTCACGAAGAGCGAATAGGTCCCCGGCTTGAGCGACGGGACCTCGCCGACGCCGCTCGTGTCGAGAGAGATCGTACCCATGAAGACGGCCGACCTGTTCCCGTCGAGGACGCGCACCGAGACGCTGCGCATCGGGACGCCGTAGAGCGCATCCCGCGCCTGGATGCCGATGCCCTGCCCGTGCACGAGCTCGATCGCGAGATTCTCGGTGCTGCCGTCGTCGGCGGCCGTGAGGCTGCGCTTGTCGAACTCGTAGTCGGTCTTCTGCGCGTTGAGCGTGTAGGCCTGCGGCACGACGTCCATGAACTGAAAGCGCCCGTTGCTGTCCGTCGTGGCCATCCTCTGCATCGGGACGCTGCCCGCGGCCGAGGTCGAGGCGATCGAGACCGTGGCGTCGGCGAGCGGCTGCTTCGTGTCGGCGTCCGTCACGGTGCCCGCCACCTTCGCCGTCGGGAACGTCAGGTCGAGGTTCTGGTCGTTCGTGAGCGAGATCGTCTGCCTCACCTGCGAGCCGCCGCCCGAGAGCGGATCCGCCATCGCCGTGACGACGTACGAGCCCTCCTGCAGGCCCTGCAGCGTGTAGGTGCCGCCCTCGTCGGCGCGCGTCGTCGCCTGACGGCCGCCGCCGCCCTGGAGGTTCGCGACGACCATCGCGTTCGCGGCGGGCTGCCCCGCTCGCATGACGCGCCCCGTCAGCGTGAAGCCGACGTCGAACACGATCTCCGCCTGGAGAACGGGCACGTCGTCGCTCGCCGTCACCTGCTTCGTGGCGCTCCTCGACGTGCCGAGGCCGTCGCCCGCCTGCGCGCGGAGCGTGACCGGTCCCGCGGGCACGCCCGTGATCTGGAAGGTGCCGTCGGCGGCGACCTTCGTCGTCTCGAAAAACGACTCGACGCCGCTGGCCATCACCGTCGCGCCGGTTCTCCATCCGTCCGGAAGTCCCGACACCGTGCCCTGGATCGTCGAGCCCGAGGTGAGCGACAGCACGAGGTCGTTCTTCGAGTCGCCCGCCTGCAGGACGAACTCCGAGAGGTTGCTCGACTTTCCGCTCGTCCCCGCCGAGACGCTGTAGCGGCCGGCCCCGAGGTGGTCGAACCGGAAGCGGCCCGTCGCGTCCGTCGTGGTGGTCTGCCCGCCCCCGAGGATGCGGCCGAAGCCCGCGTCGCCCGCGACCGCGAGGGAGACCTGGGCGTTCGCGAGCGGCTGGCTGCCGGCCACGACGACGCCGCCCGCCGATCCGCCCGTCGTGAGCTTGATCTCGACGGTGCCGCCGGTCTCCTTGACGTCCGCCACCTCGCTGCCGTCCGTGTAGTCCGGGCTCTTCGCGGTGACCTTGAGGCGCCCGACGGAGATTCCCTCGATCTCGAAGTTGCCTTCCGCGTCGCTCGTGATGTCGTCGCCGCCGTCGAGCCCCGCGAGCACGGTCATACGGCCTCCGAAGCCGCCCGGCCCGCCGCCCCCGGCCGGCTCGTGCGTGATGCTCGCGTTCGCGACGGGCCGGCCGGTGCGCGCGTCCGAGACCCGTCCCTTGAGGACGACTCCGGGGGTCGCGCGAATCTCGACGCCGTCCTTGGAGCCACTCTCCTCGACCACGAGGTTCGCGACGCGCGCCTCGAGATAGCCCTTCGCCTCGACGACGACCGTCCAGGTTCCAGCGGGCACGTCCTCGAGCGTGAACGCGCCATCGTCGGTGTTGAAATTGCGCTTCTGGCCGATGCCGGTACGGGCACCCGCGCCGCGGGCAACGAGACGGATGACCGTGCCGCCGCCGCGGTCGGGCTCGAAGGAAACCGAGAAGCTCTTGAGGGGCTGGCCTGAGCGCGCGTCGAGCGCGGTGCCTGAAATCCGCCCGGTGCCGGAAACCAGGATGTCGACGTTCGAGGCCGGCGCCACGACGCCGCGCTTCTGCGGACCGATGCCTGCCCCGCCGAAGACGGAGAGGTCGTAAACGTGACCCGGTTTCAGGCCGTCGAGGACGAACGTTCCGTCCGCGCCGGTCGGGAGCGGCGTGCCGGTTCCGGCGAGCGGACCGCCTCCACCGGCCGCCCCGCGGCCGCCGGCGCCGACGCGCACGAAGAAGCCCTCGGCCCCTTCCCCGCTCTTCCGGCGCACGATCCCCGAAATGCTCGCTCCCGGCCCGAGGGTCACCGCGACGGGATCGGCGCCTTTCTCCGTCACCTTCACGGGGTCGACGCGCTCGCTCGCGAACCCCGGCTTGCTGATCTGGAGCGCGTACTCGCCCACGGCCATGCCCTTGATCCGGAACCTGCCGTCGGCGGTTGTCTTCGTCCTGGGGCGCGTGCTCGGGCCGCCGAGGCGCGCGAAGTTCGCGACCATGCCGCCCGCTCCAGCGCGAAAGCTCACGGATGGATCGACCTGCACCTCGACGTCCGCGACCGGCTGGTCGCTCGTGTCCTTCACGATGCCCGAGATCGTGGCGCCCCGGCGCATCACGACGGCCACGTCGCCCTTCGTGCCGCCGGAGGGCAGGGACAGTCCGGCGAGCGTCGCGCGCTCGAAGTCCGCATGGCTCACGAAGAGGCGCTGGTTGTCGCCGGGGGCGAGGCGCGCGGCCCGGAACGTCCCGTCGGAGCGCGTGCGGAAGGCGGTGACCTCTCCTCCGGCGCGCATCATCCGGCGGATGCCCTGGAGGGCGTTCTCGCCTCCGCGCATGAGGGTTCCGCGCGCGCTCGCCACGGGGGCGCCGTTCTCGTCCACGACCCTCCCGGCGAGCGAGGCTCCGAGCGTCACGGCGATGTCGAGGCGCTTCGCCTCGCCGGGCGCGAGCGCGAGATCCGGCCTCGCCCACGGCACGTATCGTGGCTCGTCGACGGTGAGGCGATAGGTCTGCGGCGGGATGCCCTTCAGGTGGTACGTCCCGTCCGGGCCCGTGCGCACGAGGCGCGCGAAGCCGTTCGCCTTCGCCAGGACCTTCGCGCGCGGCACGATGCGCCCCGACTTGTCGTCGACGACCTTGCCGTCGAGCGAGGCCGGCAGAGCGAGGGTGATTACGAGCGATCGGCCCTCGCCGAGAGGGAGCTTGACGTCGGGCTTGCGTCCCCAGCCGCCGTCGCCGGCGTCCACGACGATCGCGCCGCGGCCGTCGGGCGCGTGCGGGATCGTGAAGCGTCCCTCGGGATCCGTCTCGACCCAGCGCGTCATCGCCTTGACGCTCTCCAGCCGCACGAGGGCGCCTCCCACGGGTTTCCGGCCGGCGCCGAGGACGACGCCGGTGACCGGGTCGCCCGCGACGACCGCGATGGGCCTCGGAATCGCGCCTGATTTGAGGCCGGTCTGGAGCGCGGGCGCGAGGCCCGCCTTCTCGATCGTGATCTGGTTGCCCAGCGCGCTCGCTTCTTCGAACTGGAACCTCCCGTCCTCTTTCGTCACGACCTTCCGCGTCACGACCCGGAAGGCGAGGTCGTCGCCGCCCGCAACCCCCGCCTCGAGGGAGACTTCCGCTCCCGCGAGCGGGTTCCCGGACGTGTCCACCGCGATGCCCGTGAGCTTCTCGCCGTGCGGCAGCGTGTGCTCGCCGAGATCTCCGGTCTCGGACGCGTCGTAGACGTCCTCGAAGAGAACGGGCACGACGCCCGGGCCCTCGACTCTCACGCGAAACGTCTTTTCAGCCGCGGGATCGCTGGGAACGGCCAGGACGAAGGAGCCGTCGGCTCCGGTGACGGTCGACGCGATCGGCTTCGGGGGGTCGCCTCCTTTCATGGCGCGGCGCGCTTCTTCGCCCGGCGTCTCCCAGGGAACGGCGCTGACCGTGAGGCCGCCCGCGGGCCTGTCCGCGCGATCGTTGACGAGAAGCCGCCCGCGGATCTCCCCGGCACGTGCACCGCCGGCCAGGAGAGCGAGCACGAGAAGCGGCACCAGGGAGAGGCCGCGGTTCCACCCGCGAGCGCCGGAACGACGATCTCGAAGCTGACTCATCGGAGAACCTCCACGCCGAATTGACCGAGGACACACGGTTCCTTCTCTCCCGAGCAACTCCAGGGCCAGGACGGCGCTCGAAAAGGCCCGCACGCAGCCGGGGGCCGAGAGCATCCCGGTATGACGCACGGAATCGTGAAAGGTTACGCCTTCCCGGCAGAACGGCCCATGGCCGCCCTGAGCCGGACTTCCGGAGTCGTCGGGCTCTCCGTGGCAAGCTGCGGCACATGGCGGACGGAACGACACGGCTCTTTGGGCCGCCCGGAGATGTCGTGGCGCTCACGTCGAAAGAGCCGCTCCTCTTCGAGCTGGCGGAGAAGCTCTGGGCGCCGGCGCCCACGGGCCATGCGCGCGCGGCGATCGCGATCGAGGTTACGCGGGACGAAGACGAAGATTTCTTGGAAGGCGCGAAAAAGGGCGGTGTGGCGGCTCCCAGCTCGCCGCGCCGCGACGCCGACCCCATTCTTTCACTCGAAGAAAGACTGCAGTGGGTGCACGAGGCGTCGGAATTTCGCTGCGCGGTCCCCGGCGCCCTGGAAGTCACGATCAATCTCGAGCGAGCGCGCGTCGACGCGCGCATCGCGGCTTCTCTTCTTTCTTATCTTCCCCTTTCTAAGAAATCTTCCTCTTCTTCTCTTCGTTCTTTCCTCGCCCGCACGCTCCTCGAGGCCCCCGCCGCGATCCTGCTCGCGCGCCGCGGCTGGCGCGCGCTGCACGCGGGCGCCGTCACGGGTCCGAAGGGCGCCGTCGTGGTGCGCGGGGCCTCGGACGCCGGAAAGTCCACGCTCGTGGCCGCCGCGCACGCCGCCGGGCTCGGCGTGCTCGGAGACGAGAGCGTGCTCGTCTCGCGCGCCGATCCGGACGAGCTCGCCTCCTCGGTCCGCGAGCTGACGCTGCGCGAGGACAGCGCGGCTCTTCTGGGCCTCCAGTCGGGCACCGAGGCCGGGTTCTCGGGCGGCGAGGTGAAGCGCCGCATCGATCTCTTCGCGGCCTCGCGTCCCGAAGCGCGCGCGGCCCGACGCGTTTCGACGCTGCTCCTCGGACCGCGCGTTCCCGGACCAGCGCGTCTCGTCCAGCTCGCGGGTCCGGAGTTCGTCGAGGAGTTCACGAAAGGCGAGATTCCCCAGGAAAGCGTCGACGGTGGATCCGGCGCCGTCGCGCGCGCCTGGGCCGGCGCGGGCGGGATGCGGCTGGACGGCGCCTCCGACCTCGAGGGCGCCGTCGCTTTGTTGAAAAGTCTCGTCACGTAACCGAATTGGCAATCCACGTCACACTTTTTTCAAAACGACTGAATTAGGCTCGCGGGCGATGTGCGGAGCCCGGCCGAAGGTTCTCCTCGCGCACTCCTACTACCTCGCAAACGACGCGAAGCAGTGGCGGAAGATGAAACCGTATCCGCCCCTCGCGACTCTCCTCGTCGCTTCGGTTCTGCGCGAGCGCGGATTCGACGTCGAGCTCTTCGACGCGATGCTCGCTGGAAGCGAGGCCGAGTTCGTGCGCGCCCTCGATACTTCGGACGCCTCGATCGTCGGGATCCTCGAGGACAACTTCAACTTCCTGACGAAAATGTGCACGACGCGAAACCGCGAGGCGGCCCTGGCGATGGTGGCCGCGGCCCACGCGCGCTCGCGCCTGGTCGCCGTGAACGGGTCGGACGCGACGGACCATGCGACGTCCTACCTCGCCGCCGGAGCGGATGCCGTGATCCTCGGCGAGCCGGAGGTCACGTTCGCCGAGCTCGCGGAGGCGTGGACGGCCGATCCCAGGGCGGTGCTCGAGGGCATCCCCGGACTCGCGCTCCCCGGGAGCTCGGCCGACACCGCGCCGAAGAGAACCCGAATCCGGCCCTTCGTCGAGAACCTCGACGCGCTTCCCTTTCCCGCCTGGGACCTCGCGGACGCCGACGCGTACCGCACGGCCTGGAAAAACGCCCATGGCCGCCTTTCGTGGAACGTCGTGACGACGCGCGGGTGCCCCTTTCACTGCAACTGGTGCGCGAAGCCGCTCTACGGCACCCGCTACGCCCAGCGCAGCCCCGCGAACGTCGCCCGTGAAGTGCGCCTGCTCGCCGAGAACGTCCATCCCGACCACCTCTGGTTCGCGGACGATATCTTCGGCCTGACGCCGCGGTGGATCGAGTCGTATGCCGAAGCCCTCGCGCAGGAAGGCGTCCGCGTGCCGTTCATGATGCAGTCGCGCGTGGACCTCATGACGCCCTCGGCCGTCGCCGCCCTCGCGCGCGCGGGGGCCGAGGAAGTGTGGATGGGCGTCGAGTCGGGCGCGCAGAACATCCTCGACGCGATGGAAAAGGGCACGCGTATCCAACAGGTGCGCACGGCGACGCGCCTCCTCCGCAGCCACGGAATCCGCCCCGCGTGGTTCCTCCAGCTCGGCTATCCGGGCGAGACGTGGGAGGACCTCGTCGCGACGCGCGCGCTCGTCCTCGAGGAGCGGCCGGACGACATCGGCGTCTCGGTGTCGTATCCGCTTCCCGGCACGAAATTCTACGAGACGGTCAAGGGACAGCTCGGCCCGCGCTCGAACTGGCGCGACAGCGACGACCTCGCGATGATGTTCAAGGGAACGTACGAGGAGTCTTTCTACCGGCACGTTCGCGACCTTCTGCACGCGGAGGTCACCGCCTACACGTCGCCGGGTGACGAGGGGCAGAACGGCGCAAAGGCCCTGGACGAGCGGTGGAGCATGCTCGACGCGATCGAAGCCGGATTCCGCGCCGCCCCGCCCCGCCCTCCCGCCGATCCGACTCCCATCGATCTCATGCGCGTATGAACGCGTGAGCTTCGGGGACGTCACTTCAGAGCCGATGCATCATCTCTCCCCGGCGGTCCGCGCCTTCGACGCCCTCGCTCCCTCGTTCGACGAGCGGTTCTCGGGGTGGAGGAGCGTCGCGGCCCAGCGTCGCGCGGTGCGGGGCGCGCTTCTCGAGGCCTTTCCGGTGGGCGCCACGCTGATCGAGCTCGGAGGCGGCACCGGCGAGGACGCGATCTTCCTCGCCGAGCGTGGACGCCGCGTTCTCGTCACGGATGGAGCGCCCGCGATGGTGGGACGCGCCGCGGAGAAAGCCCGCGCTGCGGCTCTCGGCGAACGCGTCACGTCGGAGCGCGTTTCGCTCGAGGAGCTCGATACGTGGGCGGCTGCGCGCAGCGGCACGATCTTCGACGGCGCGTTCTCGAACTTCGCGTCTTTGAACTGCGTGGCGGACCATGGTTCCGTCGCCCGCGGCCTTGCGCGCCTCCTTCCCACGGGACGGCGCGCCCTTCTCGTCCTCTTCGGCCCGAGCTGCCCCGGCGAGGTCCTCGTCCTCCTGGCGCGGGGCAGGGCGCGCGCGGCGTTCCGGAGGTTTGTAGGTTCCCCCGCGCCGGCGCGCGTGGGAGGCGAAACGTTCACCGTGACCTATCCCTCGCCGCGGACGCTCGCCTCCTCCTTCGCGCCGTGGTTCCGCCTCCGGAGGACGCTCGGCATCGGGATCTTCGTGCCGCCGAGCTCGGCAGAGCCCGCCGCGTCGCGCTTCCCGCGCCTCCTCGGCGCGCTCGAGCGCCTCGACCGCCTGGCGGCGCGGCCGCTGGCGCTGCTCGGCGACCACGTGCTTTGCGACTTCGAAAGGACGGCGGTTCCCGCATGAACGCCGAATCTTCCCGGCGACGGTGGGCCCGCGCCTACGCGCAACTGAGGCGCACGGAAGGCCGTGGCGCGGGGGGAGAAGCCGAGCTCCTCGCGTTGCCGTACGTGACCGCGGGCCCCCTCGCCGACCAGTGGGCGGTTCGTGCCCGCACGTTCGAGGCCTTGAGGAGCCGCGTCGTCGCGCCGCTCGCGAAGGAGCGCGGCCGCGCGCTCGCGGTTCTCGACCTCGGCGCGGGAAACGGCTGGCTGTGCGCGCGCCTCGGCCGCGACGGGCACCGGTGCGTCGCCGTCGACCTGCGGATCGACGACGTCGATGGTCTCGCCGCGGGCGCGGCGTTCCGGCGGCATCTGCCGCGCATGTTCGGCCGCGTCTCCGGGTCCTTCGACGCGCTTCCCTTCCCCGACGCGGTCTTCGACCTCGTGGTCTTCGACGCATCTCTGCACCTCGCCGAGGATCTCGGAAGCGTTCTGGGGGAGGCCGCGCGCGCCTCCGTCCCGGGCGGACGCGTGGCTATACTCGATTCTCCTTTCTACGCGCGGTCCGCGTCGGGGGAGGCCATGGCCGAGGAGAAGAAGCGCGACACGGAGCGGATCTTTCGCGACCTCGCGGCGGATCTTCTCGCGCTTCAGCCGGTCGAATACCTCACGCCGGAAATCCTCGTTCGCGCCGCCGCGCCCGCAGGGCTGTCGTTCGAGAAGAGCCGCGTCCGCTATCCGCTCGCCTACGAAACCCGGGGATTCAGGGCCCGTCTCCTCGGAAGGCGGGAGCCCTCGCGCTTCGACCTGTGGGTGGCGCGGAGAGCGTGAGGCGCGCGTGATCCTCCTCCTCAACCCCCGCGCCACGCGCCCGAAAAACCGGCGCTTCCCGCTCTCTCTCCTCACGCTCGGCGCCGCTCTGCCTTCCGGCGTCTCGTGGGAGATCCTCGACGGCAACCCGCCGGACTCCGACCTCGAGGCGGCGGTCGCGACCTGCGTCGGGATGCGCGCGCTCACGGACGATCCCGTGTCGCTCGTCGCGATGACCGTCATGCCGGGGCCGCAGCTCGTCTCGGCCGCGCCGCTCGCGCGACGGCTCAAGGAGCGCTTCCCGATGCTCCCGATCGTCTGGGGCGGCTATTTCCCGAGTCTCTACCCCGCCCCCGTGCTGCGCGCGTCTTACGTCGACTTCCTCGTGCGCGGCCAGGGCGAGCGCACGCTCGTCGAGCTGCTCGATGTCCTGGCGGGACGTCTCGACCCCGCCGCCGTCCAGGGCCTCGGCTGGAAGGAGAGAGGCGAGGCGCGGCTCAACCCGGAGCGCGCCTGGGAAGGCCCGGACGCGTTCCCGGCCCTGCCGTGGACCCGGATCGACGTCGACGACTACCTCCAGCCGACTGCTTTCGGGAAACGAAACGGGGTTTACCAGGCCTCGATCGGCTGCCCGTACACCTGCAACTTCTGCGGCGTCATCGCGGCGCTCGGAAGCCTTCAGAAATTCGAGTCGCCCGCGCGCATCGAGGAGAACCTCGCGTACCTCGTGAAGCGCCACGGCATGGACGCCGTGCATTTCTACGACAACAATTTCTTTCTCAAGGAGTCCCGCGCCCTGGAGCTCGCCGAGAGGATGACGCCGCTCGGGCTGAAGTGGTGGTGCGAGGCCCGGATCGACGTGATGCTGCGATTCTCCGACCGGACGTGGGAAGCTCTCCGGAGTTCTGGCCTCACAATGGCCTACTTCGGCGCCGAGTCCGGCTCCGACGAGACTCTCAGGAAGATGTCGAAGAACCTCACGACCGTCCAGACGCTCGCCCTCGCGGAGAAGTCCCGCCGCTTCGGCATCGTTCCCGAGTTCTCGTTCATGTTCGGCGATCCCGACGAGCCCGGACGGGACGTCGAGACCACTCTCGCGTTCGTCGAGAAGCTGGCAGCCGTGAATCCGGACATGAAGCTCATCACGTATTTCTACACGCCGACTCCCCAACGCCGCGCGACCTATGGAAACGTCGACCCGCTCTCGACCACGCCCGCGACCCTCGAGGAATGGACGACGCCCGAGTGGGTCGGCTGGATGACGCACGAGGACCCGCGCGTGCCGTGGCTGTCACGTCCTCTCAAGGATCGTGTGGAAGACTTCGCGCGGCGGCTCAAGGGAGGGCTCGTGCCTGCGGATTCACAGGCCTATGGACACCTGAGGCCGCCCGCGTGAGCGCCGAGCCTCCGCTCGGGACGGCGTCCGCGTATCGGCTGTGGGCGGCGACGTACGACGTGGAAAACCCCCTGACGACGATGGACTCGCTCGCCGTCCGGTTCTTCTCGCACGACATTCAGGGGAAGAGCCTTCTCGACGCGGCCTGCGGCACGGCGCGCCGGCTCGTCTTCCCGAAGGGGCAGACTCCGAAGAGCGCCTGCGGGGTGGACCTGGTCTTCGAGATGCTCGCGGCGGGACGCCGGGATCCCGCGCGGCCGCGCACGACCGCCGGCGGCGACCTCAGGGCCCTGCCTTTCGCCGCCGAGCGCTTCGACGTGGTGTGGTGCCGGCTCGCGGTCGGGCACCTCCTGAACATCGCGCCGCTGTACCGCGAGCTCGCGCGCGTCCTTCGCAAGGGCGGATATGCCGTCCTGACGGACTTCCACCCGGACGCCATCCGTCGCGGGCACGCGCGCGCCTTTCGCGACGCTTCCGGAGCCGCGCACGTCGTCGAGCACGTCGTGCACGACGCGGACGCCCACGAAGCCGCCGCGCGGGAGGCGGGGCTCACCTTCGACGCGGCGGGCTCGCTTGGCGTGGGCGTGGAGGTGCGGCCCTTCTACGAGCGTGCGAAGAAGCTCGACCGGTACGCCGCGGACCTGGGCCTGCCGCTGCTCCTCGCGTTGCGCTTCTCGAAATGAGGTTGCGCCTCGAGGCGAAAAACGCGACGTTGGACGTCGCCGAAGGAGGGCTCCGGGCAGCCGGCGGTACCGCCGACCTCACGCTCGATCTCGGAGGCGCCGTTCTTCTTCCGGGGCTCGTGAATGCGCACGACCACCTCCACCGCAATCACCTCCCGCGGCTCGGCGCGCCGCCCTATGCGAGCGCCGCCGCATGGGGGACGGATCTCCACGAGCGCTTCGCCCACGATCTCGAGCGCCGGAAACTGCTGCCCAGACGGGACGCGTTGCTCTTCGGGGCGCTCAAGAACATCCTCGGCGGCGCGATCTCGGTCGTCCACCACGACCCGTGGGAGGCGGAATTCGACCGGGACTTCCCCGTCAAGGTCGTGCCCATCCCCGCGGTCGACGCCCTCGAAGATGCCGACTCTCCTCCCGCCGCGGGCCCCTGGGCGCTTCACCTAGCGGAAGGAACCGACGAAGGATCGGCTTCCGAGATCGACGAGGCGGCGCGGCGCGGCCTTCTCTCGGACCGGCTGGTCGCGGTCCATCTCGTGGGCGCCTCCCCGGCGGGAGTCGTCCGGCTCTCGGCCGCCGGCTGCGCCGCCGTGTGGTGTCCGACCTCGAACGGTTTCCTCTACGGAAGGACGGCGCCGCAGGCTCTCTTCACGTCGGGAATCGACGTGCTCCTCGGGACCGACGCCCTCGTCAGCGGCGAAGGGACCCTGCTCGACGAGCTGCGCGCCGCGCGCGCGCTCGGCTTCCTCGAGGACGCGCGGCTCGAGGAAGCGGTCGGAGCCACGGCGAGACGGCGGCTCTTCCTTCCCCCCGCGTCCCTCGAGCCGGGCTCGCGCGCGGACGTCGTCGCCCTCGACGCGCCGCTCCTCGAAGCCGCGCCGCGGGATGTCCTGCTCGTCCTCGTGGAAGGGCGTCCGGTTCTCGCGGACGAGAGGCATGCGGCGGTTTTCGACGCGGCGGGAATTCCCGCGGAGGCGCTCACCGTCGGAGGCGTGACGAAGCACGTGATCTCACCGCTCGCGTCGATCGCAGAGAAGGCTTTCCGCCTCGTGCCGGACCTGCGCCGTATCATCGCGTGACATGCCCGACGCGCCCGTTCTCGTTCTCCAGGAAGGCGAGTTTCACCACAAGACGTCGTTCGGCCACGCGACGGTGAACCGCGGCGCCGTCCTCCTCGAGTGCACGTGGGACGGGGGCGTCTTCGAATCGGGCGTCATGCTGGGCGGGCTCTTCCGGTCCGGCACGTTTCGAGGCGGCGTGTTCTGGGGCGGCGTGTGGCTGGGCGGTGACTGGCAGGGCGGCGACTGGGAGCACGGCTTCGGTCCCGACGGGAAATACCACCCCCGCACCGTGCATCCTTGAAGGTCGTCGTCGCCTCCGCGCACCGGTATCCGGATCTCGCCCGTCTCTGGTTCCGGTCCGTAGCGCGGGACCTCCTTCCCGCGCTGAAACGCGTCGGGGCCCAGGTGGAAGTCCTTCTCTTCCGCGACACGACGCCCGAGGGCTTCGAGCCGAGGTTCTTTCCCGGAGCGACGCTCCTCGCGCCCTCTCTCGAGGCTCTCGACTTCATCGCCTTCTACGACCTCGCGCTCGAGCGGCCGTGCGACGTTCTCTTTCTTCTCGACGCGGACGTCTTCATCCTCGACGGGGGCTGGGTCGCCTCCCTCCTCGGCCACTTCGAGGACCCCACGGTCGCGGGAGTCTCTCTGGTCCGCCGCACCGACCAGCCCGGCGTCTTCGCGCTTCTCGCGCGGCGCGAGACCTACCGCGCTCTTCCGGCGCCCGTCCTCGCGCCCTCCTACGAAGGGATCGAACGGTGGCCGCACGCGATCAACCGTCAGCCGGGGGACCGCGCGGCGATCGCCTTGCGCGCGCGCGGCAAGGTGATCGTCGAGGTGGCGCCCGACGTCGCCGCCTCGCGCCTCGCGGACTTTCACGGCACGACCGTCGTGCGCGCCTCGCGCGAGGTCTTCGGCGACCTCCTCGGACCGCGCTTCGACCAGCTCTTCGCCGAGAAGCCGTACTTCGCGATGGGGGCGTACGACAATCTCCTTCTCGGATCCCTCTATCGAAAGGTCTTCGGCGCGCCGTTTGCGGCGGCCCGTCAACCCGCGCTCTTTTCGGCCCCGTACAGCGACACGCACCTTTCGGGAAGCGCGACTCCCGAGGTGCTGCGCGCGGCGTTCGCGACGATCCGCGACCGGACGCTCCTCGCCCGCCTCGTCGCCACTTTCGAGAGGTCCGACCGCGCGCTCGCCCGGCTCGCCGCCCAGGAGGGGCTCACGCCGGGCGCCCTGCGCATTCCGCGCGTCCTCCCGCCGCGACGCATCCTCGAAGCGCACGCATGGGCCGCGGCGCGGCGCCTCTTCGGCCGCCGCGACTGACGCCTTTCTTCAGCGCAGGAACTCCTCGACGCGCCGGGCGCCGGCGCGCATCCGCCGTGCCCGCTTCATTCCGTCGCGCAGCGTGGCGAGGCCGCCGGACGCGAGCGCCGTCCAGAGCATCGCGCGGGAGAGGCCGAACGCGAAGGGCGGCCCTTCGGGAAACCTCCTTTCGTAAATCGGCCTGAGTGCGAGGTTCCCGAGACACCCCTCCCGAAAATAGGCGTCACGCCGCACCAGCGAAAGGAGCGGATTGGCGCCGGCCCAGATGGCGAGGAGGTGCACGTTCGTGAGAGCGTCGAAACGCACGAAGGAACCGGCCTCCTCGAGATGGAGGACCTCGTGCTTCCCCCCCGACTCACAGACGGCGCGCGTGAGAAGGTCTCCCGTGTCGTGGCCGGACCAGCGCCCCGGGGGGCTGCCGGGCTCCGGCCGGTCGGCGCGTGGAAGAAAGCCGCCGGGCACGTCCGCGAGCGCCGCGCGATAGGCCGACACCCTCAGCACGAGGGCGACCGTGTCGTGTCCCGGCGTCGCCGTTCGCGGCGCGCACGAGACGGCGGCGACGCCTTCGTCCGCGAAACGCTCGCGCACCGCCGGCCAGACGTGGGCCGAGGTCGCGAACGCGTCCGTGTCGAGGAGGACGAGGAACGGAGTCGACGCGCGTTGGAGCGCGTCGTTGTAGGCCTCCTGAAAGTCGCGACGCGAGGGACCGGGACGAAGGACGGCGGCGTCCGGGAGAAGGCCCGGCGTCAGAACGCCGTCCTTCGAGTCGTCGAAGATCTCGACGACGACCTCGCCTCGAGGGAAGGCCCGTGTCACGCAGGCCAGCCAGAGGCGCGCGAGGTCGAGCCGCGCCGAAGCCGTGAAGACGGTGAGGACACTCGTCACGCGCTTCCGCTCCGCGGAACCGGGGCGTCGTCGCGCGAAAGATAGCGCCCGTCAGGCCCGAAACCGCTGTGCCAGAAGCCGCCTTCCCACGCGCCGCCGAGCCACCATCCTCCCCAGAACGCGCCGCCGAGAAATCGGCCCGACCTGAACAGACCGCCCCACATCACTCCGGACTCGAAAACGCCGCCGTCCCATTCACACGAGTAGAGGAGCGCGCCGCGGTTGACGACGTCCGGGCCGAAGCGCTCGTTCACGTGCACCTCGCCGCGCGCGAGGACACGCTGCTCCGTCATCGCAGGTATCCCAGCGCGCGAAGCCGCGCCCGGTCCTCGCGGCTCTCGCGCGTCTCGGGCGCGCGCTGCGGAGGATGGGCCGCAATCCAGCGGTCGAGACGGGTTGATGCGCCAGCCACGGCGCCTCGAAAGTCGGGAACGGCCGAGAGATCCCGCAACTCGCCCGGATCCTCGCGCATGTCGTAGAGCTCGACGCGCCCGTCGATCCCCCGGACATAGACGTGCGGCCCCGAGAAGAGCGCGCGACCGCCACGCACGCCGGGCTTCTCGGGCGTCGGGACGAGAGGGAAGGACTCGGACACGACGGGGTCCTCCACACGCACTTCAGGCGATCCGCCCGAAAGGAATTCGTAGACGCCCGCGATCCCGATGGGCTCCCCGATCACGCGCCCGCTCGCCTGACGGGGCTGGCGCACGACGAGGGGCACACGCACCTGCTCGTCATAGAGACTCGAGCCGTGGCCGATCGCGTCATGCCCCCCCAGGGCCTCCCCGTGGTCCGAGGTCACGACGATCCGCGTATCCGCCTGTCCGTCCGACCCGGCCGCGTGCGCGAGGAGGCGGTCGAGCGACGCGTCGAGGTAAGCGAGGGTCTCGTCGTATCGGGCGACGAGATCTTCGCGGTCTCGGGAATCGATCGAGACGCGGCCGGTGGCGTTCATCTCGCGGAGCCGCGCCTCGAAGAGCGGCCCAGTCGGACGCGCGTCTCGCGAGGAGAAGGATCCGGCCCACGGAGGAGGGACGAGGACGCGTTCGTGCGCGTCGAAGTAGTTCACGAAGAGGAAGTACGGGCTGCCGAGGGTCTTCGCGCGGTCGATCCGGCCGATGGCGAGATCTGTGATCTCGTCCGCGCCGCGGGCGCGCGTGTCGCTCTCGGGCCACAGCCCGAGCGTCCGGCAAAGGAACCGGCGGAACGCGCCGCGGACCGAGACCGCGGGGATCACCCCCAGCGTGCTCCGCCGTGCCCGTGCATCGTTCCAGGAAAAGCCGCGGTCCAGGCCGAAGCCAGATCCCAGAAAGCCGTAGTTCCCGGCCACGCTGCTCACGTCATAGCCCTTCTTCGCGAAGTTCTCGGCGAGCGTGGGCATGGAGGTACCGAGCGGCCGCCCGGCCGGGCGTCCCGCGTCGTAATGCGCACGGTGCTCGCTCGCGGCGAGACCCGTGAAAAGAGACGCGTGCGTCGCGAGCGTCATGTTCGACGGCGCGATCGCCCGCGTGTATACGGTTGCCGTCGCCGCGAAGCGCTCGAGATGCGGCATCGTCTTGCGCGGATATCCGTAGAGCGAGAGGTGGTCCGCGCGCACGGTGTCGAGGACCACGAGAAGGACGTTCGGCCCGCGCGGGACCGCCGCGCCCGTCTCCGCGGCCTGCCGCGGAGCGCCGGAATCGGCGACGAAGACGGCGCCGAGCGTCACCAGCACGGCGGCCGCGCTCGCCCCGGCGAAGACCCGGGGACGGGGGTTGACGCGCGCAGCCGCGAGAGCGGACCCGGCGACGGCGCAGACCGTCGTCGCGAATCCGAGCGCACGCACGGGCCGGGACGCCTCCGCGAGGAGCTCGGTCATCACCCAGGGCGGGGCGCCGAGAAGCAGCGCGACCGTCCAGGGGCCCGTGAAGACATCGAGCGCGCGCGGCGCACGCGGGAACACGGTCGCCGCGAGGGAGGTCCCGAAAAGGATGGCGTTCAACCCGAAAAGAAGGACCTGGGAGCCGCCCGCGTACGCCGGAAGGCGGAAGACGAAGTGGACGACGAGGACGACGAGCGCGCCGAGCGCACGGCCCTGGAGGGCGACTCCCGCAGCTCCCGCGGCTGCCGCGGCGAAGGACGCCGCCAGCGCTCCCAGGAGCGGATAGAGGAGGAAGAGCACCGCGGCGAAGGGGCGCTCGAGCGGCGCGAAGGCGCCCCGGTGAAAAGCCCAAACGGAGAGCTCCGTGAACCAGATCTCGACGATTCCGAAGGCCGTCATCGCGAGCGCTCCCGCGAGTGCGGCGCGGGCGACGATGCCGACCGACCCCTTCATCGCGGCCCTCGGCGGCGTCGAAGGCCGGCGCGGCCGAGGAGGACGCGCACCCAGGCCGCGGCGAGCGCCAACCCCGTCGCGTCCGGTGCCGCATTCGCCTTCACTTCGCCCAGCGTCGGAAAGAGCGTGCGCATGAGAAAACGCGCGCGCGGAACGGGACCCTCCACGAGCGACAGGAGCACCCGCGTCCAGCCGCGCGCGGGGCGCGAATAACGCAGCGCCGGCAGCGCTGCTGCGCGCGCGCGCAGGGCCGGATTGACGTTAGAGGAGAGAGAAGAAAGAAAGACTTCTTTGAAAGTAAGAGGGAAGAGACGCTCGATCGCGTCCGCCGCATACAGCAGTGGGGCGGCTCCTCGGCGACTTCCGCCCGATCTTTCATTCGCAGAAATCTCCGGCGCGAGAGCGCCGCCCGCCCGCGCGAGGAGGCGGAAGTCGTACGCCTGGATCCCCCGGATCCCGTTTCCCGCGAAGTCCTCGGCGGCGTGGAAGAGGAGGTGCGGCACCAGCGCGGCACCAGCCGCGATCGCGACGGCCGTGCCGTCCACATCCCGTGTTTCCGACTGGGCGCGCAGCGCCGCACTCGCGTCGTAGAGGCCGCCGAGCACGGGCAGGCGAAAGGACGTGTGGATCTCGAGCCGGATCGGGTTCTCCGGATCCTCGGCGGCGGGCCGCGCGACGCGCTCGCCGGGCCGTGCGAAGACGCGGTGGCGCGGTGTGTCGAAGAGAGCGATCCAGCCGCCTCCGACGAGGACGGCGGTCGCCTGCCCGAGCTGACGCGGGTCGCGCAGCAGGAGGTCGAGATCCCCCATCGGACGGAGGGCAGGATCCGGATAATGGAAGAACGCCAGGGCCGCGCCTTTCAGCGCGACGACCTCCACAGCCGCAGCCCGCAGCGCGCGGACCGTCTCGACGAGCGTTTCGAGAAGGCGCCTCGCGCGGGCCTTGGAGAGAAGATTTTCTTCGAATAGAAATTGCCCGAGCGCGCGGGGGAGCGACTCTGTTTTCGGGAGGCGCGCCGTCAAAGAGGAAAGCCCCTGCGTCGAGAGCGCGAACGCGGCGGTGAGCTCGCGTTCGCTCCCTCCCCCTCTTCCACTCGAAGAGTCTCTCTCCAGCTCCTCGGAAATCGGGTCGCAGGTACCTCGTTCGACCGACGCGACCCCCGCCGCGGCGTAGGCCGCGTAGCGAGGGTCGGCGAACAGACGCTCGGGATCGAACCGAATGGCGCGAGATTACTTCCAGTGCCCTTCGATCCAGTACCAGCCATTGCGATGCTGTCTCCATCTTCCGCGCACCCACACGGCGCGCGGATGAGGACGAGCGTCCCAGTGTCCGGGCACCCAGACGTAGACCCCGCCGCGCCACGCGTGGTAGCCCGAGATCCAGACATGGCCGGGTCCCGGAGCCACTCCCCGGACCTCGACGATGTCAGCGGGTGGACGCGTTCGCACGTAGACGGCGCCCGGCGGAGGCCCAACGACACACGAACCGAGAAGAGCGGCCGCCAGAGCCGCGGCCCCGGTAGCGCACCATCGGAAAGAGGGCTTTGGATTCATGATTTTCTCCTTCTGGAAATCCGTCCCCCAGGGGCGTGATTCGCACAGGTCGTGCCATGTACACTGCAAAAAGGCGCTCTCGGGCGCCCGAGGCACGCCAAATGAGACGACATTTCGAGTTCCGGGGTTTGCCCGCCCCCGCCATCCGGGTCGCGCTCCTTATGGTTCTGCTGGCCGCTTTGCCCTCGAACGCGGGCCTGGTCTTCGTTCCCGCGAACACGCTCCCCGGCGCGGACGTCCCCGCGCTCGCCGGAAGCGGCGCGACTCTCTGGGCCGCCACGTCGCGCGGAGTCTGGCGCATGGACGCCGGCACGTGGACTTTCGACGGGCTCTCGGCGCAGAGGATTTCGTCGATCGCCGTTGCCGAAACCGTCTACGCGGCCGACGGAGAAAAAGTGTGGAGGCGCGCCGCCGACGGAACATGGAGCGCCGAAGCCCTTCCCGCCGGCCTCGTCTTTCCGTCTCTCCTGGCGACGGACGGGACCTCCGTGTGGGCCGCGGGACTCGGCGTCGCGAAGCGCTCCTCCGGATCGTGGGCGCTCCTCGCGAATCCCGGCGGGCTCGTGACGGCCGCGGCCGTCACGTCCGGCGATCTCGTCGTCGGCCTGCGCGGCGGCGCCGCGCAGTACGCGGGCGCGACCGTCACCTCGATCTCGACCGGCCTTCCCTCGACCTCCACGGTCCAGGCCCTCGGTGTCGCGAACGGCACGCTCTATGCGGGCACCGACCAGACGCTCTATTCGTTCGGGGGAGCCTGGGTCCCGATCTCCGGCTTCGGGGCGCACGACGTGCGCGCCATCACGGGTGCCGGCGGAACTCTGCGTGCGGCGACCGCGGACGCCGGAGTTCTCTCGTTCCTGGGCTCCTGGCAAGCCACGAATGCGGGTCTTCTCGTCGCGTCGGCGAAGAGCTTCGGCACGCTGGGAAGCGATCTCTACGTCGGCACGGCCGGCGCTCCCGTCGCACGGCTTTCCAGCGGATCGTGGAGCCCCGCGGGAACCGGCCTCTGGGCGGCCTCCATCTCGGACGTGAAAACGGTCGGCGGAGTAACCGCTGCGGCCGCGCACGGCGCGGGCCTCGCATTGGATTTCGCTCCCGCCGTGAATCTCGCCCCGGAAGGCTGCGGGAACGTGGGCGCAATCGCGAGCAACGCGCTGAGCCTTTTCGCCGCGACGAACTGCCACCTCTACGCCTGGGGGCTCGGGCCGGGGTTGCAGGCGCCGCCCTCGATCGTCGAGAGCGGCTTGCCACTCGGCGTCTCGATCACGTCGCTCGCCGCGGTCTCCGGCGGCAGCATCGCGGGCGGCACGTCGAACGCGGGAATGTGGCGGCTCGTGGCCAGCACGTGGTCTTCCGACAACGCGGGGCTCCCCGCGAACGGAGCGGTGCAGACGACGCGCGAAGTCGCCGGAAAGCTCTACGCCTCCGTGAGCGGAAACCTCTTCGTCCGCGCGCAGACCTGGCAGGCAGTCTCCGGCGCACCCGCGGGCGTCCGGGCGCTCGGGGGTGACGCGAACGTCCTCTTCGCCGCGCCCGTGTCCGGCGGGATCTTTTCGTCGACGGGCCAGTGGCGCGAGGACGACTTCGGAGCGAGCACCGCGTTCGTGACGTCCCTCGACGCAGGCGGCGGAAAGGCGTTCGCGGGCGGGGGAACGGCGGGCGTTCTCCGAAGGACGAGCGGCGGCTGGCAGCCGGAGAATGCGGGCCTTCCGCCAGGCGTCGACGCGCGAGTCGTCCATCTGAGCGCCGACGGATCGCAGCTGTATACGGGCACGGCGGGGAGCGGCCTCTATCGGGCGCCGGTTTCCTCCTCCACGAAGTACATCCCGGTGGTCCTGGACGTCGTCGGGGCCACCGGAGCGCGCTTCCGCTCGGACCTCACGATCGGGAATCGGTCGGCCTCGCCCGCGACGGTTCTGGTGGAGTTCTTCCCCGCGCCCGACTTCGGACTTGCCGGGGGCGGCGCCGTCTCGGTGGACCTCGCGCCCTCCTCGGAGATTCGCGCAGCGGACGCCCTCCAGTTCTTCCGCGACCACGCTCTCGTGATCGCGCCCGGCCCTTCCGGTACGGCCGGCTCGGTCTCGATCTCAGCCGCAAACACCGCCTCTTCAACCGATGACGTCTATGCATTTTCCCGTGCCTACACTGCCGGCGCCTCGGGCAGCTTCGGCACGTTCCTCGACGCGCCGTCCGACCTCGAGGCCGCCGAGGACGAGGGGGCGGTCTACGGGCTGCGCAGCATCTCCGGCACGTCCCGGTCCAATCTCGCGGTCGGTCATCTCCCGGGCCGCGGCGACGGGACCTCGACGCTCTCGATACAGGTGTACGACCAGAGCGGAGCGCCCTCGGGTGCGCCCCTCGTCACGACGCTGCATCGGGGCGAGTGGAGGCAGTTCAACGGAGTCCTCCTGCAGGCGGGCCTCGCGGAGCCTGCGTACGGCTACGCGAAGATCACGAGGACGAGCGGGATCGGCGCGTGGACGGCATATGGCGTCGTGAACGACGCGAAGACCTCCGACGGCTCGATCCTGCCGCTCTATCGCCCGGGCGGACTCGCGGCCGCACGCAAGCTCGTCGTGCCCGTCGTCCTCGACGTGTTCGGCGCCGCCGGATCGCATTACACGACCGAGCTGACGGTCGCGAACGACGGGAACTTCTCTACGCCCGTGGACCTCGTCTATCGGCCGGCGCCAGGATTCGGATCCTCGACCGGCGTCCCCGTCGTGACCTTCACGCTCGCCGCGCACCAGCAGACGACGATTCCGGACATCCTCGCGTACCTGAGGTTACGGGGGATCAACATCCCGGATCCGTCGACCGGTCCCCAGGCCGGCACGCTTTCCGTGGCGTTCCGAAACCTCGGCAACCTCGATTCGCCGAAGACCGTCGCGCTCGCGCGCACGACGACCCCGAACACCGATGTGGCCACCGGCGGCGCGTTCGGCGTCGCCTATCCGGCCGCGGCGCAAGGAGGCGGCGCGCGAATCTCGGCGCTCGTGCCGGGTCTCGCGCGGGACGCCTCCGTGCGCTCGAATCTGGCGGTCGTCCATCTGGGCGGGGGCTCGGAGATCCCGCTCTCCCTGTCCGTGCGCCTCTACGACGCCACGACCTCGCTGGCCGTGGGCATACCGGTCACCGTCACGCTCCAGCCGGGCGACTGGACGCAGTGGTCGTCCGTTTTCGACACCGCGGGGGTGCCCGCCTCGACGACGGCAGCCTACGCGGTCGTCACACGGCTCTCCGGCGACGACACCTGGCTCGCGTACGGCGTACTGAACGACGGGAAGACCTCCGACGGCAGCGTCCTGAGGATGCTCCCGGCGGCCGAGTACTGACGGCAGGGGAAAGCTCGTCCTTCCGGTCGACACTTCCTCGTGAACCGCACCCCTGCTGACGGAGCGGCTTCGAAGGAGTCTTCGATGGCGATCTTCCGGCCCGGCCGCGTCGCGGCCCTCGCGTCGCTCGTCCTCCTCGTCCTCGCCGACACAGTATCGGCGCGAGTCATTTCGTATGCCCCCCTCACCAGCAGAACGGCCATTCCCGCGGTCCAGAGGCGGACGAACCGGCACGCGCTCCTCGTGGAGCAGACCGGCATTCAGACCTTCGTCGGAGGGGGCCCCTCGTGCCTGTCGTGCGGCTACTCCTCACCCTCGCGGCTCGTCCTTCACGACAGCCTCGGCCAGGAAGAGCCGCGCGACGTGACGCCGGGGGGCGTCGATACCGGCATCGACTTCGCGGCGGCCCGCGAGGAGACCGGTTCTTCACCCGTCTTTCTCGTGCACACGAGCGCGAGCCTCTCCGCGGGGGAGAATCCGACCAGCCTTTACCGTTTCCTCTTCAGCGCCGACGGGGGGACGACGTGGTCGGTCCTTCCGCTGCCCTCGGCGGGCGCTTACTTTCCGTGGTCCGCGGACATCGGCGGCCCGTTCGTGCGCGCCCGCGACTCGGCCGTTCGCATCGGCACTTCGGCGTCCCCCTTCCTCCTCGCGCTCTTCGAATCGGACTCGGCGCGTCTCGGACTCTGGGACGTCTTCGCGAACGGCGGCGTCGCACGCCGGGCCTTCGCTTCGAGCGACAGCTCGCTCGTCGGGACGGACGCGGAGGGGCGACGTGCGCTTCTCTCGGGAACCCCGCTCGCCGCCGCCGGACCGGGAAGCGGAAACGCGACTCCCGGCCTGTACGTCGTGAACCCCGACGGAAGCTCGCAGGCGCTGACCGACAAGCCCGCCAACACGTACTTTCGAAACGGGTGGATCACTCCCGACGGACGCGCGTACGTCGAGGCCGACACGTACACGTCGACCGGCAGCCGGCACGCCCTGTTTCTCGCCGCGGGCGGCGGGCGCCTCGAGATCGCGGCGGCCGTCAACCCGGGCCCGACCGATCTCTTCGCGGTCCCGACACCCGATTTTTCGGGTGCGTGGGTCCTCCAGCGCGGCACGGGACCGACCGTCCTGTCGTTGCACACGCCGGACACGGGTCTCGTCGAAGCGTGGCACGACGTCACGCGCCCCGAGGTCGAAGCGCTCCACGTGGGCGCCTCGGGAAAGCGCCTCCTCGTCCAGGTGCACCGCCCGCGTCCGCAGGTCGACCAGCGCGTCTTCAAGGACCCGGCCCTCGCCGTGTGGGAAGTCGGGCACCCCGCGCCGGCCTCCTACGACGAGCTGTTCGTGAACGAGCAGACGATGAAGGCCTTCGTACACGTGGATCCGGACACGATCTCGAACGGCGAGCCCTTCCTGTTCGATTCCGGCAGTCCCTCCCTCGTGTTCGTTCCGGGCGGGCCGTCGGGGGCCAGCGGCGGCGGCGGCGACGTCATCCAGGAGTGGGGCGTCGTGCGCGGCTCGCTCCATCAGCGCCTCGTCATTCCGGGGACCGCGCGCACGGACGGAATGAACGGAAGCCGGTGGCGGACGGACCTCGTGCTCCGGAATCCGGATCCGGACCCGGTCGCCGTCTCGGTGAGATTCCTTCCGAACGCGACCGGAGTTTCTGCGGCCTTCGACGCTTCCGTCACGCTCGCGGGAGGTGCGATCCTCACGAAGAGCGACGTCCTTTCCTCGCTCTTCCAGCTCGAGTCCGGGTCCGGAGCGCTGCTCCTCACGCCGGAGGGCGGCCGCTCGATCGAGGCCACGAGCCGCACCTACACGAGCACGGCCGCCGGCTCTTACGGGATGTCGGTCGGTGCCGTGGACGTCTTCGCCGGGATCGGCGCCGGCTTCCCCGTGTCCTTCGCGGCGGGCCTCCTCGGCTCCGGCTTTCGCACGAACCTGATCGCTACCGACGTGAGCGGGCGCGGCGCGCAGGCGACGCTGGCCCTCTCCGCGGACACGGCCGATCCCTCGGCCGGCGCCGGTTCCCTCGCGGCCCCTCCCTGGGGACAGACGCAGCTGAGCGACCTCGCCGCAACTTTGGGGGCGCCGTTCTGGCGGACGGGCTCCCTCCTCGTGACGCCGGAGTCGGGCGAGTCGGTCGTAGGCGTCATCGCGATCGACAACGCGACGAACGACCCGATGTACTTTCCGCCGGACATTCCGGCGACGGTCGTGCGGACGATTCCCGCGATCGTCCATGCGGACGGCGCCCACGGCGCCGCCTATCGAAGCGACCTGTTCCTCTTCAACCCCGCCAACGGCGTCCGCTCCGTTCGCCTCCTCGCCAAGAGCTGGAGCTCGAACGAGGGCGAGCAGACCCTCGTCCTCACGCTCCTCCCCCGCGAATCGAAGGTGATTCGCGACGCGCTCCTCACGGCATTCGGCCGGACGGGCGTCGCGCGGCTGCGCTTTCAGACGGACGGAGGCGCCGACGTTTCCGGCGGCGTGCGCGTGACCTCGCGGACCTACACGGTGAACCCGTCGGGCGGCTCGTACGGCCTGCTCATCCCCGCGCTCAACGCTTTCCAGTCCGCCGCGGGCGGCGAATCGCTCGAGATCCTCCTGCCCGCGGGAGGAAGCGGTTTCCGCACGAACCTCGCGCTCGTCGAGCTCACGACCTCGTTCGTGTCCGGCCCGCCTGTGAGCGTCCGCGTCGAGTTCTTCGACGAGAGCGGCGTCCTCGAGGACCGGTTCGAAACGCCGATCCCGCTCGCGGGCGGCGTCCAGATCGACGATCTCTTCCACGGACGCGGCCTCGGCGACGGGCCGCCTTCGGGCCTCATCCGCATCTCGCCGTCGGGCGGTCTCGTGGCGGCCTACGCGACGATCATCGACAATGGCACGAACGATCCGATGTACGTCGCGGCGGGGCTCGCCGCGAAGCCCTGAAGCCGGACTTCAGGACTTTGCATCGCTCCTGACGAGGACGAAGCGCTGCAGGAGCAGCGCGACGGCCGCGAGGCACGCCGCGAGGCCCACGAACGACGCGACCCGATAGAGGCCGCCGAGCTGCGCGAGATCGAAGAGGAAGCACTTCAGGATCGTGATCACGAGAAGGACGAGCGCCGCGATCCGGGTCGTTCGGCTCTTCACGAGGAGGCCCGCGACGAGGAGCGCGATCGCGAACAGCGCCCAGGAAAGCGTGTACGCGAGCCCCTCGGAAAGCGACGACGAGAGGACGTTGAACGAAGGCGCCCTTCCCTCGGCGAAGTAGTCGGCGATCTCGAGGTTCAGGAGGACGAAGAGGAGCGCCGTCCCGCCCGCCGGCAGGAGGCGGACGGCCCCGTTCCAGGGAACCCGTCCCGCGCGGCGAAAGAGCGCGAAGCCGAGGAAGAACGCCGCGGCCGCCACGGTGTAGACCGCGAGGTACCAGTTCCAGACGGGCGTCTTCGCGCGCGGGTGATAAGAGAGGACGGCCGGGTTGAGCGCGAGACGCACGAAGGCCGCCCCGAAGAGCGCCAGCGACCAGGGGACGAGCGCACGGTGGGGGATCCGCCCCCACAGCCACGCGAGCGCCGCGCCGAGGAGCGCCCACCCCAGCGTCAGCCACTCGCGCTCGAACTGGAGCGGAATCGCGACGGTCACGAAGGCGAGAGCCGCTCCGGCGACGAGAGCGAGCCGGCCGCGATTCTCCTCGGGCGGCACCCCGAGCGTCAGGAGGCGCGCGAGGAGCGCCGACATCCCGAGCGAAAGCGCGAGCGGCAGGAGACCGATGACGCGATGAAAGCCGCCCTCCTCGAGCGAGACGCGAAAGAGCGGGAAGAGGGCGATGCTCGCCAGGACCGCGAGCAGGTACGGCTCCGACGCGCGCGCGGCACGCCTTCCGAGGACCATGGGATGCGCCAGGCAGACGGCCCAGACGACCGCGCCGAGGATCAACGCCTGATCCCAGCGGTCGTGCCGCGGCGGCCCGAGTCGCCAGACGTAGGCTGCCAGGATCGCAAGCGCGCCGCCGAGGAACGACACGTTCGGAATCCCGGACGCCGCCGCGACCGCGAAAAGGGCGACGAGGAAGAGCGCGAGCGCCGAAAGAGGCACGGCGAGCTTCGGAGACCCGGACGCAAGCGACGCCGTGATCGTCGCGATCTGGGCCAGCGCGAGAGAGACGCATGCGGCGCGCGCGAACTCACGGCGGCCGTCCACGATCCAGGCTCCGACGCCCCAGAGAGCGAACGCGACCGCGGCAGCGATCGCGGCGGCAGGCCAGGGGACGCGTGTCCCGATGAACGTGAACGCAACGACGGCGCTCAGGCCCAGCACGACGGCTCCCGTGTGGATCTCCGCCGTCCCCTCGCGCCGTGCCGCGAAGAAAGCGGCGACGGTGACGAGGGCGAGGGCGGCGACCGCTCGCGGGTCGGGCGGGAGAGAAAGGCTTTTCTGTGTCGCGACGAACAGCAGCAGCACGTGCCCGAGGAGACCGAGCACCGAGAGGCGTGCGGCGAGCGTCGCGCGCCCTCTCAGAAGCCCGGCGAGCGCGGGCGCGAAGAGGTAGAAGAGCGAAAACCCCACGGCCGCCGTCAGCCCGGGCTCCATGAGGAGGGGCGTCATCGACTTCACGAACCACGCCCCGAGAACGGCGAGCGTCGCGATCCCCCCGATGGCATGCAGCAGAGTCGGCCCGCGAAAGACGGCAAGCACGAAAAGCCCCGCGTCCAGAAGAGCGAGGAAGCCGAAGAGGAGCTTCCAGTGGTCCCCGTAGGCGCCGACGCCCGCGACGTAGAGCGCGAAGAGCGCGGGGAGAGCGGCGGCGATGGCCGCCGTCCGTCCGAAGACGTCGTCGCTGGGACCCGGCTCGCGGCTCGCGAGCGCGGGCGCCGCCGCGAAGACGAGCGGAAACACGAGGAAGATTCCCGCCGCGAGACCCAGGTTCTCGCCCGCGAGGAAACGGACGACCCAGCCCCACTGATAGCACGTCGTGAGGACCAGGCTCGCCACCGAGAGAAGCACCCACCTCTTCCGGAGCGCCACCCACGCGAGCCCCGCATTGAGGATCAGGAGGTACGAGAAGAGCTCGATCGGTCGGTCCTCGCCCGTCGTCAGGAGGGCGGGCGTCGCGAAGCCGCCGAGAAGTCCCAGCGCCGCGATGAACAGGGAATCGCGCCTGAGAGCGAGGGCGACGGCGAGCGCCGCGACGAGCGCCATGAGGAGGAACGCGGCGCCGAGGCCGATCAGGTTCCACCGGGCATGCCCGGCGAAGACCGAAGCGAAGACAATCGCGAGGCCCGCCGCGTCCAGGGCGTTCGCCGTGACGGCGTAACGGCGCGCGGCCTTGAGCTCGCAGGCGACGAGGAGGCACGTTCCCACGAGAAGCCCGATCGCCATCTGCACCGGCGGCGACAGCCATCCGTGATCGATCGAATAGCGCAGAAAGAGAACCGCGCCGATCGTCAGGAAGATGCCGGCGATCCAAGAGAAGAGCTTCACGCCTACGAAGCTC
This sequence comes from Thermoanaerobaculia bacterium, assembly GCA_963719225.1. Taxonomy (GTDB): domain Bacteria; phylum Acidobacteriota; class Thermoanaerobaculia; order UBA5066; family UBA5066; genus Fen-183. The sequence continues at coordinate 222,279 of CAVRAY010000001.1, read as the reverse complement.
TCCCAGTCGACGCGCGCCGCCGCAGGCGGCGCCGCTGGCGGCGGCGGGGGGACAGGAGGATTTTCTGCTCCCTCTCGCATCGAAGCGGCGAAGTCAGGAGGCGACGCAGGAGCAGCCGCGTCGGAGATTTGCTGAGAAGGGGGTATGGATGGCGGTGCGAAGGCGACCGGCGGGATCGGGAAGGCGATCGGCGGCGCAGCCTGCGCCGCAGCGCCGCTCGCGCGCGCCACCGGTTCGACGCGCTCTTCCCCCTCTTCCCCCTTCAAAGAAAATTCGGGCGTGACCACCTGAGATGAGTCAGCAGGGGACGAGGCCGCCGGCGCGGCCCGCACGGGAGCAGAAATCTTCCTGATTTCTTCCCTCATCGCCTTGATCTCCCACTCCAGCAGCGCGACCCGCTCCGCGGCGCGCTCGAGGCGCCCCTTCAGCCATGCGCCGAGGGCGAGCGCCGCGACTCCCGCCAGGAATGCGAGAAAGATCACGGCGTCCGGTCCGCCTCGGACGCGCGCCCTCCCTTGGGCGCGAAGATCCGGTCGTAGAGAAGCATGAGGACCGTCGCGCCGAAGCCGATCGCGGAAAGGAGGATCCACATGCCTGCGGGATTGGCGCCCTTGAGGTAGTGCTCGATGAGGTACCCCGAGAGCGGCCCGGCTGCGAACGCACCGATCGCGACGGGCAGGAACGCGAATCCCATGTACGTGCCCATCTGCTCTTTCGGGGCGAGGTCCGCGACGTACTCGTAGAAGCGCGGCGCCTGCATGGACTCGCCCAGCGCGAAGAGCAGCATCGCCACGACGACGCCCTGCCAGCTCTGGCTGAACGCGATGACGAGCCACGAGGCGCTCGCGACCGCGAAGCCTCCGGCCATCGCGCGGATGGGACGGAGCTTCTTCATGAGCGCCGTCACCGGAACCGTGAAGAAGATGATCCCGAGGGCGTCGACCGTCTCGAGCAGCTCGAAACGCGCGATCTTCAGGACATCCGTCACGTAGAACGGGAGCGCGTAGAAGATCTGCCAGAACATGATCCAGAAGCCCGAGAAGATGACGAGGAAGGAGATGAATCGGGCGTTCCGGAAGACGAGCGCCGCGTCCGAGAAGACCTTCGCGAACGTGCGCCCCTCGCGCCCGCCCGCCGGCTCCTTGTAAAAGACGAAGGTGCCGAGGACGAGCGCGGCCGAGACCGCCGCCGACATGAAGAGCACGGACGCGATCCCGAGGCGCAGGCGGACCTCGCTCGCGAGGATCGGCCCGAAGAACCCGCCGAAGTTCACGAGCGTGTAGTAGATCGAATAGCCGAGGCCCTTCGTCTCCTCGGTCGTCGTGCGCGCGACGGTGCCGACGATGCAGGGTTTGATGAGCGAGCCTCCGACCGCGGTCACGACCAGCGCGAGCACGACGAATCCCTTCTTTCCGAGGGCGTCGATGAAGGGCTGCCCCGCCGGCAGACCTGCGAGGCCGATCAGCGTGTAGCCGGCGGAGAAGATCGCGAAGCACGCGAGGAGGCTCCTCTTGAAGCCGAAGCGGTCCACGACGACGCCCGCCAGGATCGGAAGCCCGAAGACGAGGCCCCCGTAAAGACCGACGAGGTCGTTTCCGGTCGTTCCGAGCCCCACCGCCCGGTTCAGATAGACGGCAAGGACCGCCTTCGAGCCATAGAACGCGAAGCGTTCGAAGAGCTCGATCGTGTTCGCCACCCAGAAGGTGCGTGTAAACCCCGTCCTGAGGACGCGGAGGCGCTCGGAAAGTCCCACGGCCTTTGGTGTCTCTCTAGGAGCGCATCTTCACGGGCCGGGAGGGGGACGTCAACCGCGTTTCCCCGCGGCGTGCGGTCGAGTAGACTTTCCGGGCCGGAGGAGGATCCGCCGCATGGGCATGTACATCATCGCCGAGCCGTGCATCGGAACGAAGGACACCGCCTGCGTCGAGGTCTGTCCCGTCGACTGCATCCATCCCAAGAAGGACGAGGACGGGTTCGCCGAGGCGACGATGCTCTACATCGATCCGAACACCTGCATCCAGTGCGGCAACTGCGAGCCCGTATGCCCGGTCAAGGCCATCTTCACGGAAGAGACCATCCCGGAGAAGTGGGCGCACTACCTCAAGATCAACGCCGACCACTTCGCATAGCGGGAAAAGCCGGTTCAGTCGTCGTCGCGCGTGAGGAGATAGCCGACGACGATGCCGACCCCGAGCGCCGCGATCGCCATGACGAAGGCGTTCTCGCGGCCGACCTTATCGACCGTCTTCCACCGCCGCGCGAGCTCCTTGCGAATGCGCTTGCCCTGAACGCCGGCCTCGTCCAGGACGTCCTCGACGCGCTCTGCCACGTCCTTCGCCAGCTCCTGCCCTCTTTCACCGGCATCGGAGAGGCCTTCCCGCATCGACCCGAAAATTTCGCCAACCCGTGTACGTGCCATGTTGAATCTCCCTGCGCCGCCGGGCGCGGCCCCGAACGATCTTACTCCCGAGAAGCACCTCCGATAGACTGCGCGGCTCGTGGACGCGCGCGAAATTCTCACACGGCTCTATCGCGCTGCCGTTGCGGCCGTCGATCCGGCGGCTCTCGTTTCCCAGGCGCTCGGGCGCCGCGGAACCGGAGTCTTCGTCCGTTCCGTGTCGTCGCGCACGCGGCGCGAGTTCGTCTTCGCGCCTTCCCGCGTCGTGGTGCTGGCCGTGGGCAAGGCGGCGGTCCCGATGGCGGCCGCCGCGCACACGACGCTGGGCTCGCGCATCGACGAGATGCTCGTCGTCGCGCCCGAGGGCGCTGCCTTCCGTACCCTGCCTCCCTCGACGCGCACGATCGCGGCCCGACATCCGCTTCCCGACGCGGGAAGCCTCCTCGCGGGGGAGGCCGCCCTTTCGCTCGCGAACTCGCTCGGGAAGGACGAGCTCTTCGTCGTTCTCCTCTCGGGGGGCGGCTCGAGCCTTCTGTGCGCGCCGGCGCCGGGGATCCCGCTCGAGGACAAGGTGAAGACGTCGGCGCTGCTTCTGGCGGCGGGCGCTCCGATCGCCGACGTGAATGCCGTGCGCGCCGCGCTGTCGCGCGTCAAGGGAGGGCGTCTCGCAGCGGCCGCGGGTGCCGCCGACGTCCTGACGCTCGTGCTTTCCGACCTCGGCGATGCCGGCTGGCATCTCGTCGCCTCGGGTCCGACGCTCGGCTGGCCGACGCGGCCTTCCGAAGCGCGCGCCATCCTCGAGCGGTTCCGGATCGCGCCCCTCGTACCTCCCTCCGTGCGCGCGCACCTCTCGTACGGGCATGAGCCCGCGCCCACGCGCGTGGGAGGGCCGCGCTGGAGCGTGCTCCTCGCGGACGTGCGGACGGCGCTCGAAGGCGCTCGGACCGAAGCGCTGCGCCTCGGCATCGAGCCGCGCGTCGTGCACGAGCTTCTCTCGGGCGAGGCCCGCGTCGCGGGCGGGCGGCTCGCGTTCGCGGGTGCCGCCGCGGGAGACCTGAGACGCCAGAGGTCGGCGCTCGCGCAGAAGCGTCACGTGACGATCCTCGGGGGCGAGACGACCGTCACCGTCAAGGGTCAAGGCCATGGGGGGCGAAATCGCGAGGCTGCGCTCGCCGCCGCCCGCGAGATCGCGGAGGCTCCCGGCGTCGCGATCCTGTGCGCGGGAACGGACGGCGTCGATCACGAGTCGGATGCCGCGGGCGCATTCGTCGACGGGACCACGCTCGCGCGCGCCGGCGCTCTCGGCCTCGATCCCGAGCGCGCGCTCCTCGAGAACGACACCGGACCGTTCTTCCAGGCGCTCGGCGACGCGTTCTCCCCCGGTCCGACCGAAACGAACGTCGGGGACGTGGCGTTCGTCCTCGGGCCTCCCGTCTCCGATGACGATTCAGCCGCCGTCCCACGCCCGGCATAAGATTCCGCGAGAGGAAGAGAACGATGCCGGGTGTCCTGACCGTCCGCGACGAGGGCGCCGCGCGGCGATACGTTTTCGAGCAGCAGGCGGTCGTCGGACGAGACCCGGACTGCGACGTCCCCCTCTCGAGCCGCTCGGTCTCGCGCCGTCATGCCCTCGTGGAAAAGACGCCGAAGGGCTGGGTCGTGCGCGACCTCGGCAGCGCCAACGGCACGAGCGTGGCCGGGACGCGCGTCCAGGAGGCGCCGCTCGTCAAGGGGTCGGCGGTGCGCTTCGGCGAGGTCGAGGCCGTCTTCGAAACCGAGGCGCGCCAGACGACGAGCGCCGAGCGCCTCATCTCCTCGCTTTCCGTCCCTCCCGCTCACAAGGCCCGGCCGGTAGCGGTGTTCCTCGTGACGACCGTGGGCGTGATCCTGCTGGCCGCCGCGACGATCTGGGCGCGCTACTGCGACCGCGCCGGGGGAAGGCGTCAGGAAGCGAGAAACGAGAGCAGGGCCCGGTAGGCGGGTTCGCTGCACAGGTTCATCGGAATCGTCTTCCAGGCGTAATAGACGGAAAGAGGCGCAAGGATGGCGATAACCGCCGCGGCGAGACGCGGCCGGCTCCAGACGTCGCGCCACGCGACGACGACGGCGAACGGAGCAACCGTCAGGTAGTACCGGGCGAGGTCGCGTTCACGGAGGAGCGAGAACAAGGCGACGTGCGCGGCGATGAGGCCGGCCTCGAGCCGGTCTCCCCTCGCGAAGAGCCGCGCCGCACACAGGACGTAGAAGAGATGCAGGCCGAGCAGCAGCTCCGCCGTCTCCCAGTCGTTCCGCGCGGCCATCTCGCCGACGAAGGCGAACGGAAGGCCCAGGCGACCCGTTCCTCCGGCGCTATCGGCATGGACGTGGAGGAGCGCGAGGAAATCGCCGAAGAGATATCGATGCCAGGAAAAGAGAAGAAGCAGAGGCACGGCCGCGAGGGCGCCCCCGAGAAGCGCGGTCTTCACACGACCCGAGAAGAGAAGCGCGATGCAGAGAACGCAAACCACGAGAACCCCGTTCGTGCGCGTGACCGTGGCGAGGGCCGCGGCGAAGAGCGCCCAGTCCACGCGTCCCCGGCGCCAGGCGAGAACGGCGAGGACGACGAGAAGCGACATGAGCGCTTCGCTCGCCCCGAGCGCGCGGTACAGGAACATCCGCGCGGGCAGAAAGAGGAATGCAAGAACCGCGACGAGGGTCGGAATCTCCGGAGCGGCCTCCTTCGCGTAAACCGCGAACGCCGCTGCCGACACGGCGGCGAGAAGGCCCGTCGCGACGAAGAGACCCGCCTTCCAGCCTCCCAGGAGCGCGCAGGCCTTCAGGACCATCGGATAGAGCGGCGTGTGCGCCGTGAAGTAGGAAGGCGTCAGGGCGTAACCCGGCAGAGGGTTCTGGGTCGTGGGCACGTAAAGAGTCTTCGCGACGACGAGATAGTTCGGGCCGTCGAAGTGGCGCACGACCACGTCCATGTTCGAGAGGAACGGTCCCCAGGCGGCAGCCAGCGCGAGGGTCGCGAGAAGCGCCGCCAAGAGGAGAGGACGCCGGGACACGTACGAGCCTAACATCGCTCCGATGGCCCTTTCACGGCTTCCCGAGTCGGCGTACGGCCCCCTCGGCCGCGTTCATCCGCGCGTCTCGAGGATCGGCTTCGGCGGATACCGCGTGGATGACCGTACCGACGTCCACCGCGAGGCCCTGCGCGAGGCGCTCGTCTCGGGGATCTCGCTCGTGGACACCTCCACGAATTACGCCGACGGCCACAGCGAGATCCTCGTCGGCGAGGTCGTGAAGGACGTCCTGGGACGCGGCGCCGCCCGGCGCGAGGATCTCGTTCTCGTGACGAAGGCGGGCTACGTCCAGGGGTCGAACCAGCGCGAGGCGATCCGCCGGGCACGCGCGGGGCGGCCGTGGAGCGAGATGACCGAGTACGCGCCGGATTGCTGGCACTCGATCTCTCCCGACTTTCTCGCCGACCAGCTGACAGCTTCGCTCGAAAGGCTCGATCTCGGGAAGGTCGACGTTCTTCTCCTCCACAACCCCGAGTACTTTCTGATGGACGCTGCCCACCGCGGCGTGCCGCGGGACGAGGCGCGCGCGGCGTTCTACGAGCGCATCTCGCGGGCTCTTGCGCATCTCGAATCGGAGGTGGCCGCCGGTCGCATCGGGTCGTACGGCATCTCGTCGAACACCTTCGTCGTGCCGCACGAGAAAGAGGACGCGGTCTCGCTCGAGCGCGTCCTCGAAAGAGCGGGGCCGGGCTTCGCCGTCGTTCAGCTTCCCTTCAATCCGCTCGAAACGGGAGCGCGCGAGCCGATTCACACGGCGGACGGGAAGAGCGTCCTGGAAGTCGCGAAGAGCGCGGGTCTCGGCGTCCTCGTGAACCGGCCTCTGAACGCGTTTTCCGCCCGGGGACTCGTGCGGTTCGCGGCCCTGGCGCCCGACATCCTCCGCGAGCTGGGACGCGACGCGGCGTGGGACGCGGAGCGCGTCGGGTCCCTCGCGTCGTATCTGGACACGGCATTCGCGCCCGCGCGCATCGAAGGCTCGAGCCTCTCTCAGCGCACGCTGCGTGCGCTCCTCGAAACGCCGGGCGTGGACATCGTTCTCGTCGGGATGCGGCGTCTCGGGTACGTGCGGGACGTCGTCGGCGCCTCGGGCTGAGGCGTCAGGGCTCGACGGGCGAAATCCGGCGCTCGACGCGGAACCGGCCGGCACCCGCCGGCGCGAGGACGAGGAAATCCCCGCCGTAACCGGGAGCGAGCGGCGCGGCCCCGCCGAGCCACACCCTCGCCTCGGCGGAAAGGTCCGGCTCGGAGAGCGCGAGGAGGCCGTCCGCCGTCACGAGTCCCCGGCCCGCGAGGCGGGCGAGCGTCTTTCTCCAGCCGTCCTCGCCTCCCGGCGGCGCGACGACGAGAAGCCGGCCGCCCAGATCGAGCTCCGTCTTGCCGAGGAACTCCGTCAGGTCGCCCACCTCGAGGACGCCTCCGCGCATTCCGCGCGGAGACGGACCCGAAAAGCCGGGACGCGTGGACGCGACGTTCAGGCCCACGTCCGCGTGAAACGCCGGGAGGCCGCCGCCTCCGATGACGCGCGCGTTGCGAAGGAGGATGTCGAACAGACGGTCCCGCGTGTTGAGAGGAATCGCGTCGTATGCCCCGGCGTCCACGTTCGCGATCGAGGCGTCCGCGAGCGCGTGAAGCGTGCCGAGGAGCGCCACGAAATTGAGGCGCACGAGCACGTCCGCCTCGCCGGGTCCGAAGAACCCGCCCGTCTCGATGAGAAGCGTCGGCGTGCCCCATCGCGTCATCGAGTCGCCGAAGGCGCGCGCGGTGTAGTCCATGTCGTAACGGGCCACGCGATCCTTCGCCCACGGCTCGAGAAGCCGCCGGATCAGGACGGCCATCCGCATGGTCGTCCGGCGTCCCTCGTTCACGGTGAATGCGTCGTCGAACGGGACGGAGAGAAGCGAGATCGCGACCTGCTTGCCGCTCTTCCCCGCCGTCACGTTCGGGCTGTGGTTGTGGAGGTTGTATCCGATCGAGGGTTTCAGCCGGTCGCGCACGGACTTGAGAAAGCGGCCTTCGGGCGTCTGGAGGCGCAACGCATCGCGGTTGATGTCGATGCCCTGCGCGTTCGTGCGCCGCGTTCGCGCGGCACCGTCGGGGTTGAGCATGGGGATGATCGCGAGCGTGAGTCGCGACAGGAGTCTCTCGGTCTCGGGCGTCTTCCTCGTCCTTCCGAGATGCTCGAGGATGTCCAGGAGCGCGCTCGTCGCCGTCGGCTCGTCGCCGTGCATTTGCGACCAGAGGAGAGCCGTCGTCGGACCCGAGCCGGCGACGAGAAGGGGAATCTTCCGCCCTTCGGCCGAAACGCCCTCCTCGGCGACCGCGAAGAGCCCGGGATGCCGCGCGGCGAGGGCGGAGAGCCGTACGCGCAGGTCCTCGTGCTTGAGCGCGAACGGCGAAACCTCGACCGTGTGCGGCCACGCGTTCCAGAGCGCGGATGCCTCCGCACTTTCGCCGCGGCCGGCCGGCGCGCCGACGGCGCACGCGAGAACGAGACTCGCGATCCACGGGATCCTCATGGAATGCCGGCCAGTCTAACGAAACGCGCACGGCTGGACGAGATAATCTCCGATGACGACATGCTGATCAGACCGGGCGCCCGCCTCGGGGCCTACGAGATCCTCGGCCCTCTCGGAGCCGGAGGCATGGGCGAGGTCTGGCGCGCGCGCGACACGCGTCTCCAGCGCGAAGTGGCGCTCAAGATCATGCCGGCGGCGTTCGCGAAGGACGCCGATCGGCTCGCCCGCTTCACGCGCGAGGCGCACGTCCTCGCTTCTCTGAACCATCCGAGCATCGCGGCGATCTACAACCTCGAGGAGATCGACGACCTCCGCATTCTCGTCCTCGAGCTCGTGAGCGGCGAGACGCTCAAGCAGCGCATCATGCGCGCGCCCCTTTCCGCGAGCGAGGTGCTGCGCATTTCTCTCCAGATCGCCGATGCGCTCGAGGCCGCGCACGCCAAGGGGATCCTCCACCGCGACCTGAAGCCCGCGAACGTCGTCGTGACGCCAGAGGGAAAAGTGAAGCTCCTCGACTTCGGTCTCGCGAAGGCTTTCGCGCTCGGCAGCGCCTCGCCCGATATTTCGCATTCGCCGACGGCCGCGGCCGATGCGACGCATCAGGGCGTCGTCCTCGGGACCGCGAGCTACATGAGCCCCGAGCAGGCGCGCAGCCGCACGCTCGACGCCCGCTCGGACCTCTGGTCGTTTGGATGCGTCCTCTACGAGATGCTCGCGGGGAAGAAAGCTTTCGACGGCGAGAGCCTCTCGGACATCCTCGTCGCGATCCTCGACCGGGATCCGGACTGGGCCGCCCTGCCGGCCGCGACGCCGCTTCCCTTGCGAGATCTGATCAGACGCCTTCTCCGGAAGGACCCCGTCGACCGCCCGGCGAACGTGAGCGAGACGCGCGCCTTCCTCGAGGCCGCGGCGGGCTCGCGCACGACGGCCATCGTTCCGTTGGAACGCCGCTCCGGATCCTTCGCGCGCCGCGGAGGCCGCCGGATGCTCGTCGCCGCGGGGGGCGCGTTCCTCGCCGTCGTCGCCGCGCTCCTCTGGGTGTCCGTGCGCGGCCGCGACGGGAAGGCCCTGCCCGCTTCGAAGATGCTCGCGATCCTGCCGGCGACGGACCTCACGGGCCGCGAGGACGGGCGGCAGCTCTGCGACGGGGTGTCGTTCAGCCTCGGCGTGAAGCTCCAGAGCATCCAGGGACTCGCGATCATGCGGCCCTCGGGCCCGGCGATGCTCAGGGAGACGGACGTCGCGAAGTGGGCGCGCGACACGGGCGCAAACCTCCTCGTCCAGCCCGCCGTCCGGCAGATGGGCGACACGCGCCAGCTTTCGTTTTCGATCTCGCTCGCGGGCTCTCCCGTCCAGATCGCCGCGGGCGAGGTGACCGGACCCGCGGCCGAACATTTCCGTCTCGAGGACGAGCTCACGGTGAAGCTCGCGTCGGCGCTCAAGGTCCACCTCGCGTCGGGAGGCGCGGTCCCGATCCCTGCGCCTTCGTCGGTCCCCGCAGGCCCGCCGCAGACGGACTACGTCGTGGCGCTCGGGCACCTGGAGAGGTCCGAGGACAGGGCCTCTGTCGAGAAAGCGATCTCGCTCCTCACGCGAATTCCCGGAGGCGAAGGCTCGGCGCCCGTGCAAGCCGCGCTCGGACGGGCGTACCTGTATTCCTACAACCTCACGAAGGACGTGACTCTCGCCAGCTTCGCGCAGCAGGCCGCGCAGCGCGCGAGCACGCTCGACCCGGAACTCCCCGAGGCGCAGGTGACGCTGGGCGAAGTCCTGACGGCGACCGGCCGGAGCGCCGACGCGATCGCCGTCCTCCGGAAGGCCGTCGACCGCGACCCGAGCTCCGTGGCCGCGATTCTCGCCCTGGCGTCCGCGCTTCAGAAGAGCCAGGACATCGCCGGAGCGGAACGGTCGCTTCTCCGCCTCGTCGAGCTTCGGTCCACGTCGTGGAACGCGTTCAACCGGCTCGGCAACCTCTATTGGCGCACGAGCCGCTACGAGAGCGCCGCCGCCGCCTACCGGCGCGCGATCGCCTTGAACCCGGACGTCGCGAAGGTGCACCAGAACCTCGGGGCGGCGCTCTTGCGCCTGGGGCGGTTCGAGGAAGCACGCGCGGCCCTCGACGACTCGATCCGGATCCTCCCGGTGGCCGAGGCGTACTCGAACCTCGGCGTCGCGCACTATCTGCTGGGCCGGTTCCCCGAGGCGGCAGCGTCCTTCCAGCGCGCTGCGGACCTCGCGCCCAAGAACTACCGCTGGCACATCTACCTCGGCGACGCGCTCTCGCAGAGCCCGGAGCAAGCCGGGCGCGCGCGCGCCGCGTACGAGGCGGCGCTTCCGCTCGTGACGGCGGAGCTGACCGTGAACCCCGCCGACGCGGTGAGCATCGTCTTCCTCGGCCGGTGTCTCGCCCGGACGGGAGCCTCCGAACGGGCATGGTCCGAGATCCGGCGAGGCGTCGCGCTCGCTCCGGAGGATCAGGAGGTCCTCGAGCCCGCCGCAGCCGCCGCGATGGTTCTCGGAAGGAAAGCCGAGGCCCTCGCGTGGCTCCAGAAGGCCGTCGCACGCGGTTACGGCCTCGTCGAGATCCAGCACGACCCGGATTTCATACCGCTCCGCAGCGAGCCGGATTTCCAAAGGCTCGCGTCCCTCGCTCCGACTCTCACCGCCGTTCCCCCGTCAACAGGAGAGAAAAGATGAAGATCTCGAAGCGGTTTCCCGTCCTCCTCGCGGCCGTTTTCCTTCTTGGCGCATCGGCCCTGACCCTGCCGGGCTGCAACAAGCGGGAGGACAAACCCGTCGTCCTCGATACCGGCCACGCGGTTGCCGTAATCGTCATTTACAACAAGGACACGGGCAGGGGAGAAATACTCGATCCGGCGGAGGATAAGAAAATTACCCTCCGCAAGAACAAGGACTGGGTCGTTTGGGCCTCGCCGGATGGCGACGTGGAGGTTTCGTTCGGCGGCGGATCGCCTTTCGACACCCCTCCCAAGCACGAGAAGAAGGTCCTGAAGTCCGAGCGCGCGAAAAACAAGGGGGTCTTCCCCTATACGGCCAAGCTCGTGCTTTGGGGTGACCCCCCAGACAAGGCGAAGGAGATCGACCCCAAGATCGAGGTCGTGGATTAGCCCCGACTCCTGACCTTCGGACGGCCTAGCGGAAGTGCTTCCGCATCGCGTCGCGGAACGCGCGGCGGCTGTCGTCCGTCGGGATCTCGAGCTCCAGCTTCGAGATGAGGTCGTTCAGGACGCCGGTGGTCTTCGCCGCGCGTTTCACGACGACGCGGGCGAGGGGGCCGATCTGCTTCGCGAGCTCTATCTCCACGAAGTGGAGATCCTGCTCGGAGATGCCGATCGACCTCGGAGCCGAGCCGGAGCCGAAGTAGGCTTCCTGCGAGAAGTGGCGCGAGGACCCCGATCCGACGGACGGACTGTGCCCTTGGGCCTGGGTGGGCGCCTCGCTCCCGTGCGTGGGGGTCATGCGGCCGGCCCCGCTCGGACCCGCGGGCGTGGGCGTGCGCGCCGCGCGGAGACATTTCGATAGAAAGGTGTCGCGCGCGCGCGGGTCGGAGACCTGCTGCGCGAGCTCGCCGCAGAGCGCCTCGTAATTCGGCGCGTGTCGCGCGGTCTTGCGGACGAGAACCTTCGCCATCGGACCGACGGCGGCCGCGAGGCTTTCCTCGATGCGGTTCAGGACTCCCGAATCGAACGCGGCGACGGTCGTGGGAACGTAGGCCGGAGACGCGGCGGATCCCGCGCGCGCCTCGGCAGCCGGCGCGGCTCCGGCCTCCGGCTGCGGCGTTTCCCCGCACTGGAGGCGATAGAGGTCCAGGTCGAGCGCATAGACGTCCGGGTACCTCTCGTCGCGGTTCTTCGCCATCATCTTGCGCACGACGCGGCAGACGCCTTCCGTGAGGTTCGCCTCGAACCGGCGCGGGTCCGGCAACGGCTCGACGAGATGCATCGACATGACGATCGGACCGGACGATCCTTTGTACGGCGTGTGCCCGGTGAGGAGGTGGTAGAGCGTCGCGCCGAGCGAATAGATGTCGGCGCGGGAATCCACGTCCCGCTGCCCGCGGATCTGCTCGGGCGAGATGTAATGCGGCGTTCCGATCGCCTGGCCCGTCTGCGTGAGCGATGCCTCCTCGTCGAGACGCTTCGCGATGCCGAGGTCCACGAGCTTCACGTCGCCGCGGCTCGTCAGCATCAGGTTGTCGGGTTTGATGTCGCGATGGACGATGCCGTCAGCATGCGCGACCGACAGGGCGCGGCACGCGTGCCGGATGATCTGGATGGATTCCGACTCGCTGAAATGGCCGCGTTTGAGGTACGTGCCGAGAGAATGCCCGTCCACGAACTCCATCGCGAGGTAGTAGATGGAGTCGACGCACCCGAAGTCGTAGATCTGCACGATGTTCGGATGGTTCAACCGTGCGGCGGCGCGCGCCTCCTTGAGAAAGCGCTGCACGTAGCCCGAGTCCTGGGACAGCTGCAGGGCGAGCGTCTTGAGCGCGACGAGCCGGTCCAGCGTGAGATCGCGCGCGCGGTAGACCTTGCCCATGCCTCCGGCGCCGAGCTCCTCCAGGATCTCGTAGTCGCCGAATCGGGAGCCGTGCGGAATCGTGTCGGTCATCCGAGGACGTCCGGCCTTACTCGCCCTCGAGCATCTTGAGCGCCTTCGTCAGGCTGATCCGCATCCGGTTGAACGACCCCGAAAGCACCGCGACCTCGTCCGACCCCTTCACGGTCACCTCGGGGACGTCGAGATTGCCCGTCGACACCTGGTCCGCCATTTGCGAGAGACGCTTGATCGGCCGGATGACCACGAGCCAGAGCAAGATATTGAGGACGACGAGGATGCTCGCGAAGACCGCGACCAGGGAGCCCAGGAGCGTCTTGAACGCCTTGTCCGCGAGGGCGATCGGTACGTTCATGGGCACGGAGACGATCTGCGCGCCGATGATCTCGTTCAGCTTCCAGCCGTAGCCGCCCCTCGTGCCGTAGGCTCTCACCTGGGACGCCGGCGCCACGTCCGGCGTCGTGTGGCACGAAAGGCAGGCCGCGTCCGTGATCTTGAGGGGGTGCGCGAGGTAAAGCGCGCGCCCGAGGGATGTGTCGCGCTCGCCCATGAGCTCCGGGAGCTTCTCGTTCGCGCGGAACGCGTTCACGATGTCCGCTTCCCAGTCGACCGTCCGATCGCGCGGGTTCGTCGGGTTGAGCGTGGCTTCCTTGTACGTGTACTCGGGATTCTTCTCGCGCAGGTAATTGAAGATCTCCGTCGCCGAATAGGCGGGGACCGACTGCGGCAGGAACTCGTCCGCGAGGCGCGGCGCCAGGAGCGGCTTGATCTGCTTGACCGTGTAGCCCCGGGTCGCCATCGCCGTCTGCATCATGATCCGCGCGTTCTGGACGATCTGCGTCCGTGCGTTTTTCTGGAGCAGGCTGTTCGAGATGTAGCCCGCCGGAACGAGCGCGACCGCAAAAACGAGAATCAGGATCAGGTTGAACTTCATGAAGAGCGACATCTGTCCACCTTTTCCGCGATTCTACCGCCCGCCGCCTCCGATGCTCCTCGCCGGATCTTCCTCGCCTCGTGCGCGAACGGCCGGCTCTGAACCTCGCCGTTCCGTCTTCGAAGGAGCGCATATGATACGCATTCTCAAAAGGAGGTGCGTCATGAAGGCCTCTTTCAGAATCGTCCTGGTCGCTCTCGTGGCGGCTTTTCTCGCGCCCGCCGCGCACGCCGACGAGACGAAGGCCGGCGCGGCCGTGGCGAAGCCCGTGGAGGTGACCTACTTCTTCCTGCCGGGTTGACCCGTTTGCGCGAAAGTGAAGCCTGCCGTGAGCGGGCTCGAGAAGGAATTCCCGGGAAAGGTCGTCGCGAGGAACGTCGATGCGACCACCCCCGACTCGAAGATGCAGATCAAGGAGCTCGGATTCGAGAACCACGGGCTCGTGGTTCGCTCCGCGAAGGGGGACGTGCTCTTCAAGCAGCCGGACCACACGGTCAAGATGGACGAGGTCCGGAAAGAGCTGGCCTCGCTTCTGAAATAGAAGCTACTTCAGGCCCTCGACGACGAAGAGATCGGACAACAAGCGTGCGTAGCAGTACGCATAGCCCTTTGCGTCCGGCGTGACGAGGACGTTCGAGATGCGTTCGACGCCCGCCGGGTCAGCCGGGAGCAGGTCCTTCCAGACGTCGCGCTTGCCGGTCTCGAGGTCGAGGCGCGTGATGCGCGCGGGCAGATCTCCGCGCTTCCAGACGTAGAGCGAGCGGCCGTCCGGCGAAAACCGCAGCGGGAACTCGCCGGGAAGAAGACCGGGAATCGGCCGCGCCGCGCCGCCTCCCTCCACGGGAAAGAGCGCGCCCTTCTGCTCCGGCCCGACCGCCGCGACGGACTTCTCGTCGGGAGAAACGGCGAAGCCCGGAAGAGCCGTCGAGACCCCCTCTGGCGTGACGGGCCGCGGCCTTCCTCCGTCGATCTCCTGCACGAAGAGCCTGACGCCGTGGCCGGGTTCGCTCGCCGCAAAGACGATTCGCTTGCTGTCGACGAACCACGTCGCGGCCTGTTCCGCGCTGAGGCCCGGCAGCGCCAGCTCCCGGTGCTCTCCCGTTCCCGTCGGCAGGAGGCGGAACGGGGAATTGGGCAGCGGCAGGATCGAAAGCGCCCACTTGCCGTCCGGCGAAAGGGCCAGCGCGTTTCCCTCGCCCAGCCGGACGACCGGAGAGTGGTCGGACTTGCGCAGATAGACGGTGTAGTTCGCGCCTCCCGCCTCCCCTTCCTCGTCGAAGAGGAGCAGCCGCGCGTCGGCCGAGAGGTCCGCGGCGAACGAGTAGTCGAGGAACGACATGTCGTGCTCGCGCGCGTCTCCCTGGAGCATGCCGAGGATTCCGACGCGCGGGCTCTCGCGCGTCAGGAGGACCTTCCCGCTCCTGGCGACGTCGTGGAGCTTCAGACCGCCGGGCACGCGCGTCACGACGCGCAGGTGCCCCGAAAGCGTCACCGCGTAGAGCGAGCGGTTCGCGCCGGCTTCCGTGGCCGTGAACCAGACTTCGCGACCCGAGGGCGCCCACGCGAGCCCGTGCTCGCTCGCCCATTGGCCCGTCAGCCTCGTCTTCTTCCCCGCGAGGTCGATGACCGCGACCGTTCCCGCGTCGTCGAGCGGAAAAGGGTGGTCGAGAAAGGCGATCCGGTCGCCCTTCGGCGACAGGCGCGCGTAGCTGACGTGCCCCGAGGTCTCGTAGAGGACCTTTCCCATCGGGAACTCGATACGGGCCTTCCCGCCGACGTCGCGCACCACGAGCATCGTCGCTCCGTCCGACGCCCAGTCGACTTCCTGGATTCCGTCCGCCACGTCGCGGGGGGATCCGCCGGTCAGGGCGGCGCGTGCCAGCGTGCCGGCGCAGACCCCCGGGTGGTTCGACCGGCAGTCGACCGCGATCGCCATCTCACCCGAGGGCGAGATCCCGAGCAGGTTGGCGCTCGGAAGAGCCAGCGGCAGAGAGTCCGGGCTGGAGGGGTGCTTGAGGAAGAGCTTGAGCGGGCCGCCGTCCCAGCCCGCGCTGAAGACGATCGTCTGCCCGTCCGGTGCGAAGCGCGCCGAACGGATCGTGCCGCTACCGAAGGTGATCTGTTGGTAGGAGGGCGGCGCGGACCGCGCGAAGCGCTTCTGGAGAAGCGCCCCGGCGGCGAGAGCCGCGAGCAGAGCCGCCACGAAAACCGCCGCCCGCGCCGAGCGCCGCCGAAGAGCCGGAGGCGCCGCTCCCGGCCGGCCCGAAACCGCTCCGGACACGGCGACGGACGCGTCGGAGAGGTGCTCGCGGATGCTCTTCAGGTCGCGGGCGAGATCGCGCGTCGAGGCGTAGCGCTCTTCGGGATCCTTCTGCAGGCACCGTTCCACGAGCCAACGGAACGGCGCGGGCACGTTCGCGTTCAGCTTCTCGACCGGGTCTGCCTCCTCGCGGATGATCGCCGTGAGGGTCTCCGCAGTCGTCCCGCGCTCGAAGGCGCGCTTGCCCGTCGCCATCTCGTAGAAGATCGACCCGAGAGAGAACTGGTCCGACCGGAAATCGACCGGCTTTCCGCTCGCCTGCTCCGGAGACATGTACCCGACCGTCCCCATCACCGTGCCGGCGCGCGTCGCCGTCGGAATGTCGGTGCCTTCCTCGGGCTGGTCCTTCAGGAGCTTCGCGAGGCCGAAGTCGAGGATCTTGACGACGCCGTCCTTCGAGATCATCACGTTCTCGGGCTTCAGGTCCCGATGGACGATCCCGGCGGCGTGCGCCTTGGCGAGCCCGTCGGCGACCTGGCCGGCGATGTCGAGCAGACGTCGGGTCGGAAGCGCACCGGCCCGCAGGATCTCCCGTAGCGTCTTCCCGTCGACGAGCTCCATCGCGATGAAGACGGTGGAGTCGGAGGACCCGATGTCGTGGATCGTGACGATGTTGTGGTGGTTCAGGCCGGAGGCCGCGCGCGCCTCCTGCTCGAAACGCTGGTTCCGGTCGGGATCGGCGGCAAGCTCCGGCGGAAGCACTTTGATCGCGACCTCGCGCCGCAACCGCGAGTCTCGCGCGCGATAGACCTCGCCCATCCCTCCGGCGCCGAGCGGCGCAAGGATCTCGTAAGGGCCAAGTTTTTGTCCCGCAACGAGTGCCATGGAAGACCTGGTGTGATTGTATGTCTTCCGACAGCTGTGCCTCCGGCCGGCGGCCAGCGCTCCCGGAACAGGGGGCGCATATGATTCGCATTCTGAAAAGGAGGCGTCATGAAAGTCGCTCTCAAGACCCTGCTCATGGTCCTCGCGGTTGCCCTCTTTGCTCCCGCGGCTCTTGCGGACGAGGCGAAGGCGGGTGCTGCAAAGGCGAAACCCGCCGCGAAGCCCGCCAAGCTCGTGACCATGACACCCGACGAGCTGAAATGGGTCCCCAACCCGGCCAACGCCGACGTCATGATGGCGGTGGTCTGGGGTGATCCGGCCAAGGGACCCCATGGCGCCTTCCACAAGTTCAAGCCGGGATTCACGGCCCCGCTCCACACGCACTCGTCGGACATCCGCTTCGCGGTCGTCTCGGGAACGATGGTCGCGTCAACGGAGGGCGAGTCGGAGAGGAAGCTCCCGCCCGGCTCCTACGAGTACGAACCCCACACGGTGAAGCACGTGACAAAGTGCGACGCCGGAAGTGCCGACGGGTGCGTCATCTTCGCGGTCGTGAACGGGAAATTCGACCTCAAGCCGGCGGACGCGCCCAAGAAGTAGCGGTCTCTCCTTTCACGAAGGCGAGCCCAGGAGCGCCCGCGCCAGGACCATCCGTTGCACGTCGTTGGCGCCCTCGACGATTTGTGCGATCTTCGCGTCGTTGAAGAGGTGGATGGCGGGAAACTCCTCGGAGACGCCGGTCGCGCCGCAGAGCTGGACCGCCTCGGCCGTCACGAAGAGAGCCGCGTCGGTGGCGACGAGCTTCGCCGCCGCGGCCGCGGCCGTGAACGGCCGGTCGAGATCGCGGAGGCGCGCGGCTTCCCGCACGAGCGCGGCCGCCGCCTCGCATCGCGCCGCCATCTCGGCGAGGCGGGCCCTCACGACGTCGTTCTTCTCCAGCGGCCGCCCGAACGCCTTCCGCGTCCGCACGTAGCCGATCGCGGCGTCGAGGGCCCCCCGGCAGAGGCCGACCGCGAGCGCGCCGATCGTGATGCGGCCCGAGTCGAGGGCCGTCAGGGCGATTCCAAGCCCGTCCCCCGGCCGGCCCACGAGCGCGTCGGCCGGCACGCGCACGCCGGCGAGGGAGAGCGCACCGGTGGGCGATCGACGGAGGCCCAGCTTCCTCTCGGGCGGAAGAGGCGTGAAGCCTGGGGCGGTCTTCTCGACGAGGAACGCCGAGATCTCCTTCTCGTCCGTCCGCGCGAAGACGACGAAGAGGTCGGCCACCGTCGCGTGCGTGATCCAGGCCTTGTTCCCGTGGAGGAGGAAGCCGTCCTTGTCGGCTGCCGCGCGCGTCGCGATCGCCGCCGCGTCGGAGCCCGTCTCCGGCTCGGTCAGGGCGAAGGCTCCGAGGAGCTCTCCCGCCGCGAGACGCGGGAGATATCGTCGCTTCTGCTCTTCGGTTCCGAACCGATTCAGGATGAGCTGCGGCAGTCCGTGGACGGAAAGCGTTCCCGCGAGGGCGCCGCCGGCGACGGCCAGCTCTTCGAGGACGAGCGCGTAGCTCGTGTAGTCGGCGCCTGCCCCGCCATATTCGGCCGGGAACGGGATGCCCCCGAGGCCCATCGCGCAGAGCCGCGAGAAGAGTGCGCGCGGAAATTCGTCCTTCGGCGAGGCGGCGAGATACGGCCGGACCTCCGCGCTCACGAAGCGGCGCACCGTCTCGGCCAGGGCTCGCTGCTCGTCCGTGCGGAGGTCCTCGAAGAGCGGCTTCACTCAGCGGATCCTCGGGACGATCTCGTAGCGACCGTCGCGGCCCCGGCGGAAGACGCCGCGGCCTTTCTCCAGCCGGAGCTCTTCTTTCACGGCCTCGGCGAGCGTCGCGACCGGCGTCACGCAGACGTCGAGAGATTCGAGCCGCCTGGCCCACTCCGCGAGCGTCCGGCGCCTCGTTGCCCCGGCGAGACGCCGCCTTGCGCGTCGTCCCGCCGCGCCCGTGGCGTACTGCAAGGGGACGAGCTCCGGCAAACCGAGGGCCGCACAGAAACCGTTCCAGAACTTGGACTCGATGCAGGCCACCGCGAGGAATCGCCCATCCTTCGTCGGATAAAGGCCGTAGCAGGGATGGAGCTCGGACGTCACGAGAGCGCCGCCGCTCGACTCACGCCCCGTCGCGAGGTACTCCGCGGCGCCGAACGAGAGGAGCGCGAGGCTCCCTTCGTGGAGAGACACGGTCGCGGCCGTGGCCCGGCCCGTCCTTTCCCGCTCGAGGAGGCCCGTCAGAACCGCCGTCACGGCGGGCCACGTCCCGCCGGCGACGTCCGGGATCTGGAACCTCGGGATGACGGGTCGCCCGCGCGCGTCGCGGTTCAGGTCGAGGAGGCCCGACGAGGCGAGAAAGTTCGCGTCGTGGCCGGCCTTTTCCGAACGGCGAAAGCCCGCGATGCGAACCTGCACGAGACGTGGATTCCATGCGGCGACGTCGCGCGCCGAGAGCGAGAGCCTCCGGATGGCGCCCGGTCTCAGGGAGTGAATCAGGACGTCGGCGCGGGCCACGAGGCGGCGCAGCGCCGCACGCCCCTTCGACGCCTTCAGATCGAGAAAGCGCACCTTCTTGCCGCCCGCCGTGAGCCGGTAGTAGACGCTGACTCCGTCGGCGAGAGGCGGAAAGCGGCGCCCGGCCTCGCCCCCCGGGGGCTCGATCTTAACGACCTCCGCGCCCAGATCGCCGAGGAGGCGTGTCGCGAGGCCTCCCGGCAGGAGCGACGTCAGGTCGACGACGCGGATTCCCGAAAGGGGACGCCCGAAGTTCGCCCTCACGCGTCGACCTCGAGGAGGGCGGCGTCGCCCTGGGCGAGGCCCCCGCAGATCGCCGCGAGCCCGCGTCCGCCGCCGCGCCTCCTGAGGGCCAGCGCGAGCGTTCCCACGATGCGCGCCCCGGAGGCTCCCACCGGATGCCCGAGAGCGATCGCCCCGCCGTCGGCGTTCGTCTTCTCGCGGAGAACCGCGAGCTCTTCCGCGTCGTCTGAGCAAAGCTTCTTCGTCGAGACGAGCGGCACCGCCGCGAAAGCCTCGTTGATCTCGACCCGGTCGAGGGAAACGAGAGGAAGTCCGGCGCGCGCCAGCACGCATTCCGCCGCCGCGGCCGGAGCCTCGGCCATCCGCCGCGGCTGGAGCGCCACGGCGGCGTACGAAAGAAGCCGGGCCAGCGGCAGAATGCCCCGCCGCCGCGCCTCTGCCGCCGACATCACGACGAGCGCCGCCGCGCCGGCGTCGAGGCCGGGAGCGTTTCCCGCCGTGACCGTCGGCGAGCCGTAGATCGTCGAGAGCTTTGCGAGCGCGTCGAGCGTTGTCTCGGGCCTCGGGAGCTCGTCGGCGTCGAAGCGCTTCCCGCCCGCGAGCGTGAGGGGGACGATCTCCTCCTGCGGGATCCCCTCCGCGAGCGCCCGGGCGTAGTTTCGCTGGGACCTCAGAGCCCACGCGTCCTGCTCCTCGCGGCCGATGCCGAGCTCCATGGCCACCTCGCCGGCGTCCACGGACACGGGCGCCGCCTCGGCGTACTCCATCCGGTGGAGCGCGTCCTCCAGCGTCACGGGTCCCACGCGCGTTCCCCACCTCACCCGCGGCGAGACGACGAGAGGGACGCGCGAGAGGTTCTCGACGCCGAAGACGACGGCGATGCGGACGTCCCCCGCGCGGATCGCGCGATCGGCCATCTGGAGAGCGGCGATCGAGGAACAGCACGCCCGGTCGAGCGTCAGGGACGGGACGGTCGCGGGAAGACCCGCCTTCATGAGCGCCCGTCTGGCGATGACGGGCGCGACGACGCCGGCTTCGGCCGGTGCGCAGCAGCCTCCGAACACCTCGTCCACGTCGGCGGGATCGACACTTGCGCGCGCGAGGGCGCCTGCGATCGCCGTGGCGGCCAGGTCGACACCGGGCACGTCGCGCAGCGCGCCGCCGAACTTTCCGAAAGCGGTGCGCGCATAGGAGAGAAGAACCGTCTCACTCATGGTCGTAGAAACCTTTTCCCGTCTTCCGTCCGAGGTCTCCCTTCTCGACGCGCTCGAGGAGGATGCGGGGCGGCGCGAAGCGGTCGCCGTGCGCTTCGGCCATTCCGCGCGCGGCGGCGGCGAGGACGTCGAGACCGACGTAATCCGCGAGCTCGAACGGGCCCATCGGATAGTTGAGGCCGAGACGGATCGCCGTGTCGATGTCCTTCGGTGTCGCGATCCCCTCCTCGGCGATCCGGAAACATTCGAGGACGTGAGCCGCGAGCGCGCGCGACGTGATGAAGCCGCGGACGTCGCGGCAGACGACCGTCTCCTTCCCCATCCGGCGGGAGAGCTCCTCGACGGCCGCGACCGTCTCGTCGGAGGTCTCAGCCGCCCGGACGATCTCGATCAGCTTCATCAGGGGAGGCGGGTTGAACCAGTGCATCCCCGCGACCCGATCCCGCCGATTCGTGGCGGTGGCGATCTCGGCGATCGAGAGCTCGGAGGTGTTCGAAAGAAGGAGGGCCCCCGCAGGGGCCGCCGCGTCGAGGCGGCGGAAGACCTCCTTCTTGAGAGCGAGGTTCTCCGGCACGGCCTCGACGACGGCCTCGGCATCCCGCACGGCCTCGTCCGGGTCCGTCATCGTCGAGATCCGCGAGATTGCCGCGGCGGCACGTTCTTCGGTCAGCGTCCCGGCTTTCACGAGGCGCGCGAGGCTCTTCCGGATCGAGAGGAGGGCTTTCTCGAGGACGGCTGCGGAAACGTCGGAGAGATGAACCCTGAATCCCGAGGTCGCCGCGACCTGGGCGATGCCGCTCCCCATCGCTCCCGCGCCGACGACCGCGATCAGGCGGGCCTCGACAGTTTTTTCCATGATGGCCTCGGATGCTAGAGGAACCGCCCCCGCTCCGCGAGCGCGGTCGAGCTCGCCGTTAGAATCGCCGAAATGGCGAGACCGCCGTCCGCCGGCCTCAACGGGGTGAAGATCCTCCGCTTCTTCCTCGTCTTCGTGCCGCTCGCGCTCGCCGCCGAGTGGCTCCTTCACGCGCCGGCGCTCGTCTTCGCCTTCTCGTGCCTCGGCCTTCTCCCGCTCGCGGGCGCGATGGGCGAGGCGACGGAGCAGCTCGCGCACCGGACGGGCGAGCGCGTGGGCGGGCTCCTGAACGCGACGCTCGGCAACGCGGCCGAGCTCATCATCACGGTCGTCGCGCTGAAGGCGGGCAAGGTCGAGCTCGTGAAAGCGTCGATCGTCGGTTCGATCCTCGGAAACCTTCTCCTGATCCTCGGCTTCTCGCTCCTCGTCGGAGGCCTCAAGAACGGCCTCCAGCGCTTCGATCCGCGGGCCGCGGGAACGGCGTCGACGATGATGCTGCTCTCCGTCATCGGCCTCCTGATTCCGACGCTCTTCGAGATCGTTCACAAGGTTCAGCATCGCCTGCCGCTCCTCTCCGAGTCGCCCGACCCCCTCCTCGACCGACTCTCCCTCGGGGTGGCGGCCGTCCTGATCCTCGTCTACGTCCTCTCGCTCGTCTTCTCGCTCGGGACGCCTTCGCGCGGGATCGCTCCCGAGGTCGGCGTGACCCACGAGGAAGCAACCGCGCCGGGGAACACGTGGAGCGTCCGCAAGGCGGTGGGCGTCCTCGTCGGTTCGACTCTCGCGACGGTGATCCTCTCCGAGCTCCTCGTCGGCGCGATCGAGCCCGTCGTGAGGCGCACCGGCGTCTCGGAGGTCTTCCTCGGCGTCGTCCTCATTCCGCTCGTCGGCAACGTGGCCGAGCACCTCGTCTCGGTCTCGGCGGCCATGAAGAACCGGATGGAGCTCTCTCTCGCGATCTCGCTCGGCTCGAGCCAGCAGATTGCGCTCTTCGTCGCGCCTCTTCTCGTCTTCGTGTCGCTCGTGTTCGGGAAGGAGATGACGCTCTTCTTCAACCCGTTCGAGGTCGCGGTCCTCGGAGTCTCCGTCCTCATCGCCGGCCAGATCGCCGCCGACGGCGAGTCGAACTGGCTGGAGGGCGCGCAGCTCCTCGTCGTCTACGCGATCGTCGCGATGGCCTTCCTCTGGCTCTGACGGGGCTTCTCTTCACGGACACCCTGGCGTGCCTTTTGCGAATACCTGGGAGGACCCCGGGCGGGCGAGCTCGGGGACGAGAGGTCTTCCATGGACACCGGCAGGAATTGCAACGGCAAGAGGAAAAAACGTTCTGTCCTACTCGCCGCGGCGCTCTCGGTCGTCGCGGTTCTCGGAGCCGCCGGACGCAGCTCGGCGCAGCCTCCCGCGACCAGCAAGGAAGAAGTCAAGAAGAGAGTCGACACCGACGAGATCAAGAGAGCCCTGCAGGCGAAACTATCCGGTGACGCTCGTTTCTCTAAGGTCTCGAACGTGAAGGTCGACCCCGCGAACGGCATCGTCACGCTGACGGGGCGGGTCGCGACCGAGGCGGACCGCGACGCGGCCGGCAAGCTCGTAAGCTCCGTCAAGGGCGTCGCCGTGATCTACAACGAGATTCAACCCGAGAAGCCAGGGCCCTGATCCGACGTCGGGACCCGGCGTCAGGGCGCGGGGCGTTTCTCGAACGCCTCGAGACGCTCCAAGAGCCATTTCCCGAGCGGCTGCGGCGCTCCGCCCTTGAGCCGGATCTCGTACGGCTTCCCGGAGGCCTCGGAATGCGAGCAGACGCCCACGACGAAGGCGCGCGCCGTCTGGACCTGATTCCCCGCCCAGAAGAGCTTCGTTTTCAGGTGGGAAGCGGCTTTATGGCCGTCGTACTCGGCGCCGTTCCGGACGAACACGGCGTCCGAGCTTTCGATCTGAGAGAGGAGCCAGTCGATCTTCTCCTGTTCGGAGGCGGGCCGCTTCGCCGCGGCCAGCGGCAGCGCGAGGAAAAGGAAGGCGATGAGGAGCGGGAGTCTTCTCATTGGTCAGGAGTATGCGTCGCTCCGGGAGGCGCCGTCGTCGCGCCGAGCGCGAACACCTCGCGCACGTCTCCGAGCGGCGCGCCCCCTGCTCCAAAGTTCTTCTCCTTGAACGACGCCGTGCGATCCCTGCCCACGACGAGCACCGTCGAGGCGCGCGTCCCGTAGCCGGGGAGCTCGACGAATGCCGCCGAGAGGGCCCTCTCCCACTCCGGCGGCAGACCCGTCGCGGGAAGGGCGCCGTCCGGCGCAACCGTCCGGTCCGCGAGGAGGTCCAGCAGACGATGCTCGAGGTCCTCTGCGTCCTCAGCCGCGCCGAGCGCCGCCTCGAGACGCCGGCGGGCGGTCGTGACCTTGGGCCAGGGCGTCTCGAGGAGGTGATTCGAAAGACCCCAGATTCCGGGACGGAGGCGCTCGGGGTCTCCCTCCACGTTCGAGAAGGACCAGAGCTCGGCTCCGTCCGAGACGAGAAGGTTGAAGCCGTGGTAACGGCCGGCCCCGGCCTGGATCGCGACGACGTAGTCCGCCGCCGCCGAGCGGCGGCGCAGGAAATCGGCGGCGAGCGCCCCGCGCGAGGGCGCGCCGTCCTTCTTCGGAGCCGACATGTCCCGGAAATTCGTGAGCGCCGCAAACCGGCCCTCTCGCGTGATCCCCAGCCACGTTCCGCCCGCCTCGAGATCGCGTCCCGCGAGAACGTCCGGCGCGTCTCTCCACCACGCGGCCGGCGCCGTACGGCGCGCGAAGAACTCGTCGCGGTTGGCGGCGACCGCGAGGCGTGTCCACGGCGACGCTTTCCACGCGAGCACGATCAGGCACATGGCGCGGGGTCCGGCCCTATCGTCGGTTGCCGACCGTCGCCCGAAGAAGGCGGAGGCGCGCGTCCAGCTCCTCCGGAGTCATGTTCGCGTATTTCGCCGGGAGAAGGCGGCGGCTGGAGGCCTCGAAGACCGCCAGCAGCTCCATGTACTCCAGGAGCTCCACGTCGCGGCTCGGGAAGTAGTCGCGCGCCGCGCGAATGAGGTGCTCCGCCTTCACCTCCGCGTCACCGCTTTCTCGCGGGGACCCGTTCGGAGTCCCCGCGCCTCCCGCCTCCCGGGCGGCGTCGTCGTTCGCCATCAGGATGACGGCCTCCACGTCCGCGTTGCTGTAGCCCACGAGCTTCCGGGAGAACGAGTCCCTCAGCTTCGCGAAATCCACCAGGGTATTGATGTGATTCTTCTTCACCTGCGCCCGGGCGACGTTCTCGACCTCCTCGGGCGACTGCGAGTAGAGGAACGGGATCTTCTTGTCGAGGCGGCCGGCGCGCTTCAGGTCCACGTCCAGCTTGTCGGGCCGGTTCGTCATGACGAGAAAGAGGATGCGGCCGCGATTCGAGGTGTCGGACATGAACTCCTTGATGCGCGCGATGACGCGCGAGGAGGTCCCGCCGTCCGACTCCCCTTCTCCGGACCCGAACGCGCGGTCGCCTTCGTCGATGATCACGACGACCTGGCCGATGGCCTTGATGACGTTCAGGATCTTCTCGAGGTTGCCCTCCGTGGCCCCCACCCACTTGCTGCGGAAGTTCTTCAGCTTGATCGTGGTCAGGCCGCACTCCTTCGCGAAAGCCTCCGCCACGAACGTCTTGCCGGTGCCCATCGGACCGGTGAAGAGGATGCCCATCGGCACGCGGCTCGTCCGCCCCTCGCGGATGTTCTCGGCGATGAGCAAAAGGTCCTTCTTGACCTCGTCCATGCCGCCGACGACCTCGAAACCGTGCTCGGGCGAGAGGAACTCGACGAGGCCGAAGCACTCGCGCTCGAGGATCTCGCGTTTTCTCTCCGCGATGAGCTTGTCCGCCTCCGCCCGCGCCGCGTCGCTCATGGCGGGCGTGATGAGCGTCGCGATCTGGATCGACTTCAGCCCGGCCGTGGCGTCTGAGTACCTGTCCGCGTCCCGGTCGGGAAGGTCCGGGTCCGCCTGCTTCGCCGCCGCCCGGCGCGTGGCCCGGTCCGGCATCGGGACCTCGACGACCGCCACCTTCGGGTTCGAGAGGAGCTTCGGCGAAAGGTCCATCAGGTTCTCGGCCACGAGGAGGACGACGTTGTCGCCCTTCTCGATCTCGGGCAGGAACGACCAGCGGTGGAGCGTCACGAGCGCCGCGCGGTCGGAGTCGCCCTGAAACGCGGGATCGCCCGTGGGCGCGAGGGCCTCGGCATATTCGAGGACGACGGCGGTCTTGTTGGACGCCGAGAGGAGCCTTTCCAGCGCCGGCAGGACGCGGTCCTTCTGCGTGACCGTGGAAAGGTCGTCGAGCGCTTCCGCAAAAGGACCCTTCTTCGTGAAACGGATTCCCGTCGCCACGTTGTAGAGGAGCACCGTTTCCTTCGAGTCTTTCAGGAGGACGCCCGTGAGGAAGTCCGACAGCGAGAGCATCTTCCCGCCGAAGAGGACGACGTCGTACACGTTTCCGTGCAGGACGAACATCGAGGCCTCGTTCCTCAGGTACCGGCGGCGGAGATCCTCGGCCCAGGCAGGAAGAACGCGGGCCTCGGGGAGAACGGTCTTGGACACCTTAGAGTCAGGCACGTCACATCTCCCGCTCGATGCCGATGCCGCTCAGGATCTTTTCGGTGTCCTGCGCCGTCTGGCGGATGGCTTCCACGCCGTCCAGGAGCTCGTCGAGCTGGCCCGAGAGCTCCTGCGGCGACTGCATCGTGACGATCTGGTCCGCGATGAGCTGGAACGAGTTTTCGATGAGGTCGAGCTGGCCGCGGGCGACGCTCAGGTAGCTTCGGATTTCCTGCACCTTCTCGAGGCGGCGCGAGACGATCGAGAGGTTCTTCTTCGCGATCGTGGTCCGCGGGTCGGCGGGCTCACCGCCCTTGGACGCCTGCTCGTACCGTCGCCGGTCCTTTTCCAGGGCGTCGGTGTCGATCGATCCGAGGTAGGACTCGTAACGCGCGCACGTCACGGCCATCTCCACGAACGCGTCCACGAGGCGATCCGTCTTCACGAGCTCGCCCCTCAGGAGGTCGCCCGTGAAGGACGGGTTCTGCGCCGCGAGGCGGCGGATCTCCTCCTGCCGCGCCACGAGCGTGTCCACGCGCCCGCGCTCCTCCTCTCCGACGTTCCCGAGGCGCGCCGCGCGCTCCTGCGCCTGGAGAGCGCTCCGGAGCTTCTCGAATCTCGGGTCCCAGAGCAGATGCTTGAGCCGCTTGCTGTCCGGCGCGTGGAGGAGCCAGAGACCTTCGAGGCCCAGCGCCACGACCGCGAGGATCGGGTTCAGCGTGATTCCCGCGGCCGCGAGCGCTCCGGCGAAGAGCGACAGGTTGTAGGGGTTCGTGAAGGCCATTTTCAGGTACGGGTTCCTGTCGAGGACCGTTCCGCGAGCGATCTGGCGCGCCGCGTCGCTGATGCCGTCCCGAACCGTGGGGGCGGCGGCCGGCGCCGTCTTCGGCGCGGTCTTCATGGGCGTTTTCGGCGTCTCGACGGTTCCCATGGGTCGACGCAATGATGCGCCCTAGGGCGCCTGCGTATACAGGAGGTCGAGCAGCTTTTTCTCCACCGCCCGGAACTCGGGCGCCGATTTCAGGTCGATGTTCCGGACCGGGAAATACGGCACGTCCACGCGGTGCAGGACGCGCGCGGGACGCGAGGAGAGGATGTACACGGTATCCGCGAGGTAGACGGCCTCGGAGACGTCGTGCGTCACGAAGAGGATCGTCGGGTCCTCGGCGCGCGAGACATCGAGGAGGAGGCCTTGCATCCCCCAACGCGTCTGCGGGTCGAGCGCTCCGAACGGCTCGTCCATCAGGATCACACGCGGCCGGTTGATGAGCGTGCGCGCAATGGCCACGCGCTGTTTCATGCCTCCCGAAAGGTCCTTCGGATACCGGCCGGCGAAGTCCGAGAGGCCCACGGCCTTGAGATATTTCTCGGACCTCTCCCGGCGCTCGGCGGCCGACAGCCCCTGCAGCTTCAGTCCGTACTCCACGTTATCGCGGACGGTCAGCCACCCGAACGACGTGTAGGCCTGGAAGACCATGCCGCGGTCTTTTCCCACGCCGTCCACCGGACTTCCATCCACGAGGATCTCCCCTTTCGTCGGCGGGAGGAGCCCCGCGACGGCCTTCAGGATCGTGGACTTGCCGCAGCCCGAGGGTCCGAGGAACACGACCACCTCGCCCACCCCGGGCTTGTCCTCCACGTCGAACGAGATATCCCGCACGGCCTCGGTGCCGTCGCCGTCGCGATTGATGTACGTGACGGAGAGGTCCTTCACGCGCAGCTTCGGCGCGGCGCCTTTCAGGTCGGCGCGGTAGCTGGGTTTCTTTTCCCCCGCGGGGCCGACGTCGACGGCGACGGTGCCCGGCTCGCCCGCCTGGGGCGCCGCCTTCGGCGCGTCGTCCTCTCTCACGCCGCGACCTCCCGCCACCGGAAGAGGATCCTCGAGACGGTGCGGATGATGAAGTCCGTCAGAAGCCCGATGCCGCCGATGACGAGGAGCCCCGCGAAAGACCACGAGGCTTTCTGGTGCGTGCGCGCGAGCTCCACCATGTAGCCCAACCCGTGCTCGGGGTTCACGGCCTCGGCGAGGATGACGTACGTCCAGGAGATGGCGTTCATGACGCGAAAGGAGTCGAAGATCTCGGGAAGAGCGGACGGCAGGAGCACCGTGCGCACGACCTGAACGCGCGAAGCGCCCAGCGTGAGAGCGGTCTGCACGAGCTCGTCCGGGACGGCGCGGATGGCCGTCACGACGACCGGCAGGAGATAGACGAAGACCCCGAGGAACAGGAACGCGACTTTCTGCTTCTCGTAGATCCCGAACCAGAGGATCAGGAGCGGGATGAAAGCCGAGATCGGCATGTACCTCAGCGGCGCCACGACGGGTTCGAAAAACCGGTTCACGGGCTCGAAGGCGCCCATCAGGATGCCGAGCGGCAACGCCAGCGCCGAGGCCAGGAAGAACGCCAGGAGGATGCGGCGCGTGGAGACGAGGATGGCCTCCCCGAGGTCGTACTGCAGGAAGAGCTGCAGCGTGCCTTTCACCACCTCCGTCGGAGAAGGCAGGAAGTCGGGCGGCGCGAGGCCCCCGTAGGAGGCCGCGCACCATGCCCCGAGGACGAGCGTCGGCGCGACGAGCCCGAGAACGAACGCCGTCGAGCGCGGCAGCGCGGTGCGAAGCTGGAAGAGCTCGCTTCTCTTCCTCTTCTTTTCACTCACTCGCGAGCACGACCTTGATGTCCGTGCGCCGGTTGAGCTGCCGTCCCGCCTCCGTCGTGTTCGGGGCCACGGGCTGCGTCGAGCCGCGCCCGATCGTCTGGAAGCGCTGCGGCGGGATGTTCGGGAAGTTCTTCAGGACGTAGTTCTTCACCGCGAGGGCGCGCCGCTCGGAGAGCGTCATGTTCGAGGTCGGGCTGCCCGTGGCGTCGGTGTTCCCTTCCACGCGCAGGTACGTGTTCCCGAACGACGTCATCGTCTCGCCGAGAGCGTCGAGGACGAAGTTGGAGCCCGGCATGATCTCGTCCGAGCCCGGCGTGAAGTGGATCTGGATCTGCTTGTTGAGGATGGCGCGGTCCTTCGACGAGGGCGCCTTCGCGGCGATTTTCGGCTCCTCGACCTTCTGTTGCGGGTAGTTCGCCGCGAGCGCCGACAAGAAGCGTGTGTCGGCCCAGTCCTTCGCCTCGACCGGCCTCGTCACGAGTCCCTTCTTCCGCCAGATGACGAAAGCCGTGTCGAAGAGCGTCTCGTAGTGCGCCTTCCCGCCCGCGAGGCCGTAGAACTGCGCGTTGTCGGCATAGGGCGTGAGCTTCAGGCCGGAGAGCATCCCCGACACGGTGTCCGCGTCGAGCTTCAGCGCCTTGGCGACGACGGCATACGCCGCGTTCGGGTCGGATTTGATCATCTCGATGCCGTCGAACCAGCCGTGGATGAAGTCGCGCAGCGTGTCGGGAGCCTTGTCGATGAGATCCTGCCGCGCGCAGAGCGTGTCGGCGATGATGTTCGTGGCCGCCGTCGTGGAGACGAGCACGTGCGCCTCGTCGCCCCGCGCCGTCACCGCCGAGGAAAGATCGGGCTCCCACGTCACGGCGGCGTCCACCTGCTTCGCCTTGAACATGGCGGCGGCCGCCGGCGCGTCCTGCGTGAAGATGATGTTCTTCTCGAGGGCCGCGCGATCGTCGGAGGAGAGGCCCGACTGCGCGAGGAGATAGAGGAGCAGGAAGTGCGAGGGCGTGAACTGCGTGCACGAGATCTTGTGGCCCTTGAGCTCCTCGATGGACTTGATCGTCGAAAGCGACACGATGCCGTCACCCCCGCGCGACCAGTCCTGCATCAGAACGGACTTCGCCTTCTGGTTCTGCTCGGCGAGGATCGAGGCCTCGCGGGCCCAGTTGTCCACGGTATTCCACATGACGTCCACGTCGCCCTTGCGGAATGCCGCGAGCTTGGCGGCCGGGTCCTCGAGGAGGACGAACCTAACGTCCAGGGCGTAGGTCTGCTTGTAGCGGGAATTCGGGCCGCTCGACATGCCGTTCGCGGCCACGATGCCCGGCGCGTGCCCGGCCCACGTGTTGATCGCCACGACGAGCGGCCGGCTGAGCCGTCCGGACCCGGCGAGGGCCGCGCCCGACACGCCCGCCGCGCCTTTTCCGCGCTCGGGGTCGGGCGGAGCGTTGCGGAGCGCGTTGAAGTCGTCGGACGAGACGCCGCTGCCGACCTTCGCCGCGGTCGTACCCGCCGAGCCCTTGTCCGCGCCCGCCCACTTGCGGATGTCCAGACTCTTGTAGTGCCAGAGGGCGTATCCGATGACGCCGAGAATGACGACGGTGATGAAGAACTTCGCGAACGGTGTGAGCTTCATGAGGACCTTTCCTTACATCGTTTTCTGGGGCTGGGCGGCCTGCTGGGCGGCCTTCTTGGCCTTCAGCTCGGCGAGCTGCTGCCGCGCCTGCACGTCACCCGCCTGCGTCTTCAGGGCCGCAAGGCGCGCGTCGAGCGAGCTCCCCGCGAGCTCCTGTCCGAGGTTCGCCTCGGCGATGGTGTTCTTGATGTGCTCGCGCACGTTGTCGAGCGCCTTGACGTCGGCGTCCACCGAAAGGCCGTCGAGCTGCTCCTGGATCCTCAGGCGCGCCTGGGCCGACTGCATCCTCGCGAGCATGACGTCGCGCTCGGCCTTGAGCTTTCGGATCTCCCCTTGCACGTTGAGGAGAGACTGCTTGGCCGCCTCGGCGTCCTTGCTCGCCGTCCCGAGGTCGCCCGTCAGCTCGGTCGCGTCCGCCGTGAGGGAGTTCTTCCTCTGGATGAGGACGACGGCGAGGTCGTCCTGGTTCGTCTCGACGGCGGCGTTCAGCTCGAGCTCCGTCTGCGCGAGCTCCTTCGTGACCTTCTTCAGCCGCTCGTCGATGTCCTCGCGGCGCCGGATGATCGCCGCCGTGGCCGATTTGAGCTTCGCATACTTCTCCACCATCGAGTTGATCGCGTTCTCGTACGCGATCTCGGGGTGCTCCTTCTCGACGTTCGAGATCCAGATCGACAGGAAGCCCCGCCAGAGATTGCCGAGACGCTGGAACAAACCGATTCCCGCCATGTGATGTCCTTTCCTTTCACTGACCCTGTGGCTCGACGAGCTTCGGCGAGTCACGGACGACGCGCGCGACCGTTTCCTGCCCGAAGAACTCGAGGACCTTCTGGATCCCGAGCTTCCTCTCGTTGCACGCCGCGGCCACGGCGAGCTGCTCCTGGGTGCGGCTCTCCATGACCGATTTGATGCGCGCGATCTCGCCTTCGAACTGCCGGATGCGTTTCTCGGACTCCTCGTGCACGTTCTGCGTGTCGAGAGAGCCGGCGCGGATGTAGGCCTCGAGGGCCTGGATCTCCTGCACGGCGCCCTCGATGATCTTCTCGATCGGCACTCCGAACGCTTTCAGCGAAGCCTCGACGATCTGCTTCTTGATCGCCGGCTCGGTTCCGGCCGGCAGCGCCGCCAGGAGCTCGGCCGCCTTCGCCACCCGGCCCTGCTCCTCGGCGTCCAGGCCCGCGGCCTCGTAGACTTTCGGGAAGTCCACCTGCCCGCCCGGCGCGGCGGGAGGCTCCTTCACGAAGGCCGGTGGCTCGGGAGCCGCCTGCGGCGGGGCATCGTCGGGAAGGGGCGCGCCCTCCGGCGCTCCGTCCTCTTTCACGACAAACCACCCGAGTACGGTTGAGCCCCAGTTCTTCTTTTCGCTCATGGAACGGCAAATCTTATCAAGCCGCCCCCGGACCGTCGGCTATTGCTCACGCCTTCGCAGCCTCTCGTAGATCGCCCGTCCCGCCCTCAGCGCTTCTTCGGGGAGAACGACGGGGGCGCCCGTCCGCAGGGATTCGACGTAGACGCGGGCCGTGGATTCCATCGTCAGCGCGACATGGAGCGCCTCGGCCAGGTCGCGTCCCACGCACAAGTTGCCGTGATTCGAGAGCAGCACTCCGGCTCGGTCCCCGAGCGCGTCGACCACGTTGGCCCCCAGGTCCTCGGTACCCGTAAAGGCATAGTCGGCGACTTCGATCGTCCCTCCGAAGTAGACGATCATCTCGTCGATGATCGGCGGGAGGGGTTTGCGGAGAACCGACAATGTGGAGACATAAGGCGCGTGCGTGTGCACGACCGCGCCGACGTCCGGACGACGGCGATAGACGGCGAGGTGCGTCGGGAGCTCCCCGGACGGCCGGAAGTTCGATTCGATCGGAAGACCCGAGTCGAGGCTGACGACGACGATCTGTTCCGCGGTCATGACATCGTAGGAGATGCACGTCGGCGTGATCGCGATGGCGTCGTGGCCGGCGACGCGCGCGCTGACGTTGCCCGCCGAGGCGACGACGAGCCCGGCCTCCCACATCTTCCTCGAATGGAGGAGAACGGATTCGCGGTCAGCTCGAAATCCTACACTCATCCTGGACTAAGCCATACATCCCCGACGAACACGATTTCGGAACCTTTCAACGAGGTCTCTTTCACCTCGACGATGAACTTCACGGGACGGCCCTTGATGCTGGTGCTCACGACCTTCAATCCCGTCGGCCGCAAAGGCGAATTTCGATAGACGCTTTCCATCGCCGACGCGACCAGACCCCACTTGTTGCGCTCCGCGGAACACTCGCCCGACTTCGCCGGTTGCGTGTCCTCGAGTAGCACGTGAGACAGCTTCAAATCAGCGCCGCGCCACACGGTACGCACCCGCACCTCACAACCCGCGGCTGCGCCCGCGACCCGACTCGAGACGGACAGACCATCCTCGGCACGCGCAAACACAAACTGGTTCAACCGGGCCTTCGTACTTCCGGCTTCGAGGTCAATCGCATCCGCCTGGTACTTGTCTCGGCTGATCCGATTGAGCAGATCCAAAGTCACTGCGATGCGCGCGCTCGTTCCATCCTTTGTGACGGGCGGGCTCGCGGCCGTCGGAACTTCCGGCGCCACGGCTCCGGACAGAGCGATTCCATCACCTCCGAACGCCAGACGCAGGTTCAACGGAATCTGCACGTTTTCGGAGACCTTTATTTTCAACGCCCCGAGCTCCACGCGTCCCAGTTCATAGGAAGATGCCGCGATGACGCCCAGCCATGCATCCGCTGGGCCCGTACCTTCCCTGACTTTCTTCGCGATCTCCCCGTTGTGAACCGCGAAGCTCACGTGGGAGTCCGCGATTGAAACCTTCAGACGCATCGTCACGAGCCAAGGCGTTGACACCACCTGCGACAGCGCGCCCGCAGCGATGACGTCCACGGCTTTGCCGATGTCCGACGGCCCGAGAATGCCCCTTCCCGGGGAAATGCCCTCCGGGTACGCAATAGCAAGGGCGAGGGCGGTGGACGCATTCAGTGACCGCTCGAACCTGATGTCCTGTATCGACATCGCGAGTGTCTTATCACCCGCCGCGGGCACGACCTTCATCGGCAGTTGCGTCCACAGGAGGGCCGTCACGCCATTCCCCCTGGCAATGGCAACAATGCGTTCGTTCTTCGCCGACATGCACGGCAGAGCCGACGCGAGACAAGCCGCTGCCAGAAGGCTGCGCTTACGACTGCTCATGGAGGCTCCTCCGAAAACGACGGCGGGCTCTCGTGATCGCGGTCAGTCTACTCCCGGGATCCTGGCTTCGCGTGCGCGCGCGATAATGAGTTCATGAATGTCCTGAGCGCGCGCCTCCATGGCTTTCTCGATCTCGTCACAGTGGCGGTCTTCCTTCTCGCGCCATTCCTCTTCGGGCTCAACGGTTACGTGGCGGCCGTCTCATGGGGGCTCGCGGTCGTCCATCTCCTGATGACACTGTTCACGCGCTTTCCTCTTGGTCTCGTCAAGGTGATCCCCTTTCCGATCCATGGGATCGTCGAGCTTGTCGTCGGAGTCGTCCTCGTGCTCGCCATGCCGCGTTTGCTGCGAGCCGGCCCCGGCTCGCCTGCGCGAACGTTTTTCGTCGACGCGGGCGTGGCCATCCTTGCCGTCTGGGCATTGACACGCTACCGGGAATCTCCGGGCTCCTGACGATCGGCACGATAGAGGATGCTAGGCTTCCGGCGTGCGTTCACGCTCCGCCCGCGTCACGTTCTTTGCGGCCCTCGCCTTGCACGTGGCCGCGGCGCTCCCGGCGAGATCGGGCTACGACAAGCCGCCGCAGAACGTCCTCGACGTCCTGCATGCGCCTTCGCCGCCGAGTCCTTATGTGAGCCCGACGGACGACCGGATTCTTCTCGTCTCGTGGGTCAGGTACCCGCCGATCGCTCAGGTCGCCGAGCCGTTCCTCAGGCTCGCGGGCGTGCGCGTCGAGCCGCGGACGCGGCGCAAGCACGACACTCCCGGCGGTTACGGAATCGCGCCCTGCGCGCAGACGCTGACCCTCGTCGAGGTTTCCAGCAGCCGCGAGACCCCGGTGACGCTGCCGCCGGACGGCTGCGTGGACGGTTTCGCATGGGCGGCCGACGGGCGGCGGTTCGCGTTCCGAAACACCTCGAAGGATTCC
Source organism: Thermoanaerobaculia bacterium (assembly GCA_963719225.1). Taxonomy (GTDB): domain Bacteria; phylum Acidobacteriota; class Thermoanaerobaculia; order UBA5066; family UBA5066; genus Fen-183. Next base: position 187,774 of record CAVRAY010000001.1, on the reverse strand, counting down.
GTCGAACCGTGGATCTGCGACGCCAAAACCGGCGCGATCCGGCGTTTCGGCGGCGCCCGGCTGAATCCGATGCTGGGGAGCTCGCTGCAGTGGATGCCCGACCAGAAGACGCTCCTCGTGAAGCTCGTGCCGGCGAATTCGGGGCCCCCGCCCGCGGACTCGGCCGCATCGGTCGGCCCGAGCATCCAGGAGACGGAAGGCGAGAAGGGCGAGAGCAGTACCTACGAGACGCGCGACACGCTCTCGAGCAAGCACGACGAGGACCTCTTCGACTACTACGCGACCAGCCAGATCGCCCTCGTCGACGCGGACTCCGGCGCGATCACGCCGCTGGGCGAGCCGGCGATCATCACCGACGTCGACGCTTCGCCCGACGGCGAGAACCTGCTCGTGACCACGATCCACAAGCCGTACTCGTACGTCACGACGTACGGGAACTTCGCACACGAACTGGAGCTCTGGGACCGCGCCGGCCGCAAGACCCGAACGCTCGCGAAGCTGCCCCTCGCAGACCGCGTGCCGATCGCCGGCGTGCCGACCGGCCCGCGCGATTTCGAGTGGCGTCCGACCGAACCGGCAACGCTCGTCTGGGCCGAGGCGCTCGACGGCGGCGACTGGAACGTCAGCGTGCCCGCACGCGACAAGGTCATGATGCTGAGGGCGCCCTTCGGCGGGACCGCCGCTGAGATCGCCCGCACCGAGCAGCGGTATGACGGCTTCGACTGGAGCGAGCGGCGCGACGTGGCGCTCCTCCACGAGTACGACGAGAACAAGCACTGGCGACGGATTTTTCTCGCCGACGTCGACCATCCGGCGACGAAGCCCGACGTCCTGTGGGACTTGTCGAGCGACGAGCGCTACAAAGACCCCGGCCGGCCGGTCATGAGGACGCTGCCGAACGGGGAGCACGTCGTGCGTCAGGAGGGTGGCGCGATCTTCCTCCGCGGCCGGGGCGCGTCGGTCGACGGCGACCGCCCGTTCCTCGATCGCTTCGACCTGAAGTCGCGCACGCCCGTGCGCCTCTTCCGCAGCGACTGGACGGCGCTCGAGTCCTTCCTCACGTTCACCGACGCCACTTCACGTGCGTTCCTGACGTGGCACCAATCGCCGACGGATCCGCCGAACGCGATGCTCCGCACGCTCGGCGGGCCGCTCTCCTCGGTGAAACCCGGCGAGGCCGCGATCGCGTCGACGACGCGCGCCGTGACCCACATCCCGGATCCCACCCCCGCGGCTCGCGGGGTCAAGCAGCGCCTGATCAAGTACGCGCGCAAGGACGGCACGCCGCTCTCGTTCCGGCTGCTCACGCCTCCCGGCTACCAGGAGGGCACGCGTATCCCGGCGATCCTCTACGCGTACCCGCTCGACTACGCGAGCACCGCGACGGCCGGGCAGATCACCGGCTCGGAGCGGGAGTTCACGCGCCTCGCCGATTACCGCCTGCTGCTCCTTTCCGGATACGCCATCATCGACAACGCCGCGTTCCCGATCGTCGGCGATCCGAGGAAGGCGTACGACACGTACCTCGAGCAGCTCGTCGAGGACGCGCGCGCGGCCGTCGACACCGCCGTCGGCACGGGGATCGTCGATCGCGAGCGCATCGGCGTCACCGGACACAGCCACGGCGCGCTGATGACGGCGAATCTGATCGCCCATACCGACCTCTTCCGCGCCGGCGTCGCGACGAGCGGCTCGTACAACAAGACGCTCACGCCGTTCGGGTTCCAGAACGAGCGCCGCTCCGTGTGGAAGGGCCAGAGCGTCTACCTTCAGGTCTCGCCGTTCTTCTTCGCGGACAAGATCAAGCTTCCGCTCCTGATCATGCACGGCGCCGACGACGCGAACCCGGGGACGACGCCGCTCCAGGCCGTGAAGCTCTACGAAGCGATCCGCGGAAACGGCGGCACGGCGCGCCTCGTGATGCTGCCGCACGAGCCGCACTGGTACGCGTCGATGGAGTCCAACGAGCAGCTCGCGTACGAGGAGCTGCGCTGGTTCGACACGTACGTCAAGAAGGCGCAGCCGCGCGGGACGGCCGCCGAGCCGAAGGCGGCGGCCGCGGCGAAGCCCTGACGTCCGGCGGAGATCTGAACGATCACGAAGACCGGCCCGCCGGCGACCGGCTCGGCCCGCTTCTCGAGCGCGTCTTCGGGCACGGCGCGTTCCGCCCCTTCCAGGAGGCCGTCTGCCGGACCGTGGCGGAGGGACGTGACGCGCTCCTCGTGATGCCGACGGGCGCGGGGAAGTCGTTGTGCTATCAGCTCCCCGGGCTGGCCCGGGCCGGTACCACGCTCGTCGTCTCGCCGCTCATCGCCCTGATGGAGGACCAGGTCGCCAAACTCCGCGCGCTCGGGCTCGTCGCCGAGCGGATCCACTCGGGCATCGACCGCGTCGTCTCGCGCCAGGTCTGCCGTGACTACCTGGGCGGCACGCTCGACTTCCTCTTCATCGCGCCCGAGCGGCTCTCGGTGCAGGGCTTTCCCGAGATGCTCGCGAGGCGCACGCCCTCGCTCGTGGCCGTGGACGAAGCGCATTGCATCTCCCAGTGGGGGCACGATTTCAGACCCGACTACCGGCTGCTCGGAGCGCGTCTCCCCTTGCTGCGCCCCGCGCCGGTCATCGCCCTCACCGCCACGGCCACGCCGCGCGTGCAGGACGACATCGCCCTTCAGCTGGGCATGACGAATGGCCGCCGTTTCATCCACGGCTTCCGGCGGACGAACATCGCGGTCGAGGTGACCGAGGCGCCCCCGAGCCGGCGCGCCGAGCTCGTGCGCGACGTGCTCGCCGACTCGGCACGGCTACCGGCAATCGTTTACACGCCGACTCGGCGCGAGGCGACGTCTCTTGCCGACGAGCTCCCGGCCAGGGTGAAAGCGGTGGCTTACCACGCGGGAATGACGGCGCTGCAGCGGGACGACGTGCAACGTCGCTTCCTGGACGGGAGCGCCGAGGTCATCGTGGCGACGATCGCGTTCGGGATGGGGATCGACAAGGCGAACGTGAGGACCGTCATCCACACCGGGCTTCCCGCGAGCGTCGAAGGGTACTACCAGGAGATCGGGCGCGCCGGACGGGACGGCCTCCCGTCGCGGGCGATCCTCCTCCACTCGTACGGCGACGCGCGCACGCACGAGTTCTTCCTCGAGCGCGACTACCCGGAAGACCGGGTCTTGTCGGGGTCGGAAGAGGAGCAGCGCGAGCATCGCAGGACCCAGCTCGATCTCATGCGCCGCTTCGCCGAGGGCTCGGCGTGCCGGATGCTCCAGCTCGTACGGCACTTCGGCGACCAGGAGGACTCGGGCGCACGCTGCGGCATCTGCGATTCGTGCGCCCCCTCGGCAGGGGTCGCCACGGCGCTGCGCGCGCCGACCGCGATGGAGGAGGCCGCGCTGAGGCGCGCTCTCGAGCTTCTTCGCAGGCGGGACGGGCAGACGACCGGGCAGCTGCATCGCGAGGTCGTGGAGCAGTTCCCCGCGATGGAGCGGCGGCTCTTCGAGGATCTCCTCGGCGCCCTGGAGCGTGGAGGCCTCGTCAGGATCAACGACGACCAGTTCGAGAAGGACGGCCGGACGATCCGCTTCCGCCGCGCGCACCTGACGGGGTCGGGGCGCCGGCCCGGCGTGGCGATCGAGGCGAGCATCCCCGTGGCGCCGCTCTCCGTTCGAAAGCGAAAGCGCGGGAAGCGGCGGCCGTAAGGGTCTACTTCTTTGTCGACGGCTTCTTCGTCGCCGGCTTTTTCGCTGGCGGGCCGTTCATGGCCACGGCGGCCTTCACGAGCGCCTTGAACGCGCGCGCGTCGACCTTCTCCCCTTCCGGGATGTCGATCGCCCTTCGCGTGTTGCCGCCCAGGCTGGAGTTGAAGAGCCGCGACGGATCCGGGATACCGGCCCCCTTGGCGAACGTGAGCTTCACGACCTTTTTGTACGTTTCGCCGGTGCAGATGATCCCGCCGTGCGACCAGACCGGAATGCCCCACTTCCACTCCTCGACGACGTCCGGGGCCGCTTCCTTGATGAGCTTGCGCATTCTGGCGAGGGTTTCCCCGCGCCAATCCCCGAGTTCGGCGATTCGGTCAGAGATCAGCTCCGATGCCGGCTGACCCTCGCTCGCGCCCGACTTCTTCATGTTCCTATCCTAGAACAGCGGGCCGTCAGATCTCTGAACTCGCTTGGGGGAGCCGCCCCTTTCGGTACTCTCCCGCCGAGGAGAGACGCATGCCCGTGACGAATGCCGCCAGCGGAACGAACATCCACGAGGTCGGGGCCGGCTTCTATCGCATCAACACGCCGGTCCGGATACCGGGCGGCGCCTTCAGCTTCAATCAGTACCTGCTGGTCGACGAGCAGCCGTTGCTCTTCCACACGGGCGGGCGCTCCCTGTTCCCGCTCGTCACAGAGGCGATCGCGACCGTGCTCCCCGTAGAGCGCCTCCGCTGGATCGGTTTCTCACACTGGGAGAGCGACGAGTGCGGGGCGCTCAACGAGTTCCTGAAAGCGGCGCCGCACGCCGAACCGCTGTGTGGACGCGTCAACGCGATGATCAACGCGGACGGCATGGACAAGCCGCCGCGCGCGCTCGCGGATGGGGAGCCGCTCACGATCGGCCGCACCGTGCTCCGGTGGATCGACGCGCCGCACGTGCCGCACGGCTGGGAGTGCGGGTATCTGATGGACGAGACCACGCGGACCCTGTTATGCGGCGACCTCTTCACGCAGCCCGGCCCCGGCACTGTGGCTCTCACGACGGACGACGTGCTCGGGCCCAGCCAGGCGTTTCGCGGCGCGATCGATTACTGGTCCCAGGCGAAGGGGACGAGGGAGTCGTTGCTCCGGTTCTCCGCTCTCGCGCCCACCACGCTGGCCTGCATGCACGGGAGCGCGTTCGCGGGCGACGGCGCCGCGCTCCTCCGGGCGCTCGCGGAGACGTTCGAGGGGTAGGCGAACGACTTCACCGTCGGCGCAGTTCTTCGAACCAGTGTCCTCGGCCTCATCGTGCTCCCCGCGTCGCGCGGCCGGGAGAGGCCGCATTCATATGCCTTGACAGGCATATGCACTGATGCGTATATTAAATCCATGGACGCAACGTTCACGATCATCGCCGAGCCGAACCGCCGGTCGATCCTCAGTCTGCTGGCGACGTCGGAGCGCTCCGTCGGCGAGATCGAGCGCCGGCTGCGAATGCCCCAGACCTCCGTGTCCAAGCACCTCCGCGTGCTGCGCGAGGCCGGCTTCGTCGAGGCGCGCGTCGACGCCCAGCGCCGCGTCTATCGGCTCCGGCCCGAGCCGCTCCGGGAGGTCGACGCCTGGCTGGCGCCCTTCCGGCGCTTCTGGTCGGCCCACGTCGATGCGCTCGAACGCCATCTCGATCGGATGGAAAGGACATCCGGGAAAGGAAAGAAGCGATGAGCAGCCGCGAGAATTACGCGCCCGGCCCCGCGGCCGGAGCCGAAGTGCGAAAGGAAGGGGACAAGTGGACGCTCGTCCTCGTCCGCGATCTCCGTCATCCGCCGGCGCGGGTCTGGCAGGCGCTGACGGATCCGGCGCACCTTCGCGAGTGGGCCCCGTTCGACGCCGATCGGAACCTCGACACGAGCGCGCCCGTGAAGCTCACGACGGTCGGGACGCCCGCCCCGCAAGTTTCCGAGACGAACGTGAAAACGGCCGAGGCGCCGCGTCTCCTCGAGTACGACTGGGGCGGCAACGACCTCCGCTGGGAGCTCGAACCGCTCGGCGACGGCACGCGCCTCACGCTCTGGCACAAGATCGACCGTGGCTTCATCTCGATGGGCGCTGCGGGCTGGCACATCTGCTTCGATGTGCTGGATCGGCTCCTCGCCGGTCAGCCCATCGGACGAATCGTCGGCGCCGACGCCCTGAAGTTCGGCGGCTGGCAGCGATTGAACGCCGAGTACGCAAAGCAGTTCGGCGTTGAGACTCCCGGTTGGCCGAACAACGCCCCGCAGCCTTGACGCGTCACAACAACCCGAAGCGCGGAGGGTCCGATGTCTCCTGAAACCGCCCGCAACGTCTCCATTCCCCGCTGGAGGCTCTGGACCGGCCGGCTCCTTTCCTTTGTCGTGGTCGCGCAGCTGCTGAGCAGCGCCTGGTTCAGGGCGACCCACCACACGAACGCGGTGGCCGAAATCGTTGCGGGTTACGGCTATCCCGAATCGGCCATCGTTCCCATCGTCACCGCGGAATGTGCCCTGGTGGTGCTCTACCTTGTCCCGCAGACGTCTGTCCTCGCCGCAATCGTGATGACCGGCTATCTCGGCGGCGCGGTGGCGACTCACTTACGAGTCGCAGACACGGCGCGGGCGGCGATTCCGCTGGTCATGGGAATTCTCGCATGGGGCGGCCTGTACCTGCGGGACAGCCGCATCCGCCAACTTGTTCCCTTCCGCCGGAGTACCGCGGTCTTCTAGGATGAAGGCGGGCCCGGGGGACGGAGCCCGCTTACTTCTCGAGGTCCACGACGACGTCCACGGGGGCGCCGATGTGGGCGGTGACGTCGACGGTTTTCGGCTTGTAGCCGGGACGCGCGACGGTAATCGTGTGCGTGCCTGGCTGCGTGACGACGCCACGCGCGTTCGCGCTGAGGTCCTCGCCCGGTCCGAGGTACCGGTCGTCGACGTAGACGGCGGCGTCCGCGGGTGTGACCTGGAATCTCATGCGCGCGCGATTTCCGGCGGGCCGCGGCAGGGGCTCGGCGCGCACATCCGTGTCCTCTCCGAAGATCGGGGTTGGCCTGTCCTTGTCGAGGCGTCGCTGAGTGCGAGCGCGTTCTCAAGGAGGCCGGCCTGAAGACGGCGCTCCACGCCAACGGCACGAACATCGAAGGCGATTGGGATGAGGTATTCGCCGCCGTACGGCGGTGCCACGAGGTGTTGCACGACATGGGCGTACCGCGCGTGAGCGCCACGCTCCGCGTCGGGACGCGAACGGACAAGGTCCAGTCGCTCGAGGACAAGGTCAGGAGCGTCGAGGAGAAGATGACGTGACGGGCCCTGCATCGCGGCGATCAGCGAGTCTTGACGAGGAGCGGGTAGGGGTCGATCGGCGTCCCGGTCCACCAGCCTTTGTCGGGCCCGAGCACACTGACGGCGAAGTGGAGGTGAGGCGTGTTCTTCGGCGCGTTGCCGGTCGTTCCCACGTAGCCGACGAGGTCGCCCCTCTTGAGCCGCTGGCCTTCGTGAAGCCCGGGCGCGTAGCCGTCGAGATGCGCGTAGTAGGAGCAGTACCGCTCGTCCAGGTCGAACTCGTAGACGGTCAGGCCGCCCGGCTCGCTCGTGAAGAGCTTCCTCACGATCCCGTCGTGCGCGGCGAGCACCGGCGTTCCGCGCGGTGCGAGGATGTCGAGCGCCTCGTGCCGGCGTGCGCCCCCTCGCGTCTCCGCGAAGTCGTCGTGCAGGGTGCGTGGATCGACGTTCGCGACGGGCATCGAGAGCTCGCCCGGAGCCGGAGCGCCTCTCGCGGGATCCGCGCTCCGGGCCGCCGGGGGTGGGGTCGGCGCCGGTGACGGGGTCGCCGCCGGCGCGTTCAGGGACCGCGCCGGCGAGATGGTCCGCTCCTTCTCGAGCATTGCCGCCGTCCCCGGCGAGACCAGCCGGCCGAGCTCGAGCGCGTCCCAGTTCGTCAGCCGGATGCACCCGTGCGACGCCGTCCGCCCTACGGTCGACGGCTCGGGCGTGCCGTGAATCCCGTAGTGCGGCTTGGACATGTCGATCCAGACCGAGCCCACGGGGTTGTTCGGCCCCGGCGGCAGCTTCGCCTTCTCGTCACCCGGCTCGGAATCCCAGAAGAGCTTGGGGTTGTAGTGGAAGTCCGGGTTGAACCTCACGCCCTTGATCTTCCATCTGCCGACCGGGAGAGGATCGTGGCGGCTCCCGACCGACGCGGGATACCGGGCGATCAGGCTCCCGTCCGCTCCGAGCACCTCCACGGAACGATCCCGTTCGCTCACCCGAACGCTCATGCCGCGCGCCCTCTGGAGCGGCGGCCTCTCGACGTTCGGAACCTGGATCTCGACTCCGGCACGGTCGAAGGCGGCGCCGGGGTTCAGCAGACGAAGCAGCCGGGGACTCGCATGGAACCTCTCGCCGAGCCCCTCGAGCGGCGACTCGAACCCCAGCCCAGGAAGCTTCGCCTTGTCGAGCGTATCCTTCGGGATCTTCTCGAAGGGGCCCGCGACGTCCTCCGGGGCAAGCACGTAGCGCACGACGGCCGGCGCTTCATCCCGGTTCAGGACGGGCCACGTCTGAGCCGTCACCGTCTCCCCTCCCTCGAGCCGATGCGCGTCGTTGAAGGCCGCGACCGCCCGCCGCGTGTTGGCGCCGTAGCGGCCGTCGATCTCGCCCGGTGAAAAGCGTGCACGGTCGAGAAGGATCTGGGCCCTGAGGACGGAGGCGCCGGGAGCCGCGGACGGAGCGAGACGCGGCGCTTTCGACGCGTCGTTCACCACCGCGGCGCTGATCCCGAGGCGAGGGGGTCTGGACCTCTTCCGACGGGCCGTACGCGCATCCGCATGCAGGGCGCCGAGGCAGAGGAGTAACGATGCCCACGCCCAAGCTTCGCGACGTCGCCGGTCTCTTCTCACGAAACTGGGCGGGCAACACCTGTGCCAAAGTCCTGAAAAAACTCAGAGCGCGGTCGTCCGGGACTACCGCACACTGGAGATCGGACACACGGCGAACCGGCTCGTGCTAACCGCCTCAGGATCAAGGAGCTGAGGTTCCGATCGTGAACTCCCTCCGCGTACCCTTGCGGCGACGCTGCCGTGGCATCGGTGTTGCTCCTCCCTATCATGGGTCCCGTTCGGAGTGAACCAAGACCCCAACGGAGGTACGAGATGACATACCGATTGGCGCGGAACCTCTGTGTCTTAGCGGCTATGTCAGGAATTCCGCTTTCGTTGATGGCTCAGGAGGAGGGGCCGACAGCCGACGTTTCCGGGAGTTCGGCATCGGTCCAGGCGCAGAGTCTGGCTCCGGAGCAACTCGCTGACCTGGTCGCACCCATCGCGCTGTATCCCGATCCGCTGCTGAGTCAGGTCCTGGTCGCGAGTACCTACCCGTTGGAGCTCGTCGAGGCGCAGCAGTGGCTGCTACGGAATGGACGTCTGAGGGGCCAGCAGTTGATCGACGCAGCCCAGGAGCAGAATTGGGACGCAAGCGTTCAGGGGTTGGTGGCCTTTCCGGACGTGCTGGCCAGGATGAACCAGGATGTCCAATGGACCACGGCATTGGGCAACGCTTTCCTCGCGCAGCAAGCGGACGTTATGGATGCGGTGCAGCGAATGCGCACACGGGCGCAGGCAAACGGGAAGCTCTCCTCCTCTCCGGAGCAGACGGTTACCACCGAGACCCCGGGCGAGCAGGCGGTCATCGAGATTTTGCCGGCCGATCCGCAGGTGATCTACGTGCCGGAATACGATCCAGACTACATCTGGGGATCTCCGGCGTGGGGCTACTATCCGCCGCTCGCTTACACCAGTTACGGTTTCGGTTTCGGTCCGGCGATCGACATCGGATTCTGCTTCGGCGGCTGGAACGGCTGGGGCTGGCGCGGCTGGGGTTGGGGCTGGGGCCCGAACTGGTTTGGCGGCTCGGTGTTCGTCAACGGCGCGTTCTTCCGACATCATGGTTTCCACGGTCGGTTCTTGGCCGGCGGGTTCGCCGGCAGAAGGGGGTGGCGCCACGATCCGGGCCACCGGTTGGGAGTCCCGTACCGGAACGCTCAGCTTGCCGCCCGGTATCAGCCTGCGTCGCTGGCTTCCAGGAGCACGACTTCAAGATCGGGAAGCTTCGATTCCGCCCGACCGGCAGGCACGGGAAGCTGGAACCGGCTTGGGCCCGGGACCGCGTCAACGCACGGAAGCCGATCGATCACGCAGGGCGTTCGCACCGCGACGCCGTGGAGCGCAGGACGCACAACAGCGGAAGCGTGGCGGCGCTTTCCTGGTGCGCAACGAGAACAGGTTCCCGCACATCGTTATTCAGCCCCGGTGCGGCGTTACTCGGCTCCGGTACAGCGGTATTCGGCACCGGTGCAGCGTCACTCGACTCCGGTACAGCGGTATTCGGCTCCGGTACAACGCTACCCTTCTTCTACGCCGCGAATGCCCCCGACGGAAAGAGGTGCGCGTAGCTTCGGCGGCGGTGTCTCCAGCCGTGGCGGAGGCGTGAGCGGCACGGGCAGCGGCCATACCTTCGGTGGCGGCTCGCACGGTGTTGGTCACCGCCGGTGACTCGGACGTCGGTCGACGTGAGTCGCGGGGACGTGTGAAGGCGAACCCCCGGGCCGGGATTGCACCTTCCTATCCGCGGCCAACGGGCCCCAGGGCCGCCGCCCGGGCGAGCAGGACCTCCCTCTCGCGGGAATTGCCGGTGAGCGACGCGGCCTTTTCGAACTCGGCGCGCGCCTCGCCCGAGCGGCCCAGCTTGGCGAGGAGATCCCCGCGCACGCCCGGAAGGAGGTGATAGCCCTCCAGCGCCTTCTCGGCGCGGAGCGCGTCCACGAGAGCGAGGCCCGCGGCTGGCCCCTCTGCCATGCCGACCGCGACGGCCCGGTTCAGGTCGACGACGGGCGAGGGGCTGCCCCCGCGAGCTCGCCATAGAGGGCCGCGATCCGCGCCCAGTCCGTCTCTTCCGCGGTGCGAGCCCGCGCGTGGCACGCGGCGATCGCGGCCTGCAGGGCGTAGGGCCCGGCAGGTCCGGACGCTTCGGCCTTCGCGAGCGCTGCGAGGCCCCGGCCGATCAGCACGTGGTCCCACTTCCCCCGATCCTGGTCGAGGAGGAGGACGGGCTCGCCACGCGGGCCCGTCCGCGCCTTCGTCCGCGAGGCCTGGATCTCCATCAGAGCGACGAGGCCGTGGACTTCGGGCTCCGGCGCGAGTGACGCGAGGATCCGGCCCAGGCGCAGCGCCTCCTCGCAGAGCTGCGGACGCATCCAGTCGTCGCCCGCCGTCGCCGCGTAGCCTTCGTTGAAGATCAGGTACAGGACCTCGAGAACCGACGACAGTCGCGCGGCCCGGTCTTCTCCGCGCGGGACCTCGAACGGGACGCGCGCGTCCGAGAGCGTCCGTTTCGCGCGGACGAGGCGCTGGGCGACCGTGGCCTCGGTCACGAGGTAGGCCCGCGCGATCTCGGCGGTGGTGAGACCCCCGAGAAGGCGGAGCGTCAGCGCGACGCGCGCCTCGCGCGCGAGCACCGGATGGCACGCCGCGAAGACGAGCCTCAGGAGGTCGTCGCCGATGTCGTCGTCGAGTCCCGCCTCGAGGTCGGCTGCGGCCCTCCCGCGGTCGGCTTCGAGGTCCCGGCCGATCTCCCCGTGCGCCCGGTCCGCGCGTCGGGCGCGCCGTAGGTGGTCGAGCGCCCGGTTCTTCGCGGTCGCCATGAGCCACGCGCCCGGATTGTCCGGAACACCCGTCTCGGGCCAGGTCCGGAGCGCCGCGAGGAGAGCGTCCTGGGCGAAGTCCTCCGCGAGGCCCACGTCTCCCGTCACGCGCGCGAGCGCCGCGATGAGCCGCGAGGATTCGATGTGCCAGATCGCGTCGATCGCGCGATGGGCCTCGGGAGCGGACACGGGGGAGGATTAGAGCATCGTCCCCCGCGCCCGCGGGGCATCACGGCTTGGACTGCTTCGCGAACTTTTCGCGGCGGTCTTTCATCTTTTGCAACTCGGGCGTGAGCTCGCCCCAGTCCGCCATCTCTATGACCTGCCGGATCTCGATCTCGGAATCGCCTTCATGAGGGTTCGGGCAGCGCTTCACCCACTCGATCGCCTCCTCCTTCGACTTCACCTGCCACAGCCAGAAGCCGGCGACGAGCTCTTTCGTCTCCGTGAACGGTCCGTCGACCACGGTGCGCTTGCTCCCGGAGAACTTGACGCGCGCCCCCTTCGAGCTGGCATGAAGTCCCTCGGCGGCGAGCATGATGCCCGCTTTCACGAGCTCCTCGTTGAACTTCCCCATGTCGGCGAGCAGCTTCTCGCTCGGCATCACGCCCGCCTCGCTGTCCTTCGTGGCCTTGACCATCACCAGGAATCGCATTTTCGTCGTCTCCTTTCGGCCGGGATGTTCCGGCCTCCATCCCTACGACGACGGAAGCTCCCCGAAATCGACATCCTTCGGCGAGAATTCTTCTCGCTTGTAACGCGCCACGTCAGCGCTTTCGCGCAACCCCTTCTGACTCCACTCCTGCCCGACGGTCCCCCGGACGTAGACTCAGGCGCATGACTGCGTCCGCGACTCCGAACCGCGCGGCGGCGTTCCTGGCGATGCATCGACCCGGCGCCGGCTTCATCCTGCCGAATGCCTGGGACGGCGGTTCGGCACGGATCCTGGAACGGGCCGGGTTCGCCGCGATCGCCACCACCAGCGCCGGGATCGCCTTCAGCCGTGGTGCCGCCGACGGCACCATGGAGGGGCCGGAGATGCTCGATTGCATCGCGCGGATCGTATCGGCCGTCGCGTGCCCGGTGAGCGCCGACCTGGAGTCCGGTTACGGCGCTACCGCCGACCACGTTGCCGCAACGGTCGCCGCTGCGTTCGAGCTCGGGGTGGTCGGAGGCAATCTGGAGGACGTGACTCGGCCCGGAGAACTGCTCCCGGTCGAGGCTGCCTGCGAACGTCTCGAGGCGGCACGGACCGCCGCACCGGCCGGTTCGTTCGTGCTGAACGCGCGCACCGACGCCTATATGATCAGGCGCCCGGACGCCTTCGCCGAGACGGTGCGCCGGGCCGAGAGGTACCTGGCTGCCGGAGCCGACTGCATCTTCGTTCCCGGTGTCAGCGCTGCCGAGGAGATCGGCAGACTGACCGCCGCGATCGGCGCTCCGGTGAACGTCGTGGCCGGGCTGGTCGAGCCGGTGCTGGATGCCGCCACCCTGCGCTCGCTCGGCGTCGCCAGGATCAGCGTTGGCGGAACCCTCGCTCGCGCCGTCCTCACCCTGGTCGAGCAGGCCGCTCGGGAGATGGCCGATCACGGCACCTTCGGATTCGCCCGGGGCGCGATCCCGTATGCCGAGCTGCAGCAGCGCTTCAGCCGCTGACGTATGGCCGACACGAGAGCCGATCCGCCCCCCGACCCGATGTTCCTGGCGGGCATCCCCATATTCGGAGGTCTCGAACGACCCGCCCTCGAGCTGATCGCCGCGCATCTTCAGCGGCGGATCCTCGCGGCCTCGTGCCTCGTCGTCGCCGAAGGGGAGGGAGCCCGCGAGATGTACGTCGTGGAAAGTGGTGGCGTCGAGGTTCGGATCCATCGCGATCCCGACGACGCGGACGACCTCATCGTGGCGACGCTCGGCCCGGGCGATTGCTTCGGCGAGATGTCGCTCCTCGACATCCAGCCCCGCTCGGCCACCGTCCGAACGGTGCGCGAGACGAGCCTGCTCGTCCTCCGTTATCGTGAGCTCCTCGAGTTCCGCCGGCGCGATCCCGACGCGTTCATCCTCCTCGTCCTCAACCTCGCCCGCGAAGTCTCGCGTCGCCTGAGAGCCAGCGAGCGGCACCTCATCGATCTCCTGCGGCGCCTGCCGGAAGGAGCGGTCGCGGCCCAGGAGATCTTCGGGCCTCGTCCCGGCTGACGTCGCAGCAGCCAGCCCACTCGTCGGTGCCGCTCCCGTCAGCCTAGAACTCGCAGGACAGGCGGCCGGTGAGACTGCCTCTCCACGGTACGACTCTCGTCAGACCTTCATGACACTGTCCACCGGCACCCGTCTCGGCCCCTACGAGATCCTCTCGCCGCTCGGCGCCGGCGGGAGGCGAGACACTTCGCGTGGCTCTGGCCCACGGCCCGATACCGCCGCGCCGGGCCCTCGACATCGCCCGCGAAGTGGTGGACGGGCTCGCCGCGGCCCACGAGAAGGGAATCGTCCACCGCGACATCAAGCCCGAGAACGTCTTTCTGACGAAGGACGTCCGCGCGAAGGTCCTCGACTTCGGCCTCGCCCGCCACGACGTCTCGCGCCGCGATTCGGACGACACGCGCTCTCCGACGCTCGCGGCGATCAGCGAGAAGGGCGTCGTCCTCGGAACGGTCGCCTACATGTCGCCCGAGCAGGCGCGGGGGGGCGACGTCGATTTCCGGAGCGACCAGTTCTCCCTCGGCATCGTTCTCTACGAGATGCTGTCCGGGAGCAAGCCGTTCGATGCCGAGTCCGTGCCGGAGACGCTGACGGCCATCATCCGCGACGAGCCGGAGCCGCTCGAAAAGAGAGCGCCTCGCGTCCCGGCGCCGGTCCTCTGGCTCGTCGAGAGGCTGCTCTCCAAGGAAGCTTCCGAGCGCTACGACGCGACACGGGACATCGTGCGCGAATTGAAAGGGCTGCGCGACCGGCTGTCGGCGTGGACCCAGGTGTCGCCGGCGGGGCCACTGGCCGGGAAGTCCGCATTCCGCTGGATTCCGATGGCGGCCGGTGCGGCGCTTCTCGTCGTCCTTGGTGCGATCGCCGGCCGGCGCTCGGCGCCGCCCTCACTCCCCCCGCCGCGTCTGACCTACATCACGTCGTCAGGGCAGGACGGCGCCCCGGCAATCTCGCCGGACGGACGGCTCTGCGCCTTTGCGTCGAGCCGAAACGGCGTCTCGAGGATCTGGCTCAAGCAGCTGGGCGACGGATCGGAGATCGCCCTCACCGAGGGACCAGACCGGGCGCCGCGTTTCACTCCGGATTCGACCGGCGTCTTCTTCATTCGCGGCGTGGTGCTGTCGTCCGGAGATGTCGCCCCGGGAGCGCCCAGGCCGGCCGTCTTCCGGGTCTCCGCTCTCGGTGGGGCTCCGCAGAAGGTCGTAGGCGACGCCACGGAGGTCGACGTCTCGGCCGACGGCTCGCGCATCGCGTTCCTCAGAACGCGCATCCAGGAGAACGTGCGAACGCAGGAGCTCTGGGTGGCGCCGCGGTGGTCACCCGATGGAGCCTGGATTGCGACGACCCGGGGCCAGATCAACATTGGCTCCGGGTGGACCGTCGTCCTCGCCAACCCGGACACGCACGCGAGCCGGACTCTTCCCGCTCCGTCCGGACAAGGCGAGCTTTCGGACGTCGCGTGGACCCGCGACGGCCGCGCCGTCGTCTATGGCAGGAGGGAACAGGCCATCGTGCCCGCCAGCCCCGGTGCGTACTACCTGCAGAACGTGCGCTCCGGAACCCTCACGACGATCGCTTACTCCCTCGGCGTCGGAACGGGCCTCGACATCGCGGGGCCTGGACGGCTGGTCGTAGAGTCGCTGTCGGTCCCGACGAACCTTCTCGAAGTCCCGCTCACGAACGCGGCAGGGCCGCGGAAGTGGCTGACGCGGGGATCGCAGGTCAACTTCCAGCCCGTCGTCTCGGGTGACGGCGAAACCGTCTTCTTCACGTCTAACCGGGACGGGAACACCGACGTCTGGGAGTCGAACCGCCGCTCGAGCGCGGTGCGCCGGCTCACGAGCCACCCCGCGAGCGATGCGGACGTCTTCCTGAGCCGGGACGGAAAGACGCTGCTGTGGCCGTCGGCGCGCACCGGGCACTACGAGATCTGGGGAGCCGGGGGAGACGGGAGCGCGCCGCGCCGCATTTCCGACGACGGCGATGAAACCGCGCCCGGCCGGGACGTTCGGAATCCGGAAGACCGGCGCCCCGTCCTGGCTGCCGGACGGCCATGTCATCGCGTTCCTCGGTGTGGACGGGCTCGGCACGGCGCTCTTCGTCCAGGACGTCGTTCCGGGCCGGGACACGGCCGTCACGCGGCGGAAGCTCGCCGTCTTCGAGCCGGATGTCGAGTTCCACTCGTTCGGGCTTGCCCCCGACATGAGCTTCGCCGTCGTCGCGGCCCGGCAGGCCACCTCGAACCTGATGGAAGTCGGTGGCCTCTCGCACCGACGAGGCGCGGACAGCACTGAGAAGCGAACCCATCTCGAGTTCGCGGGGGAGAAGAGTGGCTCCGGAGTAATGGCTCAGCGCGCGAGCCTCCGAGAAAACACATCGCTGGCAGAAGCGACGTCCTGGTTTTGAGGTAACCTCCCCCGCGGCGAAAAAAGAAATGCCTGGCTTCCGACGCCGCGCCGTTCCATGACGGCCACCACAAAGCGGGGTCGCGGCGAGAATGGCGATCGCCGGAGAGCGCCCAGCGTCCATGCCCGACCAGCAGCATGTCTTCTATCGCGGCACCGACGATCACATCCACCACATCTACTGGGACGCGTCTTCCGGGAAGCTCTTCGCCGACGACTGGACCGCCCGGACGCGCGCGCCGCTCGCCGCCGGCAACCCGGCCGCGATGGCGACGCCGGGGCAGCAGCACGTCTTCTACCGGGGACAGGACTCGCAGATTCACCACATCCTCTGGGTTGCGGAGAAGAGGAGGCTGTTCCGGGACGTGTGGACTCAGGGCGCCGGCGTGCCGCCGGCCCTGGGCGACCCCGTCACGATGGAGAGCCCCGGACAGCAGCACGTCTTCTACCGGGGACCAGGCGGCAGCGTGTGTCACGTCTTCTGGGATGCCTCCGCCAACCGGCTCTTCCGCGACGACTGGACGGTCAATGCGGGCGCCCCGCCTGCGGCGGGCGATCTCGCGACGCTGGCGACTCCCGGCCAGCAGCACGTCTTCTATCGAGGCGAGCGCGGCGGCGTTCAGCACATCCTCTGGAACGCATCCACGAGCCGGTTCGGCCATGACGACTGGACGAGCGGAACCCACGGCGTCCCCATGCCGGCGGGCAACGTCGCCACGATGGAGACCGGCGGCCAGCAGCACGTCTTCTATCGGGGGACGGACGGCTCGATCCGCCACATCCTCTGGTCTCCGCTGACCGGGGCTTTGCACCGCGACGACTGGACCGCCCGCGCCCCCGGCGCGCCGCCGGCGGTCGGGGATCCCGCCTTGTTGTTGACCGACGAAGGCCAGCAGCACGTGTTCTACCGGGGCGCCGGCGGGAAGATCAACCACATCTTCTGGGACCCCTCCTCCCCGTCCTCCCCGCAACTGGGTTTCGACGAATGGACGTCGGTGGCGCCGGGGGCACCCGCCGGCGGCGATCCCGCCACGCTTCTGTTCGCGGGCCAGCAGCACGTCTTCTATCCCGGGCCCGGCGGGGCCGTGGATCACATCCTCTGGGATCCCTCTTCGAGACTGCGTTGGTTCGACGACTGGACCTCGAGAGCCGGCGCGCCGATGGCCGCCGGAACTCCGGCCACTCTGGTCACGTCGGACTCGCCGTCCGAGCACACATGGTCGATCCTTCCGCTCGGCGACTCGATGACGGAGGGCTTTCCCCCCGAGCTCCAGGGCGCCTACCGCGTGAGGTTGTTCGCCACGGCGACCCACTGGGGCAAACGCATCCAGTTCGTCGGCAGCCAGCCGAACGGACCGACGGACCCGGTCGAAGGCGCGTCCTTCCCTCGGAATCACGAGGGCCACAGCGGCTATTACATCGACCAGATCGCGGCGATCGTTTCCGAGGCGGTCCGTCCCCAGCCGGACGTCGTCCTGCTGATGATCGGAGCGAACGACATGCTCGACCTTCTCAACCACGGCCACGTCGCCGAGGCGCCGGACCGGCTCGCGAAGCTGGTGGACCGGATCCTCGCCTCGAATCTGGACGCGCTCGTCGTGGTCGCCCGGATCCCGCCGCTGCCGGCGAAGGCCGCCGAGGTGATCGCCTACAACGAGGGAGTGGCGGCCGTCGTCCGGCGGTTCGCCGACGCGGGCGAGCGGGTCCTGCTCGCCGACATGCACAGCAACTTTCCGCAGTGGCTCTTGAGCGGCGACAATATCCATCCCGCTCGAGCGGGCTACGAGCACATCGCGGCGGTCTGGTACGCCGCCATCGACGCGTTCCTGACCTGATTTCCAGGTCGCGATAGAAAAAGCCATGGCCTTCATTCAGGTCCTCAGCACGATTCGAATCGGCCAGCTCACGGGCACGACCGGCGAGAAGTGGCCGGACCTCGTCGACCCGGAGCTCTGGCCCCTGCTGAACGACACGGGCCCCTACGGCGTCCTCGGCGTGGACCTCGGCGCCACCACGCAGCACGGCGACCGCACCTACATCTTCTTCGGAGACGTCGCGACGAACCAGGGGTCGCAGGACATCGAGAACTCGGATCTCGTGGCATGGACCGATGAGAGTCGCGTGCTCCGGCACGGCGGCCACCTGCCGAAGGGGTGGATCTTCGTCCTGCCGTTCGAGCCGACGGGTGCTTCGGGACAACACGACTGGCAGTTCTGCCTCAAGTGCGGCGTGCTCTTCTGGAACGGCGACCCCGGCTTCAAGGGCGCCTGCTCCAGGGAGGGCAAACACGACACGTTCGGCCTCGGAGCGAAGTTCGTGCTTCCGTTCGAGCCGACGAGCGTCGCCGGCCAGCCCGACTGGCGTTTCTGCGGAAAGTGCGCCTCGCTCTTCTGGGACGGCGACTCCGGATTCAAGGGAGTCTGCCCGGCGGGCATGACCCACGTGCACGCGGGCAACCGGTTCGTGCTGCCCGTCGCGCCTCCCGGGGGAAATCCCGACGCGGGCGCGCAATCGGACTGGCGCTTCTGCGGAAACTGCGCCGCGCTGTTCTGGAACGGCGACGTCGTCAAGGGAGTCTGCGCGGGCGCCTCGGGCGGAGGGTTCCACCTGCATCCCGTCGTGCGGAGAGATGGCCACTTCGAGCCGTTCTTCGCCGCCGATCCGATCGGAGCGACGCGCCGCCTCGAGACGCCGAACGGCGCCTTCAGCTTCGACGGGCGGGCCTATGTCTTCGCGGGCATCGCGGGCGTGCCCTACTCTCACTTCCGGCGCGACGGCGACCCCGCTCTCGGTCAGTACCTGTTCAGCAAGGCGGACCCGTCCGTCCTGGGGCCCTACGAGACCGAGTTCCTGTTCAGCCCGAAGCTCGGCTGGTGCGCGGCGAACCTTCGCCGGACCGCGTTTCTCTCTCACGATATCCGCGGGCTCCGGTTCGTTCTGCAGCACGATCTGCCCGCTTCCACGCCCGGCCGCAAGTCCGGATGGCGCAACTGTCGGAAGTGCGAAGCGCTGTTCTGGAACGGCGATCCGGCTTTCAAGGGCGTCTGCCAGCGGGTGGGCGCCCACGAAGCGGATCCGTCGGACACCGCCGACTATTCGCTCGCGGAGGGCCCGGGCGGGGACGAGGCGCAGAGCCAGGCAAACTGGCGGCAGTGCGGAAAATGCCTCGTCCTGTTCTGGAACGGGGATCCATCGGGTTTCTGTCCCGACGGCGGCAGACACTTTGCGGTCGGCGCCAACCTCCATGCGCCGCACGGCTCTATCGAAGAGGACCCGACGCACCAGGCGCACTGGCGCTTCTGCGGCAAGTGCTCGGGGCTCTTCTACGACGTCGACAACAAGGGAGTCTGCTCGAGAGACGGGCTCGGACACGCGGCGATGGGGTACGACTTCGTTCTCGCGCACGACGCGGGGGACGTCTCCGGGAGCCAGTCGGAGTGGCGCTGCTGCGGCAAGTGCGGGGGGCTGTTCTTCAACGGATCCTCGGACAAGGGCCGGTGCCCCAGAGACGGTGGGGTCCACGCGGCGGCCGGCTACGTCTTTTCCCTGCCCCACGACCAGCAGGACTCCTTCGACCTCCAGACGAGCTGGCGCTTCTGCGTCAAGTGCGCCGCCCTCTTCTTCAACGGCTCCGCCGACAAGGGACTCTGCCCGGTGGATCGGGGCGGACACTTCGCAATGGGGTTCGACTTCGGCCTGAGCCACAATCCGGGCGAGGACGCCCGGGGCGGATGGCGGTTCTGCATGCGATGCCATGGCATGGTCCGGGCCGACCAGCGGAACTGGTTTCAATGGCTCGCGCCCTGCGTCGTCGACAACGCCAGCCACCCGGTCCTGCCCTCCGACGCGGGACCGGGACTCGTCATGATCGGTTTCGACGGCAACTTGTTCCGCCTGGCCTGGATGTCCTTGAGCCACGGCTCCCGGCCTGCCTTCGACGCCACGAGGTACTACCACGCGGGCCAGAGGAAGTGGCTCGAGACGCCGGACGGCAGCCCCGATTCGAGCGTCTTCCGTCTGCAGAAAAACCCGAACCAGTACACGCACGTTTCCGCGGCGTGGCTCGAGGAGCCCGGATACTGGATCGTCCTCTATTCGACGGCCTGGGACGTGACCGGGCAATTCCGGGCGCCCGTGGTCATCCGCGTCAGCCGGGACCTGGTCGCGTGGTCCGACGAGATCACGCTGTTCGACCCGTGTCCCGCCTACGGCCGTTACATGCACGAGCCCGGTCAGGACGAGATCAATCCGAACGTCCCTCCGCATCAGCCCGACGGGGAGGACAAACCGGGTTGGCCGTACGGCGCCTTCATCCTGGAGCGCTTCACGACGTGGGACGAGCCCACCCGCATCCTGACCCTCTCCTATCTGCTGTCGGTGGCATCGCCCTATCAGGTGCAGCTGATGGAGTCGAAAGTGCGGATTCCCGAGCGGGACCTCACGGAGCTCGTCAGGGTGTCGTCCGAGGAAGAGCGTTGAAGAACAAATGTCCAGAGGGCTCGTCCCACGAAGTTAGATGAAGTCGGGCGGGCCTCGAGCGAGGGAGGATGCCGAGTTGATGCCGCAGGGCAAGTTTCTCGGCCGCCATCCCACCTTCGCCTCTCGTTCCACGGAAGGCCCGCGGCGCCGGAGGTCTTTGAAAGAATCAGCGCGCCGAGAGCGAGGGCCTCCCGACGCGCTGAGCCATTCGAATGGCTCGGCAGTCGAACGGCTACACGAACTGCGTTCTCAGGCCGAACGAAGAACATTCAACCCGTTCTCAGACTAGAACTGCTCGCGCATGAACGGGTTGCTCCGGGTGCGTTGGAGCCTCCTTGAAACTGCCACCCCACTCGTGCGTGCCGCTCCCGGAAATCTAGAGTTCGCAGGACAGGCGGCCGGTGAGACAGTCCCCCCACGGATAGAATCTCGTCGACCTTCATGACACTCTCCCCGGGCACCCGTCTCGGCCCCTACGAGATCCTCGCGCAACTCGGCGCGGGCGGGATGGGCGAGGTCTACCGGGCGCGGGACTCGAGGCTCGGGCGAGACGTCGCTCTCAAGGTCGTCAAACCCCTCCTAGCCACCGACCCCGACCGCCTGTCGCGCTTCGAGAAGGAGGCTCGCGCCGCCGCCCACCTCGACCACCCCAACATCCTCGTCGTCCACGACGTAGGCACATACGGAGACATTCCCTTCATCGTCTCGGAGCTTCTGCAGGGCGAATCGCTCCGAGAAAAGCTCGACGCTCCCCTGTCGCCGAAGAAAGCGGTCGACTACACCATCCAGATCGCGCACGGCCTCGCCGCTGCGCACGAGAAGGGGATCGTCCACCGCGATATCAAGCCTGAGAACGTCTTCGTGACGAAGGACGGGCGCGTCAAGATCCTCGACTTCGGTATCGCTAAACTGCTTCCGTCCACCGAGGCCGCCGGCGTCGACACCGCGACGCTCACGGCAACGGCCACGCAGCCCGGCACCGCCATCGGCACCGTCGCCTATATGTCGCCCGAGCAGGTCCGCGGCCAGCCCGTCGACGCGCGGTCGGATCTCTTCTCGCTCGGCGTTGTCCTCTACGAGATGCTGTCGGGAAAACGGCCCTTCCTGCGCGACACGCCCGCCGAGATCATGACGGCGATCCTGCGCGAGGAGCCGCCGGACCTCACCGAGACCAACCGAGGCGTCCCGGCGGCGCTTGAGAAAGTCGTCCGGCACTGCCTCGAGAAGGAGACGGTCAGCCGGTTCCATTCCGCTCGCGACGTCGTCTTCGCGCTCGAAGCGCTCCCGGAGGTTTCGAGCGCACTACCCGTGACTCCAATGTCGCCAACGGGAGTCTGGCTCCATCGGCACCGAAGATCGCTGACGGGCGCAGCGCTTCTCTTGGTCGCACTGGCTGTCACTGGCATTTTTCTTTGGCCCGTCTTTCACAGGAGCGGGGCTGGGGGCATAAAGCGTGTCGCTGTACTTCCCTTCGAGAACCAGGGGGTAGCGGAAGACGGCTACTTTGCGGATGGAATGACGGACGAAGTGCGCAGCAAGCTTACGGGGTTACACGGCCTCGCTGTCACTGCGAGCGCAAGCGCGAACCAGTACCGAGCGACCACAAAGCCGCCTGAACAGATCGCCAAGGAGCTTGGGGTCGGTTACCTTCTAATGGCCAAGGTGCAGCGGCAGAGGGCGGGACAGGCGAGCCGCATCCGTGTCACGCCGGAGCTCGTGGAGGTGGGAAGTGGAGGTGCGCCGACGGCTCGCTGGCAAGAAGCCTTCGACGCGGATCTGTCGGATGTGTTCCGCGTTCAGGGCGAGATCGCAACGAAGGTGGCGGAGTCGCTGGAGGTGGTCCTGACCGGGATAGAGCGCAGCCTCCTCGAAGCACGCCCGACATCGAACCTCGCGGCCTATGACGCCTACCTTAAGGGAAAAGAAAGCACCCGGACCGGGTACGGCCGCAGGGCCGCGGTGACGTTTGACGAAAAGGCGGTGGCCCTCGATCCCCGCTTCGCTCTAGCGTGGGCAACCCTTTCCCTGCATCACTCCTGGATCTTCGCGACCATGGAGCCCTCGGCACACGAAGCCGAAGAAGCGAGAGTCGCCGCTGAGCGCGCCGTCGAGTTGGCTCCTGGTCTCCCGGAGTCCAAGCTCGCCCTCGCACTCTATTACGCGCGAATCAAGAAAGATGTCGCCCGGGCGCACGATCTTCTCTCTCAAGCGCTGGAGACATCCCCGCGGAACGCGGAACTGCTCTCGGTGTCGTCTTGGTTTGAGCAAGACCCCGACAAGGCACTTGAGCTCCTTTACAGAGGGGAAACACTCGACCCCCGTTCGACGCTGATTCAGCGAGACATGGCAGACAGGTTGATTGCCCTGCGCCGTGGAGCCGAGGCACGGGTAGTCTGCAACCGGGGCCTTGCAATTGACCCGAAGCACGGCGATTTAGTCGAGGCCAAAGCACGGACTTACATCCAGGAGGGCGACGTCGCTGGGGCGCGGGCGGTAGTCGCCGCGGTACCTAAAGACGTCGCGCCAACGACTTTAGCCGCCTGGTTCGGGTCTCTGGACTGGCTGCTGGACGACGAGCAACACGCCACACTTTGTCGCCTGACCCCTGCCGCGTTCGATGACGACCGGGTGGAATGGGGAATGACCCTAGCACAGGCTTGGTCGAGGACCATCGACACCGCACGAGTGACTGAGTACGCCGAAGAGGCGAGAAAACTCCTCGCGGCGCGAATAAAGCAGGCTCCGGATGACGTCGGTCGCCGACTCCAGCTGGCACTCTCGCTGGCTTACTTGGGGAAAAGAGGGGAGGCGGTGCGCGAAGGAGAGAGGGCGGTCGCGCTAAGGGCCATCGCAAAGAACTCTCCCAGAGACCTACGGTACATTCAACTTGAGCTCGTCCGGATCCATATCCTCTGTGGCAACCAAGAGAAAGCTCTCGACCTGCTCGAACCCCTGCTGAAGGCCCCCTTCTACCTCACCCCCGGCTGGCTCCGTGTCGACCCCACCTTTGAACCGCTACGTAAGAACCCGAGGTTCCAGAAGCTGGTGGCCGGTGCGAAGTGATCCCGGCCGATTTCGCGAACTCATTCTCGAGTTCGCGGGGAAGAATGGCTCCGCACGTGAGAATCTGAGAACTTCAAATGATCTCAGGACTCGATCTTCTTCGGATGGAAGCTGTTGCGGGGCTCGCGACAGGTCAGGCTGAAGGGTGCCACCCCACTCGTGGGTGCCCCCGCTCCCGGAGTCCTAGAACTGGCAGGACGGGCGGCCGGTGAGACAGTCCCTCCCCCACGGATAGAATCTCGTCGACTTTCATGACGCTCGGCCCGGGCACCCGTCTCGGCCCCTACGAGATCCTCGCGCAGCTCGGCGCGGGCGGAATGGGAGAAGTCTACCGGGCGAAGGACACGCGACTCGCGAGGGACGTCGCGGTCAAGGTCCTGCCCGAGTCCGTGGCGACGGACCCAGCAAGCCTGAACCGTTTCGAGAGGGAAGCGCGAGCCGTCGGCGCGCTGAATCATCCCAACATCCTGACGATCCACGATGTCGGGCGCCACGAGGACAGGCCATACGTCGTCACGGAGCCCCTCGCTCGTCTCGTTCTCGATTAAGCCGACCCGGGCCTGGGATCCCGAGACAAATACCCTGGCGTCAGAGCCGGTTCGACACGCTCAGGTGTATGTGTTCGCCCTCCTGACTCCACTGAGAAATCCTCGATTGACCCATTTAAACTCGAGCAGTGGCGGTTCTTCGCCGTTTCAACACGCAGACTCGAGGAACGCTACGCGGAGCGTGCGGCGATATCTCTAGCCTCTCTCAAGGATCTCGTGGGAGAGGGTCGGCGATTCGAAGAACTGAGACCCGAAGTCCTTGCCGCGGCAGGCATCGTGGCCGTCTGAACTGCCTACGCCCACCGCACGCGCCGACGCCTACAGTCGACCCTGTTAACCAGCGGAGCCTCGCCCCGTCCTACCTGTTAACCGCTCTCAGCCGCTCTCGACATTTCGGGACGACAGAGAGCGGCTTTGGCGACGATTCCCTCCTCTCTAGCGCGGCATGCCGTTCTGTGTTTTCGTGGCGGAGAACCGGGCTCTCGGACGCTCCGTCGTAAACCCTTTTGACCACACGCCCTTTAGACACGAAACCCCGCGAGGGATCTCGCGGGGTATCTGTTAACCGCGAACCTCACTGAATTTCGCGGGGAAGAAGTCTGGCTCCGCAGGTAGGACTCGAACCTACAACCCTTCGGTTAACAGCCGAATGCTCTACCATTGAGCTACTGCGGAATGTGAAAGACCACCGCTCCTCGGCGCACGCGCGGCTGCGCAGAAGAGCACGAGAGAGCGGTGGATCGTAAGGAACGGGCGAAGCCGCGTCAAGCGGCTGACCTTTCGCGAGTTAACCTCGCTCCGTGAGGGAATCCAGCGGCGTCACCGGGCGATTCGCGCCCTCCCCCACCGGCCCTCTGCATCTCGGCAGCCTCGTTGCCGCCCTGGGCTCCTGGCTGTTCGCGCGCGCCGCGGGCGGGCGCTGGCTCGTGCGCATGGAGGATCTCGACACGCCGCGCGTCGTGCCCGGCGCCGCCGACGACATCCTGCGGACTCTCGAGCGGTACGGGTTGACGTGGGATGGGGAGGTTGTCTTCCAATCCAACCGGCTCGCGCTCTATGACAGGGCATTTGAAGATCTTCTTAGAAGGGAAATGGTCTACGCCTGTGCTTGTTCACGCGCCGACCTCCTTCGCGCGGCCTCGGCGCCCGCGCCGGGAGAACGCGCCGTCTATCCCGGCAGGTGCCGCTCGGGACTTCCGCCCGGCCGCGCCGCCCGCGCCTTCCGCTTCCGCGTTCCGCCCGGGATCTTCACTTTCGAAGATCTTCTCTTCGGTCCAGTCTCCGAAAACCTCCGGGTCTCCGTCGGCGACTTCGTCGTGAAGCGCGCCGACGGCCCTTTCGCATACCAGCTCGCGGTCGTCGTGGACGACGCCGCTCAAGGCGTGACGCAGGTCGTGCGTGGCGCGGACCTCCTCGGTTCGACGGCGCGGCAGCTCGCCCTTCAGCGAGCTCTCCACCTCCCCACGCCGGCGTACGCGCATCTTCCTCTCGTCCTCGGCCATGACGGAAGGAAGCTCGGCAAGAGAGACGGCGCGCTCCCGATCGAGACGCTCGGCGAGGCGCGCCTCAGGGCGACGCTCGCATTCGCCCTCAGGGCTCTGGGACAGGAGCCTCCCGAGGGGACGCGGGCGGAGATGCTGAGAGAAGCCCGGGCATGTTTTTCCCCTGCACACATTCCGCGAGGGCCTCGGCGAGCACCGGAAGAATAACGGCGACCGGAACGAGGACGAGGCGGTCCCACGACCAGTGCACGTGCCACGCGGGCGCGAGCCGCGTGAACGCGAAGGAGCCGACGAGCACCGCGGCATAGAGGCCGCACCACGCGAAGACCGGCCGCCGCGCGCGCCGCGTTTCGGGCGCGAGCGCGAGAAGTACGGCCGCCGCCGCGATCCAGCCCGCGTGCGGCGCCACCTCCGACGCGAGCGCTCCAAGGGCACCGGCGAGACTCGCGACCGAGAACGAGGAGAGCGCGAAATCCGTGCGCGGTGTCGTCGGGGCGAGGCGCGAGACGGCGAGCGTCCAGGGGGCCGCCGCGAACAGAACGGCCGAGAGCGCGACGAGAAGGGCCGCCCGCTTGCGCCTCGCGAGGACGAGGACGGCCGCTGCCGCAAGGGCCGCGACGAGTCCTTCCGGTTTCGTCCAGGCCGCGAGCGTCAGGAACACCGACAGCCGAATCGTCGCGCCCCGATCGCAACCCGCGCGCGCGGCTTCGCCGGCAGCGGCAAGGACGAAGACGAGGAGCAGTCCCTCTGCGTAGCCCGGGTAACGCCTCCAGTATGGGAGGAGCGAGACTGCCGCGCCCGCGAGGAGCGCGAAAGGCCACGCGACACGCAGCGACCGCGCGGCGTGGACGGCGAGAAGCGAGGCCGCCAGAGCGAGAAGCGGCCACATCGGCGTCGCGCCGAGATCGTCGTACGGCAGGCGCGCCCGCGTCGTGACCGTGAGGAGAAGCGGCCAGAGAGGCGGGTACTCCGGGTGCGAGAACGCGCCGTCGGGGTCCACGCGGAACAGCGACGCGAGAGATCCAGACCGGTAGAGCGCCCGCGCCTTCAGCCCCCAGATCGCCGTGTAATCGTTCAGCCCGAAGGGCTCGCGCATTGCGACGAGGGCCGCCGTGAGGATGCCGATCCCGAAGAGGAGGCTCGCTCCGGCGAGAAGGAGACGGGACGCGGCGCCTTTCACGGCGTCACGGCCGGCCCGGGGCCAGCGCAAACCCCTGAGGGCGCGTCTCGCCACGGGCGAGCGTCACCCGCCGCGGTGCGAGGACGAAGGCCGCTTTCCGCCGCATCTCCTCTGCGGCGTCTTCCGGGAGGGACGCCGGCACCGTGAGGACGACGTCGGCGCCGAGCGGAAGGAGTCGGTCACGGGAAAGGAGGGCGGCGCCGAGCTCCGGATCGCGCCGGAACGGTCGCGAGTTCAACAGCCGGGTCGTCGAGCCGGCGCGCCAGAACTTCTTCGCCACCGAGAGCGAAGCGTTCAGGGGAGTGGCGGAGTCGATCGCGCGTGCCGCCAGGACCACGAGCGCCGCGGAGGCCACGAGGAGAGCTGCCGCGCGGCGGAACCCCGGGCTCATCGCAGGGCCGTGCGGACGGCGGCGAGCCTCGCCTCCAGCCGTGATCCATCGCCCTCGAAGAGAAGATGCCGGAGAGCATCGGCCTGCTCTGCGAAAGACGCGATCACGGAGCACGCCTCGGGATTCTCCGCCTGGATCGCGCGCGTCAGCGCCGGATCCTGGTCGAGGATGGACCCGATGAGCGCGAGGAGATGGCGGAACGTCGTCGAGGCGCGGCCGTCCACGTCGGCGCGCGAGATGCCGAGCTCGGCGAGCGAGAATGCCGAGACGAGCGCGACGAGGTGCGCGAAGCCCATCGTGCGCCCGACCCAGCGGTCGTGCTCGGCGGCGGGCATCGTCCGGATCTTGAGGCCCTCGTCGGCGAAGAGGCGCGCCACGCGGCGCGCGGCAAGCCTGTCGCCGGCATCGAGGACGAGAAAGTCGCGACCCGAGAGGCGCGCGCCCGGACCGAACATAGGGTGCGCCGAGGCGATCGCGACGCCGGCTTCGAGCGCGCGCGAAAAGAGGGGAAGGAGCGGAGCCTTGACGCTCGCGATGTCGAAGACGAGCCCCTCTGGATTCCGGTCGAGGATGGCCGCGAGCGCCGCGGCCGAATGATCGAGCGAGGTCGCGATCAGAACGACGTCGGCTTTCGTGGCGTCGTCGAGCGTCCCCGAACGACAGCCCGGCGGCACTCCCGCCGGGTCGGCGACGCAAACGGCGAAGCCCTTCCGTCGAAAGGTGCGCGCGAAGAGGCGGCCCATGCGCCCCGCTCCGCCCACGAGAAGAACGACGCGCGAGGAGCCGCGTCGCCTGCCGCTGCTTACCTGCTTGCTCTTGTGTTTTTGCAATGCTGCTTTTCTTAGAAGGTGAAAAGGGAACGCGGCGGCGCTTCTCGCAACGTCACGGCGTCACCCGAACGAATTTCTTACCCATTCTAAGAAAGACACCCTGGCCCGAACCGACGCGCAGCAGGTCCGTGGGCGACGTCGCTTTCGTCCAGGTCTCTCCATCCGCGGAGGTCGACACAGCCCCTTCGCGGATCTTCTGGCGCGCGATGTTCTTGCTCGTCACGAGTCCCGCCTCCACGAGGAGATCCGCCATACTCCTTTCTAAGAAATCTTCAGCGCCCTTTCCCGACGCTTCGCCCGTGGGAGAAAGCCGCACGACCTCCGCGCTCACCGCGCCGCCCCCTCCCGTGAAGCGCCTGTCGAATTCGGCGCGCGCCGCCAGCGCCTTCTCCTTCCCGTGAAAATCCTCCACCAGCCGCCCGGCGAGCTCCATTTTTTGCGCCTTGGGGTGGACTTTTCCCGACGCGACGTCGCCTTTCATGCTCTCGATCTCCGACGGCGTCCTGTCCGTCAGGAGCGTGTAGTACGTCCACATCGCGGTGTCCGAGATCGACATGGCTTTCCCGAAGATCTCGTCCGGGCTCTCCGCGACGCCGATCGCGTTGCCGAGGGACTTCGACATCTTCTCGACGCCGTCCGTGCCGACGAGGAGCGGGAGGGTCATGACGACCTGCGGCTCCTGCCCCCACTCGCGCATGAGGTCGCGGCCGACGAGCAGGTTGAAGAGCTGGTCCGTGCCGCCCAGCTCGACGTCGGCCAGGAGCGCGACCGAGTCGTAGCCCTGGCAGAGCGGATAGAGCAGCTCGTGCACCGAGATCGGCTTACCCTCGCGAAACCGTTTCGCGAAGTCGTCGCGCTCGAGGAGGCGGGCGACGGTGTATTTCGCGGCGAGGCGGATGAGGCCCTCGGCGCCGAGCGCCGAAAGCCATTCGGAGTTGAAGGCGATGCGCGTCTTCTGTGGCTCGAGGATCTTGAAGACCTGCGTCTTGTACGTCTCCGCGTTGGCGAGGACTTCGTCCTTCGTGAGCTGCGGACGCGTCACTTTCTTCCCCGATGGGTCTCCGATCATTCCCGTGAAGTCGCCGATCAGGAAGACGACGGTGTGCCCCAGTTGCTGAAAGTGCCGCATCTTCCGGAAAACGACCGTGTGCCCCAGGTGGAGATCCGGCGCGGACGGGTCGAAACCCACCTTGACGACGAGGGGCTTGCCCGTCTTCGCCGAACGGACGAGCTTCTTCTCCAGCTCGTCGCGCTTCTCGCACGCCTCGACGCCTTTCAGAAGGAGGTCGAGCTGAGCGGGAACGGGCGGAAAGGCGCTCGGGATCACTCGGTCGATTGTAGGGGACGACACCAGCGCGGCCGCGCTCAGTCGTGCAGGAGCTCGCGGAGACGCGCGAAGAGAAAGTCCAGCGCGACCATGTTCTCGCCGCCTTCGGGCACGATGAGGTCCGCGTATCGCTTGGACGGCTCGACGAACTCCAGGTGCATGGGGCGCACGGTGGACTCGTACTGTTTGACGACGCTCTCGACACTGCGGCCGCGCTCTTCGATGTCGCGCTTCAGCCGGCGGATGAGCCGGATGTCGGCGTCCGTGTCGACGTAGATCTTGACGTCGAAGAGCTTCCTCAGCTCGGGCTCGGCGTAGATCAGGATCCCGTCCACGAGGATCACCTTGCGCGGCTCGACCCGGCGCGTCTCGGCGGCGCGGCGGTGGACCTTGAAGTCGTAGATCGGCGTTTCGACGACCATCCCCTGCTTGAGGGCCTTGAGATGGCGCACGAGGAGCTCGCTCTCGAGAGAGTCCGGATGGTCGAAGTTCTGGCGGTCCAGGATGTCCTTCGGAAGGTCGACGAAGTCGCGGTAATACGAATCGTGGGAGAGGATCGCGATGCGCTCCGCTCCCACGCGCGTGACGATCGCGTTCGCGACGGTGGTCTTGCCCGAGCCCGTCCCGCCCGCGATGCCGATCAGGAAGGGCGTCACTTGAAGGCTTCGAGCATCTCTTTCGCCGTGCCCGCGTCCGAGCCTTTCGGATCGAGCTTGAGGTATTCGGATAGGTGCTTCTTCATGTCCGGGATCTTGTTCAGGTTCACGTAAGACATGCCGAGCAGGTAATGCGCCTTCGCGAAATCGGGCTTTCCCTCGACGACCTTCCTGAGGAGCGGCTCGGCGCCCTTGAAATCGTTCTTGTTGTAGAGCTCGACCGCCCGGTTGTAGAGGATCTCGGGCTGGTCCGGATTCGCCGCGATGTACTTCTTCTCGTACTCCAGAGCCTTCGCCTTGTCGCCTTTCGCGCGATGGGCGTCCATAAGCATGCCGACGAGAGACGAGTTGTCGGGCTCCAGGGCGAGTGATTTCTCGCCGAGCGCGATCGTCGAGTCCCAGTCTTTCTTCTTGAAAGCGATCGTGGCGCCCAGGTTGTAGGCGATCGCCTTGTCGGATCCCAGCTTGATGGCTTCCTGCGACTTCGCGAACGCCGCCTCCAGATCGCCGGCCTGATAGGCCTCGACCGCCGCGTTGTAGCTCGTCGTGAAGGGGTCCTCGACCTGCTTGACGACGCCCTTCTCGACGGCCTGCTGCTGCGTCAGAAGCTGAACGTCCATGGTCTCGGAGCCGCCGATCGGGACCTTCTTGTCCTGCTCGACGGGCATGAAGCCCTGCTTTTCGAAGCGGTAGTGATAGGTCTGGGTCGAGTCGTTCAGGATCGTCCCGTATTTCCCGTCCTTGTCGGTCTTGAGCTCGACCTTGAAGTTCGAGATGGCCTTCGTCGTGATCGTGACCTTGACGTCCGAAAGGACGGCGCCCTTGCCGTCCGTGACCTTGCCGGAGATCCGGCCCTGCTGAATGGCCGAAAGCGTCGCGGGGAGCAGGAGAAAAGCGAGAACCGCGCCCAGGAGCGCGCGAGCGGTGCGAAAAGCGTTCATCTCAAGCCTCCAAAGTCGTTCCCGACGGGTTGCGTGCAGGAAGAGTGCCGATTCTAGCGCCCGCTTCCGCGCCTCGACGCCGATGAAAATGCATCATTCAGGGCACCGGCCGCACGAAAACGGGCGGTTCGGATAGGCTGGAGCGCGATGCGCCATCGGCTGATTCTCGGTGTCCTCGCCGCGTTCGCGGCCGTTCTCGCCGTCTTTCTGGCGGGATTCCTCACGGGCCGGTGGCGCACCCGCCGCGACGCGGTTTCCTCCGCTCCCGTGGTCCAGGCCGTGCGGCGCATCGCGCGTCTCGCGACGATCGAGATGGAGATCGCCGACGTCGTGCGCTACGAGGAGGTGAAGACGGTCCTCGTCTTCGACATCCCGAAGAACGCCACCCTGCGCCTGCGCGGAAAGGTCATGGGGGGATTCGATCTCGCGCGGGGTTTCGACGTCGAGGCCGATGCGGTCCGGCGGATCGTCTTCGTGCGTCTCCCGGCGCCGCAGGTCCTTTCGGTCGACGACCGCCTCGAGTGGTTCGACGAGCGTTCCGGATGGCTCAATCCGATCACCCCGATGGACCGAACGCGTTGGACCCAGTGGGCGCGCGGCTCGCTCGCGCGCGCGGCGAAAGACGCCGGCCTTCTCGAAAAGTCCTCCGCGCACGCCCGCGACCTCTTCACGGATGCCGCCTCGGCCTTCGGATGGAAGGCGGAGGTGACGGTGAACGGCGCGCGCATTCCGCCCGCACCCCGCGAATCCGCCACCGCACCCTGAGGCTCAGGTCTTGACGAGAGGCCGACCCTGCGAGTCCTTCAGCGAGTTCGTGGCGATGAGAATCACGTCCACGAGCCACCAGATGCCGCAGCCGCCGAACGTGAAGAGCTTCAGGAGCCCGAGACCCACGTGCCCGATGTAGAAGCGGTCGACGCCGAACGTGCCGAGGAAGATCGAGAGGAGCAGGGCGACGAGCCACTCTTTCGCATCGGCGGGACGCGCAGCCGGCGCCGGCACGACCGATACGGTCGCGTCGACCGGCGTGGCGGGCGCCGCCGCCAGGAGATCGCGGAATTCTTCGCGGGTCTGAAGCGGAACCCAGCCGGATTCGCCCGTCTTGAAGGACAGGCTCGGCGCGGCGACGCGGCCTTCCGCGATCCATGCGCGGATCGTCGCCTCGTCGACCGGGCCGTATTGGCTTCCATTCGCTCCGATCACGTAATACATCGCCGTCTCCTCACACTCACCAAACGCGAATTGGCCCGGAAAGTTCCGTCGGGGAGTCGGCGTCCATCCTAACGCGCTAGCGCTTCTTCCGTTCCCCGTGCTCCGACGGCGCAGGACCGCGCGGCGCCACGCGAGCCGGCGGCGCCACACGAGCCTGTGGCACATGTGCCTGCGGCGCCACATGAGCCTGCGGCGCCGCGGGACGCGACCAGCTCTGCGCGCGCGCTTCGCCACGCTGCCGTGCCGAGAAATCGCGCTCCAGCTCCGGACGCGGCGCGGGCCGCACGAGAGGCGCGGGCGAATGTACCGCGTGCCCCTGTCCGCCCGGCTTGACGTAGGTTTTCGGGCCCGAGCCCGTCCCTCCGCCCGAGCTCCTCCACGTGCCGTTCGAGCGTTGCTGCCAGCCCTCTCGCGTCTTTCGGTAGACGTCGCCGTTCTTGTCGGCATAGACGTTGTTCTGTCGGCCGGTCACCGCCCGCGACCTGTCGAGTGACGTCGCCTTCGGAAGGACGCGCGACGTTCCGGGGAGTCTCGTGTAGAGGTTGTTCTGCATTTTCAG
Organism: Thermoanaerobaculia bacterium; assembly: GCA_963719225.1. Taxonomy (GTDB): domain Bacteria; phylum Acidobacteriota; class Thermoanaerobaculia; order UBA5066; family UBA5066; genus Fen-183. Next base: position 155,092 of record CAVRAY010000001.1, on the reverse strand, counting down.
CGCCCCGACGTCTCGCGCGGGTGGATGGAAGCCGATGGCCGGCCGGCCGGTCACGGCGCGACCCGGCACGAGCGGGCGGTGCAGACCGCCGGAGCCAGCCATTGGACGATTCCAACCCGGAGGGCGGACGCCGCCCGGGCGAGAGGCCCTGTAGTTGTTCATGATGGCGGTTGGAGGCCGGTACCCGCCCGGACCGAACCATCCCCTGCGGTACCCGCCGCCCCAGTAGGGCGCGCGTGCCCAGCCGGCCGGACGGAACCAGCCGCCCCAGCCGTGGCTCACGCGGAAAAATGGATAGCTCCAGGACGAACCGAAGCCCCATCCGGACCAGGGCGTGTAGTGAGCGTGGAAACCCCACGTGTAGGGGCGAGGCCACCAGAACGTCGAGCCGATCCACGGACGGTAATGCCAGCCCGTCCCCCACACGACCGTCCCGTACCAGGGGTAGGCGCCGATGTAGCCGGGCGTGTAGCCGACGTACACGACTTCGGGCGTCGCGTCGTAGATCTGGACGTACTTGACGTTGTAGACGGGCACGCTCGGCGGGAGCTGCTCCAGGTCGTCCTGGGGAACGGAATCCGCGAGGAGCCACGGGCCCGTCGGCGAGTCTGCGACGTACCACACGGCGTTGTCACACGCGTAGTAGCGGCCGCGGATCCTGAGGACGGACGTCGCCGTGTTGAGCGCGTACTCCGTTCTCGTGCCCTCGATTCCGACGAACTTCGGCTCGCCGTCGTACTGCACGTCGAGCCTCGCGTCGGCGCGCTTGACGGCAGTCGTCTGGGGAATCTGCGCGTCGAGGACGGCGTCCTCGGCCTCGTCGGTGCCCGGCACGCTCGCCCGGATGTCGCCGACGTCCGAGTCCGGCGGGATCTTCGCGAACGCCGCGGGGAGCGAGTCCGGTGGAACGTAGGCCCACCCTCCCCCGTCGAGCGCCTTGCTCCGGAACCACCGCCCCGAAAGGAGCGCGTAGTAATCCTGCGTCGCCACGTCGAGGAGGACGTCGCTCTCGGTGTTCTCCATCGAGAGGAGATCCGCTCCCGCTCCCGCGACGGGCTTGAAGGAGGGCTTACCCTCGGAGACGATGAGCTCGGCGGGCTCCGTCGAGACGACGATCCTCGGCGGGCTTGCCGCCTCGGTGCCGTCGTCGGCGGGGGTTTCCTTGTCGATCTTCTTCTCTGCCTCGGCGGCCTTCGCGGCCAGGTCCGCGATGTCTGCGGGCGGGCCGCCGATCGAGCGCCAGGGCCCCTTCGCGTCGGGCGCCTCGTACCACCACCGCTTTCCTCCCGAGAGGTAATAGCGGTTGTTGCGCGTATCGAGGACCATGAACAGGGCCGTGTTGACGACCACCTTCAGCGGGGCTCCTTCGACGTCGCGGAGCTGCGGCTCGCCGTCGAGCGTGACGAGGACCGTCGGCTCCTCGGCGAAGAGCACCTTCGGCGGATCGTTCTTCAGGCCCTGCGCGCTCTTCCTCTCGCGTTCGGCGACCTTCACGTTCTCGATCGCGCGGTCGTACGAGAGGACGAGATTCCACTTCGGGACCTCCGCCTCGACGATTCCGGCGAATTTCTTCTCCTTCTCGGGCGTGATGTTCGGGAAGCGGACGCGGTTCACCTTGATTCGCCGGATCTGGACCGAGCGGTCGTCCCGGTCGACGGAGACGGAAGCCGTGAAGAAGATGACGCCGAACTTCGGCGCCGGCTCACCCTTCTTCAGCACCGAGATGGCGGCGCGGCCGCTCATCGTGTCCCCTTTGAAGGTCTCGAACTGGGGCTGGTACATGATCGCCGTGTTGCCTTTCGGCGTCGTGAACTCACGGGGCCAGGGGTCGGGCGTGACGGTGGCGGCTCGCGCGACACCCGCAAGAAGAACGAAAAGAAGACCGCTGGCCACTCTCGAAACGGCTGCTTTCATGGACGCTCTCCTCCCGGGTTTCTCGTCCCGATACAATACCGGACGACGCGGGTCTAGACCGCAAGTCCCATGCCCTCCCCTCAAATTCCCTCCTCCGCCTCGCGCCGCCGGATGCTGCTGTCCCATGAGCGTCCGACGGAGGCGCTCTCGCGCCACGGGCGCACGCGTGTTGCGCTCGGCTTTCCGAACTCCTACGAGATCGGGATGTCGAACCTCGGCTTCCAGTGGGTGTACCGCCTCCTGAACCGCGAGGAGGATGTCGCCTGCGACCGGTTCTTCGCTGACGAGGACGCCGACTGGCGCGGGCCGCGCACGCTGGAGACGGATACCCCGCTCGGCGACTTCCCCCTCGTCGCGTTCTCCATCTCGTGGGAGATGGACTACGTCAACTTCCTCCGCCTGCTCCCCGCCGCGCGCATCCCTCTCGACCGCACGGAACGCGGCGAAGGCGACCCGATCGTCCTCGTGGGCGGCGACTGCGCGCGCATCAATCCCGCGCCACTCGCGGCGTGGGTCGATGTCTTCGCCATGGGCGACGCCGAGAAGATCGTCCCCTCCCTTGCGGACGTGCTCCGGCGCGACCTCACGCGCGAAGCCACGCTCGCCGCCCTCGCGGAGCTCAAGGGCCTCTACGTGCCGGCCGTCCACGGAGCGCGCGCCGAGGGCGCGGAGGACGGAAAGATCGTCGTCCAGCAGTTCAAGGCCGGCGAGGGCGCGCTCCGCGAGCCGCCGCACACGACGCTCCTCACGCCGCACACCGAGCTCTCGGACAAGCTCCTCATCGAGATCGCGCGCGGCTGCTCGGAGATGTGCCGCTTCTGCTGGGCCGCCTACGCGATGGCCCCGCAGGTCCGCGTGACCGCCGACGCGGTGCTCGAGATCGCCCGCAGGAACCGCCCTCTCACGTCGCGCGCGGGCCTCATCGCGACGGCCGTCGCCGACCATCCCGAGATCCTCCCGATCCTCCGCGGCCTCCAGGCGCTCGATTACCACGTGGCCCTCTCCTCCGTGAAGATCGACGCGATTTCGGAGGAGATCCTCTCGATTCTGACGGCGCAGGGCGAGCGCGCGCTCGCGATCGCGCCCGAAGCCGGCAACGAGCGCCTCCGCCGCGCGATCAACAAGAAAGTCTCCGACGAGATGCTCTTCGAGAAGGTGCGTCTCATCGCGCGATCGGGAATCACGCAGCTCAAGCTCTACCTGCAGGTCGGCCTGCCGGGCGAGACCGACGGGGACGTGGACGACGTCGTCGGTCTCGTGGACGCCCTGCGCCTCGTGTTCCTCGAAGAAGGCCGAAAACGCGGGCGCGTGGGCACCCTCGTCCCGACGGTGAACGCGTTCATTCCGAAACCGCACACGCCCTTCGAGAACGAGCCGCTCGACCATCCCGAGGCGCTCGAGGAAAAGATGAAGCGGCTGAGCGCGGCGTTCTGGAAGATGCCGAACGTGACGTTCCGCGGCATGCCCGTCGTCGAGGCGATCTGGGAGGCCTACCTCGCGAAGATGGGGCCCGAGTCGGCGCCGATACTCCTCGAGGCCGCGGCCGGTGAGAGCGTGCGCCGCCTCGTGAAGACCCACCGCGACACCATGATGGCCGTCGTCCGGCCCGGCAGCGCGCTTGCGCTTCCGACGCACGCCCTCCCGCGCGGCGTCTTCGATCCCCACGCGCGTCAGGCCGCGCCGTGGGGCTTCATCAGCAAGAGCTGACGGGTATGTTCAGGAGTGTCGCGATCCTAACGTTCCTGATTGGGATGGCAACGCTGCCATTGCTAATTGGCGTGGACGAATCGACAGGACTCGTGGCGAAGGCCCGTGACAAAAAGCTCGAAGAGTCGGAGCGCGCGCCCGCACTGTCGCGCCTCAGCCGCATAGACCCGGGACGCGCGGTGTCCGTTGCGAGCGAGCTTCTTGAGGACCCACAGCCATACGTGCGCCTCGCAGCGGCGAGGATCTGTATGCGAGCCGGAAAGGAGAATGGCGAGAGGGCGCTTACGGCCATGCTAAAGGACCCCACCCTGGAGCCGGGGTTTCGTGGCCTGGCCGCGCTCGCACTTGGCCGGGAGCGTTCAAAAGCCGGCCACAGCGAAATCCTAAGGGTAGCTACAGGGGAGACGGAGGCGGCACACGCCGCGGCACGGCAGCGGCTCGCTCTGCGCACGCATCTCATCGAGGCGCTGGCCGAATATCGTCAACCGGCCGACTTCCCGGTTGCCGCTTCACTATTTCGGGCGGATTACTACTCGGGTGCGGTTGAGCCGATAGGCCTTTTTGGTCTGACGGAGGCGCAGCCAGTTCTTCGGGAAGCGCTATCCCGAGAGAAGAACGCCGGCTCCGTGATCGCAGTGAATGTGGCGCTTTCGAGAAGTGGCGGCGATGATGGCGTCCGATTCGTCCGAGACCTGATTCGGCGGACTGCCAACCTTAAAGGGGTGAGCGGGGGCATCGACCTGCGGCAGGAGGATCCGCTGTCTGGGCGGCTTGGAGGGGATCTTCTAAGGCAGCTCGGGCACTCGCCGGCGGACAAGCGATTCCTGCCAGACGTTCTCTGGCTTCTCCGGCAGTCCCCTTGCAACAGTTGTCTGACCGCGTGGGGCGCGGTGGCTCGAATCGGTATCTCGGGGCACGAGGACGAGATTGTCGAGATCGCACTGAGTGTACCGGCTGCTGACCGCGACAGGGCACTGCAGGTACTCGCTTACAGCGGGGCAAACGCACACGTGAAGAAGCTCGCGAAGGAAGTCGGAATGATGGCCGCGGGCGACGCCTATCTGAAAAGGCATGAAGAGGGTGTTGACCGGGAGTGGTTTAAGGCGCGGTCTCGTCTCTTAGACTGATAGGGCGCCAAGTTCCCGAGGGATAGACTCAGCCTTGGGGAAAGTCATGAAGGCCGCCACGCTACGTCCGATGAAGACGGTGCCGTTCAGCGAGCTGCCTCAGCGCTCGCAGACGACGGAGTCCGTCCTCGTAACGGCGCGAGGGAAGATCCTCGGCGTTTTTCATCCCCTTCCCGATCCTGACGAGAGCATCTCCATTGCCGAACGCCGCAAGCTCTACCGCAAGACGAGCGCCCGCCTGGCGCGCCAGCTTCGAGCCCGCGGGATCACCGAAGCGCAGATCGAACGTGACATCCAGGCCCTCGGGAAAAATCGCGGCCGACGCTAATGTTCTGCTTTCGGCCGCCGTCAACGGCGCTGCCCGACGGGTCTTTCGTTCCGACGCCCTTTCGGTCGTCACCACCGAAGTAACTCTCGCCGAGACCAAGGAGAAACTACCGGTGCTTGCGGCCAGGTACCGCCTCACTCGACCCGCGGTCAGCGCTCAGCTTGCCGCGCTGCCAGTCGAGGTCGTGCCCGAGTCGTATTACCGAAGCCACATCACCGAAGCGCGTAGCTATCTCGGACACCGCGATCCCAGCGATATCCCCTTGGCAGCGCTCGCTCTGAAGCTCGGAATTCCGATCTGGTCCAACGATCGCGACTTCGAGGAGCTCCCTCTCATCGCCTACCCCACCGCACGCCTCCTGAGAATTCTCGGCCTCTGACTGGATGAACCGCCACTTAGCCGTCCGGCGGTAAGCTCCGCGGGATGGCGGCCGCCGCTCCCCCCGGCCCACCGTTTGCCGGCCTTTGCCTCGACGGGGAGAGGACCGAGGGCGCGGCGGGAGCACGGCGGCTCGTGCACGATCCCGCGACCGGCGAGGAGATCGCTTCCGTCGCCGAGGCCGCGCCCGAGGACGTCGACCGCGCCGCGCGGCTCGCGGACGCGACGTTCCGGAGCGACTGGCGCCGCCGGACCCCGAAGGATCGCGCAGCCGCCCTGTTCCGCCTCGCGGCGCTCGTGCGCGCGAACACGCGGACGCGCTCGCCCTCCTTGAAAGCCGCAACGTCGGCAAGCCGCTGGCTTCGGCGCGCGGCGAGATCCTGCTCGGCGCCGATTGCTTCGAGTATTACGCGGGCGCCGCGACGAAGTTCGCGGGCCAGACCCTCCCCGTCTCCGCCGCCGGCACGAGCCTGACCTTTCGCGAGCCGCTCGGCGTCTGCGCCCTGATCGTGCCGTGGAACTTCCCGTTCGCGATCGCGACGTGGAAGATCGCGCCCGCGCTCGCGATGGGCAATACGGTCCTGCTCAAGCCCGCGAGCGACACGCCTCTTTCCGCGCTCCGGCTCGGCGAGCTCGCGCTGGAAGCGGGGGTGCCTCCCGGAGCGCTCCAGCGTCCTGCCCGGGCCCGGCGAGACCGTCGGCGCGGCTCTCGTGTCGCATCCCCTCGTGAGGAAAGTCTCCTTCACGGGCTCGACCGAGGCGGGACGAGAGCGTCATGCGCCTCGCCGCCGACGGCATCAAACGCGTCTCTCTCGAGCTGGGCGGAAAGTCCGCGTGCCTCATCTTCGAGGACGCCGACCTCGACGGTTGCCTCGGATCCGCCCTCTGGAGCGCTTTCGACAACGCCGGCCAGGACTGTTGCGCGCGCTCGCGCTTCCTCGTCCAGCGGAAAATCTACGACCGTGTCGTCGCCGACCTCGCGGAGAAGACGCGCGCGATCCGGGTCGGAAACCCGCTCGAGGCGCGAACCGAGATGGGCCCGCTCGTCACGCCCGCACAGCGTGAAAAGGTGCGCGGCTACGTTTCGATCGGCGAGCGCGAGGGCGCGAAGCGTCTGTGCGGGGGCGAAGTTCCCAGGATCCCGCTCTCGCGCCGGGGCAGCTACCTCACTCCGGCTCGTCTTCGCCGACGTGAAGAACGACATGCGCGTGGCCCGGGAGGAGATCTTCGGCCCCGTCGTCTGCGTGATCCCTTTCGAGGACGAAGACGGAGGCCGTCCGCCTCGCGAACGCTCGCCTTACGGCCTTTCCGGCTCGCTCTTCACGCGCGACCTCGGCCGGGCCCTGCGCGTCGCCCGCGCCGTCGAGACCGGCGTCCTTTCCGTCAACAGCAGCCGCAGCGTCTTCCTCGAGGCGCCGTTCGGAGGCGTGAAGCAGAGCGGCCTCGGGCGCGAGCTCGGCATGGCGGCCCTCGAGCACTACACCGAGACGAAGACGCGTCTTCTTCAGCGAGGAATGAGCGCATGGGACGTCTGACGCGCGAAGAGCTCATTCACCTGGTTGATCCAGGGAGAGATCGAGACGGTGCTCGCCGTCTTTCCCGACTGGTACGGCCGTCTCATGGGGAAGCGGCTGACCGCGCGCTTCTTCGAGAAGAGCGTCGCCGCCCACGGATGGCACGCCTGCGACTACCTCCTCGGATGCGACATGGAGATGGACCCGGTCCCGGGTTACGCGTTCACCAGCTGGGAGACGGGCTACGGCGACATCCGCGGCGTCCCGGACTGGTCGACGCTTCGCCGCGCGGCCTGGCTCGACAAGACCGCGCTCGTCCTCTGCGATCTCGTCTCCGAGCCCGGCGGCGAGCCCATCGAGGTCGCCCCGCGCCGGATCCTGCGCCGGCAGGTCGAGCGAGCGGCCAGCATGGGCTTCGTGGCGAAAGGCGGGGCGGAGCTCGAGCTCTATCTCTTCAGGGAGACGTACGACTCCGCAAGGGAGAAGAACTGGCACGGCCTCGTCCCGTTCGGCGAGCTATGTCGAGGATTACCACGTGCTCCAGGGCACGAAGGAGGATCTCGTCGTCGGCGAGGTCGTGCGCGCGCTCGAGAAGAGCGGGATTCCCATGGAAGGAAGCAAGGGCGAGTGGGGCCCGGGGCAGCAGGAGATCAACGTCGAGTACTGCGAGGTCCTCGAGCAGGCCGACCGCAACGTCCTGATCAAGCACGCCGCGAAGGAGATCGCGCACGCCCAGGGGCTCGCCGTGACGTTCATGGCGAAATGGGACGAGCGGTTCGCGGGGAGCGGCCTTCACCAGCACATCTCGCTCTGGGACGCCGGCGCGAAGAGCGCTCTTCGCCGGAGATCGAAAAGCTCGGACCGATTTCCTCGAGCGAGACGTTCCGCCACTTCCTCGGCGGAATCCTCGCGTCGGCGGGCGAGCTCGCGGCGTTCTGGGCGCCGTCCGTCAACTCCTACAAGCGATTCCAGAGCGCGTCCTTCGCGCCGACGGCGATCGCCTGGAGCTTCGACAACCGGACGGCCGGCTTTCGCGTCGTCGGACAGGATGATGCCCTTCGCATCGAGTGCCGCATTCCCGGAGCCGACGCGAACCCGTACGTCGCCTGGGCCGCAACGCTCGCGGCCGGCCTCGACGGCATCGAGAAGAAGCTCGAGCCGCCGCCCATCTTCGAGGGCGACGTCTATGCCGCGAAGGCCCTGCCCCGCGTGCCCGGAAACCTGCGCGACGCCATCGCCCGTCTCGAGAAGAGCACGATGGCGAAGGAGGCATTCGGCGAGGACGTCGTCCAGCACTATCTCCATTTCCTGAAGACCGAGCAGCGCAAGTTCGACGAGATCGTGACGAGCTGGGAGCGGGCGCGCTTTTTCGAAAGAGGGTGACATGAGTCTCCGGCTGAACGAGAAGGTCACGCTGATCACGGGAGCCGGGAGCGGCATCGGGAAGGAGGCGGCGCTCCTCTTCGCGCGCGAAGGCGCGAAGGTCGTGGTCGCGGAGGTGAGCGACGACGCCGGGCGCAAGACCGTGGAGGAGATCCGCGCCGAGGGCGGTCTGGCGCTCTTCGTACATGCGAACGTGTCCGCCGCCGGCGACGCGGAGGCGATGGTGGCGGCCGCCGAGAAGACGTACGGCCGGCTCGACGTCATCTTCAACAACGCGGGGATCTTTCCCGCGAAGGACAACTCGGTCGTGGACACGGACGAGGAGACCTGGGATCTCGTCATGCGCGTGAACCTCAAGGGCGTTTTTCTCGGGTGCAAGTACGCGATCCCCGCGATGTTGCGCGCCGGCGGCGGCAGCATCATCAACACGGCGTCGTTCGTCGCGTTGATGGGCGCGGCCACCCCGCAGATCGCCTACACCGCGAGCAAGGGCGGGGTGCTTTCCATGACGCGCGAGATCGCCGTGGAGTTCGCGCGCAAGCACATCCGCGCGAACGCGCTTTGTCCTGGGCCGGTGGACACGCCGCTGCTGAAGGAGCTCCTCTCCGACCCGGTGAGGCGGCAAAGGCGGCTCGTCCACATTCCGCCCGGCCGCCTCGCCCAGGCGAAGGAGATCGCTCAGGCCGCCCTCTTCCTCGCCTCGGACGAGTCCTCGTACGTCAACGGCGCGACGTTCACCGTGGACGGCGGTATCACGGCCGCGTACGTGACCCCCGAATAGCCGGGCTATGGCGACCGCGACGCGCGAGGAGCAGATCCGGCGCGACGAGGAGGAGCTGCGCCGGCTCGGCTACACGCAGCAGCTCCTCCGCGAGATGGGCGGCTTTTCGAACTTCGCGATCAGCTTCTCGATCATCTCGGTCTTGACGGGGGCCGTCCTCCTCTACGGTTACGGCCTGAAGCTCGCGGGTCCCGTGATCAACACCGTCGGCTGGCCCATCGTCAGCCTCTTCACCCTCGCCGTGGCCGCGAGCATGGCCGAGCTCGCCTCGGCGTATCCCACCGCGGGCGGCCTCTACTTCTGGGCTTTCCGCCTCGGCGGACGCGGCTGGGCGTGGACCACCGCTTGGCTGAACATGGTCGGGCAGGTCACGATCACGGCGGGCATCGACATCGCGGCGGCGATCTACCTCATCGGGACGGCCGCGCGTCTCCTCGGCCTCCCCGCCGATACCAAGTTGCCTTTCTTCGGAGCCATCACCGGCTGGGGCTTCCAGATCTTCGTGATGGTCCTGATCATGGTGCCGCAGGTCCTGATCAACGTCTTCGGCATCAGGCTGACCGCGCGCCTCAACGATTTCAGCGTGTGGTGGCACATCGCGGGAGGAGCCGTCATCGTCGGCCTCCTGGTTTTTCTCGGGACGCACAACCCGGCGGCCTTCCTTTTCGAGTTCAAGCCGGCGTCGTCTCCGCTCGCGCTGTCGTCCACCGACGTCGGCGGGGGACGCGTCGCTCCCGCGCTCGTCGTCGGAGACCACGCTTTGCCGTCTCCCCTTTTCGCGCTCTTCCCTTCTCTCGCGGATCTCTACGCCGCGGCGCCGCTCGCCCTCGCGTTCGTCCTCGGCCTCCTCCAGGCGCAGTGGACGTACACCGGCTACGACGCCTCGGCTCACGTGGCCGAGGAAACCGTCCTCGCGCGGCTCAACTCGGCCTGGGGCGTCTTTCTCTCGGTCGCGGTGTCGGCGGTCGTCGGCTACGTCCTGCTTCTCGCGTTGACCTGGTGCATCCCGGGCGGCGACGTCGCGACGACGGCGGCCGACCCCACCCCCGTCCTCTTCATCGTGGATCACAACCTGCCGCGTCCGCTCGCGAATCTCGTCGCCGTCGTCATCGGGGGCGCGATGTGGCTCTGCGGCCTTTCCTCGATCACGTCGATGGCGCGCATGTGGTACGCGTTCGCGCGCGACGGCGGCATGCCGGGCTCCGGTCTCCTCCGGCGGGTACACCACCGCCTGAAGACTCCCGTCCCCGCGATCCTCGTCACGAGCGCGCTGGCCGTCGCGATCTGTCTTTACGCGGCGGCGTTCTCGGTCGTGACGTCGATCAGCACGATCGCCTTGTATCTCGCGTACGGTCTGCCGATCTTCCTCAACGTCCGAAACCGCCTCCGCCGCCGCGGGGAGTTCACGACGAAGGAAACCGCGCCGTGGAGCCTCGGCCGCTTCGGTCCTCTCCTGAACGCCGTGGCCCTCGCCTGGATCGCCGTCATCGCCGTCGTCTTCAGCCTGCCGCCGAACGAGCTCGTCCTCTGGACGATGCTTCTCTTCGCCGCGCTCCTCCTGGTGCGCTGGTTCGGGGGCGCCCGCCGACACTTTGTCGGTCCCTCCGCCAGTGGAGAGGGCCGATGATCAGCCCCGCGCCGCGCGGAAATAGGCCTCGGCTCCGGATTTCAGGAGCGCGGTCACGGAGTGGAGGAGGATCGAGACGCCCCGCGCCGCGAGGTCCTTCGCGCGCGCGCCCGTCGGCGCGACCGTGCCGACGACGAGGCCGCGCTTTTTCGCGACGGCCACGACGCGATCGATCGCGGCCTCGATCTCGGGATGAGACGGCCCGTCCCGGAAGCCGAGCGCGAGCGCCAGGTCGCGCGGGCCCACGATGAAGCCGTCGATGCCCGGCACGGCCGCGAGGTCCTCCACTCGCTCCAGCGCCTCACGCGTTTCGATCTGGGGCAGCACGAGCGTCTCGCGGTTCGCGCGCGCCACCCAGGCTTCCTGGCTCTCGGCGCCGAGCAGAAACCCGTTCGCGCGCATGGCCGCGAGCCCGCGAAGGCCGTCCGGCGCGTATTTCGCCGCCTCCACGAGCCGCAGGATCTCGTCGGGGCCCCGGACCCCCGGCAGCATGATCCCGGTCATTCCCGCATCGAGGAACTGCAGGATCAACTTCGCGTCGAGCCCGCGCGGTCTCACGAGAGGCGCGAGGCCAGCTCCTTCGCACGCCCGCACGACCGCCGCGGCTTCGATAGGGCTCGCCGTGCCGTGCTCCGTGTCGAGGATGTAGAGGTCGAAGCCGAGGAGCCCGACCGTCTCGACGAGATCCGGCTCGACGTTCGGGGACAGGAGGCCATGCACGACCTCACCCGAGAGGAGGCGGTCCTTGAGAACGCGCCTGGCCACGCTTCCCCTCAGGCCGCGACGCGCTGGAGCGCGCCGTAGAGGTCGTTCGCCGTGGGCGGGCGCTGTGCCGGATTCTTCGCGAGGCATGCCATGAGGACGCGCGCGAGCAGATCGGGCAGGTCCGGCCGGAGCATCGTCACGGGTTTCGGCTCGAAGGACACGTGCCGGCGCATGACCTCGCCCGGATTGGCGCCTTCGATGGGCCGCGTCCCCGAGAACAGCTCGTACAGGACGACGCCGACCGAGTAGATGTCGCTCCTGACGTCGAGCCCGCGGCCGACCGCCTGCTCGGGACTCATGTAGTACGGCGTGCCGACGGTCCGGTCGCCTTGCGCGTCGGGATCGGTCCCCTCGGCCGTGCGCGCGATGCCGAAGTCCATGAGCTTCACGAGGCCGTTCGGAAGAACCATGATGTTCGGAGGCTTGATGTCGCGGTGGATGATGCCCGCCTCGTGAACCGCCGAAAGCCCTCGACAGAGCTGCTTCGCGATCTGAAGGCCGGGCGAAAGAGCGATCGCGCCCTTCCGGTCGAGGATGTCGCGTAGCGTCGTGCCCGGCACGTATTCCATCGTGAGGAATCTCAAGCCGTCTGCCTCGCCGAGGTCGTGCGTGCGCACGACGTTGCGGTGCGTGATCTTGCGCGCGAGCCGGATCTCCTGCTTGAGCGTCACGCCGATCGTGTTGCCCTCGTCGAAGGCCTCGGGCAGAAGGACCTTGACGGCGACCTCGTCGTCGAGCTCGCGATCGAGGGCGCGGTAGACCGTCCCCATGCCCCCTTTTCCGAGCGTCCCGAGGATCTGGTAGCGCCCCGCGAAGACCGTCCCCGTGCGCGGCCCGGCGAACGCGCGCGCGGCCGCGTCGGGCGCGGCGGGCGTCGCCTGCGTCGTGAGCGTCGACGCCCGCGTCACGTTCGTGTCGGGCCGCCGCATTTCGGCCAGCATCTGCTCGAGCGCCGCCTTCTCCTTCAGCTCGCCGACGAGGGCGTGGAACGCGCGGGCGAGCGCGCCGACCTCGTCGCCGCCCGCCTCCGGCAGCTTCACTTCGAGATTCCCTTCGCGGATCTCGGCCGCGCCCTTCGCAAGCAGCGTAAGGGGACCCGCGATGCGCCGGCCCATGGCGAAGGAGATCGGGAGGGCGAGCAGGAGGGCCAGTCCTCCCACGAGGAGGAGCGTGTCGCGGATCCGACGGAACGCGGCCGTCTCCTCGTCGCGCGAGCGCGAGACGACGAAGGCTCCGAGCGTTTCGTCCGTGGCGCTCTTGAGCGGCACGGCCGCGAGGATGCGGCGGTCTCCCGCCACCTTGACTTCGAGCGGACCGACCGCCTGTCCCTGCCGAAAGAGCAAATCCACGGCGGCGCTGTCAGCGGCAAGCGCCGGGACGAGGAGATCTCCGCGGAATCCCTCCGTGGCGGATGAGAGCTCGACATGCGGAGGCTCGCCTCGTTTCGCCGTGTTCGCGAGGAAGCCGGTCTGGCCGTTCGTGATTCCACGCAACGTCTTCGCGCGTTTCTCGTCGAGCGGCGCCGCGACCGCGAGGACGCCGCGGAGGCGCCCCTCGCCCACCGACATGTCGCCGGCGAGGACGGGGACGGCCGCCACGACGGCCAGGACCTTGCCTTCGCGGATGACGGCCGTCGCCGGGACGCCGAGGAGCGCATCCGCCACCCACTTCACCTTCGCGAAGGACGGCCGGTTCTCGTCGGTGATCGCCTGGTCGTTGCGGTCGAGGAGGACACCATTCGCGTCGAAGAGGAAAACCGTCCGCGCACTGAGGATCTCGGCCTTGTCGTGAGTCCAGACATGGAGAGTCTTCGCGTCCTTCTCGTCGAAGAGGCCCTTCGTGCCAGATTCTTCCGCCACGCTCGACGCCTGCCGGCGCAGCGCGTCTTCGTTGCTCCCCTGGTAGGCACCGAAGATCCCCGGCACCGCGGCCAGGCTTTCCCGGATGCTCTTCTCGGCGACTTCGTTCGCGCGCCACGTCCCCACCGCGACGGCTCCCCCGAGTGTGAGGAGGACGAGGAGGGCGGCCGCAACGGAGAATTTCGTCGCGAGACCCGGTCCCCGCCGCGCGCGATGCGACGCGACGGGAGTCGGGGACGGAGGCGGCTTCAGCTCGTCGGTCCTCGTGACGCGCGTCGCCTCTCCCGAGATCGAATGGTCAGTACCGGTTCGCATCGTCGTCCGGGGGAGGATATTTCTTTCCGTACTTGTTCGTGTGCGGCGTCTCCCGCCAGCCCGATCCGTCGAGCGCGATCGCGAGAGGAGCCGTCTTCCCCGGCGTCACGTCGACGTTCCCCTGGTAATCGCCCCCCCTCTCGTCCCACGCGCGGACGGCGGCGCGCCCCGCCGGAACTTTCGAGAGCAGGGCGACTCCGTCCGAGCCGGTCTGCGCCCAGATCGTTCCGTCGATCACCATGAGATACGCGGCCATCTGCGGGTGGATGTTGCAATAGACGCGGACGAGCCCGGGATTGTCGAACGTCATCGCGCGCGACGCGCCGTTGCGGTAGAGGCCGAGATCGAACTTCGCGGCCGGCGAAAGACTGAAGACGTTGTGGAAGATGCCGTCCAGGTTCGGGAAGTCGACCGTCGTGCCGGCGGGCACCGCCGTGATCCGCGGCTCGAAGCGTTTGCTCTTGGATGCGATCCGCGGGTGGACGGGCGGCGACGGCGCGGAGCTCGCCTTCAATCCCTCGGAGATCCAGACGATCGCCTGCGGCGCGGGGGACGGCCGGCGGTCGGGCCCGAGAACCATCACCGTCACGCGCACGTCGCCGGTGGCGCGCCCCGCCGGCGCCTGCGCCCGGCCCCCGGTGTTCGCGGCCAGAAGTGCGAGGAGCGCCGCGACTCCCGCCGCGAGGGTGACGGTGCGTTTCGACACGGACTCCGCGATATTCTAGACGTCCGGCCTTCGGGGAAAGCTCTCGGCGAGCGCCCGGCCCACCGTCTCGATCCCGTGTCTGAGGCCGCCCGTGAAGTCGCCCTTCCGGAAGAGCTCGGAGATGGAGTCCGCCGCCTGCTTGAAGAAGCCCGCCCCGAGCCGCTCGTGGACCGCCGTGTCGCCCCAGACGAGGAACCTCCGGTGCGCGGGGTCGACGACGATCAGGATGCCGTTGCGCTCCGGGCGGGCGGTCATCTTCAGGCGCTCTGCGAGGAGCGCGCCCACTTTGAAGATCGAGCCCCGGAACCGCGGCAGCACCGCCACGCGGATCGTGCCCGTGGTGCCGCGGGTGGCCTCGCGGATCGCCCCTTCGAGAGACGCGTCGTCGACCCGCTTCAGGAATCTTCGATGCGCGCTGAACGGCAACACCCGCGCCTCCTACCAACTTCCGGTGGCGCCGCCGCCACCGGAGCTCCCGCCGCCTCCCGAGAACCCGCTCCCGCCGCCCCCTCCTGCGCCGACGCCGTCGAGGGCGCCTCCGATCAACCCGTCGACGAGATCGATCGCGATGACCGTGAGGACGATCTTCGGGTTCGTGACGAGCGAATAGAAAACCCAGAGCGCGAGGGAGAGAGCCGCGATTCCAATGCCGAGCGCGAGAGGAGGTGGCAGAGGGGCTTCGTCCTGCCCTCCCGCGAGCGCCTGGAACGGATGCTTCCATTCGACCCAGCGCGTCGGCGCGTGTCCCGCGGCGATGGCGCCCATCTCGCCCGTGACGCGCGCGAGCGTGCGGACGAGCGTCCCGCGCGTCATCGCGCGATCGACCTCGTACCCGATGCGGCGCTTCTGCTCGTCGGTGAACCTGTCCTTCACATCGTCGGGGATCGCGACGATGACGGACGCCTCCTGCGTGAAGACGGCCAGCAGGATCCGGCCCGGCCACGCCTTCTCGAGCTTGTTCGCGCGCTCGAGAGGAGTGTCCATGCCCTTAGCCGGGTTGAAGACGAGGACGACAGGATGCGGGGAGATCCTCGACGCGCGCTCCACGGCCTCGACGAGCGCGCGCAGCTGCGCCTCCTCGAACGTCGGGTTGCCGTAGACGCTCCCGCCTGGATCTTCCGGAACCGGCGGCGAGTCGAGCCACGTCGTCGGGCCGCGGAGGCTCTCCTGGATCCGGCCGATGACGCGGAGGAGCGCGGCTTCGTCCGGCGGCGCAGCGCCTGGCGCGAGGACTGCCGAAAGGTCGCCGCCGATGCCCGGCATCGCCCCTTCGAGGCCGGGAGGCGCACCCTGACCCAGCATCACGCGCGCCTGCCGCTCCTCGCCGAGGAGGAAGATCGTCGCGAGGCCGTCGTACATCTCGCGATCCCGCATCTTCCAGCGGCGATACAGCTCCTGCATCGCGTCCGTCACGGGCATGCCATTCGCGCTCCGAAGCGTGTACACGTAGATCTTCACGAACGACGCGAAGTCCTTGACCTTCGCGAGCCGCGCCGCGATGCGATCGCGCGACTCGGGCGTGAAGAGCTCCGCTTCGTCCGTGACGAAAGCCGCCGGCGCGGGCGGCAGGACGGCGAAGGCCGGGGAGGGCGCCGGGGAAGCGGCCGGGGCCACCGGCTGCGCGAGGACCGCGCCTCCGGAAAGAAGAGCGACGAGAAGACAGAAGCGTCTCACCGGGGCTGTCTCGTCCGCACCTTCGCGACCGCACGCGTGAGCTCGTCCGCCGCCCAGTCGATTTCTTCCTCGGTCGTGAAACGGCCGAGGCCGAAGCGAATCGACGCCTCCGCTTCGGCGCGTGTCCGGCCGAGCGCGAGGAGGACGTGGCTCGGTGCGGCTTCCGCCGAAGTGCACGCCGAGCCCGACGAGACCGCGAGGTCGCGGGCCTCGGCCATGACGGCGTCCGCGGGCGCATCCGGGATCGTCACGTTCAGATTCCCGGGGTGGCAGGCGGACGGGTTGCCGTTCCGGGAGAGACCCGCGACGCGCGCGGAAAGCCGCTCCAGGAGACGATCCCTGAGCGCCGCCACGCGGCGCGACTCGCCCTCCCCTTCCTGCCTCACGATCCCGGCCGCGGCGCCGAAGCCCACGATGCCCGGCACGTCGAGCGTCCCGGACCTGAGGCCGCGCTCGTGCCCGCCGCCGAAGACGATCGGGTCCAGCCGCACGCGCGGGTTCACCGCCCGGACGAAGAGCGCGCCCACCCCTTTCGGTCCGCAGACCTTGTGCGCCGAGAAAGAGACGAGATCGAGGCCGAGCGCGTGGACGTCGAGCGGGATCTTGCCGAGAGCCTGGGCCGCGTCCGCGTGAAAGAGGATTCCCCGCTCTTTGCAGACGCGCGCGATCTCCCCCACGGGATTGAGAGTGCCGATCTCGTTGTTCGCCGCCATGATCGACACGAGGACCGTGCGCTCCGTGAGGGCCTCGGCCACGGCCGGGGCGCTCGTCGTGCCGTGCGCGTCCGGCGCGAGATACGTCACCGCGAACCCCTCGGACTCGAGGCGGCGGCAGGGGTCGAGAACGGCGCGGTGCTCGATCGCGGACGTGACCACGTGGGCGTTCGGCGCACGGCGCATCCGGGCCGCGCCGAGAATCGCGAGGTTGTTCGACTCGGTGGCTCCCGACGTGAAAACGATCTCGCGGGGGTTCGCGCCGACGAGCGCCGCGAGCTCTTCGCGCGCTTTCGTCACGGCCGCGTCGGCGCGCCAGCCGAAGACGTGGCTCTGGGACGCGGCGTTTCCGAAGTGCTCCGAGAAGTACGGGCGCATCGCCTCGAAGACGCGCGGATCGACCGGCGTCGTCGCGTGATAATCCAGGTACACGGGAAGCTTCAACGACAAGGAGAGCCGCCTGCCGTCATCCTCGGCCCGCGGCTTTCCGTTTGCAAGGCAACGGAGAGGAGCCCGATCCATGCTCCACGTTCTCGTCGCGACGCTCGAGCGGCACCAACTGCTCGACGAGCTGCGCGCGCTCGCGCCGGCCACGACGACGTTTCTCGGGGAGCGGGGACTGGAAGCGATTCTCGAGCGTCTCGGCAGATCGGCGCGGATGGACGCCGTCGTCACGGACGCTCCGGAGGTCCTCATGGAGATCTACCACGAGATCCCCGGGGCGATGCCTGTCTATCTCGCGCGCCCGGACGAGGACCCAGCCTCGATCCTCGCTGGTCTCGAGGCGTTGACGGCGCCGGAGTGATCCTTCAGGCGCCGCCCGCGCGTTTCCACTCCGTGCGCATCTCGGACTGAAGGCGGCCGAGGCGGTAGGTGTCGCGGTTCACGAATCCACCCCAGGCGGCGAGAGCCGGATGGACCTCCTCGATGCGACGCCAGATCTCCTGCACGACGAGCCGGTAATCGGGGTGCCCCTGCGGCATCGAACGAAGCTCGCAGAGATGGACGGCCTCCCGCAGGTTCAGCGTCACGTACCAGCGCACGTGGAACGCGAACGGAACGACGTAAGGCGCCTCGGCGGGATGTTCCGGTTTGACGGCCTCGTGAAGGTCGTGAGCCTGGGCCAGGCACGATTCGAAGACTGCCCCGTGCCCGGCTTCCAGGATCTCGGGCGGCGTGTCGTATCCGTGCGCCGTCGTGAACGGCTGGCGCTCCTGCGAGAGGATTCTGTGACGGTGGAGATCGCGATAGATGCCTAGATTCCCGAGGAGGTCGAACGTGTAGGCGGCCTCCTCGAGCGCACGAGGCGGCTTGTCGCGCCGGTTCCGCCGGCCCGCGGCGAGGGACGAGAGAAGCGCGCCGCGCTCGAGCGCGTTCATTCGCCCGACGCGCCTGCGCACGTCGGCGAGCGGCACGTCCGTGTGGGGATAGAGGAGCGCCGCGAGGACCTTCGCTTCCCCGTCGGGATCGAAGTCCACGAGCCTCACCCCCGGAGCCGCGACCTCACCGGAGGGAAGCGCGCGTGTCGCGGCCGCCGCGGCGTTGAGGCGCAGCCCTTCCCGCCACGCGCTCTTCGCCGACCGCTTCACGAAGGACGGGATCAGGAGGTCGAGCTCGCCGCGCATCGTGGAGGCGAGCGCGCGGCACTCGCCCGCGGGGTGGGAGTGGAGCCGGTTCAGGAGATGCTCGAAGGCCTGTCCCGTCGCGAAGATGCCGAGATTCGTGAGCGTGGCCGCGGGCAGATAGCTCCGCATGACGTCGCAGGCGTGCGCCCGGACCGTCGCCCCGTACGCGCGCCGCGCCGCCTTGAGGAGCTCCTCGTCGCGTTTCACGTCCACCCAGTCCAGCGGCTCGCCCGTCTTCGGGTGGCGCACGGCCACTGACTCGATCGGGAGGACGCGCTCGATGTGGGCGATCATCGGATCGATCTGCGCCGCGTACGTCGTGAAGAGGCGGTCCATGAGCGCGACGTAAGCGTCGCGGTGCCGGGAGGCCATGAGGGACGGCTCGCGGAACCAGAGGAAGTCCCCGGACCCGTCACGCTGGTCGAACCGGACGTACCGCGTGGACTTCTCGAGGAACGCGATTCCGATGCGGGCGTCCTCCAGCACCTGCGCGGCCACGTTCGAGACGCACTCGACCGCGAGATGCGCGCCGCCGAGCTGCGCGACGGAGTCGTCGCCGTAGCCCACGAGCACGCGGTCGTAGAAGGCACGCGCCTTTTGCAGCGCCTCGCCGTCGTCCACGGCGCCCCCGCCGAGGAGCCCTTCGGCCAGGCCCTGCTCCCCGACGAACTCGTCGAGGAAGACGCGCCTCAGGCTCTTCGCGGTCCGGCTGTAGCGCGAGAAGAGCGCTCCCGCGACTTCCTGCGGGAGCTTCAGGCCGAAGACGGGCGCGTCGACGTTCGTGAAGAAAGGTGCGAGCCGTCGTGCTTCTGTCTCGGTGAACTCGGTCATTCGGATGGGAGTCTAGCCGGGGGAAACAATCCTTGTTTCCCCCGGGCCCCCTTCGGGTTACTTGGCCTGGATCAACGCCGCCGTGAGGGGCGAGAGCCTGCGCCTCGCGACCGAGCCCGGGGCCGCGTAGACGAAGACGTAGTAATTGCCCGCGCCCGACAGAAGCGGGATGTCGACCCGAGCCAGGCTTTGCAGGAGGCCGACCTCGCCGCGCGAGCCGTCCGGATACTGGAAATTCGCGGGCGCGCGGGCGAGGAAGCTCTGAGAGACGCCGGGATACGCGTACGACCCGCGCCGGGCGATCTCCGCGCGGGACATCGGCCGCGCGGGCGGCTCGAATCCGACTTCGATCGAGGCGAGCGACCATCCCGCGGGCAGCTTCACGGCGAAGGATGCACGCGTGCCGGCGGGAAGCGGCCCGGCCGGCACCTCGACCCATTCGACGACATGCCGGCTGAACTCCTCGGCCATGCGGAACTCGCCGCCGACGGTTGCGGCGCCGATGCCCACGTGCGTCCATGCCGGGTCGAGAACCGTGCGGCGGTGGCCATCGTCGGGCGGGCGCTCGGCCATCATCCTTTCGTGCGCGTCGAGAAGGAGCGCGGGCACCTCGGCCTCGTCGACGTCCGCTCCCACGCGCGTGAGCGAGCCGAGGTTCTCGGCGTGATAGTCCACGCCGCCCGCGAGGCCCCAGCGAAGATAAGGCGGCCGGCCGGCCGTGTCCCAGTGACCGGTGGAGCGCGTCCTCGCCGTGTCGAGACAGAACGCGTCGCCGACGCGGGCGGCGAAAAGATCGTACGCGACGGGCGGCGCGCCCGCGGCCCGCCTCTCCTCGTTCAGGCGTGCGAGGAGCCGGGCCTTGGCCTTCGGATAGTGCTCCTCGTACGTCGTCGCTGAGCGCTCCGGGCCCCGGCGCACCGTCGGGATGGGCGTCTCGCGGGGGCGCGGCGCCGAGGTGCATGCCGCGGCCAGCAGGGCCACGGCCCACGGGGACCTCCGATCGAGGACGTGAATCCGCGGCACCGTAGAATCCTACGGCCTGATGATCCGCTTCGGCACATCCGGCTGGCGGGCCGTTCTCGGGGAAGAGTTCACGTTCCCGAACGCGCGGCGCGTCGTGACGGCGATCGCACGGGTCACGACCGCGTCGGGCGTGGTTTCTCCGAGCCTGGTCCTCGCGTCGGACACGCGTTTTTTGAACGAGAGGTTCGTGGACGAGGCGTCTCGCGTTCTCGTGAGGGAAGGCGTCCGCCCCCTCCGCGCCGATCGGGACGTCCCGACGCCCACGGTCGCGTTCACGATCCGGCGCCTCGGCGCCGCGGGCGGCGTGAACTTCACCGCCTCGCACAATCCGCCCGAGTTCAACGGCATCAAGTTCTCGACGGCCGACGGCGCGCCGGCGCTCCCCGACGTCACGGCGAAGATCGAGGCCGAGATCGCGAAGACCTCGGAGGCCGACGCGGAATCCGCGCCGCCGGCTTCGGCCGACGCCATCGATCCGCGCGGACCCTACCTCGAGCGGCTCGCGACGTTCGTGGACACCGCGGCGCTACGGAAAGCGAACCTCCGCGTGGCCGTCGACCCGCGCTTCGGCACGTCGCGCGGGTATCTCGACGCTTTTCTCCGGGAGGCGGGAGTCGACGTCGAGCTCATCAACGGGCATCGCGACCCGTACTTCGGCGGCCTCTCGCCGCAGTGCGACGAGAAGAACCTCGGCGCGCTCCAGGGGGTGGTCGTCTCCGGAAAGCGCCATCTCGGCCTCGCGACGGACGGGGATGCGGACCGTTTCGGCGTCCTCGACGCCGACGGCCGGTACGTCGATCCGAACCTGTGCCTCATGCTCCTCGCCGATCTCCTGCTCTCTCGCCGCAAGCCGGACGACGCCCGCGGCGTCGCGCGCTCGGTCGCGACGACGCACGGCCTCGACGCCGTCGCGAAGGCCTACGGCGCCCCCGTCTTCGAGACGCCCGTCGGCTTCAAGTACATCGGCGAGCTCCTCCTGAAGGACGCGATCGCGCTCGGGGGCGAGGAGTCCGCCGGCTTCACGATGGCGGGTCACGTTCCGGAAAAGGACGGGCTCCTCGCGGGGCTTCTCCTCGCCGAGGTCGTGGCCACGACCGGCGAGAGGCTTTCGGCCCTCCTTTCGAAGCTCTTCCGGCGCGTCGGCTCGTTTCACCCGAGACGCGCGGACGCGCGCCTCGATTCCGCTCTCGCCGCCGCGATGAAAAAGAGGCTTGCCGAGAACCCGGACACCTTCGCCGGGCTGAAGGTGCAGTCGATCGACCGGACAGACGGACAGAAGCTCCTGCTGGGAGATGGCCGCTGGATCCTTTTCCGACCGTCGGGGACGGAGCCGGTCGTGAGGATTTATGCGGAGTCGGCGGACATGAACGAGACCGAGAGACTTCTGGACGCTGCGAAGAAGTATGTTTTGAACGGGTAGTGCCAGCGAGGAGCCAGCATGTATTCCATCGAATCCATCCACGCCCGCGAGATCCTCGACTCCCGCGGAAACCCGACCGTGGAGGTCGAGTGCCTGCTCGAAGGCGGGGCGTCGGGGCGCGCCGGCGTGCCGTCCGGGGCCTCCACCGGCTCGCGCGAAGCGCTGGAGTTGCGCGACGGCGACAAGAAGCGCTTCTCGGGCAAAGGCGTGCTTTCGGCCGTCAAGAACGTGAACGAGACGATCGCCCCCGAGGTCGTCGACATGGACGCGCGTCAGCAGGCCGAAGTGGACCGCCTCATGATCGACCTCGACGGCACCGAGGCGAAGACGAACCTCGGCGCAAACGCGATCCTCGGAGTCTCGATGGCGGTTTGCCGGGCCGCGGCGGGCGCTTCCGCGCTTCCTCTCTTCCGCTACCTCGGCGGCACGGGGGCCGTGACGCTGCCCGTCCCGATGATGAACGTCGTGAACGGCGGCGCGCACGCCGACAACCCGCTCGACATCCAGGAATTCATGCTCGTGCCAGCGGGATTCAGGTCCTTTCGCGAGGCGCTCCGCGCGGGGGCCGAGATCTTCCACACGCTGAAGGGAATCCTCAAGGGCAAGGGCCTCGCGACGGGCGTCGGGGACGAGGGCGGTTTCGCTCCAAGTATCGAATCCACGCGCGCGACGCTCGACCTCCTCGTCGATGCGATCGGGAAGGCCGGCTACAAGCCCGGCGAAAACGTCTTCCTCGCGCTCGACTGCGCGGCGAGCGAGTTCTTCGACAAGGGCGCGTACGCCCTCGAGGGAAAGAACCTTTCTCCCGCCGAGATCGTGTCCTTCTACGAGGGGCTCGTGGCGGAGTACCCGATCCTCTCGATCGAAGACGGGTGCGCCGAGGGTGACAAGACGGGCTGGAAGCTCCTGACGCAGAAGCTCGGGGCGAAGATCCACCTCATCGGCGACGACAACTTCGTGACGAACCCGAAGATCCTGAAACAGGGAATCGCGGATGGCATCGCGAACGGCCTCCTCGTGAAGCTGAACCAGATCGGCACGATCACCGAGACGCTCGAAGCCGTGCGGATCGCGCAGACCGCGCGGTACGTGACGGTCATCTCCCACCGCTCGGGCGAAACGGAGGACACGACGATCGCCGACCTCGCGGTCGCGGTGAACGCCGGCTTCATCAAAACGGGCTCTCTCTGCCGGTCCGAGCGCGTCGCGAAGTACAACCGTCTCCTGCGCATCGAGGAGGATCTCGCCGAGACCGGCATCTATCCGGGACTCGCCGCGAAGAAAGGCTGACGCGTGCGCTCGTTTCGCGCGAAAATGTCCCGTGCGGTTCGAGCGAATCGTCGGCGGTGAGGGTCCGCCCCGGATCGTCGGGGTGAAGCGGCTGCCCGCGTCGACGCGGCGGGAGGAGCCGCGCCCCTTGCCCGAGCTCGCGCCCGAGACCCCGGCGCCGGCTTCCGGCGCGCGCCCCGATGTCCCGCACGTGAAGCCCGCGTCCTACGTCGCGGTCTCTCTTCTCTTCTCGGTGCTCGTCTTCGGATTCTTCCTCGTGAACGAGCACGGCCTGCTTCAGGTGAGGCGTCAGCGCCTCCAGCTCGCGAAGATGCACGACGAGGTCGCGCAGCTCGACGAGGAGAACCGGAAGCTCGAAGCCGAGGTCGCGGCGCTCAAGAGCGACCCGAAGGCCGTCGAGAAGACGGCCCGCGAGGTGCTGAACCTCGTGAAGCCCGGAGAGGTCGTCCTCATCCTGCCGGAAGGCTGGCAGGCGCGCGTCAAGCCTCCGGAGACCGCGGGACCCGCCCCGGCGACGGCCGCCCCGAAGGACCCTTAGGCGCCCTTCGGGGCGGCCCCCTCACGAAATCGTCACGATCCTGGGCCCGGCCGACGAGGCCGTCATGTCCGGGCCGAAGTAATACAGCATCACGCGCGCGGGTCCCGGCGGGACTCCCTTCACCTGAATCGAGAAGCCGCCGCCTCCCCCAGTCACGGCGGTTCCCCCGTAGGAAACACCGTCGGGGCCGACCACCGCGACGTCCACGGTCTGTCCGGAGTTGAACGGCCCGTCGAGGCGGCCGCTCACGTGCGTGATCGAGACTCCGCCTTCGGTCGCGCGCTTGATCTCCCGGAAAACGAGCCTCGAGCCGAAGCTCGGCGTGACGTTCACCGTCACGCCGCCGAAGGGGAGGATCGAATCGGGAGTCCTCTGGAATGCGTGAAGGTTGAACCGGTAATCGCACTTGCGGCGCGCCTTCGGCCCCGGCGGGATCTTGGTCTCGTCCACGTAGAGCCGCCCCTTGAGCTTCCGCTCCTCCTTCGGACCGAGCTTCACGTACCGCGTCTCGACTTCGAGGTCCATCCCGTCGGCGAGGCCGGACGGGATCAGCTCCGCCTCGACGGGATGGTCGTAGCCGTTCGTGAGCTTGAAGTCGAAGGCGACCGGCGTGTAGGGGCTCCCCGCGGTCGGGAAGAAGTCCGTGATGTTCTCCTGCGCGCTGTTGTTGGTCGGGTCGAGGTCCCCGAGCGCGGAGTCGTGCGTGAAGATGTCGGCCCGGATGCAGGTATGGCCGCTTGCCGTCGGCTTCCACTCGAACGCGAAGTCGCGGAACTCTCCCGCCGGGATGTCCTGCGGCGCCGAGTTCGGGAACGGCTGGAACGTGCCGTGGTCGCCCATCCCGATGGGCTCGTTGTGAAAAGCTCGTACGACGACGCCCTTCCCCAGGATCGTGCCGTTGTTGTGGACGCGCACCTTGACGGTGTTCGCGACTTTGCCGTCCGGATCCCAGTGGACCTGGTCGCCGCTTCCGAGCGGAGGGTCAGTCGTCGGGTAGTCCTCGCTGCCGTTGCCCGCCCAGTCGATCCAGATGTCGGGTGTCGCGTAGACGTCCGGCGCGTGCCACGGCCGGATCTCGAGATCGAGGAAGTCCCCCGGGCCCCGTGTGACCGCGACCTTGAGCGCTTCGGGCTTACCGGCCGGGCCCGGCACCTTGCCGACGACCGCGATCTTGATCCCGTCGTAGGCCGGATAGGCGTTCTTCAGCTCCAGCGAATCGCCGTCCTTCATCCCGCGCGCCTGCAGCGCGGTGCCGGCGGGCGGGGCACCCGAGCCGTCGGGATTCAGGACCGTCACGGCCGGCCGATAGAAGAACGGCGCGTTCGGATCCACCGTGTCGGTCACGAGGAGGCCACCTGCTTCACCGCCGGCGTTCGCCGGCGACCAGCCGAACACGTCGTCCGGCAGCCGCTGGGAGAACGTCGCTCCCGGCTGCCGGTTCTCGAGGTGCACCCAGTGCTGGGCCGAGAGCTTGATACGCACGAGCTGGGCGGCGGGCTCGGAGCTGCTGCCGAAACCCGGATAGTCCGAGAACTTCCTCTCCAGCGGGACGAGCGTGAACGTGTGTGTCTCGGTGGCTCCCATCGGGGGCGCCACGACCTCGGAGAAGTTCGTGATCCAGCCGATGTTGTGCTTGTGCCACGACTCCGGGTGGTCCGCGACCGAGCTCGCCGCCATGATGCTCCAGGTGTGGAGCGCGTCGTTCGTCTGGTCGTAGTGCGTGTCGTAGTCCGGCTTCCAGTACAAATCCCAAAAGCCGAGGTTGTGGCCGAGCTCGTGGGCCCAGGTCTGCCATGGCTCGGCGCCCTCGCCGAGCATGAGCCGCGCCTGGAGCTGCTTCTGGTAGACGTAAGTGCCGCTGCCGGGAACGCTCAGGTCGAAGTAGCCGCCGCTGGCACCGGCGCGCCGGCCGGGAATACCGGTCGTCTGGTCCACGAAGAGGACGAGATAGGAGTCGAAACCCGATAGCTCGTTGTTGACGATGGCGTCGAGATCGCCCTGGTGGGCCGAATCGATCGGCTTGCCCTGATCGGCCATGCGCTGCTTGACGTAGAGCGAGAGCGCTTCGGCGATCGTCTTCGACCAGTCGCCGCGCACGGTGGAGGTGCCCGCCGCGTCGATCACGCCGTCGACCCGGGACGGTCCGTCGAGACCCAGCTTCGCGGGGCCGCCGCCCGCCACGATCCGGATCGACGCGTTCGGCCCCGAGTCGCCGGCCTTCACGCGAAGCGCAAGGCGGTTGGATCCAGCGCTGCCGGTTTCGACCCAGTTGAACTCCGAGTTGAGCTTCGGGATGAGGAGCGGGGCGAGGGACGAAGCGTCGGGCAGCGACCCCGCCGCGAGCGCGACGTCGTAGGTCCTCGTCCTGTAGTTCTTGTCGCGCACCTCGATGATGACGTGCTCCGTGCCGTCGAGCGCGATCGGACCCGTCACCGCCTTGCCGGTGAGAGAAGCCTGCGCCCCGTTCCCGGGCGGCTCGTCCGGGCCGTTGAAGCCCGGAAACGTGCCGGTGACGCTCTTCACCCTGATGAGCGAGCCTTCGGCCGTCTCCAGCGTGTCGAGCGTCATCGACAGCTCGTTGCCGGACGCGACACACGTCACCCACGGGCTCGGAACGCCCGGCGCCGCGTTGAACGCGTTCTGGCAGAGCGGCGCGAGAGCGGCCGCGTCCGCGAACGTTCCGGAAGCCGCGAAGTCGAAACTGACGTCGCGGCCGTGGCCGTCCTTCACCTGGAACGTGACCTTGGTGCCCGCCGCGAGCGTGATCGGAAACGCGGACGCGAGCCCCTGGGAGAGGAGCGACGCGTTCACGAACGGCCGGTTGAAGTAGTCGTCGAAGGCGCCGCTCAGCTTCAGCACCTTGTCGAACATCTTCATCGTGATGCTGACGTTCCCGAAGGACGCCTCCTTCCAGAAATCGTTCGAGTGGCTTTCGTAGTCCGCCTTTTTCGCATCGCGGTAAGCCGTCGCGTCGGCCTGGGTCCCCGTGAACCGGTGATCGTTCGTGTCCACGATGACCGAGAAGACGTTCAGCGGCGGATCGTCGGCCTCGCCGCCTCCCCCGCCGCCGGGCGCGCCGGGAGGCTTTTGATCTCCCCCGGGCTTCGGGCACTTCGTCACGTTGAGCTTGTCGAACTTGTTCTGGTTCTGCGTGGAACCGTAGAACCGGACGGCGTTCGGACCGAGCGGCGGCAGCGTCGTCGGCGTGCAGGCGACGAGCAGGGACACGATCAGCGGCGGTACCCAACGAATCGGCCTCATCGTTTCCTCCCCGGCGCGTCGAACGTCCGCAAGAGATCGGGGGCCCGCGCGCCGTCACGAAGAGATGTCGCGCGGGAGGAAGACTACCCCACTTCGGGACCCGGGCGTCAGGGCTTCACGGGACTCCGTATGCTCCGGAGGTCATGAGCCCCGACGGCCCCGCCCCTTCCGTCTCCGACCTCTCGCCGCAGGACGTCGTCCTGCGCTTCCTCGAGAGCACCGGACGCCCGTCCGAGGCGCGGCTCTACCTGGACATGTTTCGCGCACGACCGCGGGAGCAATTCGCGGCGCTGGCGATCGATGCGAACGTCATGGCCGGCGCGGCCGACGCGGTCGTCCAGGACCTCCGGTTCCTCGCCGCCCTCGACCTCTTCCCGACCGTCGTCCTCGGGATCTTCCAGCCCGGCGACGCGGCGGGGCACGCCCGCGTCCTCGCCCGCCACCTCGAGGCGGAGGGCGTGGGCCTCGAAGAGCTGCCGGCGGCAACGCCCGGGCTCGCCGCGCGCCTCGTGGCCGCCGCCGCGGCCGGGCGGGTGCCGGTCATCGTCTTCGAGCCGTCCGCGGGCGAGCAGCCCGGCGACCGGCTCACGCGGCTCGGCGTCCTGCTCCGCGAGCTCCAGACGAGGAAGCTCCTCTTCCTCCACCGCCCCGGCGGCCTGCGCCAGGGCGGGGTCCTCGTCCCGCTCGTGAACCTGACGACCGATGTCCCCGCGCTCACCGCGAGCCGCGAGATCTCGCACAAGGAGGCGCTCATCCTCGAGCACGCGCGGCGGTTCTGCGAGGCGGCGGCGCCCTTGCCCTTCACGGTCGCGATCACGTCGCCTCTCAACGTTCTTCGCGAGCTCTTCACGGTCAAAGGGGCCGGCACGCTCCTCCGGCGCGGAGCCCGCATCGTCCGCCGGCAAGGCTGGGACGGCGTGGACATGGCGCGCCTGCGCGAACTCCTGACGTCGAGCTTCGGGCGCGCCGCGAGCGAGGCTTTCTTCGCGAGGGAACCGTGGCGTGTCTACCTCGAGGAAAACTACCGGGGCTGCGCGATCCTCGTTCATACGCCGCTCGGCCCGTACCTCACGAAGTTCGCGGTCTCACCCGAGGCGCAGGGGGAAGGCATCGCCCGCGACCTCTGGGAGGCGCTCGCCGCCGACACGCCCGTCGTGTTCTGGCGCGCGCGGCGGACGAATCCGATCAGCGAGTGGTACGTGAAGCTCTGCGACGGCCTCGTCCGGGTGCCGGACTGGGTCGTCTACTGGAAAGGCCTCGCCGCCGACGCCATCCC
This sequence comes from Thermoanaerobaculia bacterium, assembly GCA_963719225.1. Taxonomy (GTDB): domain Bacteria; phylum Acidobacteriota; class Thermoanaerobaculia; order UBA5066; family UBA5066; genus Fen-183. The sequence goes on along the minus strand of CAVRAY010000001.1, from coordinate 127,037 downwards.
CAGGGCGATCGCCTGGGCCGTCGAGCAGCCGGTGGACTTCCCGCGCGAAGAGCGGTGACGGCGAGGACCGAGAGTCAGGGAGATGCCTTTCCGGAAACGACCACGGCTCCGATCCGGGTGAGAAGCTCGCCCGACCAGAGCGCGAGCGGCGGGTTGCCCTTCTTGTTCAGCTCCGCCGCGACCCGGTTGTACGTGGCCAGGAGCCGGCGCGGATCGGACATGCATGCAATCAGCTTCCTGCGGCCCTCGCTCTTCTCGACGAGGACCGCCATCCGGTAGCCCACTGTGTACCAGGGACCCTGGGTCCCGAAGAACAAGAGTCCCCGCTCGTTGATCTCGGCCTCGGCCTTCAGCCGGCCGTCGATGACGTCGAGGAAGAAAGTCTCGAGGCTCTTCAGGTCCCTGTCGAAATTCGCCATGTCGCGATCCCAGCGGGCCCGTTCCTTCTTCGGGCTCACGGCGTGAGGATGCACGTCGGGCGACCCGGCGGCCGCGAGCATCGCGAAGCCTTCGCCGAACGCGCCCATCCATTCCACGGCCGTGCGGGCAGCGGGCGAAAGATTCTCCAGGCCGCTCTTCGCGGGCTTCACGCTCGAGTAGCCGATGTGGTGCAGCTCGTGCGCGACCGTGTTCGCGAACTTCGCCGGCGTCACTTCAGGGTCGAGGTAGAGAAAGATCGCCGGGTCGGTCGAGACCTCGAAGACGAAGCTGTTCTTCTGCGGCTTGATCATGAGATACACGCGGGCGTCGATGACCGCTTCATCCGGAAGATAGGGAAGGACGCGTCGGGCCGCCGCCACGAGGTCCTCCCTGGCCCAGGCGTCCAACGTGCGCCGCAGCTCCGGCGCCCGCCGGGCCAGATCGCCGGAAAGGACGAACTTCTTGAAGTCGTCGTCGGTGAACTCCCGGTGGAGCGACGCCTCGCGTTTCTTCAGGCGCTGGTACGGTGTGCTGGAAAATATCCTCTCCCAGGCGGGCCCACCGGCCTTCGTCGTCGCGCTCACGGCCGCGAGGACAGCTTCCGCCTCGCTCGTGTCGACCTCGAGCTGGATTCGCTCAGAGTCAGCCGCCGGCTCCCCCGCAACGGCGGAAGGGCCAAGCACGGCGAGAGCGGCGGAAAGGGCGAGCGCAGGACCTCCACGCATCTACTCCACTTTACGCAGTGGCAGTACCAGTGGTTCCCGTGACGTGCTGGTTCTTCGCGACCCTTTTTCCCGACGCGCGTCCGAAACGCTGGCCTAGGTCGTCGCGGGCGCCGCTTGCTTCCGGTCCCGCCCGTAGGGATCGCCCTTGAGCGATTCCGTGTGCATCGCGCAGAGCCAGCGGCCGTTCCGCCGCACCCAGACGGACGTGTCGGTCGCGTCCATGCTCACCTTCTTGTCGTCCACGGTCAGATCCTCGTGGACCTCGTACGCCACGCCCGCGACGTCGTCCGAGAAAAGCTTCACTTCCGCTTTCTTCACCTCGAAGTCGTGAAGCGTGTATTTGGCGCCCGTCATCATTTTCACGTACTTCTCTCTGTCGATGAGCCCGACGCCCGACGCGCCGGCGACGAGGCACGGGAATTCCGTGAGCCTGAGCGCCGCATCCACGTCCTTTTCCTTGATCGCGCGCCAGTAGCGATTCTCGAGGTCCAGCAGCTCCTTTTCGGCGATCTTGTTTTCGATGGTGGTTGTAGACATTTCGCCCTCCACGAAGAAGGCAGCACATGCCGTGCCCATTTCGCCTTGAAGATTTGCCAACCGCTGGAGCGCCGATGGTTCATCCGCATCAGAGTCGGCGCGCCCGGCGTCGGGTAATTTCCTCAATGGAGGAAACTCCCATGCCGGCGAAGAAGCAGCTCGCGAAGAAACAAAGTCCGAAGAAGGCATCCGCGAAGAGCGACTTCGCCTATTCGAAGCCCTTCCAGAGGGGTGAGGACACGACGTCGTACCGGCTCGTCTCGAAGAAATTCGTCAAGAAGGGCAGGTTCGGCGGCAAGCCGGTCCTCGTCGTGGACCCGAGCGCGCTCTCGCTCCTCGCGTACGAAGCGATGCGCGACGTGTCGTTCCTTCTGCGGCCGAAGCACCAGCAGCAGGTCGCGTCCATCCTGAAGGACCCCGAGGCCTCTCCGAACGACCGCTTCATGGCGACGACGCTGCTGCGCAACGCGGCGGTCTCGGCGAAGTTCGAGCTGCCGTTCTGCCAGGACACGGGCACGGCGACGGTCGTGGGCTGGAAGGGCCAGCAGGTCTGGACGGGAGCGGACGACGCCGCCCTCATCTCGAAAGGCATCTGGAAGACCTACACCGAGGAGAACCTCCGCTATTCGCAGACGGCCGCGCTCACGATGTACGACGAGGTCAACACGGGCAACAACCTGCCCGCGCAGATCGACATCTTCGCGACGCCGGGCATGGAATACAAGCTCCTCTTCGTCGCGAAGGGCGGCGGCTCGGCGAACAAGAGCGCGCTCTTCCAGGAGACGAAGGCGCTCTTGAACCCCGCCAGCCTCGAAGCGTTCCTCGTCGAGAAGATGAAGAGCCTCGGCACGGCGGCGTGCCCTCCGTACCACATCGCGATCGTCGTCGGCGGTACGTCGGCGGAAGCCTGCATGAAGACGGTGAAGCTCGCATCCACCGGGTATTACGACTCGCTGCCGACGACGGGCGATGCCTCCGGCCGCGCGTTCCGCGACCCGGGGCTGGAGAAAAGGCTGCTCGAGAAGGCGCAGAAGCTCGGCTTCGGGGCGCAGTTCGGCGGCAAGTACTTCGCGCACGACATCCGGGTCATCCGACTGCCGCGGCACGGCGCATCCTGCCCCGTGGGTATGGGCGTCTCGTGCTCGGCCGACCGCAACGTTCTCGCGAAGATCGACGAGAACGGCCTCTGGCTCGAGGAGCTCGAGCGCCACCCCGAAGCGCTCCTTCCCGTTCGCACGGAAGCAAAGGAGCACGCGGGCCTCGTGAGGGTCGACCTGAACAAGCCGATGCCGGAGATCCTCGCCGAGCTCTCGAAGCATCCCGTCTCGACGCCGCTCGCTCTCACGGGGAGGCTCGTCGTCGCGCGCGATATCGCGCACGCGAAGCTCAAGGAGCGCCTCGACTCCGGCGCCGATCTGCCGCAGTACTTCAAGGACCATCCGGTCTATTACGCCGGCCCCGCGAAGAAACCGAAGGGGAAGGCGTCGGGCTCCTTCGGGCCGACGACCGCCGGCCGCATGGACTCGTACGTCGATCTCTTCCAGTCGAAGGGCGGCTCGATGGTCATGATCGCGAAGGGCAACCGCAGCCCGAAGGTGACCGAGGCGTGCAAGAAGCACGGCGGCTTCTACCTCGGCTCGCCGGGCGGCCCGGCCGCGCTCCTGGCCGACGAGAACATCAAGAAGGTGGAAGTCGTGGAGTTTCCGGAGCTCGGAATGGAAGCGGTGTGGGCGATCGACGTCGTCGACTTCCCCGCGTTCATCCTCGTGGACGACAAGGGAAACGACTTCTACCAGAAGCTCGCGTAGGAACTCTCAGGGCCGGAAGCGGTCCGCCTCGATCCCGTACCGCTTGAGGCGGTAGCCGAAGATGCGCTCGGTCGTCTGCAGAAGGCGCGCCGCCTTCGCCCGGTTTCCGCGCGCGATCTTCAGGCTGTCGAGGAGCAGGTCCTTCTCGTACGCCTCGACCGCCGCCCCGAGCGACTGGCGCGGGAGCGTTCCGGAAACCTCGGCGGTCTGCAGCGTCGGGGGGAGGTGATGGGCGTGGAGGACGCCGCCGTCACACACGAGGACGGCCCGCTCGATGCAGTTCTCCAGCTCACGGACGTTCCCCGGCCAGTGATAGCTCATGAGGACGTCGATCGCCGGCGTCGAGATGCGCCTCACGTCCTTGCGGTGCCGTGTCGCGTACTTCTCGACGAAGTGGTCCGCGAGAAGCGGGATGTCCGGGCGCCGGTCGCGCAGGGGCGGCAGGAAGATCGTGAACACGTTGAGGCGGTAGAAGAGGTCCTCGCGGAATTTTCCCTTGGACATCGCGGCTTCGAGGTCGCGGTTCGTCGCAGCCACGAGGCGGATGTCGACGGAAACCGGATGCGTGCCGCCGAGCCTCTCGAACTCCCGCTCCTGCAGGACGCGCAGGAGCTTCACCTGCGTCGCGGCGGAAAGGTCTCCCACCTCGTCCAGGAAGAGCGTCCCCTTGTCGGCGAGCTCGAAGCGCCCTTTCTTCTGGATCCGCGCGTCCGTGAAGGCGCCCGGCTCGTAGCCGAACAGTTCCGACTCGATCAGGCTTTCCGGAAGAGCGGCACAGCTGACCCTCACGAACGGTTTGCCCGCGCGCGGGGAGTTGTAGTGGAGAGCGTGCGCGACGAGCTCCTTGCCGCTTCCCGACTCGCCGCGGATGAGGACGGTCGTATCGCGCGGGGCCGCCTGGACGACCTGCTCGTAGAGCTCCTCCATCGGGCGGCTGTGGCCGACGATGTTCTTGAGGTCGTATCGGCCTTTCAGCTCGCGCTTGAGCTTGAGGTTCTCGTCGAGAAGGTGTTCGCGCTCCCCTTCGATGAGCCGATCCACGTGCATCGCCTGTCCGAGAAGCGAGGACACGACCTTGAGAAACGACGTGGTCCGCGCGAAGTCGCGTTCCGGTTCGTAGGGCAGCGCGAGCCCCAGCGCGCCGACCGTCCAGCCTTCCACGACGAGGGGAACGGACACGAAGCTCAGCTCGCGCCGTGCTGCGGCCGAGGCGGGAAGAACCTCGTTAGGCATCCTGAGAAGCGGCTCGCGCGTCACCTGCGGAACGACGATCGCCTTTCCGCTCGCCACGACGCGGCCCGTCACCCCCTCGCCCGGGCGGAGCTTCGGCAGGTGCCGCCGTCCGGCGGGAAGTCCCGCGGAGGCTTCGAGCTTCAGCTCGCCGGTCGCCTCGTCGACGAGCGCGGCGGTGACGACGCTTCCCCCGTAGCTCTCGCGCAGAATGGCGAGAGCACCGTCCAGCGCGGCACGGAAGCCCCGCGCGGATCCGAGCATCTGCGAGAGCTCCAGGAGGGCCGGGAGCTCGCGCAGATTTCCGGGCGGATCGGGACGGCTCCTCGGCATTCCGGGGATCCTACAGGAATGTCGGAACCGAAGGCTCCTTTAAACAAAAATGTCGAGCTCGTCTGAAGCGGACTTCTCCGTCCCATTAGAACGCGTAGATGCCGTTCAGGAGGACCGTCGGCTGGCTGCCCTTGAAGGCGCCGTCGGTCTTTCCGAAAACGTCGGCGTCGGACCAGTCGACGCGCAGATCTCCCCGGAAGGTCAGGTGGGACGACACCTTGAACTCGGGGGTGACGGTGATTTCCTTGACCTTCTGCGGCGTGCCCGTCCGCGCTCCGTCCGCGTCGTTGAAGAACTCGGCCCTGAGGCAGACCGCAAAGACGCCGCTGACGCCGAGACGCGCGTAACCGGCGATTCCGGACCACGACGCGGTCTCGCCCGGCGTCACCGCCTTTTTCTCGCTGCCATAGACGGCGTCGAGCGCGAAGACGGTCAGGTCGGTGATCTTCCATTGAGCCACGACGTTGAAGATGCTCCGGGGATCGGAGTTGACGTTCGCCCGTTCGGGACCCGTCATGAAGTTTCCGTAGATCGTCACGGCCTTCGTCGGCGTCCAGGTGAGCTGCAGGCCGACGCTCTTCGAGGTGTTGTTGTCCCGCGCGACGTCCCAGCCGTTGCAGATCTCGAACATTCCGGCGAGCTGGTCGCTGAACGTATAGGACGCCTTCAGACCGGTGTGTGCGAACGGGATCGCGAAGCCGAAGAGAAAAGAGCGGCTCGCGTTGTCGTTGGCGCCGTCGTATCCCTCGATCACCTCGTACCCGAGGTGCGTGACGAATTTACCCGCGTCGAGTCGGAGGCCGCTTCCGAGCGGCGCGATCCAGCTCACGAACGCCTGCTGGAGGTCGACGTCCTGCCCCTGAAGGAGGCCGAACGAGGACGAGACGCGCGGGATCGACGAGCCGGCCGCCAGGTCGACGCGAAACCCCGCCTCGCCCGGTTTCCCGACGGCTTTCTGGAGGACGATCTCGGCGACATCGACCTTGAACGTGTTGTCGTCGAAGTCGAAGACCCGAAGCTGGTTCGTCCCGGAGTCCGGACGATTGAAGTTGTAGGAGTAGCTCGCGGAGACGAGGCCGTTGACGGCGATCTCCTCGTACCAGGGCTTGATGGCGGACGGCGCAGGGGCGGACGAGGGTGCCGGTGTTGCGGCCGGCTGGCCGGGCGCCGGTCGCGCGGCCAGGAGCGCCGCCGTCACGGCGAACGCGAGCGTGTCGAGGCGGAAGCAACACAGAGGGCGGGCCCGGCGAAGTCGGGTCATCGAAGGGAACTCCTTTCACGGAGGGCTCCTCGCGAGGAGAAGCCCTGCCTCGTTTCTCGTATATTCGAGTGGGCGCGGCTACTTCTTCTGGAGCATCTGGACGGGCGTGACCGCGTCCCGGTCCAGCTCGCCCGTCCTGATCCTCACGACCCTCTCGACGGGCATGACGAAGATTTTTCCGTCACCGACCTGGCCGGTCTTGCCCGCGTTGACGATCGCCTCGATGGTCACGTCGACGAACGGCTCCGAGACGCCGATGTCGAGCCGGACCTTGTCGTGGAACTCGTAGACGAGCGGGTGCCCGCGGTAGCTCTCGAGGACCGTCTTCTCTCCTCCGTGGCCCGAGACCCGCGTGATCGTGAGTCCCTCGACCTCGGCCGCAAAGAGGGCGGCCTTCACGTCGTCCAGCTTTTCCGGGCGGATGATCGCGGTGATCATTTTCATGGATCGTCGCTCCTCTCACTTGCCGCCGGCCGGCGAGGTCTGCGCCACGAGCAGCGGAGACGTGACCTTCGCGGGCACGCTCGCGAAGACGGGGAAATGGACGGGCGAGCCTTCGCCGGGATAAGCGGGCGCCGAAACTTCGTTGAAGTCCAGGCCCTGCATCTCCTGCTCCGGCCTCACGCGCATGCCGAGCGTCAGGTCGAGGATCTTGAAGAGGGCGAAGCTCGAGCCACCCACCCAGAGAAGGTTCGCGCCGATTCCGACGACCTGCGCCACGAGCTGTTTCGGATCTCCGTAGAAAAGGCCCGCGACGCCGGCCGCCGGGCCGCCGTTCAGGCCGCCGCCGTAGGTCCCGTCCGCGAAGAGGCCCAGCGCGACGAGGCCCCACGCGCCGTTGACTCCGTGGACGGCGATCGCGCCCACCGGGTCGTCGATCTTCAACCTGTTCTCGATGAAGAGCGCGGCCGCGACCACGAGGACGCCGGACACCGCGCCGATGAGAACCGCAATTGGCGCGTTCACGAAGGCGCAGGGTGCCGTGATCGCCACGAGGCCCGCGAGCATGCCGTTGACGGCCATCGAAAGGTCGGGCCGGCCGAACTTCCTCCACGTGTAGAGAAACGCGACGAGCGCCCCCGACGCCGAGGCGAGCATCGTGTTCACCGCGACGATGGAGATTCTCAGGTCGGTCCCCGCGAGCGTCGAGCCCGCGTTGAAGCCGAACCAGCCGAAGGCCAGGATGAAGCATCCGAGGACGGCCATCGGGAGGTTGTGGCCCGGAATCGCCTGCGCCTCTCCTTTCACGTACTTGCCGATGCGCGGACCGAGGACGACCGCGCCGACCAGCGCCATCACGCCGCCGGTCAAATGCACGACGCCGGACCCCGCGAAGTCGACGTACCCGTGCCCCAGGCCCACGTACTTTCCGAGCGTGGACAGCCAGCCGCCGCCCCAGGCCCAGCAGGCGAAGAGGGGGTAGACCACGGCCGACACGACGATCCCGTAGACGACGAAGGACGAGAGCTTCCACCGCTCGGCCATCGAGCCGGTCGGGATCGTCAGCGCGGTGTCCATGAAGACCATCTGGAAGAGAAAGATGGCGAACGCGGAGACGTCGTAGGACACGCCCGAGAGGAAGAACCCCGTGCCGCCGAAGAGTCCCCACACGTTTCCGCCGATGGATGGCCCGATGAGCTTCGTCATCGTCTCCGGAACGCTCAGGGCGGCTCCCATCGGCGCTCCGGATCCGCCCATCTGCAGCGCGAACCCGCACACCCAGAACCCCAGGATCCCGAGGGCGTAGACCATGAAGTTCATCATCATCGTGTGGGCAGCGTTCCGCGCCCGTGTGAAGCCGGTCTCCGCGAGCGCGAAGCCCGCCTGCATGAACATGACGAGGAAGCCGGCGACGAGCGTCCAGACGAAATTCAGAGAAACGCGCGTCTGGCCGACGGCCGCACCGATCTCTTCGAGCGTCGGCTTGCCAGGGACCTGAGCGGGGACGTTCGCGATTCCGCCCGTCTTGTCGCCGGTCGCATCCGCGAGAACCGCCCACGACACGAGGACGAGTCCCGACAGAGCGAGAAAATAGATCAGCCTCTTTTTCGTCATACAGTCACCCTCCGTTGGGCCGCCTTTCGCACGGTGCGTGCCGCCGCGTGCTTTTCCCCCGGCAGGAGCGGAAGTGGTTCCAGGCGCGGGGCTAGACGTTCGCCGACCGAGCAGCATGGCCGGTCTCCTGAGCTACAAAAAGGTAGACTTTTGAGATGGAGGAAACATTATTGTCGGGATGTGAGGACCTCGCGCACCCTCTCGAGGACCCGGTCGCGCGACGTGCGCACGTCTCGGCCAGCGGATGGACCTCGACGTCGGGAACGAGACCTTTCCCGACCCATTCCGTTCCGTCACCAAGAGTGTCCCGCTCGGAGCAGATTCTCACCGAGCCTCCGCCTGGAAGCGGCACGAGAAGCGGCTGGCCGGTCGAGCCCGCGGTCGTCTCCCCGACCACGTTGCCCCGATGCAGCGAGCGGAAGCAACCTCCGCTCGAGTCGTTCGTCTCTTCCTTGACGATCGGAAATCGCGAAGATTTCGGACGAACGTCGGAGCAGCCTGCCCCACCGAACTTCGGGCGGCTCGCTTGATATGTGTCACTCTCTACTGAATAATGACACCTCCATGGTGAAGACGCAGGTCTACCTTCGCAAAGAAGAGCTCTCGGCCCTGCATCGGGCCGCGAAGAGGTCGCGGAAGAGCGTCGCGCATCTCGTTCGCGAAGCCGTCCGCCAGACATGGCTTCGTCCCGCGCCCCGCGGCCCCGTCTCCATCTGGAACGGGGTTCCGCGACGCACCTCGACCGAGCACGATTCCATCTACGACGAGTCCTGATGCGGTCCGGCGAAGGCGTCTTCGTCGACACCGGTGCCTGGATCGCTCTGGCGCTCTCGCGAGATCCGCTTCACGACCGTGCCGTCGAGGCGTGGGAGGAGATCCAGGGCTCCGGCGCCCGTCTCCACACGTCGGTACCCGTCGTTCTCGAGACTTTCACCTTCCTCGACCGCAACGCCACCCGGGACGTTGCGCTCGCCTGGAAGGACGCGGTGGGCGAGATGCCACGTCTCAGAGTTCTCGAGTGCTTAGAAGAAGACCTAACGAGAGCCTTCCGCTATTTCCAGAGACGAGATCTTCACAAGTTATCGGCCGTGGACGCGACGAGTTTCGTGCTCATGTCGAAGGCGCGAATCCGCGTCGCCTTCACGTTTGATTCTCACTTCGCCGCAGCGGGCTTCCGTATCGTGGGCTGAGCTCTCTGGCGAAGGACTTTCTCTATCCCGAACTCTTCTTGAGTAGGTTGATGACCTTCTTCACGCCGCCCGCATGCTCGGCCTTCTGCACCGCGAGCTTCTCGACCTCGGAGCTCGGCACGGTCCCCCGAAGGCTCACGACGCCATCGCTCGCCTCCACCTCGATTTTCAGCGCGTTCTTGCCGATCTCGGTGAGGAGCTCGTGCTTCACCTTGATCTCCAGCGCCGTGTCCTTGATATCTGCCTCGACGGCCTTGCCAGTGCTCCTCCGGTGCCCCGGGTTCACCCGGAGCTGGCTATCGACTTCCGTGACGCCCGAAACCGACAGAGCGACTTCCTTCGCGAGATCCCGACTCGATTTCTTCTCCACTTCGCCGCGAAGAGTCGCCTTGCTCCCGGCGAGGTCGATGTCGATGTGAAGGCCGTCGCCACCCAGCTTCTCGACCAGAGCGGCGCGGATTTTCACGTGCGTCAACGCGTGCTTCAGCGCACCGTCGGAGCTCGTCTCGTCGCCCAGCGCCACGAAAGCCGGAAGCGCGGTCACGACGGCCGCCAGAACCGCAAATCGTACACACCTCAGAACGTATTTCATGCTTTTCCTCCTCGAGATCACTTGCAGGCCCTCGGCCTGCCGACCCGTCGAACGAAGGAGCATGGGACGTGCCAGAAACGCTCAACCGGGGGAAGGCGCCCCTTCAGCCGACGTCCTTCAGCGCCTCGGCCACCTCGGCCGCGTGAGTCTTCGGCGAGACCGATTCGTAGATCTTCGCGATCTTTCCTTTCGAGTCGATGAGGAACGTCTTCCTCTTCGCGATGCCGAAGGCGAGGTCCACGCCGTAGCGGCGGATCACCTCACCCTTGGAATCCGCGAGAAGCGGGAACTTCAGCGCGTTCTTCTTCGCGAAGCTCTCCTGCGCCTCGACGGAATCCTTCGACACGCCCACGACCGCCACGTCCTTCGGGAACTTCGGGCCTTCGTCCCGGAAGGCCTTCGCCTCGATCGTTCAACCCGTGGTGTCGGCCTTCGGAAAGAAGTAGAGGACGACGCGTTTCCCGCGAAAGTCCGCGAGGCACACCTCCTTTCCGTGCTGGTCGGGGAGTGTGAAATCGGGCGCGGCCATGCCGGGCGTCAGGGACGTGGACGAGAAGAGAGCCATGGTGCCTCCGCCGCCGGAGGTTACAGCGAGCGTGCCGGCTTGACTCGAGGGGACCGTCCCGCTATGGTCCCCCTTCCTGTCGCGGGGTGGAGCAGCCTGGTAGCTCGTTGGGCTCATAACCCAAAGGTCGCAAGTTCAAATCTTGCCCCCGCAACCATAACAACTCAAAGGGCGCCAGTCAGTTACGACCGGCGCCCTTCTTGTTTCTGGGTCGTCAGAATTGCGAAATTAAGGTCGGCGTTAAGGTCTGATCTCCCTTGTCCCCCTCGGAAGGGCTTTGATCCTGCTCGCCTCCCGACGGAGTCGGCGGAATAACCCGCACGCCCGGTGCTAACCTAAGCCCAGTAGGGCGATGGAGTCCGCCGGAACTGCCCTCCGGGGCTGATGACTCCTACCAGTAAGGTAGGAGGTCTCCGTTGGACACCGAGCCCCTGCACAGCGAAGCGCGACCCGGCCGGGACGGTTCCGATTTGTCCGAGGCGTCGCCGCTCGCCGCGCTTGCCGGCTTGGCCGACGAGCTGGAGGCCGACGACGTCGCGCGCGAGGCTCGGCAGGCGGCCGAACGGGTCTCCGAGGGGCTCTTCAACGTCGCCTTCGTCGGCCAGTTCAAGCGAGGCAAGTCGACGCTCGTCAACGCGCTCCTCGGGCGGCCGGTGCTCCCCGCGGGGGTCACGCCGATCACGTCCGTCGTCACGGTCGTGCGCCACGGAGTGCGAGAGGCCGTCCGGATCCGATTCGTGGACGGCCGCTCGCAGGAGATCGAGGCGAGCGACCTTGTCGCCTACGTCTCCGAGCAGCACAACCCCGAGAACGCCATGGGCGTCGTGGCCGCGGAAGTCTTCGAGCCGAGCCCTCTCCTGTCCTCGGGGATGTGCCTCGTCGACACGCCCGGCCTCGGCTCGGTCTTCGAAGGGAACACGGAAGCCACGAAGAAGTTCGTGCCGCACATCGACGCGGCTCTCGTCGTCCTCGGGTCGGATCCGCCGATCTCGGGCGAGGAGCTCGCCCTCGTCGCCGACGTCGCCCGCCAGGTGAAGGAGCTGATCTTCGTCCTGAACAAGGCCGATCGGATGAGCGAGGCGGAGACCGAAGAGGCGGCTCGCTTCACGGAGGGAGTGCTCGCAAGAAGGCTCGCCAGGCCCATATCGCGCCTCTTTCGCGTCAGCGCCAGCGAGGTGCTCGGTGCGACAGGTCCGGAGCGCGACTGGCCGGCTCTTCGCGCGGTACTCGGGCGGCTCGCTCACGAGTCGGGCGCGGAGCTCGTGCGCGAGGCCGAATTGCGGGAATCGGCGCGGCTCTCCACGCGAATCGTGGCGGAGGTCGACGAGCAACGTGGGGCGCTCCTGCGACCGGTGGAGGAGTCGGAGCGGCGCCTCGCGGAGCTGGGCTCGTCGCTGGCCGAGGCGGAGAGGGCCATGACGGACCTGGGCTATCTCCTCCAGGCCGAGGTCGACCGGTTCGCGCGACGCGTGCAGGAAGAGCGCGACCGGTTCCTCGCCGAGGCCCTTCCTGCGGCCGTGGCGGAGCTTCACGCGAACGCCCGCGACGTTGACGTGGGACGCCGGATCCGTAGCGCATTACGCGAGGTTTCCCGCGGCATCGCGCGACGCCGTCTGGACGCATGGCTCGGAGAGGGGCAACGCGCGGCGGAGACCTCGTATCGCCTGCTCGCCGATCGGTTTCTCGTTCTCGCGAACGACTTCCTCGCCCGGTTCATTCGTTCGGGGGAGCTCGGTGAAGCCGCGTTGCCGCCGCCCTTCGGAAGCGAAGCGGGACTCCGGGAGCGGTCGCACCTCTACTTCACCGAGCTGATGGCCGTCACGGCACCGCCACCGATGGCGTGGCTTTTCGATCGCCTCCTACCGATCGCCCACGTCCGAAGATCAACGAAGACCGATGCCTATGCGGTGCTCGAACGGCTGCTCTCCTCGAACGCCAGCCGCGTGCAGAACGACCTGATCGATCGCGTGCGCGAGAGCCGACGCAAGCTCGAGGCCGAGATCCGCGGGAGGCTCTCGGGCGCGCTCCGGTCGGCGGCGGCCGCGCTCGAGCGCGGCCGCGCGAAGCAGGCGGCCGGAGCCGAGAGCGTAGGGTCCGAGGTCGCGCGTCTGAACGCCCTCCGCGCGCGCGCCGAGGCGCTCACAACGCAGACGCGATGAGATGAGGACGGAAGGAGGCGCCATGCTCCACCCCGGTCCCGCGAAGAAGCTGATCATCACGGTGAACGAGGCCGACCGGTGGCAAGGGCAGGGCGTCTACAACGCGCTCCTCGTCCTCTTCCGCCACCGAAGGCTCGCGGGCGCGACCGTGTCGCGTGCACTCGCGGGCTTCACCGGACGCGGCACGATCCAGAGGGTCGACCAGATGGACGGCGCGATGCCGCCCCCGTCCGGATCGACGTCGTCGACCCCCCGAGGCGATCGACCGTGTGCTCGCGGACGTCTACGACATCGTCGAGAAGGGGCTCGTGGAGACCAGGACACCCACATTGTGAAGCTCGGCACCGGGCAGGAGGCCGCGGCGCCGAGCGAGAAGGAGGACCTCGTGCGGCTCGTCGGGAAAGCGAAGATGCGGAGGATCCACATCGGAGAGAACGACAAGTGGGAGGGCGAGCCGCTCTACCAGACGATCGTCAAACGGGCGCGGCAGCTCGACATCGCGGGCGCCACCGTCTACAAGGGAATCCTCGGCTACGGCGCGCACAAGAGGCTCCACAAGGATCACGCGCTCACGCTCTCGAGCGACGACCCGATCATGATCACCGTCATCGACGAGGAGGAGAAGATCAAGCCCTCCTCGCCGCGCTCGACTCGGTCGTCACCGAGGGATGTCTCATCGCGATCTCGGACGTGACCGTCGTGAAGTACGTCGCGCACACGGTGCCGGAACCCGCGCCGCCGAAGCCGTGACCGAAGTCTGGTCCCTCGCGGCGCTCTGGCTGGGCCTGGCGCTCTGGCCACTCTGATTTCGATCTGGCTACGCATCGCCGCGGCGCTGTCGGAGATCGTCGTAGGGACGGTCGCCCAGCTTGCCATCGGCGCGGCGATCGGCGGCGCGGTCGCTCGGGACGCAGGCAGCCTGGGTCATGTTCCTTGCCGGCGCGGGCGCGATCGTCCTCACCTTTCTCGCCGGCGCCGAACTCGATCCCGGAGGTGTTCCGCGCGAAGTGGAAAGAGGCCGCCGCCTCGGCCTCTGCCGGTCTTCTCACCGCTCCGTTTCTGGGTGCTGCGCGGCCGCGCACTGGCTGCTGGGCTGGGCCGTAGCGCCGAGTTGGCTGGCCGGCGTCGCGCTCTCGACGACCTCGGTCGCCGTCGTCTATGCGGTGATGCTGGAGTTCGGGCTCAACCGCACCAATTACGGCAAGACCCTGCTCGCGGCCTGCTTCATCAACGACCTTGGCACCGTGCTCGCGCTGGGGCTGATTTTCGCGCCGTTTACCGTCCGCACCCTCGTTTTTGCGGGGATCTCGTTCGCCTCGTCTTTGTGTTGCCCTGGCTCACGCCGCGCTTCTTCCGCAAGCTACGGCGGCCGGCCTCGGAGCTCGAGGCGAAGTTCCTCCTCTTCTGCCTGTTCGGGCTCGGCGCGCTCGCGTCGTGGGCAGGGAGCGAGGCCGTGCTCCCGGCCTATGTCATCGGCATGGTGCTGGCGGGAACAGTCGGCAAGGACCACGTCCTGATCCGGCGGCTGCGGACCCTGACCTTCGGGCTGCTGACGCCCTTCTATTTCATCCGGGCCGGTGCCTTCGTCTCCATCCCATCGCTCGTCGCCGCGCCACCCGTGAAGGGGACCGGGATGGGCGTCCTGGCGGCGACGAACGGTGTCGGCGATTTCGTCTCCAGCGCACTCGTCGGCGGCCTCTGGTCGCTCTTCCCCGCTCACATCGCCGTCGGCTTCTTCGCCGCCGGCGCCCTGCAGGCGCTCGGTGCCACGACGCTTCTCGCGATGCGGCCGGGCGCCACGAAGAACTGAAGGAGAGACCCCATGTCCGTGATCCGCCGCATCCACGCCCGCGAGGTGATCGACTCGCGCGGAAACCCCACCGTCGAGGTCGAGGCCTTCCTCGCCGACGGCTCGTTCGGCCGGGCCATTGTCCCCTCCGGCGCCTCCACCGGCGAGCGCGAAGCCGTGGAGCTGCGCGACGTGAAGTCGAGACGCTACGGCGGCAAGGGGGTGCAGAAGGCCGTCGCGAACGTGAACGACGTCATCGCCCCGAAGATGCGCGGCCGTAGCGCGCTCGACCAGGCCGCGATCGACCGCCGGATGATCGAGCTGGACGGCACGCCCAACAAGGCGAAGCTCGGCGCGAACGCCATCCTCGGCGTCTCGCTCGCCGTGGCGAAGGCGGCGGCGGCCTCGAAGAAGGAGCCGTTCTACCGCTACCTCGGCGGCAAGGACGCGCGCCTTCTCCCGGTGCCGTGCATGAACGTTATCAACGGCGGCCGTCACGCCGACAACAACGTCGACTTCCAAGAATTCATGATCACCCCTCACGGCGCGCGCACGTTCGCGGACAGCCTCCGGATGGGCATCGAGACCTTCCACGCCCTGAAGAGCGTCCTGAAGAAGCGCGGCTACGCCACGGCCGTGGGAGACGAAGGAGGCTTCGCGCCGCAGCTCCGCTCCGACGAGGAGGCGGTCGAGGTGATCCTCGAGGCGATCGAGGCGGCCGGGTACAAGCCGGGGCGCCAGATCTCGATCGCGCTCGATCCGGCCACGAGCGAGCTGTACGACAAGGGCCTGTACAACTTCCGCAAGTCGGGCGGAAAGGCGAAGACCTCGGACGAGATGATCGCGCTGTGGGAGGAGTGGGCTCGCAAGTACCCGATCGTCCTTCTCGAGGACGGTCTGGCGGAGAACGACTGGCCGGGGTGGAAGAGGCTCACGACGCGGCTCGGCAAGAAGATCGAGCTCGTCGGCGACGACATCTTCTGCACGAACCCGGCCATCATCTCCAAGGGCATCGAGCAGAAGGTCGCCAACTCCGTCCTCATCAAGCTCAACCAGATCGGGACGCTGACCGAGACGCTCGAGGCCATCGCCATCGCGCGCGCCGCCGGTTACGGCATCTTCGTCTCCCACCGCTCGGGCGAGACCGAGGACGCGACGATCGCCGACTTCACGGTCGCGGTCGGCGCGGGCCACCTCAAGACCGGTTCCGGCTGCCGGAGCGACCGGATCGCGAAGTACAACCAACTCCTGAGAATCGAGGAGGAGCTTGAGAAGCGGGCGCTGTTCGCGGGCAAGAAGGCGTTCGTGAAAGGTGGAGCGCAGCGGGGTTCGTGAGGGGCATGGCACCCTCATCCTGAGTCAGCTAATAACCCAGAGGTCGCAGGTTCGGGCCTTGAGGCACGGAGCTCGATCCGTCTTGACCCAGCACCGGCGAGTTTAGCGTTAGCAGCGCGGGCGCGGCACGAGCTGTCGTCGGTTGCGGGAGGGTCGGGAGAGTGATATGCTATTTCGGAAGATAACGAAATGACGACACAGCCCCTCGCCCGCCTCGTCCAGATCCACAAGGCGATCGGCCACCCGGTTCGCCTTCGGCTCCTGGCGATGCTCCGCGGCGGCCCGCTCTGCGTCTGCCAGATGACAGTCGTCGTCAAGCTCGCCGCCTCCACGGTCTCCGAGCACCTCTCCGAGCTGCGGAAGGCGGGCCTCGTCGCCGAACGGAAGGAAGGACGTTGGGTCGAGTACCGGCTCTCCGTAGCCGCTGTGGAGCAGGGCGTCTTCGAGCCGATCTGGCCGGCGCTCGAGGGAGACCGCGATGCGCACGCCGATGCCGTCCTCGTGAAGGAGCTGCGCCGGGTGCCGGTGGAAGAGCTCTGCGGAGTGGGCCTCGACCTCGGCCGCCTCTCGCGCCCGCGCCTCGCATCGGCGGCAGCAAAAGCGGACGAGATCCGTGAGCCGGCCGGGAGCCCGCGGTGAGCACAAGCATCGCGGCCGAAGCAC
The DNA here is from genome assembly GCA_963719225.1 of Thermoanaerobaculia bacterium. Taxonomy (GTDB): domain Bacteria; phylum Acidobacteriota; class Thermoanaerobaculia; order UBA5066; family UBA5066; genus Fen-183. The sequence continues at coordinate 110,375 of CAVRAY010000001.1, read as the reverse complement.
CCTCCCCCGCTCGCGTCTGGGCATGGAGAGGCTGGCTCTTCGCGGCCGTTTCCCTCGGCTCCGCCGTCCTCCTCTACACCCAGCTCTCTCGCATCTCCTCCGTCTTCACCTACCGGCTCCTCCGCCTCGCCCCGGGAAGCCACCTGGCCGCGGCAGTAGAGTTCTTCGTCTTCGAGGCCCCGAAGGTCCTCCTTCTTCTCACCGGCGTCGTCTTCGCGGTCGGGGTTCTCCGGAGCTGGGTCACACCCGGGCGCGCCCGCGAGCTCCTCGCGGGGCGACGCGAAGCCACGGGGAACGTCCTCGCCGCGCTCCTCGGCATCGCGACGCCCTTCTGCTCCTGCTCGGCGGTGCCGCTCTTCATCGGCTTCGTCACCGCGGGGGTGCCGCTCGGCGTCACCTTCTCCTTCCTGATCTCGGCGCCGATGGTCAACGAGGTCGCGCTCGTCCTCCTCTTCGGGCTCTTCGGCTGGAAGGTGGCGGCGCTCTACCTGGGCACCGGGCTCGCGATCGCCATCGTCGCCGGCTGGACGATCGGACGCCTGAAGCTCGAGCGCCACGTGGAGCCCTGGGTCTGGCAGATCCCGGCGGGACCCGGAGCGAGTGACGGGCCGAAGCGGTGGCAGGATCGCCTCGCCGAGGGACGCATCGCGGTGGGAGACATCGTGGGGAAGGTGTGGCCCTACGTGGTCGTGGGTATCGCGGTCGGCGCCGGGATCCACGGATACGTTCCCACGAACTTCATGGCCTCGTTCATGGGGAAGGGAGTCTGGTGGGGCGTGCCGCTCGCCGTGCTTCTCGGCGTCCCGATGTACTCCAACGCCGCGGGGATCATCCCGATCGTCCAGGCGCTTCTCGGAAAGGGCGCCGCGCTCGGGACCGTCCTCGCTTTCATGATGTCGGTCATCGCCCTGTCGCTGCCCGAGATGATCATCCTTCGGAAGGTCCTCCGCCCCGTCCTGATCGCGACGTTCGTCGGCGTGGTCGCGGCCGGGATCCTCGTGGTGGGCTACCTGTTCAACGCGGTGCTGTGAGCGGCCCGAAACGGACGTACGCACCCTTTCTCAGGAGAAAGAACATGATGGATCGCAAACGAATCGAGGTCCTCGGCCCCGGCTGCGCGCGCTGCAAGGAGACGTTCCGCGTGGTGCAGCACGTCGTCGAGGAGGAGAAGATCGACGCCGAGGTCGTCAAGGACGAGTCGATCGAACGGATGATGGCGATCGGCCTGATGGCGACGCCCGGCGTGGTCATCGACGGGAAGATCGTCGTCTCCGGCCGGATCCCGAAGGCCGAAGAGCTCCGCCAGCTACTCGTCGCGAGATAGGCGAAGCGATGCGCGCGAAGCCGGTTCTCACCCTCGCGCTCGGCGGGTTCGCCCTCGCGTCACTCGTCGCGCTCGGCATTCAGTCGCGTGCTGGCGCTTCGGGCTCTGCCAACACGCCCCAGGCGCCCCCCTCCGCGCAGAAGGCGGTTCCGGCGCACCGCGTCGTCGTGACGTACTTCCATGGCGACGTGCGCTGCCCCACCTGCAAGAAGCTCGAGGCCCTCTCGCGCGAGGCCATCGAGCAGGGCTTCGCGAAGGAGATCGCTGCCGGAACGGTGGTCTTCCGACTCGTCAACGTGGACCGTGCCGAGAACAAGCACTTCGTCGAGGACTACAAGCTCGTCACGAAGTCGCTCGTCGTGGCCGACGAGCGGGACGGAAAGCCCGGCCGGTGGGTGAACCTCGAGAAGATCTGGGACCTCGTCGGCAGCCACGATCCCTACATGACGTACGTCCGCGGGACCGTGTGCGACCTCCTCGATGCCTCCTGATCCCGCGGCGGGGATGCTCCTCGCGGTCGGCACCGCCGCGTGGCTGGGACTCCTGACCGCCGTGAGCCCTTGCCCGCTCGCCACGAACATCGTGGCGGTGGCCTTTGTGAGCCGCGAGGGGAGCTCGCCGCGGAGGACGCTCACGGCGGGCCTCCTCTACGCGTTCGGGCGAAGCGCGGCGTACGTGGCGCTCGCGGCGGTCGCCGTCTTCGCCGTGGAGCAGCTCCTCGGCATCTCCGCGTTCCTCCAGGGGACGTTCTTCAAGCTCCTCGGCCCGCTCCTCATCGTGGTGGGGATGGTCCTCACCGGCCTCATCGACCTGAAGCTCCCCGGGCGCGGGCCGACGCTCTCCGAGGAGCGGGTGAAGCGGGGCGGCGCCTGGGGCGCGCTCGTCTTGGGCGGGGTCTTCGCGCTCTCGTTCTGTCCGGTGTCGGCTGCGATCTTCTTCGGGATGCTCGTGCCGCTCGCAGCGAAACACCGGTCGGTGCTTGTGCTCCCGGGCGTCTACGGCGTGGCGACCGGAGTGCCGGTCGCGCTGCTCGCCGTGGCCGTCGCGTTCGGCGCCGCGCGCATCGGCGACGCCTTTCGTGCCGCGGCGCGCTTCGAGCGCTGGGCGCGCCCGGCCACGGGCATCGTCTTCATCATGGTCGGGATCTACGAGACGCTGCGGGGAGTGTTCGGGCTACTCTGACCTGGCTTCGATCGCATTGGATTCAACTTGATATAGATGCTCATAACCCAAAGGTCGGTGGTTCAAATCCACCCCCCGCAACCATAAGAATCGACGGGTTGGCTCTCACGGGCTGACCCGTTTTTGGGAGAAATCGCCCGTCGTCCAGCCCTTTCGCGTCAATTCGGCGGCACGACGAACGCGGCGCCCGCCCAGGTCGCGACATCGTCGCGCTGGACCTCGCCCCGCTCGCGCGAGACGGCGAGGATCAGGAGCCGCTCACCCGAGAGCGGGACGTGCACAGGAATCGGTCGCGCGGCATTCCGGAGAACGCCGCTCCGCCACAAGAGGCGATCGTGCCCGTCACGGACCTCGAGAACGACGGCCGTCGCCCAATATCGGTTGATGTCGTCGGGAAGGCCGGCCACGGCGCGGAACTCCGCGGCCCCGTCGGGGACCTCGAAGGCGGCCGCCGAGTTGGCGTGAAACGTGATTCCCCGCGCGAACGGCCAGCCCCGTATCGAGATCGGCGCCCCGCGCCACGTCCGGTCGGGACGTGGCGGACCGAACGACGGCGGAAGCGGTGCTCCGCGGACATCCGCCAGCGCCACTTCCCTGCCCGCGACGGACGACAGGTACGGCGGTGCCGAGAGGAGCCGGGCAAGTCGCGCGCGATACTCCGGGGGGGCGTCGCCGTTGTAGAGGAGATTCCACGAAAGCGTGCTTCCCAGCGTGGCGGCCGTGGAGAACGCCAGGAGCAACCCGCCTCCTGCCGCGAAAGAGCGTCCCGAGGACCCGCTCGGCCAGCGAACCCGGGAGAGAAGAGCGGCGAGGAGGACGGCGAAGAGCGGCAGGAGCTCCGACGCGTAGCGCTGTGTCACGAAGCCGAAGGAACAGATGAAGAGCGCCTGCGCGGCGAAGGCTCCGGCCAAAACCCCTTCGGTTCGACCCTTGCCTCGGGCCAGCAGAACCGCGCCCGCCGCCGCCGCCATGACCAGCCACGGCGAGCCGAGAAGGAGGGTGAAGGTCTGGTCCCTCCAACCGTAGAAGATTGTCGGATCCGGGTATCGGACCGTTTCCGGCTCGAAGACGGGAGGGATCACGGAGACGATCCCCGAATCTCCGAGGTAAGCCCGGAGAACCGTCGGTACGCGCCGGAGGTTCACGAATCCTCCGAAGCGCTCGGGATGGAAAAAGGTGGCCGCGGTGTCGATCGCGTTCCAGACCGATCCGAAGCGCTTCACGTTGTACCAGAGCTGGAAAGCAAGGGCTGCAAGAGCGGGGAGGGATGCCGCGACGACCGCAGCAGCGGCGCGAAGCCGAACGGACCGCGGACGATGAAGAGCCCGGAGGAGGAGCGTGCCCCCGAGGATCAGGCCTGCCATGCCGAGGGGAAGCGCGAACGTCACGCGCGACAGAAGCGCGACGCCGAAAGAGGCCGACAGGCCCGCGAGCGAACGAAGGGGATGGTCGGTGTTCCGCGCGAGGTCGAGCGCGAACGAGGCGCCCCAGATCCCCCCGCACAGCCCCCAGGCCATGGCCTCGTGGTAGATGATCGCGGACGATGCGACGAATGTCGCGGGAGTGCCCAGGCCCCAGCCCGCCACCGCCCCGAGAAGGAGAAGCGATCGGGCAAGGTCGGAGAGGCCGGCGTTCGCTGCCAGGGAGCGGCGGGCGATGCGCACGAGCCCCAGAGTCGAGAGGAAGATCCCCAGGAGGACCGAGATTCGCGACCAGCGGCCGTAGGTCGACGGGAAGAGCCGGAGGGGCAGGATTCTGAGCAGCGCCGGAAAGGCCCCGAAATAGATGTAGGTCTTCCCCCGGACGGTGTAGCCCTCCCAGGCGATGGCGCGGGGATCGACCGATGCGTCGAGGTGGATGAGGTTCTTCGCCAGGGAATCGAACGACACCCCGCGCGCCTCCCCGACGAGAAGCTGTCCCGTACCCTGCGTGACCAACGTCCCCTGAACGCCGAGGACGGCGAGAAGGAGGAGGAGAAGGGGAATCGCAGCGCGTGCGCCGCGTCCGGGCCTCGCGGGAGGCTCGAGCGGTGAATGGCTGGCGGGATCTAAAGCGCTGATCCCTCGATCATAGGGTCCTAGCGGGAGACCGGCGCCTCCTCCAGAACGCGCGGGAGCGTGAACGCGTCGACGAGCCCCTTCGCGCCGTAGAGCGCGGGGAGGATCGTCTCGGGCGGGTGGCTTCGTCTCAGGCGCGCGACGAGCTCCGTCCCGGCCCGGTACGCCGGGAGATACATCCGGCCGAGAAGCGGGTGGCGGCCCCAGGCGCCGGAAAGCTTGTCGGCCCGCTCCGAAGAAACGAGGAAGTCCTTCCGGAGTGTCGCGGCGACATCCGCCTTGGAGAGCTTCTCTTTCCAGGTGAGGTACGAGGAGTGGTTCTTCGCGTCGTCCTGCAACAGCGCGAGGAGCACGCCGATCTGGAGATCCGGGTCCGGAAGTTCGTCGACCTCGGTGACGCCGTGCGCGATCAGGATTCCGTTGTTCGCGATGCCCTCGAAGAGGACGGCCGCGCGCGTACACATCGTGAGGACCGACGCTTCGAACGCGGCGAGGCCGCGGAAGAAGAGGTCCTGCAGGTACGCGAACGTGGTCACGTGGCCGGGCACGACTTCGTGGCTCACGAGCTGCTGGAACTCCGGGACCGAGATCTGGAGCGCGGCGTTCAGCTCGTACGTCGCCTCGTATTCCGGCGAGCCGTCCTTCCGGCGCGCGTGGCCGAGGTAGTTCATTGACCCGGAGAACCAGGCGTTCTCGATCGCGAGGAACTTCACGTTCGCCCGCGGAACCCGCGCGAGCTCCCGCGGCAGGTGCGGAACGAGGTTTTGCACGGCGAGCGCGTCGTACTTCGCGATGAAGGCGTCGCCGAGAGCCGGAATCGACTTGCCCGGCACGAGCCGCTCCCGGCGCCATGCATCCACCGAGGCGAGGAGAGAGTCCGAGCCGTTCGACGCGTGCCCGGCGGCCTTCAGGAGCTCGGCCACGCGGCGGCGCTTCTCGTCGGGGCGGGAAGGCTCCGGCAGAGAGCCGGTGATCGTCATCACGCACGTCTCGTACGGGACCTCCGGCCCCTTGCCGAGGATCTCCAGCGCGAGGTTCCACATGACCTCGCAGCAGAGGCCGAGGCCTTCGAGGTAATCGCCGCGGAGGCCGCCGACGCGCCGCGCTTCCGCGAGGACGCGCGCGATCGCGCCGCCGACGTCGACGGCGGAGAGGTAGGTTTCGATCGCGGCGACGTCGGGAGCCTTCGCCGAGACGCCACCAGAAGCGCGCACGGCTGCGGCCGACGGGTGTGTGTAGGCAAGCGGAAGCGGCTCGTCCGAGAACCAGCAATCCGCGATGAAACGGCCGGTTCCGGACGGGTTCATGACGTCGCCGCCCCAGAGTGTGTCGATTCCGATGAGGGCCTCGGCAGTCGCGGCGTCGCGTGCGTTCAAGGACATGTTCATTTCTCCCCGACCCTGCGGGTCGAATCGATCCAGAGATAGAGGCAGAGGCCGACGAAGAACACGATCGACACGCCCTGCGAGACGGCCTCGTTTCCGTAGAAGGGCGTCTTCACGAGGTCCTCCCGGTACCACGAGAAGAGTCGCAGCGCGGCGCCGAAGACGCCGCCGAGGGCGCCTCCGGCCATGAGGCCCGAAGCGATGACGATCGCCCGCTCGCGCATCGTGCGACCGGCAGCTCCCCCGGCCCGTTCGGATTTCCTCAGGACGAAGTGCGAGATCATCCCCCCCACGAGCGCGGGCGAGTTCAACTCCAGCGGAAGGTACATCCCGAGCGCGAAGATGAGCGCGGGGATCCTCAGCATCTCCATGCTGACCGCGATCGCCGCACCCGTCCCGAAGAGGAACCAAGCGATGGGCTGCCGGTTCATGAAGGTCTCGACGAGCACCTTCATGATCGACGCCTGCGGCGCCGCGAGGACCTCGCGCGTGTCGCCCGGCGCGACTTCCCCGAACTGATAGACCTTGGCGAGGAGAAAGATCGTGATGCCCACGGCGATCGATGACGCGAGGACTCCCCAGAACTTCACCCTCTCCTGGGCGGCCGGCGTCGAGCCCAGCCAGTAGCCGGTCTTGAGGTCCGTGATCATCTGGCCGGAGACCGAGAGCGCCGTGCAGACCATCCCGGCGAGCGCCATGACGAAAAACATCCCCGTCGTCCCGGAGACGCCGAACTTCAGGAGGATGACCGACGAAATGATGATCGTGAGCATCGTCATCCCCGAGACCGGGTTGCGCGCGATCGTCGCGATCGCGTTCGCGGCGACGGACGCGAAGAAGAACGAGAACGCGAGCGCGAGGGCGAGAGCGATCAGGACGGCGGTGAGCGTCGAACCGAGCGTCCCGAAGAAGGCGCCGACGGCGACCGCGGACAAAATCGTGCCGAGGAGGATCGCGATCAGGGAGATGTCTTGGTCCGTCCGCTCGGAGGAGGCGCCGGCCCCGCTCCGGAACGCCTTCGCCGCGATGCCGAAGGAGCCGGCGACGATCTTCAGCGACTTCAGGATGCCGAAGATGCCCGCCGTCGCGATCGCCCCGACGCCGACGTACCGGACGTAGCCGCGGTAGATCTGCTCGGCCGTCATCTGGCCGATGGGCTTGAGGGCGGGGTAGACGGCGTCCGGAAGGTGGCGGCCGATCATCCAGACGAGCGGCACGAGGACGAAGTTCGCGAGGACGCCTCCCGCACAGAGGATCATCGACGCGCGCAGCCCCATGACGTAGCCGAGGCCGAGGATGAAGGCGACCGCGTCGAACTTCACGATCACCTTCGCCTTTTCGGCGGCGTCTTTCATGACGGGAATGAACTGGAAATCGACGTATTCCTTCCACACGTTGAACGTCGTCACGAAGAAGTCGTAGATCCCCGAGATGACCGTCGCCTGGATGAGGAGCTTCGCCTGCGCGCCGCCCTTCTCGCCGGTGACGAGGACTTCGGTGATCGCGGTCGCCTCGGGAAACGGGAATTCCCCGTGCATCTCCTTCACGAAGTAGCGGCGCAGCGGGATGATGAAGAGAATCCCGAGACATCCGCCCGCGAGGCAGATGAAGATCGTCTGGACGGGATGCGGGTGAAGCTTGAGGGTATAGAGCGCGGGAAGCGTGAAGATCGCGCCCGCGACGATGCCGCCGGCGACGCCGCCGATCGTCGTGATGATCACGTTCTCCAGGAGATGCGAGCGCCGCGTGTAGAGGCGCGCGAGGCCGATCGCGAGGATCGAGATCGGGATCGCCGCCTCCATCACCTGCCCGACCTTCAGTCCGGAGTACGCCGACGCGGCCGTGAAGACCACGCAGAAGAAGAGCCCCCATGCGACGGATCGAAACGTCGACTCGGGAGGCGCCTCCTGAGCGGACACGACCGGGGCGTAGACCTCGCCGGGCGCCAGCGTCTGATAGGCGTTCTCGGGCAGAGACTTCGATTCGGGGACGTCCATCGATCCTCCCGGAGCGGCGTTCCTCGGCGAACGCGCAGTCTATCGAAGGTCGTCAGACGGTCGCGGCGGGTCCTGTTTTCTCAACAGGAGGTTAGGTCGCCCTCGCCGCCTACACACCTATTCGAGGTAGCTCCCGTGGGAGACGACCACCTTGATGGGCTGGGTGTGGAAGTGCCGTCACGGATCGCGGCGCGCTGCGTCGCTTCCATCGCGCTCACGTTATCCGTCGTCGCGTGCTTTCCCGGAGAGATCCGCGCGGAAACGATTTCCTCCACGGGAATCGAGGTGTACCCCGGGCCCGGCGTTGATACCTACCGATCCAGCCTCTACGGGGTCGAGGTGTTCGACGGCTCTGCCTGGCTTCCTTCCTATGTGTACCAGTACAGCCGCAAGAGTTTCACCCACTGGCACCGTGGCACTTCCCCCAGCGTGAGCTTCTCGACCTTCGGCACGACCCGGCCGTTAGACGTCCGCGTCACCAGAATAGAAGGCTCCATTACCCTTGTGGACGTCAGTCCCAAAAGCAAACACATTCCCGTCCGCTTGAGTAACGGCCGGGCGATCCTCACACTCGATCCAAACGCCAAGGCTTGGGTGACCATCAACGGCGATGATGCCAATCCGCTATTCATTTTTGCCGACCCTCCCAAGCCCGCTCCTCCCGCCGGCGCGACCTATTTTGGGCCCGGTATCGTCGACATCTCTCCTGCCACAGGCAACCACTATTACGCCAAAGCGAATGACGTGATCTATTTGGATGGAGGTGCCTGGGTCCGGGGCAATATCGATGTCTCCGCCGCGGACAACGTTCAAATCATGGGCCCGGGCGTCCTTTCGGGGGATCTGTGGATAGCGGAGACAATTCAAGCGCTATCGTTCAACGACGGCATCAACTATGCGATGATAAAGGGAGATTACGCCACGCATCGCGCGACCGTGCAAGGGATTACGATCGTGGACTCCCCAATCTACAATATCTCGGGCGGCGCCAAGGACGCCACCAATGTAAAGTTATTGTCGCCTTGGTATTTTCAGACAGACGGTTTTCCGAACGTTGACAATGTGGATCAGGCATTTGCCTTTGTGGGCGACAATGTATTCCATCCGACATGGGCGGGAAGGACGCAGTACAACGTGACGATCAGAAATTCCTTTGGCGCCAGTACCGGCAATGCGGTGTTCCTGGGAGGATTCTTCGGGAATACGGACGCGCTGAAGAGCCCCTACACCGCACTTGTCGATAATATCGACGTTCGGAGCTACAACGGTGATGAGTGGGTGCCCTATGGGTCACCTTTGACGCCAGCGGCCTTTCAGATCTGGGTGGATAACAGCGACAGCACGAAAGGATATGCCAATCAGACCTATCAGAATATTCGCATTGAGGGGAATATCGACGTGCCCTTGGCCCAACTGACGAATAGGGTTTATCCCTGGCCCGGAAATCCCGCACCCGATCCCCCATTGGGGAACAGCTACAACCTGGTCTTCAAGAACATTAGTCTGGCCGGAACGCAAAAGTATCTGAGTGAGATCAAGGGCTGGGACCTTTACAACGGCTTCCACCGCGTCATCCTCGATAACGTCCGTATCAACGGAACGGTCGTCACCCCGTCGAATGTCGCGAGTTACTTCGATGTCAACAGCTACGTGTGGGGCCTCGGTTACACGACCGCCGCCGCGAACCTGTTCACGCTGACCCCGTGTCGGCTGGTGGACACGCGCAACCCGAACGGACCGCTGGGCGGGCCCGCGCTCGGCGCGGGCCAGGACCGCGTGTTCGCGGTCGGCGGTCAGTGCGGGCTGCCGTCCGGGGCGAAGGCGATTTCGGTCAACGTGACCGCCACCCAGCCCTCGGGGGCGGGGTATCTGACCCTCTACTCCGGTGGGACGGTTCGGCCTCTCGCGTCGAGCCTCAATTACGGGGCGGGGCAGACACGGGCGAACAACGCGATCGTGGCGCTCGGTCCGACGGGCGAGATCGTCGTGCATTGCGACCAGCCCGTCGGGACGACCCATTTCGTGCTCGACGTCAACGCATATTTTCAGTGAGCGTTTCTCCGGGTTGCGGGCGGATCAAACGGTCTCGAGGTAGCGGTGGACTATGCTGACCGTGCCGGAACCCTCGCCGACGGCCGCCGCGACGCGCTTGCCCGAGCTCGCTCGCACGTCGCCGGCCGCGAAGATGCCGGGGACGCTCGTCTCGAAGAGATACGGGTCTCGCTCGAGCGTCCAGCCGCGGGGAACCCGGCCTTCCGTGCGGGGCAGATCCGGGCCCGTGAGGACGAAACCCTTCTCGTCGAGCTCGAGGAGGCCGGAGACCATTTCGGTCCGGGGCTTCGCGCCGATGAAGATGAACATCGCGGAAGCGGCAAGCTCCCGCTCCATCGCGTCGTCTACGCCGCGGAGGAACACCTTCTCGAGCCGGCCCGTGCCGCAGACCGAGGCGACCTCGACCCTCGTCAGGACCTCGATGTTCTGAGCCGCCCCGATCCGGTCGACCAGGTATTGCGACATCGACTGGCCGAGGGATTTTCCGCGGACGAGCAGGGTGACGTGACGCGCGTAGCGAGAGAAAAAGAGAGCGCCCTGCGCCGCCGAGTTCCCGGCCCCGAGGACGCAAACGTCCTTGTCGCGGTAGGTCGCGGCCTCGGTCATCGCGGCGCCGTAGTAGACGCCGATGCCGAGGAGAGGCTCGATCCCGGGAACCTCGAGAGTCCGGACGGAGACTCCCGTGGCGAGGACGACCGCGTAGCACGAGACGTCCGTGCCGTCCGCGAGCCGAATGATGCGATAGGGATCCTCGCGGCGCAGAGCCACGACCTCCTCAACGAGCACCTCGGTGCCGAAGCGGCGCGCCTGCGTGAGGGCGCGGCGCGCGAGGTCGGCTCCGCTGACGCCGGACGGGAACCCGAGGTAGTTCTCGATCTGCGAGCTGGTGCCGGCCTGGCCGCCGGGCGCGTTGTGCTCGACGAGCAGAGTGCGCAGTCCCTCCGAGGCGCCGTAGACCGCGGCGGCCAGCCCTGCCGGACCGCCGCCGACGATCACGAGGTCGTAGAAGGGCAGGCTTGCCCGCGTCTGCATGCCGATCTTCTCGGCCAGGGCGCGGTTCGTCGGGGCGACGAGATGGCTGCCGTCCGGGAAGAAAACGACCGGCAGCTTCGTCGGGTCGCCGACAGAACGGATCAGCTGCCGCGTCGGCGGATCCTCGTCGACGTCGATCCACTGATAGGGAACCTGATTGCTGGACAGGAATTCCTTCACCGCGTAGCTGCGCGGCGACGACTGGGCGCCCGCGATCCGGATCCCGTCGTACGGGAGGCGCACGTGCGCCGTCCAGTCGGACAACAGGTCGTCGAGAACCGGGTAGAGGCGCTGATCCGGGGGATCCCAGGGCTTCAGCAGGTAGTGGTCCAGCCCGACGTCGTTGATTCCCGTGATCGCGGCCTGAGTGTCGGCATAGGCGGTGAGCAGGACCCTGCGCGAGTCCGGGTAGAGCTTCAGCACTTCGCGCAGCAGCTCCGTGCCGGTCATCTCGGGCATCCGCTGGTCCACGAGGAAGAGGGCGACCGGCGTTCCTCGCTCCTTGAGCTGCCGGGCGGCCTCGAGCGCCTCGCGGCCCGAGACGGCCTTGAGGATGCGGTAGTCGCTCCGGTAGTGGCCGCGAAGGTCGCGCTCGATCGCGCGAAGCACCTCGGGATCGTCATCGACGGTCAGGATCACCGGCTTGGCCATCGTCAGCCTTTTCCTGCGTCGATGGGAAGCGTCACGCGGAACTCGGTGTGAGAGGGGCGGGAGTCGACCTCGATCTCTCCGTGGTGCCGGACGACGAGGCGCCGCGCGATGTCGAGGCCGAGGCCGGTGCCCTGCCCGACCGGCTTCGTCGTGAAGAAAGGATCGAAGATGCGCTCGCGAATCTCCGGGGGGAATCCATGTCCGTCGTCGACGACGCGCACGACGACGGAAGAGCCCTGGCGGCCCGCCGCAACGGTGACGCGGCTCTTCGCCGCGTCCAGCGCGTTGTCGACGAGGTTCACCCATACCTGGTTGAGCTCGCCGCCGAACCCCGGGACGAGCGGAAGATCGGCCTCGACGTCGAGGTTCACGCTCACCGACTTTCCGCGGGCCTTTCCGGCGAGCACCGCGAGCGTGTCGGCCAGCCCTCGGCCGACGTCCACCGGCTTGGGCATGGTCGCCTGGTCCATGTACGTGAAGCCCTTCACCGCCGCGACGAGGTTGTGGATCCGGGACGCGGCCGTCTCGATCTCCGAGGCCAGCTGTTGCGTCGTACAGCCGGCCACGAGCCACGCGACGGCCACCTTCAACGCGTCGCCCTGAAGCTCTTCCGCGAGCCGATCGAGAGCGTCGAGACTGATCGCGGACTCCGCCAGCGCCTCGGCGGCGGCATCGTCGGCCCCGTGGCGCTCGAGCCAGGCCGCGATGACGTCTTCGCGGTCCGCGCGCTCGATGGGCGAGCGTCCGACCGTCGCACCGGACGCGGCGAGGCAGAGATTCCGTGACTTGTCGACGGCGGCCTGCTGAGCCTCGGACAAGCGTGCTGCGCCGAGCGCACGGGACGCCCGTTCCACCTCGGACAATCGCTCCCTGAGCCCCTGGGCGCTCCGCGCGACCGCCGACGCGGGGTTGTTCAGCTCGTGCGCGAGCCCCGCCGCGAGCTTTCCGAGGGAGGACATCTTTTCGATCTGAAGGTCGCTCGACGTGAATTGGCGAGCCCGATCGAGCATCACATGCACGAAGATCGCGGTGAGCTCGTAGCACTCGCGAATCAGCGCGGGGATCTCCTCGCGCGGGATCATCCAGAGCTCGGTCGGCTCCTCGGCCTTCACGCCGCCCGGCGATTTGTCGAGGCGCGAGTACGGCAGGAAACCCGTCACGTCGCCGCCCCGCCACTCCATGAGCTTTTGCGGTCCGGCGCCCCGGTCGAGGTGGATCGACATGTGGCCGGAAAGGACGATGTACAGGCCGGGCACCGTTGTGCCCTTCGGTGCGAGCTCGATGCCCGGGTCCAGATGAACGAGCTGACCGCGGGCGGCGAGCCATTCGATCTGCTCGGGCGGCGCGCCCGCGAGCAGCCGGTGTCGCGAGAGACGATCGAGAATCGATACTTCCAATTTCACCGACCTGAGCGGGACGTTATACACGCTCCCGGGTGCTAGTCTTTTCCCAGCAAGTCCGGGACGAGGAGAGCCCATGAAGACGCGAGACCGCAAGGCCCTGAAGACGCGCGGGTGACGATCGCGATCGCTCGCACGCGTCCGAACCTCATGCGTGCCCTCGCGTGGGCGGCGATCGGGACCGGCGTCGTCTCCCGCGGCTTTGCGCTCGCCGTCCGGCCTCTCTGGGCGGACGAGATCTTCACACTGACGGTCGCACGCATGAGCGCTCCGGAGATCCTCGCCGCCTTGCGCGTGGATTCGGGGCCTCCGCTCCACTACATCCTCGCGTACGTCCTCCTTGCGCCGTTTGCGGCCCCGGGGTTCCCGGACGTCCTGGTCCGCATCCTCTCCCTCGCCGCATCCCTTCTCCACCTTCCCCTCTTCTTCGCCGTTGCCAGACGGCTCGGGCGAGCGGAGATCGGCCTTCCCGCCGCGGCGCTCTACTCCGTCTTCCCGCTCGCGGTCGCATACGCGGCCGAGGGGCGCGCCTATGTGCTCGCCTCTCTTCTCGCGTTTCTCGCTTTCGAGCGCGCGCTCGCGCTCCGGGAAACGCCGCGCCTCGGGACTGCCCTGGGGCTGACGCTCGCCGCGGCGGGAGCCGTCCTCAGCCATTACCTCGCGGTCTTTCCCGTGGCGGCTCTCGCGCTCCTCGCGTTCGATGCCCGTCCCGTCTCGCGCCGCGCCCTCGTCCTCTCCGGTCTCGCCGCCGCCGCGCTCGCGGTGACGTGGGCGCCCATCGCCCTCGTGCAGCCCCACGCTTCGATGGCATGGTCGACGGAAACGGGATTCGCGAGCGCGCTCCGCGACTTCCCCGCGAATCTCGCGTTCGGCGCGCCGGCGGGCGGGCCCGCCATGCTGGCCCTCGGGGTCCTGGGCGCGATCTTCGTCGTCGCGCTCGTCGCGCGCGAGTGGCGCGGCGTTCTCGCCCCCGTGGCACGGGTCCTCGGCGTTTCCCTCGCCCTGCTCGGCCTCGCCGAGCTCTGGACGGGAGCCCTCGTTCTGCCGGAGCGCACCGCGCTCGTCTTCCTGCCGCTCGTCGTGCTTCTTTTCGCGGCCGCGCCCCCCTTCGTTCCCGCGGCCGTCGGGACGCTCGCGACGGCGCTCCTCGTGCTCTGGCTTCCGCGTACCCTCGAGCCGTCGCCCGGCGCTCTCCTCGCCCGACTTCTCGAGGCGCCCGCCCGGGCGGGGCGGCTCATCCTGGCCGCGGCTTCCTGGGGACCCGAGCTGGACTATCGGCTCCAACGCGCCGGCGCGCCGGGCCGCGTGATCCTCTTTCCCTCCGCGGTCGCGGCGCATCCGGGCTGGTACCACGAGAAGGAGATCCCGAACGCGACGCTCGCGGCCGAAGCCGACGCGGTTCTTTCGGCTCCGGGCGCGCCCACTCTCTTCGTCCTGCCTCACGGATCGCGCGCGTCCGCCGCGATCGCCTCGCGTCTCGGTCATGCGCGGAGGCTCCTGTCGAGCCCGCTCGTGGAGGTCGTCGAGACGAAAGCTGCCTCGCCCGGGACGCGCTGAGCCGCGCGCATTTGCCGAAATCCCCGATCCATGAGACTCTGACGCCGGCCGGAGCGGCGCGCCCGACGCGCCCCGGCAACGAAAGCGAACCCCCCTCAGATGGCCTTTTCCTCGTTCGGTCTTCACCCCGACCTCCTGCGCGGCGTCAAGGAGATGGGCTTCACACGCCCGACTCCCATCCAGGGAGACTCCATTCCTCCCGTGATGGCGGGGCGTGATCTCCTCGCCTGCGCGATGACGGGCAGCGGCAAGACGGCCGCGTTCGTCCTCCCGATCCTCCATCGCCTCATGGGCAAGCCGCGCGGCACGACGCGCGCGTTGATCCTGACCCCCACGCGCGAGCTCGCGGCGCAGATCGACGAACATCTCAAGGAGCTCGCCGTCCACACGGCGATGTCCGGCGCGGCCGTCTTCGGCGGCGTCGGAATGGGACCCCAGGAGCACGCGTTCCGGAGCGGCGTCGACGTCATCGTCGCGACGCCCGGGCGTCTCCTCGACCACTTCCGCTTCGGCTACGCGAAGCTGGCCGGCCTCGAGATCCTCGTCCTCGACGAGGCGGACCGGATGCTCGACATGGGCTTTCTGCCCGACATCCGCCGCGTCCTCAGGCACCTTCCCCAGAATCGCCAGACGCTCTTCTTCTCGGCGACGATTCCGCCCCCGATCGCCCAGCTCTCCAAGGAGATGCTCAAGGACCCGGTCCTGGTGAACATCGAGCGGCAGGCCCTGCCCGCGGTCGGGATCACCCAGGCGGTCTACCCGGTCCCGCAGGACCTCAAGTTCGCGCTTCTCCTCTCGCTGCTCAAGCGCGGAGACTTCAAGAGCGTTCTCGCCTTCACGCGCACGAAGCACCGCGCGAACCGCCTCGCGGACCAGCTCACGCGCCAGGGCGTGCACTGCGAGCGTATCCACGGCAACCGCAGCCAGGCTCAGCGGACCGCGGCGCTCGCGGGGTTCAAGGACGGGAAGTTCAAGGTCCTCGTCGCGACGGACATCGCGGCGCGAGGCATCGACGTCGAGGCCCTCTCGCACGTCGTGAACTTCGACGTCCCGCACGTCCCCGAGGACTACATCCACCGCGTGGGCCGCACGGCGCGCGCGGAGCTGAAGGGCGACGCCTTCACGTTCGTCGCGCCGGACGAAGAGGCGGACCTCCGCCAGATCGAGCGCGCGATCGGCAAGCGCCTGCCGCGCGTCACGGTGCCGGAGTTCGATTACGCGACGCGCCCCACGGAGCGCTTCGAGGTTCCGATCCAGGAGCGCATCGCCGCGATCCGCGCGCGCAAGGCCGAGGAGCGGAAGAGGGCGAAGGAGAAAGCGGAAAGAAGGGGTCAGCACGAAGCTGCGATGGCGTCACGTCAGGGCCGCCCGGCCCCGCGTCCCGCGCAGCCGGTATCCTCGCGCCATGGCGAGCCTTCTCGACCTCAGCCACACGGTCGAGGCGGGCATGGTCACGTACAAGGGCCTGCCCGGCCCGGTCGTCAAAGACCACCTCAGCCGTGAGGCCTCCCGTCCGCTTTACGCGGGCGGCACGACGTTCCAGATCGGGAAGATCGAGATGGTCGCGAACACGGGCACGGACGTGGACGCCCCGTTTCACCGCTGGGAATCCCGTAAGTCCTTCCGGATGAGGCTTGAACCCGTACCCCTCCGGATCCGTATCATTGGATAGACTGGATCAGCCGCTTTCACTCCAAGGAGGTTCGTCCATGGGCCTGCTCGACAACATCAAACAGCAGATGGGCTCGCAGTTCATCGAGATCCTCCAGTGGCTCGACGACACGAACGACTCGCTCGTCTACCGGTTCCCGGTCTACAACCAGGAAATCAAGATGAACGCGCAGCTCACGGTCCGCGAGAACCAGGCCGCGCTCTTCATCAACGAGGGAAAGGCGGCCGATCTCTTCGGGCCGGGCCGCTTCCAGCTCACGACGCAGAACCTCCCGATCCTCACGACGCTGCGGGGGTGGAAGTACGGCTTCCAGTCGCCGTTCAAGGCCGAGGTCTACTTCTTCAACATGCGTTTCTTCACGGACCTGAAGTGGGGCACGACGAACCCCGTGATGATGCGCGACGCCGAGTTCGGGATGATCCGCCTGCGCGCGTTCGGCACGTACGCGATGAAGATCTCCGATCCCAAGGCGTTCTTCGCGACGATCGTCGGAACGCAGGGCCTCACGACGACCGACGAGATCACGGGGCAGCTGCGTTCGACGATTCTCTCGCGCCTCTCCGACGCGATCGCAGAGGCGAAGGTCTCCGCTCTCGACATCGCGTCCAAGTACGACGAGCTCTCCGCGCAGGCCCGGCAGATTCTCGGGCCCGAGTTCGCCGCGTACGGCCTCGAGCTCTCGAAGTTCTTCATCGAGAACGTCTCGCTGCCCGAAGAGGTCGAGGCCGCGATCGACCAGCGCACGAAGCTGGGCGTCCTCGGCGACCGGATGGGCCAGTACACGCAGCTCCAGGCCGCGGACGCGATGAAGATCGCGGCCGCGAACCCGGGCGGCGCCGCCGGCGCCGGCGTCGGGATCGGCGCGGGCATCGCAATGGGCGGGATGATGGGCGGCGCTCTGGCCAGCGGCATGGGAGGACCTCCGCCCGCGCCGGGCGCTCCGCCGCCTCCCGCGGGGCTGGGCTTCGCCGCACCGCGCTGGTCGGTCACGATCGACGGCAAGACCTACGGCCCGTACACGGACGATGCTTTGAAGGGCATGGTGGCCGCCGGCCAGGTCGCTCCCGCAACCCTCGCGTGGAAGCCCGGCGCCGCCGGATGGGCGCCGCTCTCGACGTTCGAGGAGTTCTCCGGCTCGTCGGCTCCGCCTCCGCCCACGGCGCCGCCGCCTCCGCCCGCGCGCTGACGTGTAATCCGAAATGGAATTAGGCGCGGCGCCGGCCGCTCCGGCGAAGCTCCGGAAATTTCCATGCGCCGCGTGCGGGGCGGACGTGGTGTGGAGCCCCGGTGCGGCGGCACTCACGTGCCCGTACTGTGGCGCGAAGGAGGACCTTCCGAAAGCGCCGGGCGAGGTGATCGAGCGACCGATCGAAGACGCGCTCAAGGGTGCGTCGGACCTCGGCTGGGGTCTGGCGCGCAAGGCCGTCACGTGCCGGGGCTGCGGCGCGACGACGACGTTCGATTCGGGGATTGCGGCGTCACGCTGCGCTTTCTGCGGCGCGCCTTCGGTCGTCGAGGCGCCGGCGAACGAGGCGATGGTGCGGCCCGAAGGTCTACTCCCGTTTCAGGTGGACCGGGACGGCGCAGCCGGAAAGTTCCGCCAATGGCTCACGGGCTTGTGGTTCCGGCCGGACGATCTCTCGCAGAAATCCGCGTTGTCCGAGCTGAAAGGCGTCTACGTCCCGTTCTGGACGTTCGACGCCGCGACGCATTCGGCGTGGACGGCGGAGGCAGGTTACGACTACCAGGTCTCGGTTCAGGTCGAGGAGAACGGCAAGTGGGTGACGCGCCAGGAAACGCGCACGCGGTGGGAACCGGCCGAGGGCGTGCTCGAGCACTTCTTCGACGACGTGCCCGTCGCGGCCTCGCGGGGTCTGCCTCCCGACCTCGCGCGCGCGGTCGAGCCGTTCCCGACGGGCGGGCTCATCCCGTACGAGCCGTCGTACCTCTCGGGCTTCCTCGCCGAGGAGTACGCGGTCGGGCCGAAAGAGGCGCTCTTATCCGCGCAGCAGCGCATGACACAGGAGCTTTACGCCGCCGGCGGAAACGAAGTGCCCGGGGACCGATTCCGCAATCTGCAGGTCCGTACGGCGTGGTCGGGCCTCGCGTACAAGAACGGGCTCTTACCCGTCTGGATCGCGGCTTACCAGTACGCGGGCAAGCCCTACCGCTTCCTCGTGAACGGCGTCACCGGGAAGACGGCCGGCAGCGCGCCATGGTCGTGGGTCAAGATCGGACTCGCGATCGTTGCTGCCGTGCTCCTTCTCGTCCTCTTCGCCTCGATCACCCGCTAGTCGGCAAGCCGCTTCGCGGCCGCCGAAAATAGGCGGACAGTAACGCCGTTTCGCCGGCGAGAGGCACAGGTCTGATAACTTGAGTTTCATGGAAACGACGGGCGAGGCGAGACCGGCGACGTCGCGCCCGGCCCGTGCCGACCCCCGCCCGATTCTCGTGACCGTCCTGGTCGTCCTCTGGCTGCTCCTTTCCGGCTTCGCCGGCCTGCGCGCGCTCTTCGTTCTCGGAAATGCGGCCGCGTCTTCCCGGCTCAGCGACACGGACACGACGGCGCGCGTGGCGGCGGCGGCTCCCGATCTCGTCACCGACGAAATGCGACAGCTCCTCGCGCAACGCGAGAAGCGCACGGCGCTGGAGCGAAACCTCGCGGGCCCTCTCCTTCTCGTTGCGGCGCTCGGCGTCGTCGGCGCCGTCTCTCTGCTGCGCCGAAAGCCCTGGTCCCGCGCACTGCTCGTTTTCGTCGGCCTCCTCGCCATCGGCCTGTCCGTTTTCCACGCCACGCGGTCCGTCGCGATCGCGGCCGCTCCGGCCTCCGGCCTCGAGCAGACCGACCAGGACGCCGGGAACGCAATCGCCCTTCTCCGGGCGGCTGCCGGCATCGGCCTCGCGATCCAGTCCATTCCGTTGATTCTCGCCATGAGCCTTCTCCGGCATCCGAGCATCCGCGACTACGTGACCGTGCCGGGAGATCGACAGACGGGGGCCGCCGACCCGCTCAATTTCCTTTTCGCCGGCGCGGGGGCGGCCATCCTGATCGCCGGCGGTGCGTTCTTCTTTTCGAAAAGCCGCACACACGCGCCGCCGCCTGCGACAGGCGTTTCCGAGACGTCGGCCCCCGAACCGAGCGAGACTTTCCGGTGGGGGAGCCAGCCGATCGCCTTTTCGCCCCCCAGGGGGAGCTGGACGCGCGAGCGTCATGCGGAAGGCGGCCGGAAAGGCGTTTCGTTTACGCGCTACGCGGTCCCTCCGAGCCGCATCGTCGTGGCCGAGGCGGCGCTGGAAACGGCCCCGAACGACGCCGAGGAGGTCCTCCCGCGCTTCCGTCTGACGCGCGAGCAATTCCGTTCCGCGGACTCGGTGACGGTCCGAGAGCCGGTGCGCACGGTCGTCGCGGGGCTTCCGGCCTTCCAGACGGACTACACGCTTCGCGAGCGGTCCATGCAGCACCGCGGTCGCGAGTTCTTCACTGTCGCCGGCGGCCACGCGTTCGTGTTCACTTTTCTCGGACGCGGGGCGGACCTCCCCGTCCTCGAGAACCTCGTCGCCTCCGTGACCTTCCCGGCCGCGGGCGACGATGCCTCCCGAATGACGATCGAGGAGACTCCCCGCGCAGAGCCGGCCGGCGGCGACACGACCCAGCTCCGGGTCGGAGAGCACCGCGTGACCGTGCGCATCCCCCGCGGCTGGGAGCGCATCGATTACGGGGAACGCCAGGAGCTCCGGCACGGCGAAGCGAGACTCCTCTTCGTCGACGGAGGCGAAGTCGCGGCTGGGAGCGGGATCGAAGACGAGGCCGTCGTCCAGCGCGCCCTGCGCCTCTTCGACCACGAGGCGCGACGCCGGGAAATCGCCGGACGGACACGGATGAAGATCGGCTCGAAGGAAGCGCTCGCGGTCGACACGTGGGATCCCCTGAGCCACGTGTTTCACAAGCGCACGATCCTCTTCGTGAACGCGGGGAGGCTCCTCGCGGCGGGATCCGTGCAGGGCACCGTCGAGGAGACGAAGGGGCCCCTCGACGCGCTGGTCCGCTCGATCCGCTTTTCGGAATAGGCCCCTATCGGTCGGGACGCCGCGTGCGCCGGAGCATCCGCTGCGGCTCCGTCCTCACGCGATCGCCCACCGTCCAGCCCGTGTCCGCGTCGAGCATCTGGAGAGTGCGCAGCTCTTCCCCCTCCAGCCGCCGCTCCTCGGACCAGGTGACTCCCGCGTCGGCGGAGTGCCACACGATCGACCGGGCCTTGTCGGGCACGAAGCCCACGATCCAGCCCGAGCGGCTCACGAACTGCACGGCCGTCAGGAAGGCCTCGCGCGTGCCGGCGTTCTGAAGCGTCCACGAGTCCCCGCCGTCCGACGTGTGGAGGATCGTCCCGAACTCCCCCACGACCCAGCCCTCGGAGGCGTTTACCCAAGTCATTCCGAAGAGGAACGGCGGGTGCTCGGGCGCTTTCTCCGGCTGGGGAAGAGGGACGCGCGCCCAGGTCTCGCCTCCGTCCCGCGTGCGCCAGAAGTTCGCGTGCTGCCCCGCGAGCCAGCCGTTCCGCGAGTCGACGAAGTGAAGGGCGCGTCCTCCCACGCTTCCGCCCGAGCCCGCAGATTCCTCGCCGAGAGCGCTCCAGCTCTCGCCGGCGTCGGTCGTATGCCACACGCCGCCGAGTCCCGCCGCCCAACCTTCACGGTCGTCGAGAAAGTCCATGCCGAAGAGGTGAGTTCTGTTTCCCGTGCCGTGGCGGGCCGAGCGCCAGGTCTCGCCGCCGTCGGACGTAAGGAGGATCCCGTCGTCGGCCGCGGCGCAGGCCCGCTCCCGGTCGAAGGCGTGTATCGCGTTCACCGAGTAGGAGGAGCGCCGGATCCCCGCCACCCCCGTGTGGTACCTCCACGTCCTCCCGCCGTCCTCCGTCCGACCCACGATGCCGCCGGAGACGAACGGGCTTCCGCCCACGATCCACCCGACCTCCGCGTCCACGAAGTGGAGGCCGTTGAAGACCGCGTCCGTCCCTATTTGGATCTCCTCCCAGCCATCGGCACCCTGCTCTCCAGGCTGCTTCAGGGACCGGTCCGCGGCTCCAGATCCTCGTTCGCAACCTTCCAGAACGAGCAACAGAGCCAAGAAGGAAAGCTTGGCGCCCGTCGACTGAAGCGGACGCGCCCCGGGTGCCGGTGGGGCGCTAGGGAAGGACAGGGAAGCCTTCCTTGCGGGCGGCATCGCTCAGGCGATCGTCCAGGGAGACGAAGGGAAGGCTTTCCGGCCTTTCTTCCGATACGACGAGTGCCGCGGCGAGCTGCAGCGCGTCGGCCGCGCGCAGCGGATGGGCTCTCAAGAGACGGATCGCACGGGAACGAACGGCGTCGAGAACGACGACTTCCTCCCAGCTCCGGGCGAGCTCGACGAGCGATTCTCGCGCCGTGGCGCCCGGTCCCTTTTCGAGGCTGCCCTCTCGGTCGCGGCGCGCCAGCGCGGAGTGAACTTCGACCTCGGTCAGGCACCAGACGATCTGTCCCGGGTCCTGCCGAAAGAGGGCGGACACCCCCGGCGTGGCAGCGTCGCTCACGACAAGAGGCACGATCGCCGAAGAGTCCCAGAATTTCATCGACCGC
This sequence comes from Thermoanaerobaculia bacterium, assembly GCA_963719225.1. GTDB lineage: Bacteria > Acidobacteriota > Thermoanaerobaculia > UBA5066 > UBA5066 > Fen-183. The sequence goes on along the minus strand of CAVRAY010000001.1, from coordinate 88,453 downwards.
TGCGCCTTTCCTCGAGGAGGGCGTCGAGAACCCGGGCCGGCCTGGCTTGCTTCGGTGGCGGAAGTGGGATCCGCGCCGGACGTCGCAAGCGCGGGGGGCGAACGATGCCGCGCCGTTCCGCTTCGCGGAGCCACTCGGGCAACGCGGCGGCCGCCCCGATCGGCTCGATGCGGGCAATCGGCGTGTCTCGGTCGAAGACGATGACCGTCTCCCCTCGGCGCACCCGAGCGAGGTACTCCGAGAGCGAATCCCGCAACTTGGAAATAGTGGCGTTCTTCATTGCGCCATTATAGTCATATCTTGGCTCGCCAAGATGAACGGGATCCCGCGCGACGAGGCCGGCGTTCCCCCCTTCCCCGCGCCGCGGGGATCAGGCGCGCTTGAAGAACTGGACGGCGCGCTCGTGCTTTTTTGCAGCGGCGAGCGTCGAAAACGTGCCCAGATTCCTCCGCCGGCCCGTTTTAGGGTTCTTCTTGCGCGAGTAAAGCCGGTAACCGCCTGATTTCAGCTTCCGGATCATCCCGTCACCTCCACGCCGAGGTGAAGCATCCGCCGTGCCGGAAGAAAAGTCGGCCTCGCGTGAGGTTGCTCTCGAGGACCATCTTGCGGAGCTGACCATCTGGGCCACGGCGTTGGAAACGCCGAGGTCCTCGCGGCAGACCGGCTGGCGTCCTCAGCGGGCCGTGTGGACGTCCAGACTCGGGGCTTCGCCCATCTCTTTCAGGAGATTCGTCGCGCCGTCGACCTCGGACATCGCCCAGAGCATGTACCGGCTGTCGACGTGAATGGCGCGCGTCTTCTCCGTGTCGAAGATGAGATCCGAGGAAACCGTGTCGTACGTGCCGTCGAAGACGAGGCCGCACAGCTCGCCCTTCCCGTTGAGCGTGGCGGACCCCGAGTTGCCGCCCGTGATGTCGACGGTCGAGAGGAAGTTCACCGGCACGTCGCCGAGCTTCGCGTCGGCGTACGGAGTCCTCTTCCCGGCTTTTCGCGCGGCGATCGCGTCGAGCTCCTTCTTCGGAGCGGCGAAGTCGCCCGTGCCGGTCGCTTTGTCGGCGACACCCGCGAGAGTCGTCTGCGGGAGATAGACGAGCCCGTCGCGGGGTGAGACGCCGAGGACGCGCCCGTACGTCACGCGAAGCGTGGCATTCGCGTCGGGCGCGGCGAGACCGCCGCTCTTCTCGAGGATGGCCTCGGCGTGGCGCGCGCCGAGCCGCGAGAGAGTCCCCCCGCGGACCTTCATGCTGTTGCGCCTGGCCTGAAACGCCGGCTCCAGAGCCGCCGCGAGCGCGATCATCGGGTCCTTCGTCGCGAGGAGCTCGGCCGTGGTCTTGTCGAGGAGCGCGAGCCGGGTCGCCTTGTCACCGAGCTTCGTGTCCTTGAAGAGTCGGTCGCAAAGACGGTCGATCCCCCCCGCGACGGCGACTTCCCTGTCCAGCGCTTCCAGGCGCTGGTCGGCAGGCAGCTTCGACGCCTCGACGAGGAGGTACTTGAGGAGGGCGCGGTCCGCGGCCGGGTCGTACGAGCGCTGCAAGCGGTCCTGCGCCTGGCGGATGCGGCTCCAGTTGCGCTCCTGGTACTCGGGCTCGCGGTCGAGGTCCTTCTTCGGCCGCTCGAGCGACAGCTCGTAGAGCGTATGGGCCGCCGGCAGGAGCACGCTGCCGTTGTCGAGGAGGGCGGCGAGCGTGACGTCACGCTCGCGGGTCTTCGCCTCCTCCGCCCGAAGCGCATTCAATCCCGGAAGGACGTCGCCGTACTTTTCCCGGCGCGCCGGTTCCGCGGCGATCCACGCCGCGAGCTCCTTCTCGAGCGACTCCTTCTTCGCGAGGAGGCCGCCCCTCTGGAATCCCTCGAGAACGCCTTCGCGGTTCGTGAGCGTGTTGTGAAGTCCGCGCTTCCTCGTCGCGACCCGGATCTCGGTCTCCTTGCTCGTCTTCCCAACCTCGTCGAGAAGGGCAATGAGCTCGCGATTCCGCCTCACGACCCGTGGATACGACCATTCCACGATTTGCTTCGTCTCGGCGAACGTGGCGAAGCGGGCCGTCGCGCCCGGGTATCCCGCCACGAAGACGAGGTCGCCGGGGCCCGCGCCCTCGGGCGAGACCTTGAGCCAGTGCTTCGGCTTGAAGGGGACGTTCTCCTTCGCGTAAGGCACGGCCTTGCCGGCGGGCGAGACGTACGCGCGATAGAACGACCAGTCGCCGGTGTGGCGCGGCCAGCGCCAGTTGTCCGTTTCGCCCCCGAAGTTTCCGACGCCCTTCGGCGGCGCGTACACGAGCCGCACGTCCTGGATCTCCAGCTGCGCGAGCTCGAAGTACTTCAGGCCTTCGAAGAAGGACGCGACGCGACAGCGCAGGCCGTCCTTTTCGCAGGCGGCCGTGCGCTCCTTGACGCGCCTCTCGATGACGTCGTATCGCGCGCGGTCGCCGAGCTTGGGGTCGATCCTGCCGGTGATCTCCTCCGTCACGTCCTTCACGGACGTCGTCACGTAGACGCGCGAGCCGGGACCCGCGGTGAGCTCCTGGTCCCGCGTCGTCGCGAGGAAGCCGTCCTCCATCAGGTTCCTTTCCGGCGTCGCGTTGAACTGGAGGGCGCCCTGGACACAGTGGTTGTTCGTGACGATGAGGGCATCGGGCGACACGAAGGAGGCGCTGCAGTTCCCGAGGAACACCACGGCCCCCATCGGCTGGCCCGTGAGATCGGCGAAAGCCTGCGGGTCGCCCTGGAAGCCCATCGCCACGAGGCGCTCCTTGAGCTGCGGGATCTGCTGCGGCATCCACTTCCCCTCGTCGGCGCGCGCGGCACCGCAGAGAAGGACGAGGACGAGGAAGGGCGTGATCCGGACCTTCATCGTCAGTTTCCCGGCCTCTGGACGTCGAGACTCGGCGCCTCGCCGAGCTCACGGAGGAGGTTCGTCGCGCCGTCCACATCGGACATCGTCCAGAGCATGTATCGGCTGTCGACATGGATGGATCGGGTCTTCTCCGTGTCGTAGAGATAGTCGGACGCGACCGTGTCGAACGTCCCGTCGAAAAGGAGCCCGCACAGCTCTCCCTTGGCGTTCAGCGTGGCCGAGCCCGAGTTCCCTCCCGTCGTGTCGACGGTCGACAGGAAATTCACCGGCACGCTCCCGAGCTTCGGATCCGCATAGGGAGTCTTTTTCCCCGCCTTCTGCGCGGCGATGGCGTCGAGCTCTTTCTTCGGCGCGTTGAACTCGCCGGACCCCGTCGCCTTCTCGACGATGCCTTGGAGCGTGGTCTGCGGCGCGTAGACCAGCCCGTCGCGCGCCGGAACGCCGAGGATCCGGCCGTACGTCACGCGCAGCGTCCCGTTCGCGTCCGGCGCCGTGAGGCCGCCGCTCTTTTCGAGCAGCGCTTCGGCGTAGCGCGCGCCGAGATGCCCGTACGCGCCCTCCCGCGCTTTCGCGCGCTCGCGGTTCGTCCGCCAGAGGGGATCGAGCACGGCCGCGAGGGAAATCATCGGATCCTTCGTCGCGAGGAGCTCGGCGGTGGACTTGTCCGACAGCGCGAGGCGGGTCGCCTTGTCTCCCAGCTTCGTGCCCGCGTAGAGCTTTTCGCAAAGGGCGTCGGCCTTCTTTCCGGCCTCCGCCTCGGACATCCCGACGGCGAATCCGGCTTGCTTGTCGAGCGCCTCGATGCGCTGATCCGCGGGGAGCTTCGATGCGTCGACGAGGACGTACCGGAGGAGCGTGCGGTCCGCGACCGGGTCGTACGAGCGCTGCAGGCGTTCCTGCGCTTCGCGAATTCGGCTCCAGTTGCGCTCCTGGTACTCGGCCTCACGGTCCAGATCTTTCTTCGGGCGCTCGAGGGAGAGCACGTAGAGCGTGTGCGCCGATGGAAGGAGCGAGCTGCCGCCGCCCATCATCGGCCCGCCCGTACCGATCAGGTCGTAGAGAGCCATGTCGCGGTCCCGCGTCTTTTCCTTCTCGGCCTGGATCGCGTTCATCGCGGGCAGAACGTCGCCGTACTTCTTCTGGCGCTGCGGGTTTGCGGCGATCCACGCCGCGAGGTCCTTCTCCAACCTTTCCTTCTCGGCCAGGAGATTGCCTCTCTTGAAGCCTTCCACGACGCCCTTGCGGTTCGTGAGCGTGTTGGCGAGTCCGCGCTTCCGCGTCGCGACGCGGATCTCCGTCTCCTTGCTCTTCCGTCCGGCCTCTTCGAGAAGTGCGATCAGCTCGGTGTTCCGGCGGACGGTGCGCGGAAACGTCCACTCGTAGAGCTCCCGGGTCTGCGCGTACGTGGCGAAGCGCAGCGTGCGCCCCGGATATCCGGCAACGAAGACGAGGTCGCCGGGACCGGCGCCTTCCGGCGATACCTTGAGCCAGTGCTTCGGCTTGAAAGGGACGTTCTCTTTCGCGTACGGCACGGCCTTGCCCGCGGGAGAGACGTAGGCGCGGTAAAAGGACCAGTCGCCCGTGTGGCGCGGCCATTGCCAGTTGTCGGCCTCGCCGCCGAAGTTCCCGATGCCCTCGGCAGGAGCGTAGACGAGCCTCACGTCCCGGATCTCCATCTGAGCGAGCTCGAAATACTTGAAGCCGTCGAAGAACGACGCGACGCGGCAGCGCGCGCCGTCCTTCTCACAAGCGGCCGTGCGCTCCTTGATGCGCCTCTCGATGACGTCGTGCCGGGCGCGATCGCCGAGCTTCGGATCGATCTTCCCGACGATCTCCCTGGTGACGTCCACGACGGAGGTCGTGACGTAGACCCGCGAGCCGGGGCCGGCCGTCAGCTCCTGTTCCCGCGCGGCGGCGAGAAAGCCGTCCACCATGAGGTTTTTCTGCGGCGTGGAATTGAACTGGAGCGCGCCCTGCACGCAATGGTGGTTCGTGACGATGAGGCCGTCCGGCGAGACGAAGGACGCGCTGCAGCCTCCGAGGGACACGATCGCGCCCATCGGCTGGCCCGTGAGATCGGCGAAAGCCTGCGGGTCGCCCCGGAAGCCCATCGCCACGAGGCGCTCCTTGAGCTGCGGAATCTGCTGAGGCATCCACATGCCCTCGTCCGCGCAGGCGGCGGCGGACGACAGGCAGAGAGAGAGGACGAGGTTGAGACGGATTTTCAAGGGTTCCTCCTGAAGAGACGGCGACGCAAACATCGAATTATGCTCCTGAACGGGGAGGAATCGACCGCTCAAACGATCCTGGAAACAGCGCCCCCGCGTCTTCCCGGGGTCGTCGCCCTTGTCCCTCGGACCGGGTCCCACCATCATGCGGACGTCCCATGGAGACCCTCGCCCGTCCGATCGAGGAGTCGATCCGCCCGTCCTGGCGGCGGAGACTTCCATTCGTCGCCGTCGCGGTGATCGCCCTTCTCGGCCTGAAGCTCCGCGTGTACCACCTCGACTTTCCGAGCATCGGCATGCACAACATGAAGGAGAACGAGTACCTGAGCGAGGCGCGCTTCATGACGCGAAGCGGCGACTACCTGAAGAGACGCGTTCACCTCTCCGGCCTCGAAGAAGGCGACGGCACGTTTCCGAAGGCCCGACTTCGGGGAGACCTGCCCGAGGAGTATCCCCAGCTCCCTGTCGTTCCCTGGATGATTCTGTCGTCCTGGAAGGTCTTCGGTGAGGGCTTCTGGCAAGCGCGGGCACCGATCGTCCTCTTCTCGTGCGCCGCCCTCTTCGCCTTCTTCTTCCTCGCGCGCCGGCTGTCCGGAGGAACGCTCTTCGCGCTGGTTTCCGTCTTTCTCCTCGCGATCCTGCCCGAGCACGTCTTTTTCGGACGCAACATCCAGCCCGAATCGCCGGCGCTCTTCTTCACGCTGCTCGCGTCGATTTGCTGGCTGCGGCTCCTGGACGCCGGCCGTCCGCGCGACGCGTTCCTTTTCGGCCTCTTCTTCGGCATCGCCGGCCTGTTCAAGTACACGTTCCTGATCGCGTCGATTCCGCTCTTCCTCGTCGCTCTCGGGCGGGACGACCGCCGGACCCTTGCGCGCACGTGGTCCACCTGGCGCTGGATGGCCCTGGGATTTCTTCCCCTCGCCACCTGGATGCTCTTCGCGCCCTTCCTGAAGGAGCGGGAGGACCTCCTCGCGGGCACGCTTCCCCGCGTGCACCCCTTCGAGATCTTCACACCCGCCTACTGGGCACGCTGGGGGGCGACGCTTCTCCACTTCGCGAAGCTGAACCACAGCATCGGCGTCGTCGTGCTCTTCGCCGTCGGCCTTCTCGTTCTGGCGTTTTCGAAGGATGCCGGACGACTGCGCCTCTTCGTGCTCGGCTCTCTTCTTTCCACGATTCCGTACGCGATGCTCCTCTCGGACTATCTGAGAGGGCACAGCTACTACCAGTTTCCTTTCCTCCCGCTCGTTTGCCTCGGTTCCGCCGCGACTCTCGTGGGGGCGGGCGACCTGCTCGCGAGCCGCATTCGAGGGCTCCCCGCCGCCCTTGCCCCCCTGATCGTCCTGGGTGCGCTCGTGCCGGGAGTGGTCCACGAAACGAACCGGCATTGGGACACGATCTTCTTCGGCCTCGACGTGGCCGCCGACTACCTGAAGAGCCACAGCGAGCCCGACGACCGGCTCTTCGTCATCGGCCCCCATCAAGCGGCCGGCATCTGTTACAACGCCGATCGTGACTGCGCGCTCTTTCCCGCTCTCGACGAGATGCGTCGCGGCGAGGATCGGCTCGGCTTCCGCTGGGCGTTGGTTTACGGCACGCCCGGACTGGAGTCGCTCAAGGAGACACCCGGGCGCCTCGAGCACCTCGAAAGTCGTTACGAGCTTTGCCAGATGAGCTTCTTCAGAACCACGGGAGGGACGAGCGTTCAATCGCTTCTGCTGCGTCGGGGCGGCTCGTCCGACCTCGCTCACCTCGAAAGAAACGCCCTTGCCCGCGCGACGTCGGCATCCGTCCGAATTTACGACACGAAGAACGGCGTCCTCTCTCTCATGATCGTCGAGAAGGGCGAGAGCCCCGCAACGGGACTCCCCTAGAATCCGAGAGCGAGTGACGCCGTCCCGTGAACTGACGCAGGCCCTGGATGACCTCCTCACGCGCGCCTTCGCGGAGGAAGGCGAGGACGTCACGTCGCTCGCCGTCTTCGGGCCGGCGGCGCGCGTCGCCGCGAAGATGGTCTGCCGCGAGCGCGCCGTCGTTTCGGGAGCCGCCTTCCTGCCGCGGCTCTTCGCGTTCCTCTCGCCGCCCGCGCGGGTGGCGCTCCGCGTCGCGGACGGCGACACCGTCGGGCCCGGTGCGGTCCTCGCCGAGATCGAGGGACCCGCGATCACCGTGCTCGCGGCCGAGCGCACGGCCCTCAACCTCGTTCAGCGGCTCACTGGCATCGCGACCCTGACCCGCGCGTACGCCGACGCGCTCGAGGGCACGAAGGCGGTGCTTCTCGATACGCGGAAGACGACCCCGTCTCTCCGCGTTTTCGAGCGCTACGCCGTGCGCTGCGGCGGTGGGACGAACCACAGGCCCGGGCTCTCGGGCGGCTTCCTCGTCAAGGACAACCACGCGGACGGCGCCGGCTCGACGTGGGAGGCGACACGGCGCGCCGGAGACTTTCGCGATCTGAATCGGCGCCTTCACGGCCTCCTCCTCGAGTCGGAGGCGCGGACGCTCGACGAGGTTCATCAGGCGCTCGACGCGGGCGCCGAGCGGGTGCTCCTGGACAACATGACGACGGCCGCGATCCGAAAGGCCGCGGAGGACGTCCATCTCTTCAACGAGGCGACGGGGCGCGCCGTCACCATCGAGGCCTCGGGCCGCATGACGCCCGAGACGGCCCGCGCCGCGGCGGAGGCCGGAGTCGATTTCGTCTCGGCCGGCGCGCTGACGCACTCCGCAAGGTCGATCGACATCGCTCTCGAGGTCGTCGCGAGCCTTCCCCAGCCGCGGCTCAAGGCGCACCTCGCGCGCAAGCCCCTCACGCGCCTTCTCAGGATTCCGAAAAAAAAGATTCGAATTCCGAAAAACAAAAAATGAGATCTTTCCCTTCGCGCGTCCACACGCCCGTCCTCGTCCTCGGCACGGGCATCGCGGGCCTGACGGCCGCGCTCACCCTCGCGCGGCGCGGCATCGACGTCGTCGTCCTCACGAAGGCGAAGAAACCCGAAGACTGCAACACGGCATGGGCGCAGGGCGGCATCATCTATTTCGGCAAGAAGGATTCGCCGCGTTCCCTCGTCAAGGACATCCTCGGTGCCGGGGCGGGCCTCTGCCAGCCGGAGGCCGTCGCGTCTCTCGCGCGGCGTGGCCCCGTGGTCGTGAAGGAGATCCTCCTCGATACCGTCGGCGTGCCTTTCTCCCTTACGACGCACGGCGACCTGGACTTCACGCGCGAGGGCGCGCACTCGGTGGCGCGCATCGTCCACTCGGCCGACGCGACGGGTCGGGCGATCGAGACGGCCCTCCTCGCACGGCTGGCTTCGGAAAAGCGCGTCACCCTGCTCACGGAAGCGACCGCGATCGACCTCATCACGGCGCGCCATCACTCACGGGACGTCGCCCAGCGATATGCCCTCCAGGATCCCTGCCTCGGCGCCTACGTGCTCGACGGGAGGGGCAAGGTCCACACGGTCCTCGCGGACTTCACCGTCCTCGCGACGGGAGGAGTCGGGCGGCTCTTCCTTCACACGACGAACACGCGCCACGCGATCGGCGGCGGCCTCGCGATGGCCGAGCGGGCGGGCGCGGCCACGCTGAACCTCGAGTACGTCCAGTTCCATCCGACGACGCTCTATCACCCCGAAGCGGAAGGCTTCCTCATCTCCGAAGCCCTCCGCGGCGAAGGCGCCGTGCTCGTGAACCGGGCGGGCGAGCCCTTCATGCGGCGGTACGCCCCGAAGCTCAAGGACCTCGCGCCCCGCGACGTCGTGACGCGCGCGATCGTCGAGGAGATGACGATACGCGCCGAGCCCTGCGTCTATCTCGACCTCGCGCACCACTACCGCATCCACCAGGGTCAGAGCATCGTGGAGCGCTTCCCGACGATCGCGAAGACGTGCGAGAAATTCGGCATCGACATCGCGACCGAGCCGATCCCCGTCGTGCCCGCGGCGCACTACCACTGCGGAGGAGTCCTCGCCGACCTCGAAGGGCGGACCACCATCCGGCGCCTCTACGCCGTTGGCGAGGCGTCGTGCACGGGCGTCCACGGGGCGAACCGCCTCGCGTCGACTTCTCTTCTCGAAGGCCTCGTCTGGGGCGAGGCGGCGGGGTCGTCCATCGCGCGCGGACTCAAGAAAGGCGGCGTCAACGGGGCGGACGTCTTCCGCGCGATTCCGGACTGGCAATCGCCCGGCGAAGCGCAGAACGAGGACCCGGCTCTCCTGCAGCAGGACTGGGCGACGATCCGCAACACGATGTGGAACTACGTAGGCATCGTGCGGACGACGGCGCGGCTCGCGCGCGCCGTGGCCGACCTGCGCGATCTCGAGAAGCGCATCCTGCGCTTCTACCAGGTGACGCGGATCTCGAAGGAGATCGTCGACCTCTTCCATGGCGTGCGCGCGGCGCATCTCATCGCGACGGCGGCCTTCAAGAATCCGGTCTCGCGGGGTTGCCACTACCGAAAGAACTAGGAGCTCATGAAAACACCCGCTCTCCTTCTCTGCCTCCTTTCCGCCCTCTTCATCTCCGCCTGCGCCTCGGTGGACCAGGATCGCGCGGCGGGTCCGAAGAGACCCGAAGACGGCGGGACGGCCAAGGGCGAGGCCGTCCAGGCCCGTGACGTCACGAAGCTCACGAGGGCCTACGTCATCGCCCAGACGCCGAAAGGCAAGAAGGCGGAGGAGATCCGAGTCGTTCTCACGGACGGTTCCGCCATCTCTCCCGAAGTCCTCGCGAGCGCCCGCAAGCTCACCGCGGCCGCAACGGCCGGCGAATTCCAGGCCGTCATCGTGGACTTCGACGCCCAGAGGAAGCTGAAGAAGTCGACTTTCTTCGTGAAGGGCCTGCCGGCGGACCTCTCCGTGGCGGACGTCGGAACGTTCACCCCCAAGCAGACAGCCGAGGTCTCCTTCGCCGGCCGCCTCGCCTTCCGGGACAGCGGCTATTCCTTCCGCTACTCGGTGGAGTTCGACGCGCCGATCTATCGTCCGCCTCAGAAGGTTGCGGAGGAGATCCCCGCGAACGCGACGCCGGCTGAACGCGCTCGCATCGAGCTTCGGGCGCAGGACCTGCCGTTCGACAAGGAGACCTTCTTCAGGAAGGTCATGGCGAACGATACGGCCGCCGTGGCGCTCTACCTGAAAGCGGGCATGCTGCCCGACGCCTCGCCCCGCTCCACTCCCCCGCTCAAGGATGCCGTGGACCGGGGAAACGCCGAGATGGCGAAGGTCCTCATCGCCGGCGGCGCGAACGTCAACCTCAAGGGCCCTTACGACCAGACTCTCGTGATGGACGCCGCCTCGCGAAAGGATCCCGAGCTCCTCCGGGCCCTCGTCGCCGCCGGCGCCGACGTGAACACGCCGAACACCTACGGCGTCACCCCGCTCTCGGCGGCCGCGGAGCAGGGGAACCTCGAGAACGTGAAGATCCTCCTGAAAGGGAAGGCGAAGGTGAACGCGCGCGACTCGGCCGGCAGCACGGCCCTGACCGTCGCCGTCCTCCGCGGTTACGTCGACGTCGTCAAGATCCTCATCGCGGCCGGGGCCGACGTGAAGAAGGACAAGGCGGAGCTCCTCGAGATCGCGAATCGCGAAAACCACCCGGAGGTCGCGAGGATCATCCAGGACGCGGCGAGGAAGTAAGGGTCAGGCTTCCCGGATCGCTTCGGCGTCGAGGGTGATCTCGACCTCGTTCCCGACGACGAGGCCGCCGCGATCGAGGGAGGAGTTCCAGCTCACGCCGAAGTCGTGCCGGTTGATGGTCGTCGTCGCGAGGAAGCCGGCCCGCAGCTTCGGGCCCTTGTCGACGCCGTCCTCCCACCAGGGAGTCGACCACTGGCCCAGATAAAGGACCTTCAGCGTCGTCCTCTTCGTCTTCCCCCGGATCGTGAGATTTCCCGTCACGAAAGCGTCGTGGTCGCCGACGAGCTCGACCTCGCTTCCCGAAAACGTGATCGTGGGGTGGTTTTCGACGTCCAGGAAGTCCGCGCTCTTCAAGTGGGCGTCACGGTCCGGCTCCCCCGTCCAGATTCCGCGGGCGTCGATCTCCACCTTCAGGGAGGACGCCTTCGGATTCCCGGGGTCGAACTCGAGCATGCCGTGCACGCTCTTGAAGTGTCCTCGCACCCAGGTGACCATCATGTGCCGGGCACGGAACTCCGCCGCCGTGTGGCCGGGCTCGAAGAACCATTTCGCCATCGCACGCCTCCTCCCGATTCCGGAAACGGATCAGCGCTTCCGTTCCGGCACGAAGAACAGAGCGACGCCGATGGCCGCGATCGCGAGCGCGACCCAGCGGCCCGTCGCGGCCATGTCGCGCTTGCCGCGCTCCTCTTTCGAGAACGTGGCCTTCATCCGGCCCTCCACGCTCTCGTAGCCGCTGCGCTGGCTGGACGCGACGAGAAATCCCAGGATGCCGAGCACGATGAGGACGAGAGCGATCCGTCGCATGGGTCCTCCTGCCTGGGATCTTAGCCGCTCACTCGGGGACGACGATCTTGACGCGGCCCGCAGCCGGACCCATCGCGAACGGCGTCGTCGTGACCGCGTCGCCGTCGACCTGCACGTCGAGCTCGTAGCCCGCCCGGGAGCGCGCGGTGAAGCTCCTCACCCCGCGGCGCGAACAGCCCTCGAGCGAGAGGTGTGCGGCCTTGCCGCGCGAGAGGCGGCCGTACCAGCGCATGAGCGTCCATCTCGAGCGGGACCCGAACAGGACGAGGTCGAGGAGGTCGTCCGACGGATCCGCAAATGGCGACAGGATCGGGTCGCCTCCATAGCGGCGTGTGTTCGCGGCGAGGACGAACGTCGCCTCCACCGAGAAGGACGCGCCTTCGGCGTCCACGCCGGTCACCTCGATCGGCGGGAACTCGTACTTCAGCCATTCCATCGTGGCGGTCCAGCCGATGCCGGTGCGGCCGAAGAGGCGCTTGAGAACCGGCACGATGTTCTTCATGACGCGCGCGTCGAACCCCACGCCCGCGCTGATGAGGCACGTCCGGCCCGCCGCGCGCCAGACCGTGATGGGCTCGGCGCGCGAGGACGTCAGCGCGCGCTCGCCTTCTGACACGGTGCGGCCGATGCCGTACTCCCGCGCGACGACGTTCGCCGTGCCCGTCGGAAGGATCGCGATCGGCACGTCGGTGCCGAGCAGGGCTTCCGCGACCTCACCGACGGTCCCGTCGCCTCCCGCGACGGCCACGAGATCGAGCTCTTCCCCGAGTCGCGCGGCCACGAGCTCGGTCGCGTGGCGCGGGCGCTCGGTCGGCAGGGGAAGGAGCTCGAGCCCTCTCTGGGCCGCGCGCGCGACGACTCCGTCCATGTCCGGACCCCGGCCCGCGCCGCCGGCCACCGGGTTGTAGACGAGGAGGCCCCGCCGCGGGCCGCTCTCAGCCAAAGAGCGTGCCCGGGCCCGCCATGGGCTTCAGCCCGAGGTGGCGATACGCGAGGGCGGAAGCCACGCGCCCCTTCGGCGTGCGCTGCAGGAATCCGGACTGGAGGAGGAACGGCTCGTACAGATCCTCGAGCGTGCCCTTGTCCTCGCCGAGCGAGTGCGCGAGCGCCGAGAGGCCGACGGGCCCGCCGGAAAACCGCTCGATGACGAGCGTGAGGATCCGGCGGTCGATCTCGTCGAGGCCGTGCTGGTCGACCTCGAGCTTGTCGAGCGCGACTTCGGCCGCGCGCTCGGTGATCGCGCTTTCCCCGGCGACCTCGGCGTAGTCGCGCACGCGGCGCAGGAGCCGGTTCGCGATGCGCGGCGTGCCGCGGCTGCGCCGGGCGATCTCGCGGGCGCCCGCGGCCTCGACCGGGCAGGAGAGGATGTCGGCCGAGCGCGTCACGATGGTCGCGAGCGCCTCGGCGTCGTAGAAGTCGAGGCGGTGCGTGATGCCGAAGCGCGCGGTGAAGGGCTGGGAGAGGAGCCCGGCCCGCGTCGTCGCGCCCACGAGCGTGAACGGCGGAAGCCTCAGCTCGACCGTGCGCGCCCCCGGGCCGGTGCCGATGACGAGGTCGAGCTTCCCGTCCTCCATCGCCGGGTACAGGATCTCCTCGACCGCGGGCGGCATGCGGTGGATCTCGTCCACGAACAGGACGTCGCCCGGCGCCAGGTTCGTGAGAATCGCGGCGAGGTCGCCCGCCTTCTCGAGAACCGGGCCGGACGTGACGCGGATCTGCGCGCCCATCTCGCGGGCGATGATGTGCGCGAGCGTCGTCTTCCCGAGGCCCGGGGGGCCGCAGAGGAGGACGTGGTCCAGCGGCTCCTGCCGCTGCCGCGCGGCCTGCAGGAAGACGCCGAGCGTCTCCTTCAGCTTCGGCTGCCCGACGAACTCCTGGAGCGCGCGCGGGCGGAGCGTAACCTCGGGGTCCGCCTCGGCCGTCTGGAGCACGCCCGAGAGAATGCGTTCGTCCACTGGCGGATTATGGCGCGAGAGGACGGCGGGTGCTCCGCGACGCACGCGACGCGCTGTCTGAGCGAAGCGAGTTCGCGCGCGAAGGAGCGGGGCGTACCGGGCCGACGAGCGCCCTACCGCGCGAGCGACTTCAGCGCCGCCTGGAGAATCTTGTTGAGGTCGTCGATCCCGACGTCCTTGACGGCCCTCTCCACGGCCTGCTCGGCCTGCGCGAGCTTGTAGCCGAGGTTCTCGAGGGCGCCGATCGCGTCCTCGACGGCCGAGGCCTTTCCGCCCGCGGCCGCGAGCCCCGCGCCCTCGCCGAAGCCCGCGAGCTTCTCCTTCAGCTCGAGTCCGAGCCGTTCGGCCAGCTTCTTGCCGACTCCCGGGATCGTCGCGAGGACGCGCGCGTTCTGCGTCGCGATCGCGCGGACGAGGTCCGGCAGCGGCAGGCCGGACAGCACCGTGAGCGCGACCCTCGGCCCGATTCCCGACACCGAGATGAGGCGCTCGAAGACGTATTTCTCCTGCGCCGTCGCGAAGCCGAAGAGCGAGAGCGCGTCCTCGCGCACGTGCATGTGGACGTGGAGGACGGCCTTCTCGCCGACGGGCGGGAGCGCGGAGAACGTGCCGAGCGGAATCGCGAGGTCGTAGCCGACGCCGTTGACGTCGAGGACGAGCCGGTCGGTTCGCAGATCGAGGACGGTCCCGGAGAGGCGGGCGATCACCGGGGCCGTCGTCCCTAGGCCTTCGAGCCGCCCATCTTCGAGAGGAGCTCCCGATTGAACTCGATCTTCAGGTCGGAGCGCTTCTTCTGGACGAGCGCCTGGATCAGTCGGTTTGACTTCTGCCCGCGCAGGCTCTCCTTCAACGCGTCCTTCTCCTTCTCGAAGGCCGCCTGCTCGAACGGCGTCACGCTGTCGACGCGCACGACGACGGCTCCGCGCTCGGCCACGGCGATGGGGCCTTTCAGCTCGCCCGGCTTCGCGGCGAACACGGCGTCGAGAACCGCTTTCGGCGAGCCGAGGCCGGGGATCGGACCGCCCTTCCCGAACGCCTCGGGAGCTTCGATCTTCAGGTTCAGCTTCTTGGCGACGCCCTCGAGCGTCGCGCCCCCCGCCATCGCCTGCCTCAGCGACGCGAGCGTCGCCTCGTCCTGCCTCTTCCTCTGGATGTCGGCGAGGACGCGCGCCTTGACCTCGGCGAACGCCGGAAGGCCGGGCTTCTTGATCTCGACGAGCTTGACGATCGCTTCGCCGCGCGAGGTGGAGACGGGAGTCGCGGAGGTCTCTCCTTCCTTGAGAGAAAACAGCTTCTCGCTGAATTGAGGGTTGAACCCGATGCCCTGGGGCGCGTCCGTCCGCGCGAGGAGCTCTGTCTCGTTGAACGTCACACCGCCCCCGGCGAGCTTGCGCAGGTCGTCGTCGGAGGGCTTGTTCATCTTCGCGACCTTTTCCGCGAGGCCCGCGGCAAGGCGCTTGGCCTCGTCGCGCGCGCGGTCCTCCTGCAGACGCGCGCGGATGCCCGCCGAGACCTCGAAGAGCGGCTGGACGCGCTCGCCCGTCTTCTCGAGGACCTGGATGACGTGGTATCCGAACGAGCTCTTGACGGGCCCGACGATTTCCTTCTCCTTCGCAGCGAAGGCCGCGTCTTCGAACTCTTTCACCATCCGGCCCCTCGGGAACGAGCCGAGGTCCCCGCCGTTCGCCTTCGAGCCCGGGTCGTCCGATTCGGCTTGCGCGAGCGTCGCGAAGTCCGCGCCGCCCTTGAGCTTGCGCACGGCGGCCTCCGCCTTCGCCTTCTGGGCGGCATCGTTCGCGCCTTCGACCTTGTACAGGATGTGGCGCGCGTGCACTTCCTCGCCCTTGCGGAAGCTCTCCGCGGCCGAGGAGTAGTTGGCGGCGACGTCGGCGTCCGACACCTGGATCGAGGGCTTGATCTTCGCCGTCTCGACGAGGAGGTACTTCGCCCTGCGCTTTTCGGGCTGGAGGTACGGGGTCGGGTTCGTCTTGAAGTACGCCTCGGCCTCCGAGTCGGTGACGGGCGCCTGCGCGGTCGTGACGACGGGCAGGAGCGCCCAGGCGACCTTCGCCTTGACGTTCTTCTTCTCGAACTCGGCCTTCACCTCGTCGTCGGACACGACGATGGATTCCGTCAGGAAACGGTTCAGCTTCTCGAGCAGGATCTGCTCGCGCTGCCCGTCTTCGAAACTCTGCGGCGCGAGGTGATTCGCCGCGAGGATCCGGCGGTACGCCGCGTCGCCGACGAAGGAGCCGTCCTTCACGAAGAGCGCCCGGCCGCTCTGGGGATCCTTGATCCCGAGGATGTGCTGTGTGAGCTCGTCGTCCGTCACCTTCAGGTGCAGCCGCTCGGCTTCGTCGCGGAACAGCCGGCGGTCGATCAGGGAGTTGAGGACCTGCTCGGGCAGGTTCATCGCGCGCGCGAGCTCAGGAGTGAAGTTCTTCCCGTACGCCTGACGGTAGCGATCCTCGGCGAAGGCATATTCCCTCTGAAAATCGGCGGTCGTGATCCGGATGTCGCCGGCCTTCGCCGCGAGCGAGGTGTCGCCCGCACCGCCGCGCTGGGAGCCCATGCCCCAATCGGCGAAAACGAAGATCACGAAGACGGCGATGACCGCCCAGAGGATCCATTGGAGGTGTTTGAAATTCTCGCGCAGCGCCTTGAGCATCTTTTCTCCGAAGTGGGACGCGTCCGGGGCGCTCGCGCGCCACGGGGTCCGAAAGAACCGAAGACGATACCCCAGAGGCAAACGGCGGTAAAGTTCGTACGGAAAGGCTGCACCCCGGAGGGCATGCCGGAGGTCCGGCATGCTATAAGAAGGTTTGCTGTAAGGGTTTCCAGAAACGAGCGTTATGCCCAAGAAGTCTTCGAGCAACCTGGAATCCCAGCTCGAGTGGTATTACGTCTCGACCCAGACGCTCGTTCGGATACTGGTCGGCATCGTGGTCCTCGCCGCGGGGATCGCGGGCGGGGTCTTCTATTTCCTGAAACGCGACGAAACCGCCATCCGCGCCAAGCAGGCGATCGCCGAGGCGGACGACGCGCTCGTCCGCGCGCGGCAGCAGAAGGACGCGTCGCTCCTCGCCAAGGAGATCGCCTCGGCGGAGGAGATGCTCGGCGAGGCGCGGAAGGACCTCGCGGCGGGCTCGAACGAGAAGGCCGCGCGGACGGCCCTCGAGGTCAAGTCCCGCGCGTTGAAGATCGTCGCGGGCGCCGGCCTGAAGAGCAATGCGAACGTCGTCGACACCGCGGGCGACGTCAAGATCCAGAAAGCGAACCGCAACACGTGGGAGAGCCTCAAGCCCAACACCGGGGTCGCCGAAGGCGACTTCATCAAGACCGGCCCGAACGGCACGGCCGAGGTGCTCTGGAACGACGGAACGATGTACCGGATCCGGCCCGAGACGCTCTTCGAGGTCCACGGCGCGGGAGGCTCCTCCGGAGCGAACGTGAAGCTCGTCGTCGGGACCACGGACGTCAACACGGGAGACAAGAACAAGGCCTCGGTGTCGACGGACGCCGCCCTTGCGCACATCGGCACGAACGCGAGCGTGGGCATGGACACCGACTCGCAGCGGACGAACGTGAGCAGCTTCGCCGGTTCGACGACCCTCACCGACAAGACGGGGCGTTCCGAGGTGCTCGGACCCCGCGAGCGCGCCGCCGCGTCGAAGGACGGCGGCATCGGGCCGAAGACGACCCTCCCCGAAGCGCCGTCACTCAATGCGCCCGAGGACAACCTCGAGATCGACTTCAAGAAGCGCGATCCCCTGCGCCTGCGCTGGTCGTCGATCAAGGACGCGTCGACCTACGAGATCGAGATCGCGCGCAGCCGATTCTTCGTCAAGGACTCGATCCTCGACATCGGCGCGAACGAGCGCACCAAGGCCGAGGTCCTCATCGACATCTCCCAGATCCAGCCGGGCTCGTACTTCTGGCACGTGCGTTCCATGCGCAAAGGGAACCCGCCGGCACTCTCGGATTGGTCGGCGTCCCGCCGCTTCAAGGTCTCCTCCGGCGACGTTTCCCGGGAGAGGACGGACACGCTTCCCCCCGACCTCGTCATCACGCAGAGACCGAACGTCGTCGGCTCGTCCGTCGTGCTCGTCGGCCGCACGGCTCCCGGCGCCACCGTCACCGTCAACGGCGAGATCGCGGACGTGGGCGGGGACGGAACCTTCCGGAAGGTCATTTCCATGAGCGGCGACGGCCTGCAGAAGATCGTCATCAAGGCGCGCACGGCCGGCGGCGAGACGGTCAAAAAGGAATCGGTGCTCCTCAATTAGCAACTGACCATAGGGGGCGGCCGCAAGGGCTGCCGGACCCGTGAAAGGACCCGTCTTGGCTTTTCGTTCCTTCTTCTCGATCTTCTCCTCCGATCTCGCGATCGACCTCGGGACCGCGAACACTCTCGTTTTCGCGGAAGGCCGGGGGATCGTCGTGCGCGAGCCTTCCATCGTGGCCGTGAACAAAATCACGAACAAGGTGGAGGCCGTGGGTAGCGCCGCCAAGGACATGCTCGGACGCACGCCGGGCAACATCGTGGCGATCCGCCCGATGAAGGACGGCGTCATCGCGGACTTCGAGGTCACCGAGCGGATGCTCGACTACTTCATCAAGAAGGCCCATGGGCGCTCGCTCTTCGTGCGGCCGAAGATCGTGATCTCCGTGCCGTCCGACATCACGCAGGTCGAGAAGCGCGCCGTGAAGGACTCGGCCCTGCAGGCGGGCGCGAGCGAGGTCTTCATCGTCGAGCAGGCGATGGCGGCCGCGATCGGCGCCGGTCTCCCGATCACGGAGCCCACGGGAAACATGATCGTCGACATCGGCGGCGGGACGACGGACGTCGCCGTGATCTCGCTCGCGGGCATCGTCTACTCGAAGTCCGTGCGCGTGGCCTCGAACGAGATGGACGAGGCGATCATTCAGTACATCAAGAGGAAGTACAACCTCCTGATCGGCGAGCGCACGGCCGAGGCCATCAAGATCGAGATCGGCTCGGCGTACCCCCTCGACGAGCCCATCTCGATGGAGATCAAGGGACGCGACCTCGTGGAAGGCGTGCCGAAGACCCTGAACCTCACGGATGCCGAGGTCCGCGAGGCTCTGGCCGAGACCGTCGGGATCATTCTCGACGCCGTGCGGGTGGCCCTCGAAAAGACGCCGCCCGAGCTCTCGGCCGACATCATGGACAAGGGCATCGTCCTGACGGGGGGCGGCTCGATGCTCAAGAACCTCGACCGCCGTCTCCGAGAGGAGACGGGTCTCCCGATCGCCACGGCCGAGGAGCCGCTCTCCTCCGTCGCGCTCGGCACCGGCGCGATGCTGGCCGACGTCGATCTCCTGCGGAAGATCAGCCTCGACTGACGCCCGTGGCCGGCCCGACCCTCACCGAACGCCGCCCGGAAATCTTCCTCGCGGTGCTCCTGTCGGTCTGCCTCGTCACGCTGTCGCTCCAGGTACGCCGGCCCGGCGGGCGCACCGTCGGCGAGGGCTGGCTCCTCACGGCCGTCTCCCCCTTCGTCGATCTCGTCACGTCCGTGCGGTCGGGCATCCACGAGATCGGGACCTGGGCGATGTCACGGCGCGCGCTCCGCGTCGAGAATCGTGCGTTGACCGACGAGGTCGCCCGACTCCGTGGAGAGCTCCTTCGCCTGCGCGATGCCGAAGACGACAAGGGGCGCCTCCTCGAGCTTTTCGGCGCTCAGCCTTCACCCCCGGCCGGGACGATTCCGGCGCGGCTCATCGCCGTGGAGTCGAGCGGACCCTTCCACACGGCGCTCCTGGACCGTGGCGCGGCCGACGGCCTCCGGCTCGACGGCGTCGTGGTCGCGCGGGGCGGGCTGCTCGGCCGCGTCATTGCCCTCGGCCCCAAGACGGCGCGCGTGCAGCTTCTCTCCGACAACACGGCCGCCGTGGGCGTGCTTCTGACGCACGGGACACGCAGCGGACGCATGGCCGTTGCGAAAGGCGACGGAAAAGGAAGCGTGTCGGTGGAGTACGTGCCGACGATCGAGCCCGTCGAGCCGAACGACACGCTCATCTCCTCGGGCACGGACGGCGTCTACCCCGGCGGCCTCCCGGTCGGCCGTATCGCGTCGGTCCACCGCAACAAGACGCTGTTCTGGGACATCCAGGTCGTCGCGGCCGCGGATCCCCACGGAGAGTCTCTCGTGTTCGTCCTGCCTCCCGTGATGAAGTCCGACGTCACGTCGGGCCCTTCCGTGCTGGAACGCCGCTGAGCGTGTGGCGGGCGAGATGAAGGCGCTTCGCGTCGCGGTCGGGCTTTCTCTCGCGGTTCTCGCGACGCTCGCGCTCGGCGCGCTCCACATGCCGGCGCCTCCGGACTTCTTCCTGCTCGTCGTCGCGGACATGGCGCGAGGCGGGGCTGCCGTGCCCGCGATGCTGGCCGCTCTTCCGGCAGGCCTTCTCCAGGACGGCCTCTTCGGGCCCAGCCGGCTTCTCGGGCTCCACGCGTTCTCCAAGATCCTGATCGGATACCTCCTGGCCACGGTGGGCGCGCGAACGGTCGTCGAGAAGCCCCTGGCCGTCGGCGGCCTCCTCTCGGGCGCCGTCCTCGTCGAGGCGGCGACGCTCACGTTCCTGATCTGGGTGCTCACGGGCGATTTCCTTCCGCCCGCCCCGTGGCCCCTCACCGCCCGCGCCCTGACGACGGGAGTGCTCGGCGGCCTTCTCTACGCGGCGTCCCGGGTACCCTGGAAAGAGCGGCGCCAGGCGCGCCGACGTGTGAGACTGAACTGATGCCTGCCAGCGCCCGCGAAGACCGCCGCCCCGTGCTTTCGCGCATCGACCTCGTCGCACGCGGGACGTGGATCCTCATCGGCCTCCTGGCGGGGGTGTACTGGGTCCACCAGATCCTCCGGGGCGAGGCCTACGAGCGCCAGGCCGAGAACAACCGCCTGCGCCGCGTGCCCGTCACGGCGCCCCGGGGCTTCATCCTCGACCGCAACGGCACCGTTCTCGCCGAGAACGAGCCGTCTTTCACGCTCCTGCTCTACCGCCGCGAGACGAAGGATCTCGACGCCTCCCTTCGCTTCGTGGCCGAGCTCTTCAACCGGCCGTTCGACGACCTGAAGCGGCGGGTCGAGCGCGACCGCTCGTACTACGACTTCGTGCCCGTCGTGCTCCAGGAAAACCTCACGATCTCCGAGGTGGGAGCCGTGCAGGCGCGGTCGCTCGAGCATCCGGAGCTCGTCGTCCAGAAGACGGAGCGCCGTGTTTACACGCAGGGCACGGCCGCGGCTCATCTCCTGGGCCATCTCGGCGAAGCCACGGCGGAGCAGGTGCTCGCGCGGGCGAAGGCGCGGCCTCTCGACACGAACCCTCCTCGTCCCGGCGAGGCCATCGGCCAGCAGGGCGTCGAGGCGACGTACCAGGACCTTCTCTCCGGTCTCTCGGGCTGGCGCAGCTACGTCATCGATTCGTTCGGCCGCGAAGTCGGAAAAATCGGAGAAGAGTCGCCGTCGCCCGGAAACACGCTGCACCTGACGATCGACCTCTCGCTCCAGAAGATCGCCGAGGACTATTTCGCCGACAGGGTCGGCTCGGCCGTGGCGCTCGACCCGAAGACGGGCGAGATCCTCGCGCTGTTGTCCGCTCCTGCGTACGACCCGAACTTCTTCACGAAGCGCGTGAGCCGCCCGGAGTGGGAAGACATCGTGGCGGACCCGGACCACCCGCTCAACAACCGCCCGCTCCAGAACGTGTACTCGCCGGGGTCCATCTGGAAGCCCTACATGGCCTACGCGATCCTCACGCACGGCATCGATCCCCACGAAAGGGTCTTCTGCCCGGGCGGCGCCACGTTCTACGGGCGCTTCTTCCGGTGTCACGGCCGTCACGGGTCCGTGGACCTCACGACGGCCCTCCAGGTCTCGTGCGATACGTACTTCTACACGATGGGCAAGCGGCTCGGGATCGACGCGATCGCCGAGTCGGCGGGGCGCTTCGGGTTCGGGCGGCCGACCGGCATCGATCTCTCCAACGAGAAGAGCGGCATCGTTCCATCGCCGGCCTGGAGCCTCGCGGCGCGCAAGCACCCCTGGTATCTCGGCGAGACGATCTCCGTGGCGATCGGCCAGGGGCCCGTCCTCGTGACGGCGATGCAGATCGCGCGCGCCATGTCCGGTATCGCGAATGCGGACGGCGCTCTCCCGACTCCGCATCTCTTCCACATCGGCGAGAACGTGCACTCCGGCGAGCGCTTCGTCTACCGCCCCGAGTCCAAGGAATCCATCCCCTATCCGCCCGGCGCTCACGAGACGATCGTCGAAGGCCTCTGGCGCGTCGTGAACATGCCCGGCGGAACGGCGTACGCCTCGCGCGTCCCGGGCCTCGACCTGTGCGGCAAGACCGGATCCGTGCAGGTGGTCGGACAGAAGGAAGCGAAGAAAGGCCATCTCCTGCCGGAGGAGCTGCGCGATCACGGCTGGTTCGCGAGCTTCGCCCCGAAGGACGACCCGAAGATCGTCGTCGTCGTCTTCGTGGAGCACGGCGAGCACGGAGCGTCGGCCGCCGCGCCTCTCGCGGCGCGCCTCGCGGAGTACTGGGTCGCCAAGAGCCGGGGAGGGACACCCGAGCTCCTCGCGGCTCTCGCCGCGCGCCCCGTGGGTTCCGCGCGCGCCCGGGTGAACTGAGCGATGTCCCGGCTCGCCGAGATCCTTCCTCGGCGGATCGACCTGCGCATCCTCTTTCTCGCGCTCGCTCTCACGGCGATCGGGATCGCGATGGTCGTTTCGACGACCGCCGGAACTCCGCGCGCGGACCTCGCCGGCAAGCAGATGCTCTTCACGCTCCTCGGCCTCATCGCCGCGGGCATCTTCCTCGCGATCGACTACCGCATCCTCCTGCAGTACTCGCCCGGCCTCTACGGGTTTACGCTCTTCGTGCTCCTTCTGCTCCCGATCCTCGGAAAGCGGATTGCCGGGGCGAAATCCTGGATCAAGATGGGCGGCTTCCAGATCCAGCCTTCGGAGTTCGCGCGCATCTCGATCGCGCTTCTCCTCGCGTGGATCCTCGAGAACGACGACCGCGCGCTCCTCAGGACGCGCTCGATCGCCGCCATCGCCGCGGCCATCGCCGTGCCGACGGTCCTCGTCCTCCTTCAGCCCGACCTCGGCGTTGCGCTCACGTATCTGCCTTTCCTCGCCGCGGCTCTCTTCTTCGGCGGCATCCCCGGGCGCTGGTGGGCCACCCTCATCATCGGGGGTTCGCTCGCGATCGGAGGCTCGTGGTTCCTCCTGAAGGATTACCAGAAGGACCGGATCCGCACGTTTCTCGACCCGAACCTCGCGGCGCGCGGCGCCGGCTACCAGGTGCGGCAGGCCCGGATCGCGATCGGTTCCGGCGGCATCTTCGGCAAGGGCTGGAAGCAGGGCACGCAGAGCCGGCTCGGCTTCCTTCCCGTGCGACACACGGACTTCGTCTTCGCGGCGCTCGCCGAGGAGTGGGGGTTCGCCGGCGTCGCGGTCTTCCTCGCGCTCTACGGATTTCTCGTCGCGCGGGCGCTCGCGCTCGCACGCGATGCACGGGACCGCGGGGGAGCGATGCTCGTCCTCCTCCTCATCCTCAACATCACGGCCCAGGCGCTCGTGAACGTCGGGATGAACGTCGGCGTTTTGCCCACGACCGGCATCACGCTGCCGTTCGTCTCGTACGGAGGGTCCTCGCTCGTCGCGACGTGGTGCATGGTGGGGCTCATGCTCTCCGTCGCCTACAGGCGCTACGTCAACGTGTGAGCCGGGACTGCTGGCCGCGGAGGTTAGACTCGCCGCGTGCCGAAAGAGCTTCTCGTCTCCTCGTCCGACCGCGAGACGCGCATCGCCGTCCTCGAGGAAGGGCGCGTGGCCGAGGTGCAGATCGAGCGCCGGAGGCAGCGCGGCACGGTCGGGAACATCTACAAAGGGCGCGTGACGCGCGTCCTGCCGGGGATGCAGTCGGCGTTCGTCGACATCGGGCTCGAGAAGGACGCCTTTCTCTACGTGGCCGACGTCGGCGAGGAGGTGGACGATTTCGACGCCTTCGGGAGCGGGGGCGCCGCGGCGACGTTCGAGGCGCTTCCGCTGCCGGCCGAGATCGTGCCCGGAGCGGAAGGCGACGTGCCGCCGAAGCCGATTCTCCCGTCGATCGACGAGCTCCTGAGGGAAGGTCAGGAGCTCGTCGTGCAGGTCACGAAGGACCAGATCGCGCACAAGGGCGTGCGCGTCACGACGCACGTCACGCTCCCGGGGCGCACGCTCGTCTACATGCCCACGATCGACCACGTCGGCGTCTCGCGGCGCATCGAGAACGAGGACGAGAGGAACCGCCTCAAGGAGATCCTCACGAACCTCAAGAAGGGTCCCGGCGGGTACATCGTGCGCACGGCGGGCGAAGGGCGCGCGCCGGAGGAGTTCGCGGCCGACCGCCGCTACCTCACGAAGCTCTGGGAGCAGATCCGCAAGAAAGGCGAGCGCGCGGGGGCGCCGACGCTTCTCCACCGCGACCTCGACCTCACGCTCCGCGCCGCACGGGACGTCTTCGGCTCGGACTTCGCGACGCTCTGGGTGGACGACGACGAGGAGTACCAGCGCATCGTCGAGTTCCTCGACCAGGTGCAGCCGGTGCTCGTCTCGAAGGTCAAGCTCTTCCGCAAGTCCGCGCCGCTCTTCGAGGAGTACGGCGTCGAGGCCGAGATCGAGAACGCGCTCAAGTCCAAGGTCTGGCTGAAGTCCGGCGGCTACATCGTCATCAACCAGACCGAAGCGCTCGTCGCGATCGACGTGAACACGGGCAAGTTCGTCGGCAAGAAGCGCCTCGAGGACACGGTCGTGAAGACGAACCTCGAGGCGGTGCAGGAGATCGTCCGGCAGATCCGGCTGCGAGACCTCGGCGGCCTCCTCGTCGTGGACTTCATCGACATGGAGGAGGAGGAGCACCGCAAGGAGCTCGTCAACGCGCTCGAGGCCGAGCTGAAGAAAGACCGCTCGAAGAACCGGATGCTCCCCGTGTCGGAGTTCGGCCTCGTCGAGATCACGCGGAAGAGGCAGCGCCAGAGCCTCGAGCGCGCGCTCACGATGCCCTGTCCCTATTGCGCGGGCTCGGGCCGCACGAAGAGCGTTCCGACGATCGTCCTCGAGATCCGCCGCGAGGTCCTGAAGCGCGTCGAGGTCGGGGAAGCGCACTCCCTCGTCCTGCGCGTGCACCCCGAGATCTACCGCTCGCTCGTGGGCGAGGAGCGCCGCCTCGTGGAAGAGCTCGAGGAGCAGATCGGAATGCCCGTCCACGTCCAGAGCGACGAGCACCTCCATCACGAACGGTTCGACATCGTGCTCGAGGCGTAGTCCCGGCGCCTTTTCGGCGCGAGGAGGCTGGCACGCCGCGTGCGAAGCGGGGCGAAGCGCACTCTCCTCCTCCGGCCGCCATGGGGCGGCCCTTTTTGAGCCAGCCTCAATCCTCGCGCACGACCATCAACACATAAACAACATCACACATACATTCAACAAAATATAAAAAAACATTAACAAATACATAAACAAAACACAGAAACATAAACGAAAAACAGCTAACACGCAAACAAACATTCACAACAAACGCTACCGCGAAGATAACATACAACTGAAACCACTAAACAAGTTACAGCGCTCGCGTCACAGACGTTCACTACAGGAGACCTCCGACATCAACGTCATAAACAACGAACACGAAACACAGGAACGACACCGATACCGACAACGATCACGACGACGACAATCGAACGAAACTCCACAACGACGCGCAGACCGTAAAGAAACACTACGACCCGCGTACACACCCGACAACCACCGCCGACGTGAAGAACCGAACTAACCACCAACCGCAACAACGACGCCGTACGCGCCCCGCGTAGACAGCAGCACACGAATCGACAGTGATATGCACCGACCGACGTACTCGCACCCCGCACCCGAGCAGATACCGCCTCTCCGCAGAAATCGATCGCCCCGAAATGACCACTGCTCACCCACGCAGCGTCACACTCACATCCACCCACCTCAAAAACTCTCCACGTAGCTGAATCGAACGCGCACCACAACCACCATTCGCGAAAGAAGCTCTCTCGTGAAACGCACATATCACAAGCACCAAACTAAGCATACCCTAAAGAGAGCCCCATAACACACCCAAAATCGAGCCATCAATCGTCACATTGTCATCCACACACCATATACCCAAACATCCTAACCCCCACTTTATCACAAACACTACCATTCACAAACCCATAAGTCAAACACCATTAAAACCACCAAAAAGAAACAACACCTTCACAAGTCTATCACACCACGTCTCCCGTTCCCGAGAACGTCACACGCAGCGTACACCAATCGCACATCGAGTAACAACGATATTCGAACATCACAATACACGCAAACACGTAACCATAAGAGACATCAAAGACATCAAAAAATATCTCTCCCATAAACACACCCACGCACCACCAAAAAACTAACATCAACATCACACCACATGAACCATATAATCACTACCGCACACAACCAATCCACACCAACATACACACCTACCCACACACCTCCCAAGAAATCGCAGCCCTATCTACCTAAGCAGCTCCATACATCCAATCGAAACTGCTCCCCACCTCACACCTCCAACACACTCAGCCGCTACCGAAACACCATATACATAGAATCACATCCAAGCACACCTCCCATTCATAGC
Source organism: Thermoanaerobaculia bacterium (assembly GCA_963719225.1). Classification (GTDB taxonomy): domain Bacteria; phylum Acidobacteriota; class Thermoanaerobaculia; order UBA5066; family UBA5066; genus Fen-183. Next base: position 62,259 of record CAVRAY010000001.1, on the reverse strand, counting down.
ACATCTCCAACAAATACACACCCACACCAAACGTCAGACGATCAGCAAAATCACCCAACACCCCCGCTCCCACATATCAGAAAACATCTATCCCTATACACCTCCAAACACATCATCCCCAGCCATCCCAACCACTCCCACCCCAATCATTCTCACCCCCCTCTCACAGCAGCGCTCTCAGCTCCCAACGCACATCCACAAACTCCCTATCTCCATTTCCCCCTGAGACACTCCCCCGCTCATCCCAACCAGCTCGCTCCAACACGCGCGCAAAACCCAACCTCACCACCCACACCACCCATCCCACTCCCAATGTCATTCCGAAAACCCATCTCCGAGAAGCCGCCGAACAACGAACACTAACAACCCATCAACACAAACAACAACACCAACAAAAACAACAAAACAAACAACCAAAAAATCACATCACAAACACACAATCAAAAAAACACAAACAACAAACAACAAAAAAAACACACACAACACACATCAACAAATCACAACCAAAACAAACAAAACAACACAAACAACAAACACAACACACAAAACACTCACACAAACAAAAAAAAAAACACAAACAACCAAAACAACCAACAAAAAACACACACAACTCACAAACACACACACCTCACAACCAACAAAAACAAAACACACCAAACAACACAACCAAACACAATCAAAAAAAACACTCACACACCACACTAAACAACCCAAAAACACACCACACACATCAAATCATCAACAAAAAAACACACAAACACACAAAAAAACACATCACACACAACACACACAAACACAAAACAAAACAAAACAAAAAAACAAAAACAAAACACAAAAAAAAAAAAACAACAACACACAAACATAAACACCACAAACAACAAACACACAAACAAAAACATAACAAATACATCACAACAACACTCAAACAAACATAAAACACAACACAAAAACATCAAATATACAAAAACAACAATCTCACACAACACATCAAAACACAACAAACAACAAAAACACACAATAACATCAATCAACCTATCAAAAAACACAAATCAACACAAACAAAAACACACAACCATCAAAACAAACAAACAAAAATAACATCAAAAAACACAACACACAACAAACATACACACAAAAAAAAAACAATCACAAAAAAAACACACAAAAAAAAACACACACACAAAAACATCAAAAAACACACACAAAACATCAAAACAACAAAACAAACACACACAACTATCAACAACCAAAAACACAACATCATCAACAACAACAAAAATAAAACAAAACAACACATCAAACACAACAAAACATAACATCAAAAAACAAAACAAAAACAACAACAAAAAAAAAAACAAAAACACAACATCAAACAAATCAAAAACATCACAAACAAACAAATAAACATCAAAAAAAACAAAAACAAAACTCAAACACACATCACATCAACAACATCATCAACAAACAACACATCACACACAACAACAACAAACAACTCAACAACAAAACACAAACACAAAACATCACACACAAACAACTCATCATCAACAAAAAAAAAACAAAAACAAACAAAATCACTCAAAACACATACACAAAAAAAACAACACAAAAAAACAAACACAACATCACAAACACAAAAACAAACAAAACAATCACACAAAAAAACATCACAACAAAAACATAATAACAATCAAAACAATCACAAATAATCAAAAAAACAAAAACTAACAACAACAACAAAATATCAAAAAACAACACAATATCAACAACACAAAAAACAACAACAAAAACATCACAACACAACAAAAAATCAACACAACACAAAAACAAAAACACAACAATAACATAACACAAAACAATATCAACAAACAAATACAATCACAAACAACAAAACAAACACATCAAAAACAACAAAAACAAAAAAAAACAACACAAAAAAACAATCAACATAACACATCATATAAAAATACACAAACACACAAACAAAATCAATATACTCAACAAACAACACAAACACAACACAACAAATATACAACAAAACACAAAAAATATCAAAAAAACAATAACAATCACATACACAAACACAAAAACTAACACACACAAAACAAACAACACAAAAACATAAAACATAAACAAAAAAAAAAAAAAATAAAAAAACAACAAAAAAAAATCAACACATACATAAAAAAAACTCACATAAAAAAACAACTTCTCATACACACACACACACAACTCACAATAATAACACAAAACAAACATCAAAAACAAAAAAAAAAAATAAAACAAAAAATACACATAAACATACACAATAAACAAAAAAAACAAAAAACAACAAAACAAAAAAAACAAACAACATAACAAACAAAACAACACATACAAAAACATCACAAACACAAAAAAATAAAAAACAACACAAAACACATAAACAACAAAAAAAACAAAAAAATACTAAAACAAAACAACACACAACAAAAAACACATCAAAAACAACACAATCAACAACACAAATACAACAACCACAAAAAACAAAAACATACACTCATAAAACACATACAAAAACATCACAAAATAAACAACAAACATATAACAATACCAACAAAAAAACAACAAAAACACAAAAACAAATAAAAATCACACAACAAAAACATACATCAAACAAAACAAACACACAAACATACACTCAAAACACAACATATAAACATTCTAAACAAAACACACACATTATCTATTCATCCCCATGTGCGCTTAGACTCCTGCCGTGAACGGAAGCGAGCGCCTCTTCTCCCGCCCGTTCTTCCTGATGTGCGCCTTCACGTTCTCGGTCTTCCTGTCGCTGTTTCAGCTCCTCCCGACCGCGCCGTTCCGCATCCTCGAGCTGGGCGGCTCGACCGTCGCCGCCGGGCTTTTTCTCGGGCTTCTCACGTATGCCTCGGCGCTTTCCGCACCGTTCACCGGCGCTCTCGCGGACCGGTTCGGCCGGCGCCGGGTGCTGCTCGTCGCGAGCCTCGTGATCGCAGGCTTCTCGACCGCCTACGCGCTCTCGAACAGCTGGCAGCTCCTGGTCGGCCTCGTTTTCTTTCACGGGTTCTTCTGGTCCGGGCTCCTCTCGGCTTCGGCGGCTTACATCACCGGCCTCATCCCGCCGGAGCGCCGCGCCGAGGGCATCGGCTACTGGGGCATGGCCACGGTTTTCGCGACGGCTTTCGCGCCAGCGCTCGGCCTCGAGATCTACCGGCACGGCTGGGTCGCGCTCTGCGCGTCCGTCGGAGTGCTCAACCTCGTCATGGCGGCGATCGCGTGGCACCTTCCCGAATCGAAAGGCCCTTCCCGGGCGGCCTCGACGCCTTTCTTCACGCGGAACTTCATCGAATGGCCCGTCCTCGCGGTGTCGATGAGCCTGTTCCTCTGCAGCTTCGGCTACGGCGGCGTGACGAGCTTCGTGGCGATGTGGACGGAGGCGAGCGGCCTCTCTCCCAAGGGGCTCTTCTTCACGGTCTTCTCGCTCACCGTCCTCTGTCTGCGCCCCTTCATCGGCCGGTTCGCGGATCGCGTGGGCCCGCGCCGCGTCATCCTCCCGCTGCTGGGCCTCGTCGCCGTTTCCTTCGCCGTCCTTGCCGTCTCGACCACGCGCGCGCTTCTTTCGGTCTCCGCCGTCCTCTTCGGCGTGAGCTTCGGGAACGTCTACCCCGTCTACGTCGCCCACGTCACGCGGCACGTCGACCCGGCACGCCGTGGCGCGGCCTTCGGGGCGATCCTCGCGGCCTTCGACACGGGCATCGGGACGGGCTCCGTCGCCCTCGGAGCCGTGATCGGGCGAAAGGGCTTTCCGACCGCCTACGCCACGGCCGCCGTCGTCGCGGCTTTTTCGATTCCCGCCTTCGTGCTCCTGGAGAAGCGGTTCTTCGGTTCGCGCACCTAGTGCGAGACGGCGCCCGCCGTCGGTCTTTCTCCTTTTCTTCTCTTCTTTCTTCTCTTCTTCTCTTCCTTTTCTTTTCCTTCCTCCTCCTTCTCTTTTACCTTATCTTTTTTCTTCTCACCTCTTCACATCCATCTCTCACATATATCTTTCACACATCCTAACACTAAATCCCACAACATAATATAACTCACCTTATACAAACAAAAAAAACTCCCATTACATACATAAACATCACATAAATAAATAAAACACAAAAAACATATCAACACACATCACAAAACACATAATAACATCTCATCAAACACCTAAACACATAACTCACATAATAACACCTTCACATTATAATCACACAAAAACAACATACTACCAAACAAAATAACACACAACACTTCATCACCTATAAAAATCTTAAAACCATCTAATATAACAACAAACTTACTCTCAATCATTTCAACTAATCCTACATAAAATCTCTTATAAACATTAACTAACTTATTATCTATCTCAACTTTCTCACATCCACCAAATACCTATCACATTCTCCCTCACTACCCCCTTTTTTTTTTTTTTTTTTTTTTTTTTTTTTTTTTTTTTTTTTTTTTTTTTTTTTTTTTTTTTTTTTTTTTTTTTTTTTTTTTTTTTTTTTTTTTTTTTTTTTTTTTTTTAAAAAAAAAAAAAAAAAAAAAAAAAAAAAAAAAAAAAAAAAAAAAAAAAAAAAAAAAAAAAAAAAAAAATAACAACAAACACACAAACAACACACAAACACACAATCATACACACAACTCTATATACAACAAAAATACTCACAAATCACACACAACAACACCATATATACACACTCACACAACAACACACTCTTCTCAAAAACACTCACTCTCAACCAACAATACATACATAACATCACAAACTCTATCTCTATCTCAAGAACAAAACACTCTCATACACAAAAACACTACTCAAACACTATCTACTCTAACATACTCTACAAACAATATCTACACATACACTCCTCACATCTCTCACAACACTCCATACCTCTACTCTAAAATAACATACAACAACATATCTCATCTCTCAACACAACATATCTAACACAACTACCAATCATACACAACATACAACAAACATAACACATTCAAACACCCCCAACTCTCTACCAACACTATACAAACAAAACAACCATACAACGTACATAATAAAACAACAACAACCACACTATACACACATCACTCAACACAATCAACACACCATATCAACTACACAACAACACACTCCAACACTACACTCTCACAACTACCTACTCTACACACACACCCTCTCCTCACCCAACTATCCTTCAAATATACAACAACACATAAACATATACCAAAATCAAAACATAAATCAACTCTCCCTCCTCCAACTACACCACACATCTAACATACATCACCAAACATCAACACACAACACCCATACAAAAAATACATCAACTACAACAAACACTCTAACTACCCCACCCCTACAATACTCATCCAACACACCACAACATACTAAACTCACACTCAACACAAAACACTCACTCACTACCATACTCCCTACAACACAACCCACCCATAAACACAAAATCCAACAACTACTTCCAACCACACATACCCTCCCAAAACATCACAAACACAACTAACACAACAAACATCTCACATAAAACAACATAAACACACCATAACACTCATCCACTATCCAAACTAACACACACACAACCCCACATACATAAAAACACAATCAACCCACAATCCCCTCCACACAATCTCCTTACCAAACCCATCTAACAAACCAAAAAACACAATCACAACAACTAAAACCAAACCTCCCCACAACAAACAACACTTACACCCATCACATCACAAAAAAACAAACCCACAACTCAATACACACTATCAAAAAACATATATCACAATAAACAAACATACATCCAATACAACTCATAACCACACACTCTCATCAAATCAACACACATCCTCTACCCAAACACAAACACAAATCACCACCTACCACATACAAACACAATCCAAACAAACATAACATCATCAACCCTCCCCAAACAACACTCTACCACATCATACCCTATCCTCCCAACCCCCCTCTCCACACACATCACACATCAAAACATCACCAATAACAATCCTCTCCAAACATCAAACCTCTACACCAAACAACACAACAAAAACTCACATCTCAACCAAACAAACATCAACAACACACAAAAACACAACAATAAACAACTCCTCCCACACATAACCTACCCAACCCATCACACTCACAACCACAACCCCTCCCACCCACCTCCCTACCACACCCCCCCACACCTCACCACCCAACTACCATCAAACACAACACCCCTCCTCCCCTCACCCCAACACAAACCACAAACACCATCACCCAACCTCCTCCCCACTCCACATCTACTCAACCTACTACCCATACCCCCACCACCCTCCCTCACACCTCTCACATCTAACCCATCCATACCTCCAACAACCCACCCCCTCCACACCACTCCAACCCCTCACCCCCCAACCTCACACCCATCTCACCCACCCCAACCAACCCACCCACTCCCCCTCCCACCCACCCTCTCCACTCACCCAACCACCAACCCACCCACCCTACACCCCCCTCACACCTCCCCCCCCCAACCCACTCACACCCACTCCCCCCTCCTCCCCAACTCCCCCACACCTTCTCTCCCCCCCCCACCCCACCTACCCCACCCCCTACACTCACCCACCCCCCCCCCCCAACACCACCTCCCCCCACCCCCCCAACCCCCTCCCCACTCCCCCACACCCCACCCCTCTCCCCCCCCCACCACACCCCCCCACCCCCCCCCCCCCCCAACACACAACCCTCCCCCCCCCCCCCCCCCCCCCCTCCCCCCCCCCCCACACCCACCCCCCCAACCCCCCCCCCCACCCCCCACCCCCCCCCCCCACCCCCCCCCTCCCCACCCCCCCTCCCCCACCCCCCCCCCCCCCCCACACCCACCACCCCACCCCCCCCCCCCCCCCCACCCCCCCCCCCCCCCCCTCCACCCCTCCCCCCCCCCCCCCTCCCCTCCCCCCACCACCACTCACCCCCCCCCCCCCCCCCCCCACCACCCCCTCCCCCTCCCCACACCCACCCCCACCAACCCCACACCACCCCCCTCACCTCCCCCCCCACACCCCTCCCACCCCCCCCCCCCCCCCCCCCACCCCCCCACCCTCCACCCACACCCCAACCCCAACAACCCACATCACCCAAACCAACCACCCACCACCTCTCCCAACACCCAACCCCACACACAAACCCCCACCCACCCCCCCCCCCCCCCACAACACCCCACCCACCCCACCCCCCCCCCCCCCCCACACAACACCCACACCCACCAAACCCACACCCCCAAGTGCGAGACGGCGCCCGCCTCCGGAGTCGGACCGTCCCCGTGCAGGAGGAGCAGCCCGCCCGCGAGCTTCGCACCGCGCAGCGTGACGGCGAGCGCCGAGCCGAGATCCTCGACCGGGTGCACGTCGAGCAGCGCGCGAACCTCCTTCGGCAGGTCGGCGAGGTCCGGTTCGTTGTCTTTCGGCAGGACGATGGAGTGGATCCCCGCGCGCACGGCCCCGAGGATCTTCTCCTTGAGGCCGCCGATCGGAAGGACCCGGCCCGAAAGCGTGATCTCTCCCGTCATCGCGAGGTCATGGCGCGCCGGGACGCCCGAGAGCGCCGACACGATGGCGGTCGCCATCGCGATGCCCGCCGAGGGACCGTCCTTCGGGATCGCGCCCGCCGGCACGTGGACGTGCAGGTCGCGCTCGAAGGCGTTGTCGGGGATGCCGAGCACGGATGCATGAGAGCGCGCGAACGTCCAGGCCGCGCGAGCCGACTCTTTCATGACGTCGCCGAGCTGTCCCGTGAGGACGACCTCGCCCTTCCCTCTCATGAGCATCGCCTCGACGAACATGATGTCGCCGCCCGCGGGCGTGTAGTACATGCCCGTCGCGAGGCCGACCTGGTCGGCCACGATCTTCTTCTCCGGGTGAACGCGCTTCTTGCCGAGGATCGGAAAGACGTCGGTCTCGTCGACGGCCAGGCTCGTGATCTCCCCCGCCGCGATCCGGCGCGCGACTTTCCGCGCGAGCTTTCCGAGCTCGCGCTCGAGCTGCCGCACGCCGGATTCCCGCGTGTAACTCGTGATGACCTCGGCGAGCGCGCCGTCGGTCAGCGTGAGCTGGCCCTCCGCGAGGCCGTTCTCGGAAAGCTGGCGCGGGACGAGGTACTGCCGCGCGATCGCGAGCTTTTCCCTCTCGGTGTAGCCGGAGAACTCGACGACCTCGAGCCGGTCGAGAAGAGGCCCCGGGATGCCCTGCAGGAAGTTCGCGGTCGCGATGAAGAGGACTTCGGAGAGGTCGAACGGAACGCCGAGGTAGTGGTCCGTGAACGAGTCGTTCTGCGCCGGGTCGAGCACCTCGAGGAGCGCGCTCGCCGGGTCGCCCTGGAAGGACACGCCCAGCTTGTCGACCTCGTCGAGGAGGAAGACGGGGTTCTTCGTCCCGGCCTGCTTCAGGCCCTGGATGATGCGGCCCGGCATGGCGCCGACGTACGTACGCCTGTGGCCGCGGATGTCGGCCTCGTCGCGGGCGCCGCCCAGCGAGATGCGGACGTACTTTCGGCCCATCGCGCGCGCGATGGACTTCGCTATCGAGGTCTTCCCGACGCCGGGCGGCCCGACGAAGAGCAGGATGCGGCCCTTGGCCGCGGTGATCTCCTTGCGCGCGGCGGGCTCGGCCGCCTCGCCCATCGGGACCGTCGGCTCGAGGACCGCGGTCGACGCGGCCTTGTCGGGAGAGAACGCTTCCGCTTTCGCCCGCATCTGGCGCACCGCGAGGAACTCGAGGATGCGGTCCTTCACGTCCGACAGCGCGTAGTGGTCCTCGTCGAGGATGCGCGCCGCCTCGTTCACGTCGAGCTTGTCGTCCGAACGTTTGCCCCACGGCAGCTCCGCCACGTTCTCGAGGAACGTCCGGATGACCTGCGACTCCATCGACTCGCGCCCGATGCGCTCGAGCCGCGACAGCTCGCGGTCGACTTCCTTGCGCACGTCGTCCGGCAGCGGGTGGGCGAGGAGCTTCTTCTTCAGCTCCTCGAGGTCCGCGGCGTCCTTGCCTTCGCCCTCTCCGAGCTCTTTCTGGATCGCGCGAAGCTGCTCGCGCAGGAGCATCTCGCGCTGGCGGTCGCCGATCTGCTCCTTCATCTTCTGCTGGATGTCCTCCTGCGCCGTCAGGACGCTCATCTGGCGCTGCACGTGGACGAGGACGCGGCGGAGACGGTCCTCCACCGAGAGCGTCTCGAGGAGCTGCTGTCGTTCCGGCGTCGGGATGTCGATGTAACCCGCGACGAGGTCCGCGAGCCTGCCGGGCTCCTCGGCCTGTGCGAGAAACTGCTCGACGGCCTCCTCGGGAAGGCCCATCTTCGTCCCCAGCTCGGCGGCGCGTTCGCGTGCCTCCTTGTGGAGGGCGGTGAAAAGGGGATCCTTCGGGTCCGCGGGCGCCATCTCGTGCGCGTCGATGACGACGGCTTCGAGCATGCCGTTCTTCTTCTCGAGAACGCGCATCGCGATGCCGCGCCTCTTTCCTTCGAGCAGGAGACGCATCCCGCCCGGTCCGCGCTGGACCGAGCTGACGCTCGCGACCGTGCCGATCATGAACAGGCCCTCGGCCGAAACGCGCTCCACGTCCGCACGCTGGGTCACGGCGAAGATCGTGGAGTCGTGCTCCTTCACGGCCTGCTCGATGGCGCGGAGCGTGCCGGCGCGGCCCGCGGAGATCGGGAAGCTTACGCCGGGAAAAAGGACGGCGTTACGAAGAGGGAGTACGGGGAGAGTCAGGGTTTCCGACATGCCCCGATAACACCACGCATTCCCGGGCTATTCCCCGATCTGAGTCGGCGCAACGCAGATTGCAGGAAGTTATTCTCTTAGAATGAGATAGGGGATGGCACCGCGGGGTTTCGGAGCGTTTCTTATCGGTCGAGCATGCTCGCGAGGATGTCCACGCCCCGGAGGGCTTTCTCCGGCGGAACGGCCGTGAAGCAGATCCTGACGTGCGTCGGAAACGGGCCGAAGCTCGGCCCGGGCGCGAGAAAGAGGCCCTCGTCGGCGCAGCCTTCGAGGAGGCCCGGAAGGCCCCGGGCGTCGAGCGCGTGCGCCACGTCCACGAAGAGGAACGAACCTCCTTCGGGCGGTGGAACGCCGAGCCGTCGCGCGGCTTCCGTCCCCGTGGCCGCGTACTCGGCACGCGCCTCCTCGACCCAGACGTCCCCGGCGCCCGCGAGGATCCGGAGCGCCGCGTGCTGCGACGCCGTCGGAGCGCTGTAGACCGTGTGGGCGGAGAGCTTCACGATCTCCTCGAGCACGTTCTCCGGCGCGGCGAGCCAGCCGCACCGCGCGCCCGCGAGGCCGTACGCCTTCGACAGCGAGTGTGCGGCGATCGTCCTCCCGGACGCGAGCGCGAGCGTCGAGACGTGCTCGCCCGCGTAGGCGTAGTCCTCGTAGACGTCGTCCTCGAGGATCCACACGTCGCGCCGTTCCGCCCAGTCCAGGAGAGCGGAGAGCGACGGGCGGGGAATCAGGCGGCCCGTGGGATTGCTCGGCGTGTTGACGTAGAGCGCGACGGTCTTCTCCGTGAGGTGCTCGTCGAGGGTTTCGACGACTCTCGCCGGCGAGAGGTCGCCGAGGAGGAGCGGCACTTCCACCGGCGTCGCGCCCGCCATGAGCACGTGTCCCTCGATGAGCGGCCAGCGCGGGGACAGGAGGAGCACCTCCTCTCCGGGCGAGACGAGGGCGCCGACCGCCGCCATGAGTCCCGCGGTCGCTCCGCCCGTCACGAGCACGTTCCTTCGCGAGAGGTTCGCGCCCGTGCGGGATCGCATCCGTTCCGCGATCGCGTCACGCAATTCCGCGAGGCCGTGGACGTCGGTGTACCGGTTGATCCCGGGAATGCCGCGCGGCAGCTCTTCAGGCCGCGCGCCCTGGGGCGCCTGCCGCCAGGTGTCGCCGACGTGCAGCGGGAAGATCTCCCCTTCGTGCGTCGCCATCTTCGCGAGGAGGCTCGAGTAGGGCGATCCGCGAAGCGCCGCGGCGGCGAGAGAGGGTCCGGGCGGACGGGGCATTCCGCGGATGGTAGCGCCGCGGCCCGATCCTGCTCAGACGGGTGTGGGAGTCGGCGGAAGCGTGGGCGTCGGCGGAAGCGAGGGCGTGGGCGGGAAGGTCGGCACCAGAGTCGGCGTCGGCAGGACCGTGGGAGTGGGGACCCCGGTGAAAGGGGTCGGGGTGGGCGTGCCGGCGAAAGGAGTCGGCGTGGCCGAAGTGACGGGAGTGGACGTCGGAACCGCCGTCGGGCTTCCCGACGTCGGAACGGACGTGGGCGGGTTGGTGACGCCGAGGCCCGGCGTGGACGTCGGGGAAAGCGTTCCTCCCGGCGTCGGTGTGACGGACGTCACGGGCGTCGAGAACGGGGGCAGCGTCGGGAATGTCGCAACGGCTCCGGCCGTCGGCGTCGGGCTCGCGCGCCCGTTGTTCGGCTCCGACGGCGACTCGGTCCCGCACCCTCCGAGGAGAAGAGCCAGAAAGGCGATGGAAAGAAAATGAGCGAGGAAACGCATTGGTCAACCGGAGTTGCAAGGAACGCGCCCGGTCGAGGCCGTCGTTTTTACACGAGCCCTTTCGGGTCCGGGGTCATCTCTCCCGCGCCAGGTCCGAGAGGATGCCCGCGAGGAGCGGGAGGTCCGTGGCCTTGCTGAGGTAGAACTCGGCGCCGGCCTCCAGACACGGTTTTCGGTACCGCTCGTTCAGGTGCGCGGTCAGGACGTAGACGCGGGTGGAAGGCGCTTTCGCCTTGATCTCCCTCAGAAGGCCGAGCGACGTTCCGTCCCGGAGCTGGAGATCGAGGAGCACGATCTCGGGACGCTCGGCTTCGAACACCTCTTCCGCGCCTTTCGCGCTGAACACCTGCGGCAGGAATTCGAGACCCTCCACGCGGCGGAGGAGCGCGACGAGCCGCGCCCCTACCGGCTCCGAGTCGTCCACGATCAGAATCCTCATTCCCGGTAAGGGTAGAGAGAGCAAGCGCCCACGGGAATCGGCGGCTCGACGGTAATCGTGTCGTACGGAGTACGACGCGCGGGCTCAGGGTCAGCCGATCAGGCCTTGATCGAGGGCGTACTGGGTGAGGTCGGCGTTCGTTTCGAGGCGCATCTTCTCCATGATCCGCGAGCGGTACGTGCTCACGGTCTGGACGCTGACGGCGAGCTCCGCGGCGATCGCCTTCACCGTCGCGCCCCGCGCGAGGAGGCGGAACACGTGGAACTCCCGATCCGAGAGGAGGTCGTGCGGGAGCTTCCCGGCGGGAAGCGAGACCTCGGCGGCGAGCCGTTCGGCGACTTCCTGGGTCACCCAGCGGCCGCCCCCCACGACCCGCCTCACGGCGTTCAGGAGCTCCTCGGACACGACTTTCTTCGTCACGTAGCCGGCGGCACCCGCCTTGATCGCGCGCACGGCGAACTGCTTTTCCGGGTGCATGCTCAGGATCAGGACCGGCAGCTTCGGGCGCGCGCGCTTGATCTCCTTCAGGAGATCGAGGCCGCTACGGCCCGCGAACGAGATGTCGAGGACGACGACGTCCCAGGTCTCCTCCTTCACGAGTCGAAGCGCCGTGGCGGTGTCTCCGGCGTGGCCGAACGTCGCGCCCTTGAACCCTTCCGCCAGCACCCGCTCGAGCCCCTGGCGGAACAGCGCGTGGTCGTCGGCCAGGAGGATGCGCGTCACAGCGGAATCGAGACGCTGACGACCGTGCCGCGTCCCGGCGCTCCCTGGATCGTGACGCTTCCGCCGACGTTCGTCACGCGCTCGCGGATGCCGAGGAGGCCGAACGACCGCGGCGCGTAGACGCGTCCCGAGGGGATTCCGCAGCCGTCGTCCCTGACCTCGAGGCCGAGCCGGCCGTCTCCGGCTGAAAGGCGGACGTGGATGGCGCTCGCGCGCGCGTGCCGCACCACGTTCGTCAGGAGCTCCTGGAGAACTCGAAAGACGGCCGTGGAAACGTCCCTGTCGATCGCGGCCCCGACGAAGCTCGTCTCGAAACGGCAAGCCATCCCCGTGCGCTTGCGGAACTCCTCGAGCTGCCACTCGACGGCTTCCTCGAGGCCGAGCTCCTCGAGCACGCCCGGGCGGAGCTCCGTGGAGATGCGGTGGACGACGTCCATCGTGACGTCGAGGAGGCGGCTCATCCCGGAAAGGGTTCCCGTCACCGCCTTCGGCGCGCCGCCCGCCGCGGCGAGGCCGCGCTCGACCTCGGCGACGTCCATCTTGAGCGCCGTCAGCGCCTGCCCGACCTCGTCGTGGACCTCGCGCGCGATCCGCGTCGACTCCTCCTCGCGCACCGACTCGAGCCGCGCCGACAGGGCCCGGAGCTCGTCGTAGGAGCGCCGGAGCCCTTCCTCGGCGGCGAGGCGATCGGTCACGTCGTTCGCGAGCACGACGCGCGCCGGCCGCTCCGCGAACGGCATGTCGTGCGAGAGGATCTCCACGTTCACGACCGAGCCGTCCTTCTTCCGGAGCTTCCAGCGCCCGCTGAGCCGGTAACCTTCGATGTCGCGAACCTCCTCCTGCAGCCGTGCCCGCTCTTCCTCGGGCCGGATGTCCACGACCGTCAGGGACCCGAACTCCTCGCGCGAGTAGCCATAGTGGCGCACGGCGGCATCGTTCACGGTCAGGAAGCGGAGCGTCTCGCGGTCGTACACCCACATCGGAAGCGGATTGCGCTCGAAGAGAAAGCGATAGCGCTCCTCGGACGCGATGAGCTCGTCCGTCATGCGCCGCTCCGCCGTCTCGATCCCGAGCCCTCCCACGGGCACGCGTTTACGCGCCGTCCGGCGCTTCCGCGCGACACGTGCCTCGACTCGGCGCGCCTTCATTCGGCGCTCGGGTCCAGAAGCCATTTCAATGCCTCGGACTCGGACGAGAAGGCGTTCGAGAACAATCCCCGGTTTCGCGCGACGGTGACTCCGAAGCGCCCCGGGTCGAGCACTTCCGGTCTCGCCACCACCACGAGCTTGACGGCCGCTCTCGCGTCGCGGGCGAGCCGCTCGCCCATCGAGAATCGCTCGACGGTTCCAGGCACTCCGAACCCGGTCAGCTTCGTCGTGTCGATGAGGAGCCTCCGAATCCCGTTCTCGCGGCAATAGATGACCGCCTGGCTCAGCCGCTCGAGCGCCTCCGGAAACGAGACGTCTCCTTCCGGGCGACAGACCGCATGTCCCTCGCCGATCTCGAAACGCTCCGGCAGCTCCGTCGTCTCACCCACGATGCAATGCCACAGTCTAGGCCGAAAAGCCCCGGCGGGAGGTTGGTGCGCCCGTCCGGATTCGAACCGGAGGCCTTCAGATCCGGAGTCTGACGCTCTATCCAGCTGAGCTACGGGCGCGCGGCGACTGAAAAAAGGTTGGGGTGAGAGACGGGGATCGAACCCGCGACATTCGGAACCACAATCCGACGCTCTACCGACTGAGCTACTCCCACCTCACTCGATCGGACCGGCGAGGATAGCAGAATCGGGCGGGTCAGACCCGCGCCAGAGCCGCGATCGTGCGCTCGATCTGCGCGAGATGGCGGGCCTCGTGGCGCCCCAGGAAGACGAGCCACTGGTACATGTCGAGCGTCCCGAGGCGGGGATGCGGGGCGGCGACCTTCGCGAGCGCCCAGCCGTCGGCATCCGCCATCGCATACCGGAGGCTCTCGCGCGAGAGGGCGAGGGCGGCGAGCGCCTCGGACTTTCCGAGCACGGCCTTCGGCTCCACGAATTCCGGCGCGATCTGCTTCTCGTTCAGCCTGTCGAGGGCGGGACCCTCGAGCGAGCCGAGCACCGAGGCGTCCGCCGTCTCGCGCTCGAGCCCTTCGCCCTTCGCCTTGCCGACGCTCTTGGCGACTCTCTTCGCGACTCCCGGCTCCACGAGCGAGAGATGCGTCAGGATCTCGTCGACGCTCCAGGCCTCGGGCGACGGCCGGCGGGCGGCGTCCTCCGGCGACAGGGACTCGACGGCCCGCACGATCGCGCCACGGGTCTCGTCGAGATAGGCGGCGATCTCGGCCATCCGGGGATGCATGGAGAGATTGTAGAGCCGCGCGGAGCGGCGCCCGAGGACGCTCCGCGCGGTTCACGGTCGGGGTCGGGTTCAGATGGCGATGACGCCCGTGCGGAGCAGGTACGCGAACGCCTTGCGCTGCTCGTCGTCGAGCATCGCGTGGACGCGCTGGAGCGCCTTCGCCTGGGCCTCCGCGAGCCGCGTCGCGCTCGTGACACGTGAGGCTCCGGCCTGGGCGACCTTCGCCGCGTCGAACGCCGGAGCCGAGAAGAGGTCGGCCACGGCCGACGTCATCCGCCGGTGGTCGACGGCCGCCTGCGCGCGTTCGGTCTTGAGGTCGTCGAGGATGGCCGCGAGCTCGGCCGTCTGCGCGTCATCGAGGCCGAGCTTGAAGGCGAGGAAGCGGAGCGGGCGCCGGACGCCGAACGGGCTGCCGAAGCCGCCCGGCTCGTCGCCGTGCGAACCGAAACGGCTCTCGCCGTCGTGCCAATGGGTCCGGCCGGGGCCGCACCCGGCGGCGGCGTACTCGTAGCGGGACGGGCCGTGGTGCCTCGCCCACCAGGACATGAATCCAGGATGCATGAGGAGCTCCTTTCGCCGGGGCTTTTCGCTCCCGGCGGGTCTGATGTCGCGGGCCTCGGGCCTCGCGCACCTCGAAGAGTGGTCCCGAAAGTGGGCCCGGGTCAAGTCGAGGGATGCTTCGTCATCCCGCCGATGCGAGGAGCGCCTCGAGACGCTCGCGGTAGCTGCGGCTCCAGCGCAGGCTGCGCCCGTCCGAAAGGACGATCGTGACCTCGCCGTGGCTTTCCGTCTTGAGCTCCTTCACGCGGTCGAGGTTCACGATGGCCGAGCGGTGAACGCGCGCGAAGACGGCCGGATCGAGCTTCGCCTCGAGCTCGTTCATCGTCTCGCGCACGAGGTGCTGCGCCTTGCCGGCGTGGAGCGTGACGTAGCGGCCCGACGCCTCGATGAAGTCCACGTCCGCGAGGCGGACGAGCTTGATGACGCCGTCGGACTTCACGGCCACGCGGTCGATGCCGCGCGCGTTGGCGCCGAGGGAGTCGAGGAGCCCGGCGAGCCGCCGCGCCGCGGCCTCCCCGCCGCGGGGCGCGAGGAGCTCCCGGGCGCGCTCCATCGCCAGGCGGAACCGTTCCCTTTCGAACGGCTTCAGGAGGTAATCGAGCGCGTGGACCTCGAAGGCTTTCAGGGCGTGCGCGTCGTACGCCGTGACGAAGATGACGACGGGCAGCGCCTCGGGATCGAGGGCGCGCAGGACCTCGAACCCGTCGACCTCCGGCATCCGGACGTCCAGGAAGAGGAGGTCCGGCTTCGTCTCCAGAAGCTTCGCGATCGCCTCGCGGCCGTCCCGGGCCTCGCCGACGAGCGAGACGCCCGGCTCCTCCGAAAGCAGCGTGCGGAGCCAGTCCCGCGCGAGAGGCTCGTCGTCGACGATGAAGGCCCGGATCGGTTTCATGTTCCTCCCACCGGCAGCGGCGCCTCGCGCCACGGCATCTCCAGGAGGGCTTCCAGACCCCCGCCCGCGGCGTTCGAGAGGGTGAGACGCGACCGGTCGCCATAAAGTTGACGCAGCCGCCCCCTCGTGTTCGCGAGGCCGACGCCGCTCTTCACGCGTCCCTTTCCTTCCGTGAGGCCGTTCCCGTTGTCGCGCACGCGGATCGTGAGGGCGTCGGCGGTTCGCGAGGCCTCGATCTCGATCACGCCGGGCCGCGCGTGAGGCGCGACGCCGTGCTCCAGGGCGTTCTCGACGAGCGGCTGCATGACGAGCGTCGGAACGAGGCCACGCATCGCGTCCGGCTGGAGCGCGTAGCGCACCGTGAGGCGGTCCCCGAAGCGCGCCTTCTGGATCGCGAGGTACTTCTCCACGAACGCGAGCTCGACTTCCAGCGGAAGCTCGGGCTCGGAGGCCGTGTCGAGCGACAGGCGCAGCAGCTCGGCGAGGCGCGTGAGCATGACGTGCGCGGCCTTCGGGTCGCTGTGGATGAGGACCCCGATCGCGTGGAGGGTGTTGAAGAGGAAGTGGGGCTGGAGCTGCATGCGCAGGGCCTTCAGCTCGGCGAGCGCGAGCTGCCCCTCGAGCGCGACGCGCTCGCGGTCCTTCCTCACGTACTCGAGGAGGACGAGCCCTCCGACGATGAGCGCATACGTGCCCGCCCCCCGGAAGAAATACCAGCGAAACGCCTCCTGCACGGGGCCGCGCGGCGGCGCCGGCGGTCCGATCGCGAGGCGGCGGACGGACCGCGCCGGCTGGAGCTGGAGCGCGCGGCTGCCGAGGCTGAAGAGGGTGAACTGCGCGCCGAAGATCACCATGCTCGCGAGGAGATGGACGAGAATGCTCGACTTCCAGCGCCCTTTCGTGAACGGGAACCGCCTCACGAGAAAGGCGACGACCGGCGTCAGGGCCGCCCACGCGTACCACGTCAGCGCGCTCGCGCCGACGGAGCGCCCGATGGGAAAGTCCCGGCCCAGGACGGCGCCGAGAATTGCCGACTGCAGCGCGTTCGCGGCGATGAGAGCCGTGAAGACGGCGAAGACGCCCAGGGCGAAGCGCGAGCGGCTGGAAACGCCTGAGCGCGGGGCGGACTCCACGCCGTGAATATAGCGCCAGGCCCGCAGACCGCTAAAGCGGTCTGACCGGGTTCGGCGGGCCTGGCGTCTGCGAGAGATGGGGGAAACACGGTCGTGTTTCCCCCCGACCCCCTTCACCGCTCGAGAAGAGCCTACCGCTAAGATCACGGTTCGTGGACGAGCTCGAAGCCCTGCGCGCGCGCATCGACGAGACGGACCGCCGCCTCCTCGAGACGCTGGCCGCGCGCCTCGCGCAGGTCTCCGAGGTCGGGCGCCTCAAGGCGAGGGACAAGCCGTTTCTCAGGGACCTCGACCGCGAAGCGCGGCTCCTCGCGCGCGTCGAGGCGATCGCCCGCGAGCTCGGCCTCGATCCCTTCCGTGCCACGGAGATCTTCCGCGAGATCATCGCGATGTCGGTCAAGGTGCAGGAAGAGGCGCTGCTGGACCGGAAGGTCAAGGAACGCGCGCTCGACAACGCGCACCGTGTGGCCTTTCAGGGGGCCGAGGGCGCCTACAGCCACCTCGCCGCGCGGAAGTATTTCGGCGACCGCGAGGCCGAGATGGAGTTCTGCGGCTTTCCGACGTTCTTTCGCGCGCTCAGAGAAGCGGAATCGGGCGCGGCAGGATACGCCTTCCTCCCCATCGAGAACACGACGGCAGGATCGATCAACGAGACGTACGACCTCCTGAGACACACGGACCTGAGGATCGTGGGCGAGGAGATCCTCGAGGTGCGGCACTGCCTCCTCGCTCTTCCCGGGTCTTCCCTCCCCCTGATCACCCGCGTCGTGTCGCATCCCCAGGCGCTCGCGCAGTGCAGCCGCTTTCTCTCCGAGCTCCCGGGCGTCGCGGCCGTGCCGTTCGTCGACACGGCCGAGGCCGCGCGGCACGTCAAGGAGGCGGGCGATCCCGCGCTCGCCGCGATCGCCTCGGAAGAGGCCGGACAGCACCACGGCCTCGATGTCCTCAAGCGCGACGTGGCCGACCAGGAGGAGAACTGGACGCGGTTCGTCGTCGTCTCGACCGTCGCGATCACGCCGGACCCGCGCATTCCGACGAAGACGTCGCTCGTCTTCTCGACGCCGCACCGCCACGGCGCCCTCGCCCACTGCCTCAACCTGCTCGACGCGCACGGCCTCAACCTCACGAAGCTCGAGTCGCGCCCCGTCCCGCGCCACCCGTGGGAATACCTCTTCTACGTGGACTTCGAAGGCGCCGAGACCGAGGACGCCGCGACGCGGGCGATCGCGGCGCTCGCGGCCGAATGCCCGTACCTCAAGGTGCTCGGCTCGTACCCGGCGCGCACGACGAAGAAGGGGCGCGTCGACCGCCTGCCCGAAAGCGCGCCATGATCGTCCTGATCGATCCCGCCGTCGCGGCGAACCCGGCCAAAGAGCGGGAGCTCCTCGACACTCTGCGCGCCCTTCCCGACATCGAGGTGAAGGTCCACCGGGTGAAGGGCGCCCTGAAGACGGTCACCGAGGTCTACCTCATCGGCGACACGCACCGCCTCTCCCTCGAGGACATCCGGACGCTGCCCGGCGTCGAGCGCGTCGTGCGCGTGTCGGAGGAATACCGTGTCCTCGGGCGCCACAAGGACGATCGGCGCGCGAGCGGCTTCACGTACAACGGCGTCGAGTTCTCGCAGGACAACCTGCACGTCTTCGCCGGCCTCTGCGCCGTGGACACGGACGAGAACGTCGAGGCGATGTTCAAGGAGCTCGAGCGGTTCGGCCAGACGACGACACGCATGGGCGCGTACAAGCCGCGCACGAACCCCTACTCGTTCCAGGGCCACGGCAAGAGCTGCCTTCCGGAGGTCTTCACGCGCGCGGGGAAGCACGGCATCCGGGTCATCGCGATGGAGGTCACGCACGAGAGCCACGTCGACGAGATCGCCGAGTGCCTCGAGAAGACCGGGAAGCCCACGGGCGTCATGCTCCAGATCGGCACGCGCAACGTCCAGAACTTCGAGCTCCTGAAGGCCGTCGGCCGGCAGCCGGAGTTCCCCGTCCTCGTCAAGCGCGGCTTCGGCATCACGCTGAACGAGTCGCTCAACGCGGCCGAGTACCTCGCGAGCGAAGGCAAGTCGCAGATCGTGTTCGCCCTGCGCGGCGTCAAGACGAACCTCGGCGACCCGCACCGCAACCTCGTGGACTTTTCCCACGTGCCCGTCGTCAAGCGCCTCACGCGCCTTCCCGTCTGCATCGATCCGTCGCATTCCGTCGGCTCGCGCGACCGCGCCCCGGACGGCATCCTCGACCTCATGCACGTCACGGCCCAGGGCGTCGTCGCGGGCGCGAACATGGTCCTCGTGGACTTCCACCCGAATCCCGCGAAGGCGCTCGTGGACGGCCCGCAGGCGCTCTTCCTTTCGGAGCTGGGCTGGTTCCTCGAGGACGTCGCCCTCGTGCGCGAGACGTGGGAGAAGCGCCGGGCGCTCGCGCACGGGCACGCGGCCGGCGGGTGAACGCGTCCGTCAGTCCGTCCGCCTCATGACCCACGTGGTCATGCAGCGGCGATCCTGGACGACGGTCGTCTTGAGCGGATCGAGGAGCTCGCCCGAGAGCTCGCCCGTGAGCGCCATCAGCGTCTCTTCGTCGACGAGGTAGCGTTCGCTGCCGTCCGGCAGCTGGAAGCGCCCGTTCCCGAGGGGCGTGAAGCGGCCTTCCATCCCGATCGTCGAGGCGAGACGGCAGAAGAGGATGCCGCCGTTCCTCACGAGGCGCCACGTGCCGTCCAGCATCGCCCGGAAGTGCGCCGTGTCGCGGGCGAAGTGAAGGACGGCGCTCGAGATCACGAAGTCCGCCGAGGAATCCGGGAAGCTGTTCGTCTCGACGGGCTCGGTCCGGAAATTCGAGTCGTCGAGGCGCGGCGCGAGAGTCCGGGCGAGCTCGCGCACCGCGGCGATCGCGTTGCCGTCGGGATCGACCGCACGGACGTCGTAGCCTTCACGCAGGAAGAACACGAGGTTCCGTCCGGGGCCGCATCCCGCGTCGAAGACCTCGCTCCCCGGAGGGACCCGCCCGCGCAGGATCTGGTCGAAGAGATAGATGTCGATCGAGCCGAGGAGAGAGGCGAGGTCCGTCAGGGAGGGTTCGGAGGCGCCCACGTTCTTCAGTCTACAGTCGGGCGGTAGGATCTATGGGCGCGCCCGGGAAGGCGCGCACGAGGAGGACTTCCCATGACAGCTCCCGTCCCCGCCTGGGCCGCCCCTTCCGCGAAGGCACCGCTCGTTTCCCACCCGATCACGCGCCGCGAGCCGGGACCGCGCGACGTCCAGATCGAGATCCTCTACTGCGGCGTCTGCCACTCCGACATCCACATGGCCCGCAACGAGTGGGCCGACTCCATGCCCTCCGTCTTCCCGATGGTGCCGGGTCACGAGATCGTCGGCCGCGTGACGAAAGTCGGCGCCGACGTCTCGAAGTTCGCCGTCGGAGACATTGCCGGCGTCGGCTGCTTCGTCGACTCGTGCCACGAGTGCGAGCCGTGCCTCCGCCACCACGAGCAGTTCTGCCAGAAAGGGGCGGCCTTCACGTACAACGGCACCGAGATGGACCGCAAGACGCCGACGTACGGCGGCTATTCGACCCAGATCGTCGTCACCGAAAGGTACGCGCTGAAGGTCCCGTCCGGCCTCGACCTCGCGGCGGCGGCCCCGCTCCTCTGCGCCGGGATCACCACTTATTCGCCGCTCAAGCACTGGAAGTGCGCGCCCGACAGCCGGGTGGGCATCGTGGGGCTCGGAGGTCTCGGTCACATGGCCGTGAAGCTGGCCGCGTCGATGGGCGCCGAGGTCACGATGCTCTCGACGTCGCGCGGGAAGGAAGCAGACGCGAAGAGGCTCGGCGCGCACGCCTTCGAGCTCACGAGCGATCCGAAGAATCTCAAGAAGCTGGGCGGGACGTTCGACATCCTGATCGACACGATCTCGGTCGAGCACGACCTCAACACGTACCTTGGCCTTCTCAAGCCGGAGGGAGCGATGGTCTGCCTCGGCGTCCCTCCGAAGCCGGCTTCCGTGGCCGTGTTTTCGCTCATCTACGGCAACAAGACTCTGGCCGGATCCATGATCGGCGGCATCGCCGAGACGCAGGAGATGCTGGACTACTGCGCGTCGAAGAAGATCGCCGCGGACGTCGAGATGATTCCGATCCAGAAGATCAACGAGGCGTACGAACGGATGCTCAAGAGCGACGTGCGCTACCGCTTCGTAATAGACATCGCGAGCCTGAAGGGGGCATGAGATGAACAGGACTTCTCGCGCGGCGCTGGCGCTCCTTGCCCTCACCGTGTCGTCGCGCGCATTCGCCCAGGGGCGCCCGGACCCCGCCGCGCTCATCGCCGCCCAAAAAGAAGCCATGGCGGCCTTCGCCGCGATGGACGGCGTGTGGCGCGGCCCCGCGTGGACGATCCTCCCGAACGGCGAGAAGCACCACATCACGCAGACCGAGCGCATCGGGCCCTTCCTCGACGGGTCCGTGAAAGTCATCGAAGGGCGCGGCTACGAGCCCGACGGCCGCGTGGCGTTCAACGCGTTCGGCACCATCTCCTATAACCCCGCGACGAAGACGTACACGCTGCACTCCCACGCGATGGGCAACGTCGGCGACTTCACGATCAAGCCCATGCCCGATGGGTACACGTGGGAGATCCCGATGGGGCCGCGGACCCTTCGCTACACGGCCGTCATCAAGGACGGCACGTTGAAGGAAGTTGGCGACGTCCTCGAGCCCGGCAAGGAGCCGTTTCGGAACTTCGAGATGGTCCTCAGGCGCGTGGGCGATACGACGTGGCCGGCGGGCGGAGCGATCACGCCCAAGTGAGCGGACTTGCGCGGCGCGAGCCTACGGCGCCGCGATCGTCTTCAGCATCCTGACGATCATCCCGGGAAGGCGTCCGGGGGTCTTCTCGACGGCCGCGAGGACGTCGCCGATCGTCGTCGCGCCCTCGAGCTGGATCCACTTCGAAAGCTCTTCGGCGCTCGGGGTCAGGTAGGCCATGCTCCACGACTCGAACGCGCGATCGTCGACGTCCTCCTCGTAGAACACCTTGATGTCGTGATGCCTCGGGTCGCGCTGGATCCGCTCCATGAGATCTTCGACGTCGTCCTTCTCGCCTTCGAGGATCTGCAGGAACGCGCCCTCGACGAGGAGGAGGACTCCGGTGATTCCATGTGCCTTGTTGCGGATCCGCGACTCCGCGAGCATCTCCTCGAGCTCGCTCGCGGCGAGGCCCGGAGCCGCCTCGGAGGAGTAGATCAGGCGAAAGGGCATGGGCGGTCTCCTGCTGTCCGAAGTCTACGACTTCCGTGAGGGCGGTCGCCCCTGAGATACGCTCTTCTCACCATGACGCATGGGAAAGCATCCCTCGCCCTCACTTTCTTCGTGACCCTCGGCGTGAGCGCCCGACTCGCCCCGGCAGAGCTTCCCGCCGGCGTCGATGGCGCGGCGATCGCCGCGGCCGCCGCCGCGAGCTTCCCCGAATACCTCGAGCTCCTCTCGATTCCGAACGACTCGATCCGGCCCGCGGACATCCAGAGGAACGCCGCGTGGCTCGAGGCGGCCTTCTCAAAGCGCGGCTTCGCGGCGCGCCAGCTCGCGAACAAGGGGAAGCCGCTCGTCTTCGCCGAGTACGGCGGAAACCGCCCGCCGATGAAGACGATCCTCTTCTACATCCACTTCGACGGGCAGCCGGTCATCCCGTCGCAGTGGGACGGACCGTTCGGAGGGCCTGCGCTCGTCGGCAGCACCGACCGCTTCCTCACGCTGCCCGGTCGCTGCGGCATCCCGCCCACCGCGATCGCCGTGGTCGCGAACGTCACCGTCACGCAACCCACGGCGGCCGGCTCTCTCAGCCTTTACCCGGCAGGCTCGATGCCCGCCGGCACCTCGACGATCAGCTATCGCGCCGGCCAGACGCGCGGGAACAACGCCCGCCTGGCGATCGGCACGGACGGCGCGGTCTTCGTCCGCTGCACGCAACCGTCAGGCGGCGTCCATCTCATCGTGGACGTGAGCGGGTACTTCGAGTAGCGAGACCGCTTCAGTACTTCGCACCCGTGACCGTGTACGTGCCACGTCTGCCGTGCGGCACGTCAGCCCGCAACCGCCGGCGCCGCCGCAGGCGCGCGCGGCGTTTTTCTCCTGAGGATCGCCGCCGAGATGAGCGTCACGACCAGGCCGACCGGGAGCACCTCGACGAACGTCATGCCGACGTTGAAGAGCGGGTTCTTGTAGAGCACCTTGAACCGCGCCAGGTCCTGAGTCGCTTTCTCGATCGCCTGCGGGGTCGCGCCTTTGACCTGCATCCTCTCGAGGGTGTGCGCGGCGTACCTGTCCACGAAATCGGGCAGGAAGTTGTAGTAGACGATCTCCCAAGTGACCACATAGCACGTGCTCGCGATCAGGCACACGGCAATCCCGACCTGAAAAGCCTTGCCGAACGTGATCGTGCCGCCGCCCACGTTCTCGCGGTAGGAGCGGATGGCGAAAAAGACGAGGAGAAACGCCAGGACCATGGCGCTGTAGCCGATGATCTCCGCGTAGTCGCCCATCTTCCTGTCCATGCACAGCGGTGCCGTGACCGCCATCAGCACCGCGAGGATCCCGCCCGAGATCAGGCCGAACGTCCAAACGATCTTCTTCATGTCTCTCCCCTTTCGTCCAGCAACCTAGGGCCGGGCCGTTGCCTTGTCGTCATACCTTCGGGTGATTTCGGGTCGCACCCGCGCGAATCATCCTTTCGTTGACCCGAAATCACGGGATCAGCCCCAACCGCCGGCCCTCCTGGACCGCCTGCGTCCTCCGGGAGGCGCCCAGCTTCTCGAAGAGGCGCGCCGAGTGAGTCTTGACTGTGTTCTCCGAGACGAAGAGCCGAGCCCCGATCTCGCGGTTGCTCAGACCCTCGGCGATGAGGCCGAGGATCTCGTGCTCGCGCGGCGTCAGGCCGGATTCCTCCAGTGCCCTCGCGTTCAGGACGAACGGCCCGCTTTCGCGGACCCGGACTTCCTTCACGACGACGATCTCCCGGGCCCGCGTCCACCTCAGGCCGAGGTACGCGCCGACTGCCGTGAAGAGGACGGCGACGAGCGCGCCGTACACCTCGCCGGGGTACGCGCGGACGAAGTGCTGGTATTCGATGAGCTTCAGGGCTGCGATGAGGACGCCGCCGACCGCGCCCCAGAGGAGGATTTGCTTCAAGGAGTCGCGAAGTCTAGCGCCGTCTCACCGCAGCATCATCCAGAGGTAGGAATACTGGAGCGCGTTGACCGTCGCGGTCTGCTTGCTGACCGCGCCGGTGCCGTGGCCTCCCTCGATGTTCTCGAAGTAGTACACGGGATGCCCCTGCGCCTCCATCCTGGCCACCATCTTCCGCGCGTGTCCCGGGTGCACACGGTCGTCCTTGGTGTTGGTCCAGAGGAACGGCGTCGGGTACTTCACGTCCTTTTTCAGGAGGTGATACGGCGACCACGTCCGGATGAATGCCCAGTCCTCGGGCTTGTCCGGGTCGCCGTACTCGGCCATCCAGCTCGCCCCGGCCAGGAGATGGCTGTAGCGCTTCATGTCGGCGAGAGGCACCTGGACGACCACCGCATGGGCGAGGTCCGGATAAAGCGTGAAGGTGCCGCCGACGAGGAGGCCGCCCTGCGAGCCGCCCATGATCCCGAGGTGGCGCGATGACGTGATCTTCCGTGCGATCAGGTCCCGCGCGACCGCGGAGAAGTCCTCGAAGTTGTGGATGTGCTGCTCCCGCACGGCTCCCTTGTGCCAGGCGGGGCCGAACTCGCCGCCGCCGCGGATGTTCGCGACGACGTAGACGCCGCCGCGCGCGAGCCACGCGGTGCCGATGGTGCCGCTGTACTTGGGCACCATGGACTGCTCGAAGCCGCCGTAGCCGTAGAGGAGCGTGGGGGTCGTGCCGTCGGCCACAAACCCCTTGGGCGTCACGACGGAATACGGGATCTTCGTGCCGTCCTTGGAGGTCGCCTCGAGCTGCTCGGTCCTGATTCCCGTCGCGTCGAAGAACGCGGGCATGCTCTTGACCTTGGCGGGCGCTCCGCCCTTCTCGGAGAGCCACAGCGAGACTGGCGTTACGTAGTCCTCGTAGGTGAAGAAGAAGCTCTCCGTGAGGTCGCTCGTGGACGAAATCTCCGCGGTGCCGAGGCCCGGCGTCGGCACCTCGGACCTCTTCCAATCGGCGCCGTCGAGGGCAAGCGCCGTGATGTGGCCCCGCACGTTGTCGAGCGTCTGGAGGAGGACGCGGTCGCGCGTGCGCTGGACGCTGGCCAGCGAGACCCGCTCGGACGGCTCGAAGAGCACGTCAAAGCGGCCTGCGCCGCGCAGGAGATCGTCGACCCGGGCCGCGAGCAAGGAGCCTTCGCGGTACGTCTTTCCGCCTGCCGTCCAGGCGCTCCTCAGGGAGAAGAGGTACCGGTCGCGGAAAAACCCGCGCGGCCGGGAGTCTTCGGGCACGTCCAGCTTGACGAGGCGGTCGCCGAGATAAAGGAACGACTCCTGCCGGAAGTAGGCCGGGGTCCTCCGGACGAAGTCGTACCGGCCGTCGCTCAGGATGTCGCTGTAGCCGCCCGCGGCGACATCCTCCGCCTTCACTTCGAAGACGGTCCGCGCTGAAGACAGCGAGGTGCCGCGCTTCCAAAGCTTGACGATGCGTGGATAGCCGGACTTGGTGAGCGACCCGGGGCCGAAGTCCGTCCCGACCCAGAGCGTGTCCTCGTCTCGCCAATTGACGATCGACTTCGCCTCGGGCAGGGAAAAGCCGCCAGGCACGAACTGCCTCGTCTTCGTGTCGAACTCACGCTTCTCAGAAGCGTCGGAACCGCCCGGCGAGAGGGTGAGGATGCACCGCACGAAAGACGGCGGCAGGCAGTCCGCGCCCTTCCAGACCCAGCTCTTGCCGTCCGCCTTCGCGAGCGCGTCGACGTCGAGGACCGTTTCCCACTGAGGCGCGGCGGTGCGATAGGAAGCGAGCGT
The DNA here is from genome assembly GCA_963719225.1 of Thermoanaerobaculia bacterium. Classification (GTDB taxonomy): domain Bacteria; phylum Acidobacteriota; class Thermoanaerobaculia; order UBA5066; family UBA5066; genus Fen-183. The sequence continues at coordinate 35,604 of CAVRAY010000001.1, read as the reverse complement.
CGTCCGCCGCCACAGGCCGCGCACGTGCAGCTCGTCCTTCCAGAAGTTGTAGACGGCCTCGCCGAGGAGCTCGGGGAAGGGGATCTTTTCCTTCGAATCCAGGATCGCGAGCGTGCGCTCGTAGATCGGCGCGTACTCGGGGCGGGCCTGAAGGAGCGCGGTCGATTTCGCGTTGTGCTCCTTCGCCCAGGCCAGCGCCTTTTCGCCCTGCACGTCCTCCAGCCACTGGAACGGATCGTCGCCGCTCTCGGCGGCGGCCGCCGCGAACGTCGCGGACAGCACGACGAACAATCCTGTCGCGAATGCCTTCATGCAACTCACCTCATGGTCTAACGCGCCACCGCCGCCGGGGGTTTCACCTCCGCCGGCCTCAGCCGCGCCGTGTACGCCGCCGCCTGCGCGGGCTTCTTCCACGCCGTGTAGAGGTCGGCGAGCAGCTTGATCGTCCTCTGCGCCATGGCGTTCTCTTCCCCGAACGCCTTGATGCGAATGTCGAGCGAGCGCTTGAGCGCGGTTTCGGCCTCGGGGTACTTGCCGACTTTCCTCAGGAGATCGCCGAAGCCGAGGAGCGTCATCCCGACGTCCGGGTGGTCGGGCCCGAGCTTGTCCGCCAGGCGAGGGATCGCCTCACGGTAGGTCTTTTCCGCGGCCTCGTCGTTGCCCGCTTTCTTGTACACGGTGGCCATGTTCGCCATCGTGCGCGCCACGGACTCCGAATCGTCGCCCAGCGCCTTCCGCCGCATCGCCAGGACCACTTCGAGGTTCTTCGCGGTCTTGTCGAGCTGGCCGCTGCGGAAGTAGACGTTCCCGAGGTTCTCGCGCGCGGCGGCGACCTCCGGGTGATCGGGCCCGAGGAGCGCGATCTCCATGTCGATGGCCTGGAGGAACGTGTGCTCCGCGCCAGCGAAGTCGCCGAGGTACATCTGGCTGAGGGCGACATCGCTCAGGCCCTGGACGACTTCCGGGTGGCGGTCTCCGAACCGCTTCTTCAGGAGCTCCAGCCGCTCCCTGGCCAGCGCCGAAAACGTCTTGAAGTCCTCCGCGGCGGTCGCGACCTGGATGAGGATGAGGAGAGCGTCGGTCTCGGCCTTGGCGGCTTCGGGTGTCTGGACCGCGCCCTTCCCCCGCACGATCCGGAGCGTCTCCTCGGCGAGCGCCTTGGCCTCGGGCGGCTTCCCGGATCCGAAGAGGGCGTTGGCGAGATCGTACGTGTGGAGAGCCGACTCGACGCTCTTCTCGCCGTGGAGCTCGCGCGTGACGTCGACCGCTTCCCGTGCGTATTTCACGGCCTCGTCGAACTTCCGCCAGAGCGAGTACATGTTCGCGAGGGCTCCCATCGACTCCGCGGCCCCGGCGCTCTTCGGGCCCGCGGCCTTGACGCGCAGGTCGAGCGCAGCCTTCAGCGCCTTCTCCGCCTCCGGGAACTCCGCGAGGTTCGCGAACGTCGTCCCGATCGTCTGCAGGACCGAGGCCTCGACGAGAGGCTGGTTTGCGAACGACGTCTTCGCCTTGTCCTGCGCCTGCCGCAGCGCCTCCAGCAGCGAGACGTTGCGCGAGCCCTTCGACCACGGGTCGGCCGCGCCCAGCGCGTCCTGGAGGAAGGCGTTGATCGCGCTCGCCTTGGCGGCCTCGGCCGTCGCGCGGTCGCGCTCTCTCCTCACCCGCTGCGCCTGCACCGCCATCGTGACGCCCAGCGCCACGAGGAGCACCGCGATCGCGCCGGCCGCCGCGACACCGCCCCTGTGCCGCGCGGCCAGCTTCCGGAGCTGGTACATCGTGCTCGGCGGGTGCGCGAGGATCGGCCGGTTCGCGAGGTAGCGCTCCACGTCGTCCGAGAGATCCGCCGCGCTCTGGTAGCGCCGGTCGGGCTCTTTCTCCAGCGCCTTGGCGGCGATCGTCTGCAGGTCCGCGTCGATCGGAAGCCCGCCGGCCGTCGTCTTCAAGGGGCGCGGCGGCGTCTCGCAGATCGTGCGCACGACCTGCACGATGGAGACGTTCTGGGTGTCGTACGGCTGCCGGCCCGAGAGGAGCTCGTAAAGGATGACGCCGAGCGAGTAGACGTCGGTCCTCAGGTCCATGTCGCGCGGGTCGCCGCGCGCCTGTTCGGGGCTCATGTACGGGAGCGTTCCCTTGATCGATCCCATCTCGCTCATCACGGTCGCCGCCGCGACGTCCTGGTCCGTGATGCGCGCGAGGCCGAAGTCGAGGATCTTCACCTCGCCCGATTCCGTGACCACGATGTTCGAGGGCTTCAGATCGCGGTGAATCACGCCGCGCTGGTGCGCGTAGTTCACGGCGGCGCAGATCGTGTTGAAGAGCTCCAATCTCGAGCGAAGCTGCTCGAGCGTGGGACGTTCCCCTCCCAGCTTGTCTCTCACGTGGGCGCCGAGGTTCTGCCCGGTGACCAGCTCCATCGTGAAGAAGTGCTGTCCGTCCTCCGTGCGGCCGGCTTCGTAGATGGCGGCGATGTTCGGATGAGCGAGCCGCGCGAGCGTTTCGGTCTCCCTCCGGAACATCCGGAGATAGACCTCGTCCACGAACTGGCCGCCGCGGACGACCTTCAGCGCGACGCGGCGATGCGGGCTCTGCTGCTCGGCTTCGTACACGATCCCCATCCCGCCTTCGCCGAGCTTGCCGAGTATTCGAAAACCGCCGATGGCGCCGGGCAGCTTCTCCGGCGCGACAGGCGGGCGGCTACCTCCCGCGTCGAGCGTCGGAAAGCCGGTGACAGGGCCGCTGTCGTTGTTTTCAGCCACGAGGAGCGGCAGTGTACTGCCGCCGGGAGCCTCAGTTCACCGTCTCGTCCGGCGGCCGTTCCACGCCTTCTTCCATCTCTTCCGGCTCTTCCGCGAGCTCCGCTCTTCTCCTCCTCTTCCGGATACCGGCGACGACCGCGAGAATCGAGATCGCGAACCAGAGCGCCGCCGTGCTCGTGAGAATCGGAATCCACCGCTTCAGGGACGCCTGCCGCGCGTAGAACGCCTCGCCCACGTCGATGAGCGTCGTCCCGGTCGCGCTCCGCACCGCGTCCTCGAACGCCTCTCCACGCGCGAGGCGCGTGAGGACGAGGCGCGGCACCGCCGAGCCGTAGCGGTCGAGAAGGTCTTTGACGAGCGTGCCGGCCAGCGCGTAGCCGTGCTCCACGTCGCGCCGGTCCCCGTGGAAGAGATCGTCCAGCTTCCAGAGCGGCACGCGCGGGCCCGACAGCACACCGAGCGCGAGCTCGGTCTCGTCGCGCAGCCGCCACGAGCGCGCCGCGAGCATCGCGAGCCCCTCGTCGAACCAGCGCGGCACCGCCCGCCCGCCGCTCGCGCGGTGGATGAGGACGTGCGTGACCTCGTGCGCGAGCACTTCCTCGAGGCCGCCGTCCGGATACGACGGCGTGCGCTCGGCCAGGAGCACGACGACGCTCCCGACGTCGGTGGTCGCGGCGTCCGTGTAACCCGACACCCACGCCGGCACGTTGCGCGCGAGCGGCGACGACTCCGGCGCGAGGACGACGTGGATGGGGGGACCCGGCGCCTCGAGCCCCACGAGCTCCATGACGCTCGCAACCCACGGGTGCGACCCTTCGACGAGACGGTTCGCGGAAGGCGGGAGGCCGGGTTGCGGCTCGATGACGAGACGCGTCGCCTCGGCCGCCGCGAGCGGCGAGGCGACGAGGAGCGCGGCGAGGAGCAGAGCCTTCGGAATGGGACGAGGGTACCGCTATAGTTCTCTCCCCACGGGAGGGGCCATGAGCGCACTGATCCTCCACGTCAACGGCGCGAATCATCCGGCCGACGCGGCTCCCGAAGAGACCCTGCTCTCCGTCCTCCGCGACCGGCTGAACCTCACCGGCACGAAGTACGGTTGCGGTGAAGGGCAATGCGGCGCGTGCACGGTCCTTCTCGACGGCAAGCCCGTGCGCTCGTGCCGCACGAAGGCTTCCGAGGCCGCCGGCAGGAAGATCGTCACGATCGAGGGCCTCGCCACCGGCGACCGCCTCCATCCCGTCCAGGCCGCGTTCCTCGACGTCGAAGCCTTCCAGTGCGGCTTCTGCACGCCGGGGATGATCGTCTCGGCCGTCGGGCTCATCTCGGCGAAGCCCGCTCCTTCCTCTTCAGACATCGCCACCGCCCTCGGCGGCAACGTTTGCCGCTGCGGCACGTATCCGCGAATCGTCACGGCCGTGAAGCAGGCGGCGGCGACGATGAGGAAGGGGTGAGCACATGACTGATCTCGAGCTCGCCCAGCACGAAGTCGACGGCCTCCACGTCTTCGACGCCGACCGCCGCACGTTCCTCAAGACTCTCGGCGGCGGCATCCTCGTCTGCCTCGCGGTCCCCCGCGCGCTCGCGCAGGAATCCGGCCGCGGCGGCTTTTTCCGCGACCTCCCGCAGGACGTCGCCTCGTGGCTCCATGTCGGCGAGGACGGGCGCGTCACGGCCTTCACCGGCAAGGTCGAGTTCGGCCAGAACATCCGCACCTCGCTCGCGCAGCAGGTCGCCGAAGAGCTGCACGTCGACGTCTCCGCGATCGACCTCGTCATGGGCGACACCGACCGCTGCCCGTGGGACGCGGGCACGTTCGGCAGCCGGACGACGCCCACGATGGGCCCTCAGCTCCGGAAGATGGCGGCGATCGCGCGAACGGCTCTCGTCGACCTCGCCGCGCAGCGCTGGGGTGCCGATCGCGCGCGGCTCGCCGCGGAGAACGGGCGCGTCCGCAACCCGGACACGAGCGCGTCGCTCTCGTACGCCGAGCTCTCGAAGGGCCAGAACCTCGTCAAGACCTCCGGCCGAAATTCCGCTGACGCCGCCTTCCGACTGGAAGGTCATGGGCAAGCCGGCCACGAAAGTGAACGGGCGCGACTTCGTCACCGGAAAGCACGTCTACACCTCCGACTTCACGCGCCCCGGCCTCCTTCACGGCCACGTCGTGCGCCGGCCGTCGTTCAAGGCGACGCTCGCCTCCGCCGACAAGGCCGCGGCCGAGAACCTTCCCGGCGTCACCGTCGTGCGCGACGGCGATTTTCTGGGCGTCGCCGCGGCGGACCGCGAGACCGCCGCGCGCGCGGCCGTGGCGCTCAAGGCCGCGTGGAACGAAGTCCCCGGCCAGCCCTCGAACGCGACGCTCTTCGACTTCCTGAGAAAGAACGCAACGCCCGGCGAGCAGGGAACGGTCAAGGGCTCCGTCGAAGACGCGATGAAGTCCGCCGACGTCAAGCTCGAGACGACGTACACCGTCGAGTACATCGCCCACGTACCTCTGGAGACGCGCGCGGCGGTCGCCGAGTGGACCGGCGACAAGCTCACTGTGTGGACCGGCTCGCAGCGGCCGTTCGCGGTGAAGGACGAGCTGGCCGAGGCGTTCCACATCCCGGCCGAGAAGGTGCGCGTCATCGTCCTCGACACCGGCTCCGGCTACGGCGGCAAGCACGCCGGCGACGCCGCCGTCGAGGCCGCGCGCCTCGCGAAGGCTGCCGGCAAGCCCGTCAAGGTCGCGTGGTCGCGGGAGGAGGAGCTCACGTGGGCCTACTTCCGGCCCGCGGGCGTCATCGACGTCAAGAGCGGCGCGCGCCGCGACGGCACGCTCACGGCCTGGGAGTTCCACAACACCAACTCCGGTCCTGCCGCCATCGGCACGCCGTACACGGTCGCGAACCAGAGGATCCACTTCCATCCCGTCCCGTCGCCGCTTCGGCAGGGCTCCTACCGCGGCCTCGCGGCCACCGCGAACCATTTCGCCCGCGAGACGCACATGGACGAGCTCGCGCGCGCTCTTTCACTCGACCCGCTCGCGTTCCGCCTGAAGAACCTCACCGACCCGCGGCTCAAGGCGGTGTTCGAGGCGGCGGCCGCGAAGTTCTCGTGGGGCAAGGAGAAGTCGACGAAGGAGCGCGGCTTCGGCATCGCGGGCGGCTTCGACAAGGGCGGCACCCTCGCGACGTGCGCGGAAGTCGAGATCGATCCGAAGACCCGCCGCGTGCGCATCCGCCGCGTCGTCGCCGCTTTCGAGTGCGGCGCCGTCGTCAACCCGAACGGACTGAAGAACCAGATCGAGGGCGCCATCGTCCAGGGGATCGGCGGGGCGATGTTCGAGGCCGTGCGCTTCGAGAACGGCCGCATCCTCAGCGCGCATCTCTCGAAGTACCGCGTCCCGCGCTTTTCGGACGTCCCCGAGATCGAGATCGTCGTCCTCGACCGCAAGGACCTTCCGTCCGCAGGCGCCGGCGAGACTCCGATCGTCGGCCTCGCCCCCGCCGTCGGGAACGCGATCTTCGCCGCGACGGGCGTCAGGTTGCGCGGGCTGCCGCTCGTGCCGAATGGAATCGCGGGCTGATAACCTGCGTTCCATGCAAAAAACAAACGGCCTCTTCGTTCTGGGGATCGTTTTCGCCGTCTCCACTCCCGCCTTCGCCGAGGACAAGTGCAGCGTCAAGGCCGTCCTCGGCGGCAAGCCGGTGACGATGAAGCACTGCATCGCGTCGGTCTTCGAGGACCAGCACAGCGTCACGCTGTATTTCTCCGACACCCCGTTCACGGCGAAGGAGGTCGACTCGTTCCACGTCAGCTCGTACGCCACGGACAAGAACGAGGCCGGGAAACCACGCACGATGATGCACTTCGCGTTCTGCCCGGGCGGCGGCAAGCCCGCGGCGAGCGCCGCGGCGGTGAAGAGCGTGGAGACGAGCGTGAACAGCGCCGACAACGTCATGGTGGGCAGGCAGTGGGTGTTCAAGCTGCCCGAGGACAAAGAGAGCCTCAAGTTCGAGAAGCTCACGGGCACCATCGTTCCCGGCGGGACGATCTCGGGCCGCATCACCGGCGGGAAGGTGAGCGACGGGTCGAAGTATTCGTGGGAAGCCGACTTCGACTTCACCCTGCCCGCGAAAGACGCCGCCGCCGGGCCGGGCTGCGGAAACTGAGGCGGCATGGGCAAGAAACAGAAGACCGCGTTCGAGCTTGCGATGGAGCGCCTGAAGGCCGAGGACCGTGAGGCCGGGACGAAAGAGACCCCGCTGAGCCCGGAGCAGAAGAAAGCCATCGCCGAAGCGCGCCGCATCGCCTCCTCGCGACTCGCCGAGTGCGAGATCCTCTTCAAGGACTCGATGAAGAAGACGGCCGAACCCGAGGCCCGCGCCGCCGCCGAGCGCGAATACCAGATCGACCGCCAGCGCATCAACGACGACTGCGAGAGGGCGGTCGAGGAGATCCGGCGGGGGAAGTAGCGCCGCCGTTCGCTGAAAAGAAAAAGCGCGGTGCGCCTCGTGCCCCAGAGGGCGGAGACGCACCGCGCCTGACCGCCTAAGCCCCGCGCGCCGTCAGGCCTCTCCCTCCACCCAGTAACGCTGCGATGAGCAGGATTACGAAGAGGGCGAGGAAGAGGAACGCGAAGAACTTCGCGATCGCGATCGAGGCGCCGGCGATGGTGGTGAAGCCCAGGAGCGCCGCGATCAACCCAATGACCAGGAAAGTGAGTGCGGCTCTCAGCATGTTTACCTCCCGGAGCGGTGATTGCGAGATCGATGCCAATCCTTTCTTTCAGCCGCATGGTGCGTCCCTTGCATTTCTGCGACCCGAGGAAGGAATTTCCGCCAGATGTCGCTGTCGCTCAAGCCCCGCCACCTGCAGCGTTACAAGGACGTCGCGGCGCTGGCGCTGAAGTACCGAAAGCTCGGGCTCGTACCGGCCGAAGGGGCCGACGCTCCCGCCCCGCGGAGCGGGGGTCCCGATCCCGCCGAGCTCGCCGCGGACCTCGAGCGCCTGGGCCCGACGTTCGTGAAGCTCGGGCAGCTCCTCTCCGCGCGGACGGACCTGCTTCCCCCCGCCACCCTCGACGCCCTTCGCCGCCTCCAGGACAAGGTCGAGCCCTTCTCCTACGGGGAGGTCGAGGAGATCGTGCAAGCCGAGCTGGGCGCGCGGATCTCGAAGGCGTTCTCCAGCTTCGAGAAGGAGCCCGCGGCCGCCGCCTCCCTCGGCCAGGTCCACCGTGCCGCCTTGCGCGACGGGCGTCCCGTCGCCGTCAAGGTGCAGCGGCCCGGCATCCGCGAGCAGATTTCCGACGACCTCGAGGCCTTCCGCGAGATCGCCGAGATCCTCGCCGGACACACCGAGCCCTTCGACGTCGAGACGATGCTCGAGGAGTTCCGCAAGACGCTCCTCAAGGAGCTCGATTACCGCCAGGAAGCCCAGAACATGGTCACCCTCGGCGCGGCCCTCGAGGAGTTCGACCGCATCGTCGTCCCGCAGCCGGTCGACGACTACACGACGACGCGCGTCCTCACGATGGACCTCATCTCGGGCAAGAAGGTCACGTCGCTGAGCCCGCTCACGAAGCTCGACATCGACGGAAGCGGCCTCGCCGAGGAGCTCTTCCGGGCCTATCTCAAACAGACGCTTCTCGACGGGTTCTTCCACGCCGACCCACACCCCGGGAACGTCTTCCTCACGGACGACCGCCACATCGCGCTCCTCGATCTCGGCATGGTCGCGCGCCTCACCCCCGCGCTGCGCGAACAGCTCCTGAGGCTCGTGATCGCCGTGAGCGAGGGGCGCGGCGACCAGGCCGCCGACGAGGTCGAGAAGATCGGCGAAAAGCTTCCCAACTTCGACGAGAAGGAGATGACGCGGCGCGTCGTCGAGCTTGTCGGCGCCTTCCAGCACGCGACCGTGAGCGACCTCCAGCTCGGCCGCATCGTCATGGACATCTCGCGCCTCGCGGCCGAGTCGGGCCTGAAGCTCCCGCCGGAGCTCACGATGGTCGGCAAGACGCTCCTCAACCTCGACGAGGTCGGGCGGACGCTCGATCCCGCGTTCGACCCGAACGCCTCGATCCGCCGGAACTCCGCCGAGCTCCTTGCGCGAAGCGTGCGCCAGAGCGCGACGCCGGAGAACGTCGTCTCCACGCTCCTCGAGGCCCGCGAGTTTCTCGGGCGGCTCCCCGGGCGCGTCGAGAAGATCCTCGACCTCGTCTCGACGAACTCTCTCCGGGTAGAGGTGGACGCGATCGACGAGCGCGAGCTGATCGCCGGCATCCAGAAGATCGCGAACCGCATCGCGCTCGGTCTCATCCTCGCGGCGCTCATCGTCGGCGCCGCGCTCCTGACGCAGGTCCAGACGACGTTCCGGATCTTCGGCTATCCCGGCCTCGCGATGATCTTCTTCCTCATCGCCGCCGGGGGTGGAGCGGCTCTCGCGGGGAGCATCGTGCTGTCGGATCGGAAGCCGCCCTAGACGCGGGCCGCCGAAGTCAGCGCTTCAGCCCGTAGCGTTCGCGCAGCGCGAGCTCTTCCTTCTGAAGGAGCCCGGCCCGCGAGCGCAGGGCCTGTGCGCGGGGGATCACGACTCCGAGCTGGGCAGCGGGATCGGAAGATTCCATCGCCGCCTTCAGGGAACGGAGGATGTCCAGCGCGTCGTCGAGACTCGCGAGCGACTCACGGTGGTGGGCGGCGCACGGAGCGGGCGGCGTGACGGCGGCGAGTCGCGCCTTCGCCGCCTCCGTCTCGCGGATCAGCTTGTCGGCACCCGACGTGTCTCCGCTCGCGAGGGACGCCGCCATCTCGTGGGCGACGGTTTCCGCCTCGCCGTTCATGGCTCCCGCCTGGATGTGGTCGACCGCGTCGAAGTACGCCGCGACGGAGGCTCGCGCGTCATCGGATCGCGCGTTGCCCCGCTCGATTTCTGTTGGAGCGGGGACATACCCTGCGCCTGCCAGCGGCGCGGCGCCTTGGCCCTGGGGAGTCGGCGCCGGACCGGAGTCTGGACGCGCGCCCGGCTGCTCCGTGATCGGCCCGGCGACCCGAGGCTGAGGTGCAGGCGATTGCTCCGGCGTTCGCGGGGCAACGCGCTCGATTCTCGTCTGCGGTGCAGGGACACCGGATCCGGACTCCCGTCCCAGCACGAACACCAGCGCAAGAAGCGCCGTGGCGGCGACGCCCACGACGCCGATCAGGAGGCCCTTGTTCACGCTGACCCGTTCCACGGCGGTGCCTCGCCTTCCGACTCTACCCCCGAAAACCTTCAAGCGAGGCCGCTCCTGGCCCCGGCTACACTTCGGACGAGGAGCGGGTGATGCGTCGTCAATCGAATCGGTTGGTCCGTTTTCTCCCGGCGTCGATGTGTCTCCTCCTGGCTCTCCTGCCGTCAAATCCGATGGACGTACATGGCGCGGCACCGTGCCCCAGCCCGTCCATCGACCTGAAGTCGGAGGAGTGGAAAGTCATCCTCGCCAAGCGCGGCCTTTCCAGCAACGACCGGATTGCCGTGCTCGTCTTCGACCACGTCACTTCCGCGTGGTCCGTCTGCCACTACTCACCCAAAAATGCTGCGGGGATGGACATCGTGCCTCAACCCGAGCCTCTGGGGCCTGACGGCAACCCCCTCGTCCTGAGAAGCGGGGCCGAGAAGCTCTTGATTCTCGTGACGAACACGAATCCCTTCCTTTACGCCTACGAAAGCGTCGTCCATCCCCCCCAGGACAGCGCTGACGCGACGACGCTCAGGACGCTGGCCAGCACCCTGGGAAGCGCGGCTGCCGGCGTGGGTCACGCAGCGGGCATCCGCGTTGTCATCGACGTCAAAGGCACGAAAGAAACGCTGGACAAGATTTCCAAAGCGATCCGGAACGCCGATGACCACCGGCTCGAGGCTCGCGCGTTTGCGCAGGGCTTCGAGTTCGCCCCTACCGATCCGCCACCGGACGATCTGACTCCCGGCAGCATCGCCAAAGATACGAAAGACGTCATCAGCGCCCTGAAGGACGCCCGGAGCCTTCGATCGACGCTCAACCCTGACGGCGTGCCGGCCGCCTGCTTTCAACCCTGGGCAGACCTTCTCTCCCTGCTTGGTAATCCCGGGGCCGCAGACGTGCCCGCAATGAGTGAAAGGGATCTGGAGGCTGTTCGGAACGAGCTTCTGAGGGCGCCGGCGTGGAGCGCGCCCAATTGCCTGGGGACACTGAGCCGGGAACGTCAGATCATCGACACCCTCCTCGGCCTGACCGGTGCGGCGCAACAACAGGAATCCAGGAAAGTCAGAGACGATTCGACGACGAATCTCATCCGAATCACGTATGCCCTGGACCAGGTAATCGCGAAGGAGAAGGACATCTACGCGTCACTCTCCGTCAGCGAAGCGTTCTCCAGAATCGCGGGCGATTACCTCGGTGTCGTCGCCGGCAAGTACCAGATCCTCCCCCGCACCAGTATCGCGGTCGTCGTCCCGCCGTTCCCGGCGCAAAGGTGGCTGAAGGACAACCCGGGCACTCTCTCGATCAAGGCCGAAGGCGCGGTATGCGCCGACTGCACCCGCCTCAAGCCAACCGCTCTCGACAAGAAGTTCCTTCTCGCGAGCCGCAGGCAGAACGTTCTGGGCCTCGGGTTCGGCGTCGTCCACACGACGATCAAGGATCCGACGTTCGGAGCCGTGCACGATAAGGACGCGCAAGTGATCGCGCGTACGAGCGAAGACTCCCGCTCCGGAGCGATCGTCGTGACGGGATCGCTTCGGCTGATTTCGGCCTTCTCTCCGAACTCGAAGCCGCGGTGGGCCGAGCCTTGCCTGGACATCGGGGCCGGTGTCGACGTCAAGAAGCCGAGCCTTTTTCTCGGCGTGTCCGTCGAATTCCTCCGTTACGTACGCCTCGGTTTCGGCCAAACGTGGCAGGTCGTCAACCGTCTCGACGACGGGCTTCAGGAGGCGAAGTACGGAAGCGATGGCCTTCCCGTCGCAGGCACCGGGACGACCATTACCGCGGCCGGCGACATCCGCACGCGCAACAGGGTCACGTCCCGTCCCTACGTTTCACTTTCGTTCGCTCTCGACGCACTCCCATTCTTCCAGCCCAAATAACTTCGGCGCCGATCTCCGGAAGCGAATCACAGGGGCCAACGCGCTCCGTTCGCCACGCCCGTGTGCGGCCTAACCTTCTGCTTCACCTTCGAGTACTGCCACAGCGCCTTGTCGAGAGTGCGCATCGACATGCCCGCAGCGGTCGAGATCCCGCGCAGGAACTCGGTGTACTCCATCCAGAACGTGAACCCGTAGGAAGGCGTTGTGTCGAGGCCCGCGGACCACAGCGCCCTCACGTCGAGAATCGGGTATCGACCCCGGTCGCAGAAGTGGAGGATGACGGACGCCGTCGGCCATTCGACTCCGTCCAGAAGACGAAGCGCCTGGACCTTGAACCGCTCGTTCTTCGAGCCCAGCGCAGCGCGCGTCACGACCTCGACGAACTCCGCGTCGTTCCTCTCGCACCGGGGTCTCGACCGGACCGTCTTCCACTCGGCGATCGCTCAGAAACTGTTCGCGCGTCAGATATCCACGGCGACGCGCCGCGGGCGCGATGTCTTTCTCGATGACGGAATCCGAGGCATCGGAAAACCCCTCGGCCCACTTCTCGATCGCGGAAACGGGAAAACGGAGCTTGAAACGCATCAGGGTTCCGCCTCCCCATCCTCCGATCCGCAGCATAGGACGTCGGACTCACCCGACCGCCACCGCAAGTACCGGGTAGAGGCAAGTCGAGGGGAAACCGCGCGATAATCGACTGCCATGAGCACAGTCGCCCATCCGGCCCACCAGGCGCTCCGCGCCGAAGACATCTTTACCGCCCTTGCGCTTGAGGCCGGTGCGCTGAAGGCTTTCGGCGTCCGGCGGCTTGCGCTGTTCGGCTCAACCGCTCGAGGCGAGGCGCGGCCCGAGAGCGATCTCGATTTTCTCGTCGACTTCGACAGGAAGACGTTCCGGAACTACATGGGCCTCGCAGACTTCCTCGAGGAGCTGTTCGGACACAAGGTCGACCTCGTGATCCGCGAGACGATCAAGCCACTCCTTCGCGAGAGGGTGCTCGCAGAAGCCCGGGATGTCCCGGGACTCTAGGCTCTACCTGGAGGACATCCTCGAGGCCGCAATCCGCGTGCGGACTTACCTCGCGGGTGCGTCGCGCCAGACGCTCGATTCCGACTTACGCACGCGCGACGCGGTCCTCCACAACTTCGAGGTAATCGGGGAGGCCGTCAAGAAGCTTCCGGAGGACCTGACGGAGCTCTACCCCGCCGTCGACTGGAGTGGGTTCGCGCGAATGCGAGACGTCCTTGCACACCAGTACTTCGTCGCCGATCTCGACATCGTTTGGCAGGCGGTGAACGAAGAATTGCCCGGACTCGAGGCAGCCGTCAAAGAGCTGCTGACGAGGGGAACGCGGCCGTGAAGGACTACCACATCAACATCTTTCAGAGCGACGAGGACGGCGGCTACATCGCCGACATCCCTGACCTGTCGCACTGTTCCGCGTTCGGCGAGACACCCGAAAAAGCGCTGGAGGAAGTGCTGAAGGCCAAGTTGGCCTGGTTGGAGGCGGCGAAGGAAGCGGGTAAGCCCATCCCGTCCCCTTCCTTCAAACCCGCTATTTAGATGCCCTCACGTTCGAAGGCGCCCAGGATTCTCCTCAGCTCTCCGAAGTCCAACATCGCACCGATTATCCGCGCAGCCCCACCTGCGACCTGCCGCCGCAGGCGAACGGCGCGATATCCTCGACCCGAATCGTGCCGACCTTCACCACGCGAGAGGAATACGAGGCCTGGAAAGCCGCGCGGACCGCCGGCGTCGCGGCTCCGGAGCAATCGCCGCCGCCGCCGCCCCTGCCCGCTCCCCCGCCCCAGTTCGGCGCACCGCTTCCGCCGCCCCCGATGACTCTTCCCACCTACGACGCGCGGCAGCAGATCCTCGACGCCGAGCACCTCCGCCTCCTGCGCATCGGCTACCTTGTCGCCGCCTCTGTCAACTCGCTCATGGTTCTCATCGGCTTCCTCTACGTCGGCATGGGCGCGCTCGTCTCCTCGGCCATCCCGGCGAGCGGCACGCGCGGCGCGCTGCCGTTCTCGCCGTTCGCGTTCTTCGCGGCGTTCGGCGCGGCTTTCGTCATCGTGGGCGCGGCCCTCATCGCCCTCAATCTCCTCACGGCGCGCGCGATCGGACGCCGTCAAGGCTACGTGCTGTGCATGATCTCGGCCGCACTTTCCTGCGTCGGCATCCCGTACGGCACGCTCCTCGGCATCGGAACGTTCGTCGTCCTCGGCCGCCCGCACGTGAAGGCGATGTTCGAGGGCGCGCCCGTGCCGTACGTCCAGTCGTAACTGGGAGGACCAGCACTATGGCGACTGAACGCGCCTGGCCTGACGTCGCGATCCCGCCGGGAGATGTTCTCGCCGAGGAGCTGGCGGCGAGAGGCCTCACCCAGTCCCGCCTTGCGCGGCTCATGCATCGACCGCTTCAAGCCATCAACGAGATCGTCCGGGGCCGGAAGAGGATCACCGGGGGCACCGCTCTCGAGCTGGCGGACGCCCTCGGGACGAGCGCGGAGCTCTGGATCCGCCTCGAGGCCGACTTTGAGCTCAACAAGGCGAGACTCGCGCGTCGGCCCGTGTCCGGCCTCCGGAAGAGTGCTGCGGCAGCCGACACCGACCTGAAGAGGTGTGCCACCGAGCTGAGACGGCGGCCGAGGCGCACGGGGAAACGTCTGTGAAACCGAGACGAGCATGCTAGTTTTCAGGCCGTGACCCGCCACGACCGTCTGATCGATCACGTGCTGTCAGGCGCGTCGGACGCGAACATCCGGTTTACCGATCTCTGCTCCCTGCTCGAGAGTCTCGGTTTCGAATCCCGCATCCGCGGAAGCCATCACATCTACTGGAGACCCGGCATCACCGAGATCCTCAACCTGCAGGAGAAGGCCGGCAAAGCCAAGGCCTACCAGGTCAAGCAGGTGAGAACCATCCTTGTTCGGTATAAGCTGGTGGCCGAGCCATGACCCCCCGCTACGAAGTCATCATCTACTGGAGCAAGGAGGACGAGGCGTTCATCGCCGAGGTCCCCGAGCTCCCGGGCTGCGCGGCGGACGGACCCACGTATGCCGACGCGCTTGCAGCCGCCGAAGTTGCGATTCAGGAGTGGCTGGAGACGGCAAAGGAGCTGGGGCGCGACATTCCCGAGGCGCGCGGGCGTCTCGCCTACGCCTGAGGGTTCGGCGAGCTACTTCGCCTGCGTCGCCGGAGCCTGCTCGACGCGATTGGTTTCGAGGAGCTTCCTGGCCTTCACCAGCTCCTGATGCAGCTTCCTGAGGTCGTCCTCGAGCGCCTGAGGGATCTCGGGGGAATGTGCCGCTCCGGCTGGAGCCACCGACCCCGGTTTAGCGGCCACGCCCGCCCTGTTTGATTGGCTCCGCTTGAGGTGCTCCAGCTCGCTGATCTGACGCGTAACGGCCTGCTCGGCTTCCACGATGCTCGGGCGCATCGAATGAAAATAGCCGTCGGGGATCTTCTCCTGCCCGGCTTTCGCCCTCTCCATGCGCGCCTTGCCATTCTCCGCGATTGGTTTCAGCTTCAGCAGGGCCTTCTCGACCCCCTCCGCCCAGACAGCGGTCTGAGACCCCTTCGCGGCCGACTCCCGCACTTTCTGAACGGCCGGCAGCAGCAAACCAATGAGGACCGCGATGATGGCGATGACCACGAGAAGCTCGATCAAGGTGAATCCCGCCCGGCTCCGGCTCGTTCTCATGAAAGCCTCCTCGGGACGCAGAGCGAACGGCCTGCTTTCAACGCCCCTGGAAATCATAGCGCCAGCGCCTCCGTCATCAGATCGCCGCGAGCCGCTGGACGGTGTCCGGGTACTTCTTGACGAGGTTGATCAGAAGAGCCGCCTGCGCATTCGGCTTTGCACGGCCCTGCTCCCAGTTCTCCAGAGTTCGCACGTTCGTCCGCAGGTAAACGGCAAAAAGGGCGCGCGACAAGTTCAGGTCTTCGCGGACGCGAATCAACTCCTTTGGCGTCACCGTTGGCGCAGGCCTGTATTCGACCGCGTGAGTCCGAAGCGTCCGCTTTCCGACACGCGCTTCGGCGAGAGCGGCGATTCCCTCGCTCAGCTCGGCGAACAGGTCGCGCTTGCGCGAACGCGCTTGCCTGCGTTCGATCTTCATGTCGTTCTCCTTGCTTCCAGTTCCGTCGGCGGGCAGCTCGACGAAAACTCTCTTCCCGTTTGAAGTATACGCAATCTACGTATATACGCAAATAGCGTATAGACCATATATACCATGCGGGGGCTCAGTCGAACAGGACGAAGGGATTCATCCTTGCCGGCGAATACCACCCGATCCTGTGGCGCTTCCAGCGTATTCGCGCCTGCTCTCGCTGGCAGCAGCTTTCACGTCTCCTCCTCGTCTTTCGTCGGTCCGCCGAGCATCGCCCTCCCCACGAGGCTCCATTGTCTCAGCGGTTCGTCGCCCTTGCCGGACTCGGGCCACGGCGCTGACCTCTTCAATAGAAGAACGTCGATCAGCCACGACACGAGCGCGGCGTCGTAGTTGTCGTCCACGCACGAGTACTGCTCCATGTCCCGGTTGACCCAGACCTCGGCGACCTCCATGCCCGTCGGCGTCCGCTGCAGGCGGACCCGGAAGACGCAGATCCCGGTCCAGCTGCGATGGAAGTTCAGCCACCCGCGGCTCTCGTAGATGAACCACTTGTCTTCCATCTCCTCCGGGATGACCCCCTGCTGAAGGGCATCCCACTCGGCCGCGTCAAAGGTCCGCTCCAGCTTCAACCGCGCGCGCTCGGCAGGTAGCCGCTTCGTCTTCCAGCTCTTCGACGTCGCCTTCATGGCCGGATCTTGCGCCGGGCCCGTCGTGCAACCTGCAGCGGCTGAAAATCGAACTGCGCACCGCAAGCCTTGCACTCCTTCTGCGGATCGCTGTCTGTGACGAGGCAGCCACCCAGGGCGATCTTTCCCTGTTCTGCCTCTTCCATCACTTCTGGTCCCCCTGGGAGGCCATACAAGATCGGAACGACATCGAGACTTCCGCACTTGGGGCAAGCCTCGGGGCTCTTCTTTTTCCGCTTCCTCGTCCGGAACTCCTCGACTGCGTTCTCGCGGGGCTTCTCGGGCGGCGCGGCCTCTTCCCGCTTCAGCCCGAGCGTCGGGACCAGGATCGTCCGCTGATCCTTGTCGAACGCCTTGTACATGAGATACCCCGGATGCGGGATCTCGAACACCTCGGTCAGCGAGCGCACGGCCATCCGGGCCACCTCGTCATACGGAACCGGCCGGTCGAAGTCCCGGAAGAAGTTCGGGGAGCCCTCCGGCTGGAGCTTCGGCGTCGCCTGTTCCGGCGTCCCGGTGGGATCCGACCAACCAATCCTCCGCAGCCGCGACATCTGGCCCGCGCGCAGCGCGTGAGCCTCGTCGAGGTAGTTGTTGCCGACGCATTCGGCGCGGAGCCCGAACGACCCCTGCGCGGCGAACTGCACGTATGCCCAGCCGCGCTTCGCCGAGACGACCAGATACTGGTCCTCTTCCAGCGCGGCGAGTGTCTCGGCGAGCCTTTTCTCGAAGGCGGCCAGGCGCTGACCGGGGCTTTCTTATGGGGTGGCGACGGAATATCGAGTCGTTTTCCGGTGAGAGTCATGAACGTCCTTTCGGGAAGAAGGTCAGAACGCGGCCGGAGGTCGAGCGTTCACGTGTCGCTGGGCCGCATCGAACTTCCTGGGAGTCGCCTCCCATGAACTTCGAGAGCAGTATCTCCAGGGGTCCGGCCTTTGGGTCGCGTATGGGCTCGTCGCCGATGAACCAGATCCGAAGCGCGCGGAAGTCCTCGTCCTCGATCCACTCCCGCCGTCCGTCGTCCCATCCGATGAGTGGCTGACGGCATCCGAGTTCATGTCGAGCACGGTCCCGCAGCGGGCCGGCCACTCGAGCGGGATCTGGAAGACACGATCGCCGGGCTCATGCCTCTTTTCGACTGCCGACGTCTCTGGTTCGTCCCCTGCTTCACGATGCATTGCGCCTCCTGTCTCGACGGCGTTCGAAGAGGTTCGGCACATCCCTAAGGGTCGGGAACGGTCGCGTCCAGATCGACGACGCGGAAGAAGACCTTTGAGGACGGTGCCCTTCTGGCTTGTACTTCATGATGTCGCTCAGCTTCCCGTCTCACAGCCGAATTTAGTGGAGGCGTAGACGGACATCCGATGTCCGATGCTTGCCGTCAAAATGCAGCCCTGATGATCGGAGCCATCGCAGGAGACGTCGTGGGCTCGCCGTACGAGTTCCGCCCGCACAAGTCCGTGGACTTCCCGCTCCTGCGGCGGGAGAGCTGCTTCACCGACGACACGGTCCTGACGATCGCCACGGCCCGCGCCATCCTCTCGGGCGAGCCTTACGGGCGCGCGTATCTCGAGCTGGGGCGGCGCTACCCGCGCGCCGGCTACGGCAAGCGATTCCGCGAGTGGCTGGCCTACGACGAGCCGCGCCCCTACGGCAGCTTCGGCAACGGTTCGGCCATGCGCGTCAGCCCGGTCGGCCTCGCCTTCGACACGGTCGAGCGCGTTCTCGCCGAGGCGGAGAAGAGCGCCGCCGTCACCCACGACCACCCCGAGGGCATCCGGGGCGCGCAGGCCGTCGCGCTCGCCGTCTTCCGCGCGCGCCACGGCACGCCGAAGGCCGCGATCCGTTCCGAGCTCGAGACGCGGTTCGGATACGACCTCTCCCGCACGATCGACGGCATCCGCCCCGCTTACGCGTTCGACGAAACGTGCCAGGGCACGGTCCCGGAGGCGCTGATCGCGTTCCTCGAAGCGGCGAGCACCGAGGACGCCATCCGCCTCGCCGTCTCTCTCGGCGGCGACGCCGACACGCTCGCCGCAATCGCGGGCTCCGTCGCCGAGCCGTTTCATCGCGACCTGCCCGCGCACGTCGTCGCTTCCATCCGCGCGCTCCTGCCCGCGGAGTTCCTCGACGTGATCGACGCGTTCGGGCGCGCGTACCCGGCACCGAAGGTCTGAGGCTGTCTAATCCACTCGCCGGCCTAAGGCTTGATCGACAAGTGCGATGAGGGATGGAAGGTCGACTTTGACGGTCTCCCAGACGCGGTCGTAGTCGATCGTGTCGTAGCCATGAACGACCCTGTTTCGCATTCCGATCATCGGTCCCCAGGGGCGGCTCCGAGAATGTGCTTCAGGCGAACCTGTTCGTCATGCTCCGTCATAGACGGATTGGGCCTCGCGCAGGACGCGCTCCTTGAAGTAGGGGCTGAGGAACCCCGGCGTCAGGAAGTCCACCTTGCGACCGATAAGCTCCGACAGCTCGATCTCCATCGCGGCCATCGTGATGAGCCCCGGTCCTTTGCCGGGCTCGAACTCGACGAGCACGTCGACATCACTCTCCGGCCTAAAGTCGTCTCGCAGAACCGAGCCGAACAGCGAAAGCTTTCGGATGTGGTGCCTGCGGCAGAAGTCGGCGATGACCTCCGAAGATGCCCCGACCCGTCCTCCGCGAACGGCTTCAACGGCGTTCATATGGCACGATGTTACGCCCTGACTCCCCCTAGGTATGGTCTCGAGCTCTTGCCTGCTCCCGTCGCCACAACGCCAGGTACCAGCGCATCCGCGCGGTTGTCGAGCTCCGGCTCGAGGACGGCGTGAAGACCACGGCTCTCGAGCTCGCGGAGGCTCCTCATGGCCCCGGCCGCACACAGCACAGAGCCGGTGAGCGACAGAAGGAACCCGTTTCGCCACTCCGTCGCTTGCTCGGATCGTTCTTCCAGGATCCCGTCAGTTAATTCGTTTCCGCGGGAGATCCTCTGTTCGAGTTTGGCCCTTGCCAGCGCGCGGTAGGGTGGGCTCTCCAGCTTCGGCAGCGTGTCCAGCCGTAGTTCCCAGAACTGCGCGTTTTCGATCCGCCGCACCTTCAGCCATTCGATTGTCTTGATCGTGCTTCGCCAGCGGACGAAGCTCAACGTCGAGTAGAGCACCATCCAGAACGCCAGGGTGAGGGTGAAGCCCGCTGCTGCTCGGTGCCATGGCCCTTCAGTCAACAGTAGGGCCAGGCCACCCGCCGCCACGTTACCGACGATGAAAAGGCTCACGGCGCCGGGATGCATGTCCAGGGAATCCGGGAACATGAGCGGCAACCCGAGCCCGATAGCGACTCCCACCGTGATGATGAGCCGTGGGGGTGGTGGCCACTCCTTCTTCTTGTTCTCGTTCATGGGCGACCTCCGGCCCTTTCGATTGATCGAAAGATGACATTTATCAACGGACATCGAGTGTCCGTGAAGGGAGCGATTCCGAGCCGGAGATCCGTTCGGACACGAGGCATCCGCCAAGAGCCGCATCACCGCCCGAGAACCGCGAACCTGAACGCTTCCGCCGCCGAACCGTTCGCGACGAAGTCCACGAAGGAGTGTTCGCCGTGCCTTGTCACGACCTCGACGCGACGCCCGTATCCGCGCATCTGCCTGGCGAACCGATGCGATTGCTCTGACAACGGGTCTCCGTCGTTGACGAAGCATTTGAATGTCTTTCCCGCGAGGGCTTCTCGCGGAGCGGACTCGGTCACCTCGGCCATGCCGACGCCCGCCGGAGCCGCGAGCCGGTTGCAGCGCTGCACCTCGAGCACATATGCACAGCCCAGCAGCGCTCCGTAAGACATCCCCACCGCAGCGGTCGCCGGCGGCTCGGGATTCGGGCTCGCGGCGAGGAACTCCGAAACGAGCGCGCTCACTATCCGCCCAAGGCCGGGTTCTCGTGCCACGAACGTCGGCGGGGCTGCAACGACAAGGAGATCCCAGGCCAGGGCAACGGGTCCCGACTCCCTGAACGCCTCGACGACGTTGGTCGGTTCCGACTTCCGCCGCTCCTCGTATCGTCTTTCGCTGAGGGCGCCGCTGAAGTAGACCAACAGCGGCCGCCGGTGCGCGCCTGCAACGGCTGAAAAGAAGTCCGCAAAGAGATTCGGACCCAGCTCAGGGGTCGCAGCGATCAGCCGCATCTCTTTCTCCCGGGCATCTTCGTGTCCACTCAGTGAAACTGCAGGTCGGGCTCGTGGGTGGCTCGGATGCCGCGGCTCTCGAGCTCGCGGAGGAGCGCCGGGAGGTCCTCCTGCCTGATGTGGAAATAGACGCCGTTGATGAGGGTCATGGAGGCCTCGGCGTACTTCAGGACGAGCGGGGGCGGGAGGACCCGGACGATCTCTTTCTGCAGCCAGGGCGGCCAGTCGCCGTCGCAGAAACCCGGCACGTCTTCGGACTTGAAACGCTTGCCGGGCCGAGGCGGCTTATCGAACCCCTTCGCGAGCCCCTCCCATTCCTCGGCGGGAATGCGGCTCCGGAACTCGCCCCACGTCTTCGAATCGAACGCTTCGTGCAGGTTCGCGACGTAGCGCGCGCGCTCGGGTGTCGCGAAGACGACGCCGTCGTTCGCGGGGCCGACCCGGTAGACGAGCTCGGCGGGCGTGGGGCGCTCGCGCAAGGGGTCGATGCGGATGCGCCCGATCCACTTCGCGAAGACCTCTTCGAGGCCTTCGCCGGTGCTCATCGCCTTGCAGATCTCGATGGCGTCGTCGACCTGACGTTCCACGGCTCGCTCGACGCGCTCCTCCAGGGGGCGGCCCGGGCGGGGCTCGAAGGGGAGAAGACGGGAGTCACTCATGGGGCGTCCTTTCGATTGGTCGTTCACCTCGATCGCGCATGGTTCCGGACGATCCGGTCGGCATTTCCACCGTAGGGACTACGGTTGGCGACGGGTCACGGGAGCCGAATCTCCTCGCCGTCTTCTTCATGCCCGTCAGCCCGAGGCGGGGCTGGCGGATGCCTCAAAGATCCATGGAAACGATAGCGATCGCGGACGGACATCGAGTGTCCGCGAGAGGAGAGCCGTCTTACTGGCCCGAACCGAACCCTCTTCTCACCTATTTCCGTGCCTCCTGCACGTCCGCCGCAAATGCCTCGACGGCGCTCGGCGCGTGGAGACCCAGGTAGGCGATCACTTCGAGGTACTCCGCCTGCGCCTCGGGGTGGAATCGGGCCTTAGCGGGACGTGACGGCCCGGCCACGGGCGAAGACCTCGTCTGCCGGGATCTCGCGTACTTTTCCTTCTCGCATTTCAGCCAGGCGCCGCTCCGCCACCTCGAGCCAGAGCTTCTTCCGCTCGGGCTCCGGCAGCTCGTCGAGGCTCCTCAGGAGGCGGTCCGCAAGGGCGGCCCGCTCATCCAGCGGCAGCTTCAAGGCGGCGGCGAGAAGGTCTTCGCGCGTCACGAAACGATTGTATCCCCGCCCCCCTACCCCACCCTCCTCCCCGCCTCCTCCAGCAACCGCGTCACGGCGGCCGTTGCGGATGAGGCGCCGGTGCCCTCCCGCGTCACCAGCCCATGGACATCCAGCCTCCCGCCTCCATCGCGATCTCCAGCCTCAGGCCGGCCCGCAGGAACGCGGCCTCGATCAGGCGGCGCGACGTCGAACCCGCCGGGGGGATCACGAACGCATGGCGAGCGAGGTCTCTGAGGGTCGGGCGCTTCTTCCCCGCCAGCTCGTGACCACGCGGCACGATCAGCATTCGATCCGACGCGAACAGCGGCTCGAACCTCAAACCGTGCGGCAGCGTCTCCCGGGACCGAACCGCCAGGTCCAGCTCGCCCGCGAGCAACTGATCGAACGACTCCATGTCGCGCTGGTTTCGCACCTCGAGAGCCAGGGACGGGTACGCCTCGCGAATCCGAGCCATGTGAGTAATCGTTGACATTCATATCAAATATGTAAACAATCTCTCACATGGCCGTTTTCCCCGCCATCCCCCGCTCGCTCGCTCGTCGAAGCATCTTCTCCGCAGCCGAAGCGGTCGCGGCCGGCGTTCACCCTCAGACCCTCGCGCGTCTCGTCGATCGGGGCGTGGTCGAGCGAGTGAGCCATGGCAGGTACCGCCTGCCGAACGCTGAGATCACTGAACATCACAGCCTGGCGATCGCGGCGTCAGCCGCGCCGAAGAGCGTCATCTGTCTGCTGTCCGCCCTCCGCTTTCACGACGTCACGACTCAGAACCCTTCAGAAGTCTGGCTTGCGATCGAAAGACGATCGCGTGCTCCAAGGCTCGACTTTCCACCACTGCGAATATTTCGCTTCTCGGGTCAGGCGTTTACGCGAGGTGTGGAGAACATCATCGTCGAGGGCCGGCGCGTGCGCGTCTACAGCCTCGCAAAAACCATCGCCGATCTCTTCAAGTACCGGCACAAAGTGGGTCTGGAGGTCGCCGTCGAGGCCCTCCGTGATTCGATCAGGTCGAGGAGGGTCAAGCCCGGTGACATCGACCCCTTCGCCCGGATATGCAGGGTTCGAGAAGTGATGCGTCCTTATCTCGAGGCGCTCGTGGAATGAGTCAGCCAAACACGGGCCTCGTCCGGTCCCTACAGGCGCGCATCGTCAATCGTGCGAAGGTGCTTGGAGTCGAGCCCACCCTTCTCTTCACGCGGTTCGGACTGGAGCGGTTTCTTTATCGCCTGTCGAAGTCCACCTACGCCGACTCGTTCGTCCTCAAAGGCGCGCTCATGATGCTCGTCTGGGCGGGCGAATCGGTGCGTGCGACTCGCGACGCGGATCTCCTCGGCTTCGGAGAGATCTCGTCCCAGAAGCTTGAACAGGTCTTCCGGGAGATCGCCATCATCCCGTGCGACCCGGGCGACGGCGTGACGTTTCTACCGGAGACGGTCGCCGCTGCAGCGATCCGCGAAGCCGACCAGTACGGGGGCCAGCGGGTCAGAGTCGAGGGCCGACTCGGCACCGTGAGGCTCTCGCTTCAGTTCGATGTCGGTGTCGGAGACGCCGTATACCCTCCGCCGGAGTGGCTCGAGTATCCGTCCCTTCTGGACGTGCCGAGGCCCATGCTGCGCACCTATCAATCCGAGACCTCCATTGCGGAGAAGCTCCACGCGATGGTGACTCTGGGCGAGTCGAATACCAGAATGAAGGACTACTTCGATGTGGCCACGCTCGCCCGGATCCGGGATTTCGACGGAGCAGCGATGGGCCGCGCGATCCGGGAGACATTCGAACGACGGTCCACGCCGATCGTCGCCACGCCGGCCGGCCTGACGAGTCGGTTCGGTCGTGACTCGGGAAAGCAGCGCCAATGGGAAGCGTTCGTTTCAAAGAACCGAATCGATGCCTCCCTGGGGTTTGAGGCCTGGGTGCTCCGCGTCGCACTCTTCGCCAGCCCGGTTCTGGCGGCTCTCTCTCGCGGGACGGAATTCGCCGGACGCTGGCCCGCAGGCGGGCCATGGTGGAACCCGGGCGGCGAGCAAACCCGGTGAAGAGACCTTGGGACTGAAAGATGCCCGTTAAGACCCCTCCATCCGGTGAACTCCTCCAGGTCCGCGTGACGATCCGCGACGTCGAGCCCCCGGTCTGGCGCGTGATCCAGGTTCGATCGGCGAGCACGTTCCACGGCCTGCACCTCGCAGTTCAAGGCGCGTTCGGGTGGAAGAACTATCACCTCTACGAGTTCCGGGTCGGGCGGCAGAGGGTGGCCGCGCCGGATCCCGATCGATCCGAGCGGCCGGCCCCGCTCGACCCGCGAAAGACGCGCCTCGCGGAGCTCCTCCTTCCGGGTACTCGACGCTTCAGCTATGTCTACGACTTCGGGGACGACTGGATCCACGACATCGACGTGGAGAAGCGCCTCCCGCAAGATCCCGCCGCGCGCTACCCCGTCTGTCTCGGCGGCGCGCGGGCATGCCCGCCCGAGGACAGCGGCGGCCCCCATGGCTACGACGACTTCCTCGCGGCGTGGGGCGACCCGCAGCACGAAGACCACGAGGACATGCGAAGGTGGGCCGACTCCCGCTTCGATCCGGAGCGCTTTGACTTGAAAGCAGTCAACAAGGTTCTCGGGCGGCTGCAGGGGCCCGCCCTCCGGAAAAGATAGCGGCCTCCCCTACCCCACCCTCCTCCCCGCCTCCTCCAGCAACCTCCTCACGGCGGCCGTTGCGGATGAGGCGCCGGTACCCTCCCGCGTCACCAGCCCATGGACATCCAGCCTCCCGCCTCCATCGCGATCTCCAGCCTCAGGCCGGCCCGCAGGAACGCGGCCTCGATCAGGCGGCGCGACGCGGGCGTGCTAGGTTTATGGTTCAGCCAATGAACCCTCGAAAGCTCCTCCAGAAGGCGCTTGCCTCCCCGAACAACTTCAGGTTCGCCGAGGCCCGTGCGCTCGCGGAGGCGTTCGGGTTCCGCCTCAGTCGCGTGAGTGGGAGCCACCACATCTTCGTGCACTCAGGAATCCCGCAGCTCCTGAATCTCCAGGAAGTTCACGGACAGGCCAAGCCTTATCAGATCAAGCAGTTGCTCCAACTCGTAGAGCGGCATAATCTAAAGCTCGCAGGCGACGAATGAAGGACTACCACATCAACATCTTCCAGAGCGACGAGATGGCGGCTACATCGCCGATATCCCCGATCTGCCGCACTTGCTCCGCCTTTGGAGAGACGCCTGAAAAGGCGCTCGAGGAAGTGCTGAAGGCCAAGGCCGCCTGGCTTGACGCAGCCAAGGAGGCGGGTAAGCCCATCCCGCCCCCGTCTTTCAAGCCCGCCATCTATCAAGTCGCTTATCCCCCCTACCCCACCCTCCTCCCCGCCTCCTCCAGCACCCTCCTCACCGCGGCCGTTGCGGATGAGGCGCCGGTGCCCTCCCGCGTCACCAGCCCATGGACATCCGGAGGGAAGAGATGCCCCGCCGGAATCGCCACAGCGAGAAACCACCGCCACGCCCACCCCTGCCCGCACCAGGCGCTTCACGATCTCCCAGCCTCCCGCCTCCATCGCGATCTCCAGCCTCAGGCCGGCCCGCAGGAACGCGGCCTCGATCAGGCGGCGCGACGTCGAACCCGCCGGGGGGATCACGAACGCATGGCGAGCGAGGTCTCTGAGCGTCGGGCGCTTCTTCCCCGCCAGCTCGTGACCACGCGGCACGATCAGCATTCGATCCGACGCGAACAGCGGCTCGAACCTCAAACCGTGCGGCAGCGCCTCCCGGGACCGAACCGCCAGGTCCAGCTCGCCCGCGAGCAACTGATCGAACGACTCCATGTCGCGCTGGTTTCGCACCTCGAGAGCCAGGGACGGGTACGCCTCGCGAATCCTTCGAAGAAGCGGAAGCAGGAAGTAGACGATGGCGGCCTCGCCGGCCCCCACCCGCACGGGCCCCCGGGGCACCTCCGGCTCTCCGGCGACATCCTCCTTCAATCGCCGCGCGCCCTCCAGGATGCCCGCGGCCTTCGCGGCCAGCCTCGCTCCCGCCGCCGTCAGCCTCTTTCCGCGGCCCTCCCGCGCAAAGAGGGGCACACCCATCTCCCGCTCCAGAGCCTTCACCGTCATCGTCACGGCCGGCTGTGACTTGTTCAGACGCGCGGCGGCCTCCACGAACGTCCGCGTCTGCGCGACGGCCGAGCTGGGCCGTCGCCACGGCATCCCCGAGCAGAGAGCTTCCGGCCGAACGCCGCCACTGCGACCTAGCGTGAGCAACGCTCTTGATTACTTCCAGCGTGATCCGATAGCTGTTCTTTGACTTGACGATCAGGCGCTCCAGCCTAAGCACGCCAGTGCGCCTTCGTCTTGAGCCTCATCCCAGCATTTCCAATCCTGAGCAAACCATGTGACATCGCTACTGATGAGCCACATTTCGGCTTCATCGATGGCGCTCTGCTTGTTCGATCCGTACGCGCGATCAAGTACTCCCGCCGCCCGTCTTAACGCCGACCTGCTCTTGTGAACCAGAACGCGAAACGCGTCCGAGCCTTCCATAGTCGGGTCTTCCATCGTGTGGAGCCCAAAGTGGCGTGCGGCTTTGCGGTACCCACTTATGGCGGAGGCGCCAAACGGGTATCGGATGAGAAAGTCATACGTATCCGCTGTTCGCACAAGGCGAACGCTACGTGGGGTCCGGCGGCCCGTTCGTGCCTCTCGTGCCGGAACTGCTGCTCTCGCGCGCATGATTGTGGGCCCGTTCCTCCAGAGACGATAGCGCCTGAGCGGCCAAGAAACGCAACGCTCAGCGGCGAGCTCTAATCGACTCGAATGCTTCCTTGTAAATGAAGATGAGTTTCTGGCGGGACGGCGAAAGACGGCTCCCCTTCAAGTGGGACAGCGTCCCATCGCGGATCTCGGCGGGGGCCCGTGCGGCCTTGAACACGCCATCGGCCGCGGCCACCACTTCCTCGAGAGAGACCGAATCTCTAAAGGCCTTGAAGCTCGCCTCGCGACCCGCGACGCCAGCGTTTCGCCCGGCTGCCGCCAGGGGGGAGTAGTGGATTATCCGGGTGAAGGATCCGGAAACTCCCGCCGCTCCATCTGCCTGAACACGGCGTTGCCGACCGCAATGATGCGTGCTCTTGGGGCGGCAACGAGTTCAATCTCCTTCTGTAACAACGGATACCACCTGTCATACCGTTGAAGCCTCCCGGCGCGCGCGCGTGCGACGAGCATCGCCCCCTTGGACCAATCGGTGATGTGGTATCGCCCCTCGGGCCCACAGAGGTAGCGCCGATGCCGGAAAATCAAAGTGGAATTCATCAAACGAGGATAGGAAGTTCCTGAAACCAGCGTCGACTCGCTTTCGCGTGGGCCGCCGACGTGGCCCAACGGCCGAGGGAAGGCTCCATGCAGATGAGGACATAGTCAACGGGGCCAGCAGGGGCGACATTCGGAAGGAAGACGTCGCCATCAGCCTCCGCACGAGCCTTGAATTTCTGTTCGAGCCTACGGTAGGCCAACCGGAAAGTGTCTGGCTTCGTCTTGGGCCCAGCCATTTGAGGATATTAAACGCAGTGCGCGCGGAGCGAATATCGCTGTCAGAGGGCCCCGCACATCCGCCCCTTGACGATGGGCGCGCCGCCCAGGCGCGTTGATTCCGGGCTCTGGACGACGGAGAGCCAGCTTCGTCTCACGATGGTCCACATTTCTTGGGAGAGGGAGCCGCTGGAAACGGAGATCGAGTGTCCTAAGCCGGGCAAAAGAAATGTCCTTAGAAGCAGCCACTCCGTAGACTCTCGGCAAAAGGCCGCACACCGAATCCGCGGCTAAGGCCGTTAAGAGGGGCACGTCGACATGGGAATTGAAATCTTCTTTCAGTTCATCGACCGTAAGGCCGTTGAAACCGTCCTCGCAATGAACTGGAAAGCCTTCCTCAAAAAGTACCCTTGGAGTCGTCGTGAGCTTGAAGAACAAGTAATCGATCCGATGCCAACTCCGAAACGGTCTCGAGCGTCCTCGCCAACCGTACTCTTCGTTGGACGATGGAGCGCGCGGGACCCGATTACCTCTTCCTATCTCAAGTTATCTTCCACGTTCCGCACCTGCAGAGACGCTGCACTCAGGTATCGGCCGAAGACTATGCCGAGGTTGCTGCGATCACAGCGGCTGCCGTTGATGCGTTTCTTCGTGGAAAGATCGGCGAACGCACACTGTGGGCTGTCTACGCCATCTGCGGCAGACAGAATCCGAAGTGGTCACTGCGGCTCTCAAGGTCTGAGTTGTTCACCGTAAATGTGGCCCTGGGGTACGGTGCTGTTGTGAGGCAGATCTTCCCTTGGCAAACCCCCGCCTCGCTGAGCGATGGATACAGCTGCTTACAGCCGCCCGATACGCGCAGGTTCACTTCATTCCTGACCCGGGCATGGAAGGCGAACTGGTCAATAGCCCGCCTCAAAGATACCGAGCGAGGCAACTTGGGTATCGACAGGGGCGCCGACCCTCATTTTCGCGATTTCGGGCTGTCGAGGAGCTTTATGAACTGCATCAGGAGGAAGCGCCTCGACGGCCTCTACACCCTCTACTTCTTCGGCTAGTTTCTAGGCTGAGAGACGACGGCAGCCTTCATTGACCATCAGTCAGCATTGGCTCGACGTGCTTCCTGGTCTCCTCATCCTCAAACCAGACGTATACGCCTTTCATGGCTCTGCTCAGAAGGATCCGGTAGGCCTGCTGAGCTCTCCGCACGAGGTCGGCGGCCGCCGGCCCACCGGCGTGTTTTTCACGTTTTGATTCGGCCAGGGTAAGGCGAATGCCTGACTCGTATACGTGCTTGAGATCGACGATCCACTGGCCGTCACGCCAGACCAGATCCTTTAGCCACAGAATGCCCACGTAGTCGTAGTCGAACCCTCGGACCACGTACGGACAGCCGACCTCAGATAGCGGATCAGCGTGCATCTTCGACCCCGGCGGCGCCTGCACGAAGAGCGAGTAATCCGGAGAGGTTCCGGGTGCGACGTCCAGACATTACTCCAGTACCGGGGCTTCCCGTTCCGTTCGTAGGGGATGTGGAAGTCCTTCTCGGCGCCTGGTAGACCATGAGGCGAGCGAACCCGTTTCGTCTTCCACGGCCGGCCGTATGCGGCAAGAAGTCGGGCCGAGGCCCCTTCCGCGAGGCGGGCTCGAAGAGATTCCTCGAGCGCCTTAGGATCGGCGAGGACTTCGAACTCGAACTTCCCGTTCGAATTCGTCGGTGACCGTCTCCATTCTGCGGCCTCTCCGTCACCCCCAGGCCATCCGAATAGACGTTCGACCCAACCGAGGTATTCCGTGGAACCACCGGCACGAAACTGGGCACCGGCGAGGCTGATCCGAGGTTGAACCGCCGCGTTCGCGAGCGAAGCCCACCGCTCGAGGTCGGCTGCGGTGGTAGTTTCCCGGTCTCGAAAGCTCTGCTCCGAATCGAGAAGAAAGATGGAGACCTTCGAAGCCCGCATTACGTGGAACGCCTGAGGCCCAAAGGCGGCCGGCCAACCCGTCGGTCCCACCTGGGCCTTCTTCTCTGAATTCAGCAGCGCGTGCGCTTCGTCGACGATCGATACGAGAAAGGAATCATCTGGACAGCGCAGTGGTCTGACATCGCGGCGGCATGCCCAACGTTTTCTACCCAGTTTTCTGGACGCACAGCCTCCGCGCCTCTGCGCTTCTTCTGTTTCCCGACCCATACCGTGCCTCTCGGGCGCGTATTGAGTTGCCGCTCACGATCCCGCGGCCGCTGCCATCCAAGGACGCCTCGGCGAAGATCCTCTCCAGTTCGATCGTTGAGAAGATGACGTCGTCGTTAAAACGACGTTGCCAGCCGGGAGCGACGGATCGTTGACCAGGTCCGCCCACAAGTGAGCCGCGAGCGCGGACTTTCCCGAGCCGGGCCGCCCTCAACTATGAGGACGAGCTTCCCGTGAGGCTTAGCCAGCGCTTCCTTGAGTTTCAGTCGACACAACTCGAAGCCCTTCCGTTGAGAGTCAAGAAGCACGAACGGACCGTCCTTCGGATCCGAAATCCGCATGGCAACCTGCCGGCAGAAGCTGCGGTCCTGCTTGTACGTCCCAGCTTCGAAACGGCATGCGAAATCAACATGGGCGCCGTCAGACGTTCGGCGAGGTATTTCGGAAAGCGTGAGTCGATGTCGCGGACCGCATCGGCGAACACTCGATACGTGGTCGTAAGCACCACATGCGGATGTTGAACGTAGGCGCTTGTTGACACGGCTCGTGTGAAGTAGACGGCTCCGTGGACGTCGGCAGTCCCCTGAACTGCCGAGTGGAATCGCCGGCAATACTCGACATAACCACGGACCTGCTCCGCGGGATGTAGTTCCATGTTGCCGTGGCGCTCTATGAGGCCGGGGCTGGGCCCGGACCGATCGCCCGCCGTTGTCCAGTCCTTCAATTCCAGGATCACGGCTGCAGAGCGCTCGGGGCCGCGCCCGAGCAGAACCACGTCGCACCAGGAAGAGGAGGCCGGAAGCCGATATTCAACCGCGACGTTTCCGCGCTGGCCAAGGTGGAGATGGTGCGCCTGAAACGCCGCCATCTGCGGCTTGCCGAGAAGACCCGCGACCCGGGTAAGTGATGCACACCAGGCATCCTTTTCCGCGTCCCCATAGCGCCCGGTTTGCACTTGCAGCTCACGTATGAAGGGCTCGAGACCTCCTTCCACACGCTTGCAGAACTCCACCGACTTCTAGAAGCACGCGCGTCCCCTTAACCCGTTCACGCCTTGCCTTCGATCACGCGGCCTTGCTGTTGAAGTGTCGACCAGAATCCCAGGTTCTGGCGTGGCCCGTCGACAGATGTCCGGCCGGCCCACCGGCTGATCCGCCGACGGCAGGTGGTTCTGCAGCGTGTCGAGAAGGTGGTCACGACTCACGACGATCAATCCAGCACGATGACGCGATGCCATGACGCAGAGCCGACCGGTTTCCAGATCGAACGCGGACGGCTCGGTGACCCCGGAAAGCGGGTGGACGACGACCATCGCCTCCCTCTCGAGGCCCTGCCAGCGCTCGGGGGTGTCGACTCGGATCTTTCCGCGCAGGCTCTTCGGGAGCTGGCGCTCCATGGCGGCGTTCATCACGTGGTGCGTCGCACAAAGGCCGATCTGGTAGGTGGTGAGGGGTGTCTCCTTGCCGCCAATCGACGCCTCGAGCCGCGTTTGAGGAGCCGGATCGCAACCTTGACGGCCGCCCGGGCGATTTCCTCGTCTTCCTCGAGGGGCGGCCCAAAGTCTGCGGTCGGCAGCGTGTACCCGGCCGCGGTGCCTGTGGAAAGAGCATCGATCGCCGCATCGATCGCATCTCGCCCGTTCTTCGGTGTCACGACGGCTCGCTCCCCGGGGCCGGCGACAGAGCCGAAGTCGAACTCATAGAAGGGTCGGACCAGCTTGGTCGTGTCGTATGGAAGGCGACGGGTGGCCGGCAGTGAAAGAGACAGGCCCGAGAAGCCCTCGTCCTCCAGGACGATTTCGGGCGCGGCCCGGTGAGGGGCCCTTGGCGAGGTGTCCCAGCGCGCCGTGGTGATCGTCACCACAGGTGGGATCTGACCCGGATCGCCGATCAGGACGAATCGCTCCGAGACTTGGGCAAGAAGGATGAAGTCGACGAACTTCAGCTGCCACGCCTCTTCAACGAACACCACGTCGTAGGGCTGCACGATAGTGGCGAGCCCCCATTTCGCGGCGGTCCCGACGACGATGCTCGGCCCCGACGGCAGCTTCTTGGCATCGTGTTCCTCGGTGATCCGCTCGCCCAGCGGCCCAGCAGGCTTGGAACTCAGCCGGATCACGGCGAGCTTCGGATAATCCCGGGCAAAGCGCCGGCAGATGTCGTCCGCCTGGGCGTTCGTCTGCGTCGCAATGGCGACGCGGCGCCTGAGCTGCCGCGCGAAAGCGGCCGCTTCGAGTAGGAGCGAGGTCTTGCCGGAGCCCGGGGGCGCCTTCACGACCGCGAGCCGACCGGCAGCGTCGATGTGCGATTTCAGCGCCTTAGTGACGGCGTTGATTTCCGCTGCCAGCTCGGGAGGCAAGCCGGATGTACTAATCATCGTTGGCCTTCGCGAGTTGATCAGCGGCCCTCAGATCCTCTGACACCTCAGCGGGCAGCTTGGCGGATCGAGCCGCAAGCTTCGCCTTCACGAGCCAAGCACCGGGCTGACGCTGCTGCCAAAGTTTCTTGAGCTTCTGCCGGCTGAAATCGAACACGGCAGGAAGCAGCGTAACGGTCTGACCCTTCAGGGCCGGATCGTTCGCCGAAAGCAAGTCATCATGTTTCGATGACCGCGCGGTCTTCTGCCCCTTGATCTCGACCTCAAGGCTAAACCCACCAGCGGACCTCCGGTCGATGGACCGAATCTCGCCTTTTCTTTCACGGATGCCAGCAGGCGCGACCGAGTTCCCCTCGCGAATCCGAAGAGCAATCTCGCTGCTCGTCTCTACGAGCCAAACTGGGACGCTCGCTTTGCCTTCGCCCTCGTCCCAGACCTTCACGATCTTCCCTCGAAGAGCGAGCCCCGAGGCAATCGCCTCGTGCTGCAGCTCGGCGTCGTCTTCGAGAAGATAGGCATCACGGAGTGTCTCGTACTTCTCGTGGAGGAAGTAACCGCGGCCTGCGATGAACGGATGCCGATCGGTCTCGGCGAAGGGACGAACACGAAGGCGCCAGAACCGTCGAGGAACGCGTGTTCCGTGCGCAGATACCCGAACCAATGCTCATCCATGGCCATCTTTAAGAGTTCGTCGACCGCCTTGTTGCAGCGGCGCGGTTCGCCTCGAAGGCGCTCGTAGGCCCGTTCGGTCAATTCGATACGGCGCTTCAGCTGCGCTTCCAGAACCGCTTCAATGGCGCCATGGACACGCTTACGGCTGCGATCGTCACCATTCGTCCGGGCCTCGTTGAAGGCGTCGACCATATCTTCTAGGGTGTCGCGTTCGACTACCGGATCCATGCTCGTCGCGACCGCTTCCCCTTCGGCAGCAACCGCAGCCGCCGCCCGCACGTCTCTTCCACCCTTCGCTTCCAGCCAAGCCATCAGCAAGCCCGATGCCCCTGGCGGATATCTTCGGCCGGGAACGTGTTGCTTCTCGCAAGGCCTCGGTAGCCGCCATCACCAGGACCTGCCCCGGGCGCTGTGCCTCCCGGAACAGCCATCCGGCGGCGCGCCCGAGGGCGTTCAGCCGTTCGCGCCGCTCTGCCGACCCCGTCTTCGTGAAGGTGTAGGCGTAAGAAAGGAAGTGCAGCATCTCGACGTGCGTCGAGTTCGGAAGCCACACCTGGCGCAGAGGCCGTGGTTGCTTCACGCATGAATTGGATTCGCTGTACCCCGGGTGGAAGACGTGCTCAAGGAGGACCGGCCGAATTCGGCCATCATGTCAGCTACGAGGTCGCGGTTGCGAGGCTCGCCCACGCACAACACGGACGGCTTCTTGCCGGACGTGGCCCACGCGACGCCCCAGGGCGCTGACTCCCCACCCATCTTCAGAAAGGCGAGGAACAAGGTGTCTTTCGGCTGAGAGATCGGGAAGTGGATCGTGGCCCCGCGTGGAAGGGGCTTCCCCTTCGCGAATGCTTGCAGCCGCTGCATCGCAAGGAAGGCGTTCATCGAGCCTTCAGCTCTTCTGCCTCGCGGAACTTTTGAGCGAAGGCGCGCTCACCGTTCGTCTGCGGCTTCTCGCCACCGAGGATCGCCACCGCCCGAATTAGATCGACGTCACCCAGGAAGCGACGCATTTCTTCCCCGAGAACCGTGGGGTCTCCCGCCACCAGCGCCCTTTCGCGGCATAGGACCACCCTGTCGCAGAAGGAAAGGCAGGCCTCTCGGTACTCCGTAGCAGCAGTCGACACCGCCGCGATCCGGTCGGGCTCGGCCTTCGGAACTCCAGCAGCGGCAGCCACCTCTCGCAGGCGGTCGAATCCGCGTTCGGCCCTCTGCGCCTGGTAGGCGAAGTCCTCACCCGCGCGGACCGACGGCACGTTGAAACCTGGCCGGCTGAGCGCGAGGAATCCCCTGCGCGCTACACGCACGCGGTCGTCGATCTTCAGCTCCTTGCACACCGAGGTCGAGACCGTGGACGTAGACGCCCGCCTGTGCCCGGGCCTGCGCAAGCTGCGCGGGTTCGGTGTAGCCGCCGCGGTCCGGATATGTCTTGATCTCGCCCACGATCAGCTCGGGCGGCGTCAGGTCACGTAGGATCACCGCGGCACCGTCGATGACGAGGATCGCCTCGGGAAGCATGACGCCGCCGGCGCGGCCGCCGTCGCCCGCGGCGAGGATCGCCTTCTTGGCAGGCGGGCCCGACGCGACGGCCTCGAGGAGACGCAGGTCTCGGCACGAGCGTCATCGAGCGTCTCGACGGGCCGCCGTTCAACCTGAGGCGGAAGTCGCGGAAGGCCGCGTCGGCCGATGGGATTACGCCCTTGGCATAAAGCTCGGCGATGAGGCGCTCGGCGAAAGCGCGAAACAGCCCCCCTCTCGAAGTTCTGGCCGCGGGCGAGAGCGAAGGGTGACTGACCCATCGTCGGAATCAGGCCCTCATGCTTCGCGACATCTGCCATCGAGATCCCGTGCACAGCTGAAACCGTATTCGCGAGGCAAAGAGGGTTCTTCGCCCACTGCTCAAAGCGGAGTTGAGTGTCTCGCCGAACCTCAGAGTCAGGTTTCTGTGCGCGCCGCGGAGCGGACTCGTTGGTGTCATCCGACTCGGGGTAGAGGCGCAGACGTTTTTTGACTCTCCGGGCGGCGGCACCCCTTTCAGACGGCGTGCGACGTCTTCACCTTAAATGGCTTCCTTCCCCTGAAGAAGGGCGACCGCCTCAGCCAGCTTGGCGCTATCGGCTGCTCCAGTTGCCGGCCAAGGCTCTTCACGTACGCCTCGGCGTTCGCCGGCTCGACGCCCTGAATCTCCGCGATTTGCTTGATCGCAGGGTCTTCAGTGGCCATCGGCGCCCAGCACCCTCACGAACTCAGCAACAACGCACGGACAGAGCCCTCGTCTTCGGGTGTCAGGACGATGGGAACGTGCCTCGGGCTTCGGCTCTTGGGCGAAAGGGTTATCCGAACGTGCCTGAAGTCGCCCTCCGCCGCCGGCGTCTTCTCGCTTCGGTACTCCTTGACTGTGTAGGCCCCTGCGGGTCAGACATGCATGCGCCGTACCTCACGAGCAGGACCTTTCCATCCCGCAAGCCGGAGGGCGCCTTCTTGAAGAGGCACCACGCTCCGTCCGGAATGATCTCGTCCATCGAGTCGCCCGCGACCTGAGCCACGAACATCCCTCTTTTCGATCTTCTGTCCCGGCGCAACCTCGGCCCACTCCTCGACGAGATCCTTCGATGCGTCCGAGCCGAAGAGCCCTTCACTTCCCGCATGCGCCGCGGCCTTGAAATCGAGAATCGGAATGCACGTGCGCCACTTATCCCCCGTCTGCAGCGGGTTCTCGACACACCAGGAACGTGAAGACGGCCGGCGCAGTCGCAGGCACGGATGCTGTCGCCACGCCCGCGTGCTTT